>NZ_JBIRGP010000001.1:0-603983 GCF_044328075.1 Streptomyces sp. NPDC017991 | reverse complement strand
TCCGCCGGGGGGCCCGGGGGGGGGGGGGGGGGGGGGGGGGGGGCGGGGGGCCCCGGGCGCCCCCCCCACACGGGGGGCCCCCCCCCGCGCTGGGGGGGCCCCCCCCCCACAGGTCATGCCGGGGAAATGCTCAGGAGGACGGTACGGACTTGGTGGCGAAGTACGGTTTGCATATGCCACCGTCCCAGTCGGTGGCGATCTCCAGTAGGCTGTTGCCGTCCGCCGACGGCAGCAGGGCCGAGCTGTAGTTGGGGCAGTAGTCGACGACCGTCGACGAGACGGTGACGGGGGCCGGGATCTCCCGCCAAGTGCCGCTGCCGTCGGCGCTGTTGACCCAGACCGTCCTGTTGTTCCCGGCGGCCACCGTGCCGTCCTTGTTGTACAGGACCTGGCCGATCAGGAAGAGCCGGCCCAGCGGATTGCCGGCCTCGGGTGACCAGGCCACGGTCGGGGCGTGCTTGAAGTACTTGCCGTCGCCCGTCTCGGGCCGGTACCCGAGGACGGGCCCGCTCGACCAGTCCCAGCCGTCGGGCGAGGTCCGGTAGTGCACGACGCACTGGTACTGGCCGGCGGCGGCGCAGATCTCGTACGACATGAAGTAGGTGCCGTTGCCGAGCCTGCGGACGACCGCCATGCCGGGCCGGTCCGAGACCAGGGAACTGACGACGGTGGCGCGGTGCCCGGTCCAGGCCGTGCCGTTCGAGGTGCGCGCGGCCATCAGCTTCTGACTGTGGGCCGAGTCGGTCTCGTCCGAGTAGTGGGCGACCAGCTGCCCGGAGGCGTCGACGGAGAACTCGGGTTCCCACAGGCCGCCGGTGCCGCCCGCGGTCGCGATGGTGGACAGGTAACTCCAGGTGCGTCCCACGTCGTTGCTCTTGAAGACGCGCAGCGCCATGCGCCGGTTCGTCTCGTCCTGGCCGACCGAGGCGGCCCAGAGCAGGGTGCCGGCGGGCAGGCCGCCGATCGCCCGCGGGAGTTCGAAGAGCGTGGAGCAGCAGAGGCCCTGTCCGCCCGCCGCCTCCGGGTCACCGACCGCGCCGACCTGGCGGAAGGACGCGCCGGAGTCGGTGCTCTCGTAGATGGTCCCGAGGCCGTTGTTCCCGGAGAACGTGACCACCGACGACAGGACGCGGCCGTTGGCGCTCCCGTTGTGCGCGAGCCGGATCGCCCTGGGGTACAGGCCGGTGTCGTTGCGCAGTACGGTGCCGGTCGCCGCGCCGGCCGTGCCGGTCTGCGCGGTGAGCAGCGCCGCCAGGAGCGCGACCAGCGCGGAGACGAGGGCGGCCAGGCGGAGTGGGGGTATGGGGGTACGTGGTCGTGCCGACATCAGATGCTCCCGATGGGGTGGGGGTCGGATCTGTTCGGTCGGTGACGCCGGGGTGACGTCACACAGCAGGGGGCGAGGCAGCAGGGGGGCAGGCTGCGGGGATCAGGCAGCAGGCGTCAGGCGGATGACGTGCCAGGACACCGGCGCCAGTTCCGCCTCCAGCGCGCCGTCGGCGGTCACCTGTGCCCCGCCCCCGGTGCGCGGAACCACCCGGTCCGGCTCGGCCTGGGTGTTGACGGCGTCCGGGTCCTGGTCGGCCAGGACCAGGTGTTCCAGCACCCGGTAGCCGGACAGCGCGCCGCGCAGCTCGGCCCGCAGGTTCAGTGACTGCTCCTGGCCGCGGTTGACGGCGAGGACGGTGACCGCGCCGCTCTCCTCGTCGTACGTCACCACCGTGTCGAGCGCCGACACGTCACCGTGCCGCTCGGTGTCGATACGGGACCCGGTCACCTCGGTGCGCAGGACCTTGCCCGTCGCGAACCGGGCCGCCTGGGCGAACGGGTGGAAGATGGTCTGCCGCCAGCTCGGGCCGCCCGGTTCGCTGCGGATCGGGGCGATGACGTTGACCAGCTGGGCGAGGCACGCGATGGCCACCCGGTCGGCGTTGCGCAGAAGGGTGATGAGCAGGGAGCCGACGACGACGGCGTCGGTCACGCTGTAGGTGTCCTCGATCAGCCGGGGTGTCTCGGCGGTCTCCAGATTGCGCTCGCCGACGAAGCGGGCGGCGTACCAGACGTTCCACTCGTCGAACGAGAGCCTGATGTGCTTCTTGGCGCCGCGCGCGGCCCGTACGTGGTCCGCGGTGGCGACCACGTCGCGGATGTACTGGTCCATGTGCGCCCCGGAGGCCAGGAAGCTGGCGCGGTCGCCGTCGAACTCCTCGTAGTAGGCGTGCAGGGAGAGGTAGTCGACCTCGTCGTACGTCTGCTCCAGCACCTCGCGCTCCCAGGTGCCGAAGGTCGGCATGGCCGCGTTCGAGCTGCCGCAGGCGACCAGCTCGATGGACGGGTCGACCTGGCGCATCGCCTTGCCGGTCTCGGCCGCGAGCCGTCCGTACTCGGTGGCCGTCTTGTGGCCGGTCTGCCAGGGGCCGTCCATCTCGTTGCCCAGGCACCACAGCTTGACGTCGTGCGGCGCGGAGTAGCCGTGCTTGATCCGCAGATCCGACCAGGCGGTGCCGCCGGGCTGGTTGCAGTACTCCACCAGGGCGCGGGCCGCGTCGATACCGCGGGTGCCGAGGTTGACCGCCATCATCGGGTCGAGGCCCTGCTCCCTGGCCCAGGTGAGGAACTCGTTGGTGCCCACCTGGTTGGTCTCGATGGAGCGCCAGGCCAGGTCGAGGCGGCGGGGCCGCTCGGAGGCCGGGCCGACGCCGTCCTCCCAGTGGTAGCCGGAGACGAAGTTGCCCCCGGGGTAGCGGACCAGGCCCGTCCCCAGCTCCCGTACCAGGTCGGCGACGTCCGTCCGGAAGCCGGCGGCGTCCGCCGAGGGGTGCTCGGGCTCGTGGATGCCGGTGTAGACACAGCGTCCCATGTGCTCGACGAACGTTCCGTACAGGCGCGGGTCCACCTCCCCGACGGTGAACTCGGGGTCGACGGTGAACCGTGCGGTGTGCGGCATGCTGGAGCCTTTCTCAGGAAGGAAAACGGTGGAACTGCCCTGCGGGCGGGGTTACTTGAGGCCGGTTCCGGCGATGCCCTCGACGATGCGGCGCTGGAACAGCGCGAACACGGCGAGGAGCGGGATGGCGCCGAGCACGGCGGAGGCCATCAACTGGGCGTAGGGGACGCCGAAGACGTCCTGGACGGAGGTCAGTCCGACGGGGAGGGTCATCATCTCCGGGTCGGTGACGACCAGCAGGGGCCACAGGAAGTTGTTCCACACCCCGACGAACACGAAGATCGTGACCGCGGAGATCACCGGCCGCGAGATGGGCATGACGATCTGCCGGTACGTACGCAGCCAGGACGCGCCGTCCGCGCGTGCCGCGTCGATGAGTTCCCTGGGGATGCCGTCGAAGAACTGCTTGAAGACGAACACGGCGACGACATTGGGTACTTGAGGGAGTACGACTCCCCAGTAGGTGTTGAGCAGACCCGCCTCCTGGAGCGCCAGGAACTGCGGGATCATCAGGACCTGACCCGGGATCATGATTCCGGCGAGGAGCATCACGAACGCGGCGCGGCGCGCCCGGAAACGCGTCTGCGAGAGCGCGAAGGCCGCGAGCGACCCGGCCACCACCGTGAGCACGGTCGTCAGGATCGAGGTGATGAAGCTGTTCGCGTACCAGTAGGGCAGCTTCCCCGCGTCGAAGATGTCCCCGTACGCCGCGAGGGTGGGGTGAGCGGTGAACCAGCTGGTGGGGTCGGTGATGACCTCCTGCGCGGGCCGGATCGAGGTGGCCAGCGCCCAGGCCAGCGGCACCAGCCACAGCAGCGAGAAGGCGATGAGGACTCCCAGGGCGACCCGGTTGAACAGGCGCTCGGCGTCGTACTTCCGACGCGGCTCGGCCACGGGGGTCTGCTGCTCGGTCACGGGCGGTGTGGCGGTGGCGGTCATGATCAGCGCTCCTTCTCGGCGCGGCGGACGAGGGCGAACCAGACAAGCGAGACCAGCAGGATCACCACGAAGAGCAGCAGCGAGACGGTCGACGCGTAGCCGACGCGGCCCTCGACGAACCCGGTGTCGTAGATGAGCTGGAGCGAGGGCCGGGTGCTTCCGTCGGGGCCGCCGTTGGTCAGCATGTAGATCTGGTCGAAGACCTTCAGGGAGGCGACCACCTGGAGGACCGTGACGAGGGTCGTGGTGCGGCCGAGCATCGGCACGACCACATGGCGGATGCGCTGCCAGGGTCCCGCCCCGTCGATGGCCGCGGCCTCGTGCACGGACCGCGGGATGTCCTGCAGACCGGCGAGATACAGGACGAAGTTGAAGCCGAGCGTCCACCACACGGTGGCGGCGGCGATGGAGATCATCGCCCAGTCCGGGTCGCCCAGCCAGGACGGGGGGGTGTCCACGCCGACCCACGTCGCGGCCTGCTGGGCGAGGCCCACCTGGTCGGCGTAGATGAACGTGAACATGAGCGCGACGACCGCCGAGGGCAGTACGAACGGTGCGAAGAAGGCGAAGCGGAAGAACCAGCGCCCGCGGACGAAGCGGTCGGCGAGGATCGCCAGCACCAGACTGAGCAGCACCAGGGGGACGGTGGTCAGCACGGTGAACCACAGCGTGTTCTTGAGCGTGCGCCAGAACTCGCTGTCGCCCAGTACGGCCGAGTAGTTGGAGAGACCGGCGAAGTCGCCGAGGCCCGACCTGAGCAGGCTGGTGTCGAAGAAGCCGGCCACGACGGTGTAGATCAGCGGCCCCACCAGGAACAGCAGATAGAACAGGGAGAAGGGCAACAGCATCCCCGGACCGGCCCAGCGGTCACCTCTGCCTCGGGCCTTGGTCGGTGCGGTTGTCGTGGCCATGGGACGGCCCTTTCAGTCAGGACATACGGGATCTCACGACGTGCGGGGGCCCCGTGGGGGCCGTGGTGGAGACGGTGGGCGAGCAGCTGGAGCGCGGTGGGTGCGCGAGGGGCTACACGGGCGAGGGCCGGCCGGCCAGCTCGCGCAGTTCGCGCTTCATCCGGGCGGCTCCGGCCGTCGGGCTGGTGGCTCCGGTGAACACGGAGGTCACGGCGTCGCCGATGACGATCTGCAGGCTGCTGCCCGCGCCCCCGTACCAGGCGGCCGGGTCGTAGGCGGCTCCGTCGGCGGCGGCGGCGTAGTGCGACTGCGGTTCGAGGGCTTTGTAGGACGCCGACCGCTGGGTCGGCAGCCAGGCGGGGATGTGTCCGCCCTCCGCCCACAGCTTGCTGGAGCCCAGCAGGGAGGCGACGAAACCCAGGGAGAGGTCCAGGCGTTGGGCCGAGTCGGAGGGCGCCTTGGGCAGGACGAGGGAGTGCGAGTCGGCGGCGCAGGCGTAGGGCGCGTCGTCGAAGATCCGAGGCAGGGGCCGCATGTCGAACTTCACCTTGGAACCCTGGACCGTGAGCACCTGCCAGACGCCGTCCATCAGGAAGCCGGCCTTGCCGGTGGTGAGCATCGTGATGGCACCCGGGCTGTCGGTGGTCGTGGGCACGACCTTCTCCTGGGTGAGGCGGCGGATGTAGGCGAGCGCCTCGGCCGCCGCCTCCGTGTCGATGACGACCTTCTTGCCCTGGTCGGCGACGAGGTCGCCGCCGCTGATCTGCCGGTAGAACGACCAGAAGAGCCGGAACTGTGTCGAGGCGTCCTTCACCGAGGCGATCGAACCGCCCCACTGCCCGGTCACTTCCTTCGCCGCGCGCAGGGCGTCGATGAACGCGTCGGGCCCGTCCACGTCCGTCAACTTCCCCTGCCCGTCGAGCAGTCCGGCCTTCTCGGCGATGTCGGTACGGAAGTAGAGCACGAAGGGGTGCGTGTCGAGCGGGATCGCGTACAGCTTGCCGTCCAGCTGCGACTTCTTCCACGGCCGCGGGTCGAACTTGTCCTCGGTCAGCCCGTGCCGGGCCAGATCGGCTGGCTGGATCTCGGCGAGCAGACCCGCCTCGGCGAGCGTCGGCACCTTCGACAGATGGCTGATGGCGACCTGCGGCGGCCGGTCGCCGAGCGTGGCGAGGGTGAGCTTGGTGTAGTACGGGTTGCCCCAGACGAAGGTCGCCGACTTCAGGTCCGTCGACCGGTGCCCGGCGCGGTAGGCGGCCTGCATCGCGAGCAGCCGCTCACCGTCACCGCCGGTGAAGGGATTCCAGAAGTTCAGCCGTGACGGGGTGGGCGACCCGCCGGTGAACCCCTGCGCGAGGGTGCTGTCACAGCCGCCGAGCGCGGCGGCCGAGGCCGCGACGGCACCGAGCGACAGCGTGCCGCGCAGCAGTCGGCGCCGGGACGGAGCGGGCGGGGAGGTGTGCGGCGTGCGGTCCCGCATGGGCATGCGTCCTTCCACGGCGGAAAACTCAAGGAGTACAACGTTGGAATGGGAGATCGAACCGATCCGCTCGGGCACTGGGTCGAGGCGGTTACAACGTTGTATCCCCGGGGAAATGTGGCGTCAACACTTCTGCGCGAACTTCCTGTTCGACGAGCCGTCGAGGCGATACCGGTTCATATCACCCAACTGGTGGGCGAAGCCATTACAACGTTGGAACATGGCTTACCCTGAGCAGCACACCGGACCGACAGCGGACCGACTCCGGCCCGACACGCCTGACGAAGCAACGCGGAGGGCGGCCGTCGGACGTCGGCTGTCGGCTGTCGGCCGGAAGGAAGCCGGGGGAGGGAGGGGCGACCACCATGGCAGGTGCACGCCTCAAGGACGTCGCCGAGCGCGCGGGCGTATCGATCAAGACCGTCTCGAACGTCGTCCGGGGCGAGGTCCGGGTCGCGGAACAGACCCGGGAACGGGTGCTGCGCGCCATAGCCGAACTCGACTACCAGCCCAACGCCTCCGCACGCCATCTGCGCACGGGCCGCAGCGGCATCATCGCGCTGGCCGTGCCCGAACTGGTCGCCCCGTACTTCGCGGAGCTCGCCGCCGAGGTCATCGCGGCGGCCAAGAAGCGCGGCTGCACGGTTCTCATCGAGGACACCGGGGGAGACCCCGCCGAGGAACTGCGCATCGCCTGCGGACTCAGCGACCCGCTCATCGACGGAGTGCTGCTCAGCCCGCTCTGTCTCGACGAGACGATGCTCGCCAACCGCGAGCGCCGCGTGCCCCTCGTCCTGCTGGGTGAGCAGTCGTACAAGATTCCGGCCGATCACGTACTGATCGACAACTCGGCGGCGGCGCGCGAGGCGACCGAGCACCTGCTCCAGCTCGGGCGGCGGCGCATCGGAGTCATCGGCCAGCCCTCGGACCGGGCCCATGCCACGACCGTGCAGCGCATGCACGGCTTCCTGACCGCGCTGCACGCCGCCGGTGTGCCGCACGACCCCCGACTCGTCCCGGACACCGGCGAGTTCACCCGCGCCGACGGGGCCGCGGCCATGCGCGTTCTGCTCGCCCTGGACGAGCCCCCGGACGCCGTCTTCTGCTTCAGCGACCTGCTCGCCTCCGGCGCGGTGCGCACGGCGCACGAACACGGCCTGCGGGTGCCGCGGGACCTGGCGGTCGTGGGATTCGACGACATCCAGGAGACCCGTTACAGCGTCCCGTCGCTGACCACCGTCTCACCGGACAAGCGCGAGATCGCCGAACTGGCCGTGGACGCCGTGCTGCACAGGATCACCACCGACGCGGAGGCCCCGCACACGCGACTCATCGCGGGGTACGAACTGGTCGTACGGGAGAGCACGCGGACGGCGGAAGCGGAGTAACGGGCGCGTCCCGGCCCCTCGACGGGCCCGGTCAGCCGGCCGGGGCGCGGTGTGCCGGCATGCTAGCGTCGCGATTCCCGGCCCGCTGCGACCTGGCGGACCGCTGTGACGGAGCGAAGGGGACCCGCAGGTGAACGCGCATTCCGGTGCCGCAGAAGCCGACAGCCCGTCGGTGATCCTCTTCGACCTCGGCAACGTCCTCTTCAGCGACCCGTGGGAGTCCTTGCTGCTGACCCCGGGCGCGGGGCTCGGGGACCGTCTGGGGCTCGACCGGTCCGCCGTACTGGAGGCGGGCCGACGCTGTTGGCGCACGTTCAGCGTGCGCGAGGCCGAAGAGGCGGAGTACTGGCACGAACTCTCCCGGCAGCTGGGCTGTGACATCTCCGCACAGCTGGTCAAGGAGCTGGAGGAGGAGCTGCTGGTGGCGAACCCCGCCGCCGGAGCGCTGCTCGCCGCGGCGTCCGCCGACGGAGTCCGACCGGTGGGCATCGCCTCCAACAACACGTCCTTCTGGTACGCGAAGCAGGCGGAACGGTTGCTCCTGGACCGGTGGATCGACCCGGGCCTGGTCTTCCTCTCCTGCGGGCTCGGCGTCTCCAAGAGCACCCCCGGGCGCGGCCTCCTGGAGATCGCCGCGGAGCATGTCCGCCCGTCCTCCACGTTGTTCGTGGAGGACCGCGAGGCCAACCTGGCGCGTGCCCGGGGGCTGGGTTTCCGCACCGTGAAGTACGGCTTCGAGGACGAGTCCGGCGACGAATCCAGCGACCAGTCAGGTCACGAATCCGGGCACGAGTCAGGTCACGAATCCGGTCACGAGTCCGGTGGCATGTCCGGTGTGTCGGCCGTGGAGTTGCTGGACACAATCACAGGGTGACCGATCCAGCACCGCCAACTCCCGCTCCACGCACGGCGATTCCCGTCGTACGGCCCACGTCCGCCGGTCCGGAACCCGCGGATCCCGCCGCTCTGACGGCGCTGCTCGCGGAGTACAACTCGCTGCGTACGGAGAGCCTGCAGGCGATCAGCAACCGCATCCAGATCATGAACTTCGCGTTCACCTCCCTCGCGGTCGTCACCGCCGCCGTGATCACCTCCGATCTGCCCAGGGGGGTGCTGATCCCGGCCTGTCTGCTCTTCGTCCCCGGCGCCGCGAAGGCGAGCCTGCTGATCTGGCTGGGGGAGTACCACCGCTCCCAGCGGGCCGGCCAGGGCGTCGCGGCGGTCGAGCGCCGCATCAACAGCCTGCTGGGCACCGGAGATGTCCTCAGCTGGGAATCCCGGCTCATCTCCTCCGGCACGCACATGGGTTACCCGTACATCGCCACCGCGATGTTCATCCTCAGCACAGGTGTGCTCGCCCAGAGCCTCGGCGGCTACTTCCTGGTCGGACGGCTGGGGCCCACCCCGACCCTTTGGGACGATCTCGCCGTCGTGGGGGGCGTGCTCCTCTACGCCGTGCTGTGCGAGACGCTCTTCCTGCGGTTCTTCGTTCGCCGCTGGCGGGCGATCCGCAGCGCCACCCACAGCGGTTAGGGCCGTCCTACGGCCGCGGGGACCGTGCGCCAGACGAAGGTCTCGGTGCCCGGTTGACGTACGGAGAAGAGGCCTGCCGGGGAGGCCGCCCGCAGCAGCCGGCGTACGTCCTCCTCGAAGTCGTCCCGGCGTGCGCCGAACAAGTGCGGGGCGGAGAACGACATCGAGAAGACGCCCGCGACGACGTCGTCACTCGTGCGCTCCAGCGCCTGTCCCCCGGGGACGACATGCCGCTGGGGGCCGGTGAACCCCGCCCGCGCGAACACCGCCGCCTCACCGCCGGGAGTCCCGTGCGGGAGCACGCCCCGGCCGGCCCGGCGGACCGGCCCGAGATGATCGCTCACCAGCTCTTCCAGGGCCGCGTACGGCACCGCCGGATGCGGAAGGCCGTCGACGGTCGGGGTCTCCGTCTTCAGGTCGGAGATGTGCACCAGTGCTCCGCCCGGCCGGAGCATGTCCCGGACGGTGGCCGCCACCAGGTCCCGGTCCATCCAGTGGAAGGACTGGGCGAAGGCCGCGACGGTGAACGTCCCGAGGCCGGCGGGCAGTTCCTCGGCCCGGGCCCGCACCCACCGCGTCTTCCCGCTCACCCCGCGCTCGGCTGCCTCACGCGTCGCCTCGGCGATCATTCCGCTGTCCGGGTCCACGCCGACGACCTCACCGAACAGATCCACCAGGCTCAGGGCGACGGTGCCGGGCCCGCATCCCACGTCGATGAGGCGTCCTCGCCCGTCGAGCTCCAGGATCTCGGCGAGGGCGTCCGCCAGCCCGGGGGCGTACGGGAGCCTCCCGCGCCGGTAGTAGGCAGCCGTACCGAGGAACAGGGTGTCGTCCCACTCCCACTCCCCCTCCGGGTCGGAAGCCATGTCTGCCCTTGCCTCTCACGGGGATCACGTCACGCCAGGTCTGCCCTGTCCGACAGGCGGGTCGATGATTTCACGGGTCCGGTGCGGCTACCGTCCGTCGGCGCGTGCGGCGAGGGCGAAGGCCGCGGCCACCCGTCCCGCCGGACTGGCGCCGACCCCCTCGCCCGGCTCGGCCGCGCGGAAGACCGGCCGGTGCTTGATCGTGTAGTCCGGGTCGCCGGGCGACACATCGAGCCGGTCGTCGGCCTCCGGAAGCCGCCACACGTCATGGTCCGTCCGTACGGCGTCGTTGCCCGCCCCGATGCCGACCTGCACGTAGAGGGTCTCGCTGTCCCCGTCCCACATCTTGTCGAGCCAGGCCAGTCCGTGCGAGGTCCATGGCGAACCCGGCGTCGCGCAGCCGACCAGCGACGACGGGCCCCAGACCGGGATCGTCCTCCAGGACCAGTACGCGCATGACCTGGAGCTCAGACGCTGCCAATGCCGGGTCCACGGCGGCCCCGGCCTGCGTACCCGAGCGTAGGTGCGCAGGTCGGCGCCCCGTAAAGTGCGTTCCTGTCGCCCCTCACGACACCCGTTCGTGAGACCCCTTCCGAGACCCTCCCGCGAATTCCGAGGTACCGAGCAGTGATCCCCGCGCGACCTGGACCGCAGCCCGCCGTCACCGTCGTCGGGATCGGGGCCGACGGCTGGGAAGGCCTGCCGGGCCCCTCCCGTACGGCACTTCGCGACGCCGAGGTCCTGATCGGGGGAGCGCGCCAGCTGGACCTGCTGCCCCCGGAGTGCGCCGGGGAACGGATCACCTGGCCCTCACCCCTGCGTCCCGCCGTCCCCGGCCTCCTCGCCGCGTACTCCGGCCGCCGGATCGCCGTGCCGGCCAGCGGTGACCCGATGTTCTACGGCATCGGACGCGCCCTCACCGAGGTGCTCGACGAGCTGCACGACGACGGACCCGGCGCCCTGCGCGTCCTGCCGCACCCCTCCTCCGTCTCCCATGCCGCCGCGCGCCTCGGCTGGCCCGTGGAGGACGTCGAGGTCGTCACCCTCGTCGGCCGGCCCGCCGCCCGCCTCGCCGCCGCCCTGCACGACGGCCGACGGCTCCTGGTGCTCAGCGCGGACGCCACCACCCCCGCCGAGGTCGCCGCCCTGCTGCGCGACCGCGGCTTCGGCCCCAGCCGGATGCGGGTGCTGGAACAACTCGGCGGCGCGAAGGAACGTACGACCGGCGAGGCGACCGCCGACGACTGGGCGCGCCCCTCCGGCGACCCCCTCAACATCGTCGCCGTCGAGTGCCGCCGGGCCCCGGACGCCTTGCGGCTCGGTGCCGTACCGGGGCTGCCGGACGAGGCGTACGAGCACGACGGGCAGCTCACCAAGCGGCACATCCGCGCCGCCACGCTCGGCGCGCTCGCCCCCGCCCCCGGTGAGCTGCTGTGGGACATCGGCGGCGGCTCCGGCTCGATCGCGATCGAGTGGATGCGTACGCATCCCTCGTGCCGGGCGGTGACCGTCGAACGCGACCCGGTGCGGGCCGAACGGATCACCCGCAACGCCGACCGGCTCGGCGTGCCCGGGCTGCGGGTCGTGACCGGCGCCGCGCCCGCCGTCCTGGCCGAACTCCCTTCGCCCGACGCCGTGTTCATCGGCGGCGGGCTCACCGCGCCCGGCCTCCTCGACGCGTGCTGGGAGGCGCTGCCGGCGGGCGGACGGCTGGTCGCCAACACCGTGACCCTGGAGTCGGAGGCCCTGCTCGCCGACGCCTACCGCCGCCACGGCGGAGAACTGGTACGGCTCGCGGTGGCGCACGCCGTGCCGGTGGGCGGATTCACCGGCTGGCGGCAGGCGATGCCGGTGACCCAGTGGGCCGTACAGAAGCCCGCGCAGGAGCCCGTACAGACATCCGACGCGTCCGACGCAGCCGACGATCCCGCAGGAGCAGACAGATGACCGTGTACTTCATCGGCGCCGGACCCGGTGCCGCCGACCTGATCACGGTGCGCGGCGCCCGTACGCTCGCCGCCTGCCACGTCTGCCTGTACGCGGGCAGCCTGGTCCCGCGCGAACTGCTGGCCGAATGCCCGCCGGACGCCCGCCTGATCGACACCGCGCAGCTCAACCTCGACGAGATCACCGCCGAGACGGTCCGCGCGCACGAGGAGGGGCACGACGTGGCGCGGCTGCACTCCGGGGACCCGTCGGTGTTCAGCGCGATGGCCGAGCAGATGCGGCGGCTGGACGCGGCCGGGGTGCCCTACGAGGTCGTCCCCGGCGTTCCGGCGTTCGCCGCCGCTGCCGCCGCCCTGAAGCGGGAGCTGACCGTGCCGACCGTCGGTCAGACGGTCATCCTCACCCGGGTCGCGCACAGCGCCACCGCCATGCCGGAAGGGGAGGACCTGGCCACCCTCGGCCGCAGCGGCGCGCTCATCGTGCTGCACCTCGCCGTCCGGTACGTGGACCGGGTGGTCGACGAGCTGCTTCCGCACCACGGCGCCGACTGTCCCGCCGCGGTCGTCGCCTACGCCTCCCGTCCCGACGAGCTGATCATCCGTGGCAGGCTGGACGAGATCGCCGGGAAGGTGAAGGAGGCCGGTGTGCTGCGGACCGCCGTCATCATGGTCGGCCGGACCCTCGGCGCGGAGCAGTTCCGCGACAGCCACCTGTACTCGACCGGGCGGGACCGCCATGTCTGCTGAGAGTGCTTCCGTGGCAGGACCCGCCCCGGGCTGAGACGGGCGTTCAGGCGACCGTGCTGCGTCCCACCACCGTGCCGGCCCGGTCGATGCAGATCACGTCGACCGTCACCGGCGCCCCGCGCAGCACGGCCAGTGCCTCGTCGCGGGCGGTCGTCGCGACCAGCTCGCCCAGCGGCACCCCGGCCGCCATGCACAGCTGGAGCGCCGCCAGGCCGGTGTTGGCCTCCGCCACCTCGGCGGCCAGCGCCTCGCCCGCGCCGCCGCGCCGGGCCAATTCGGCGAGAAACCCCTTGTCGACCTGGGAGCGGCCGGAGTGCAGGTCCAGATGTCCCGCGGCCAGCTTGGACAGCTTGGCGAAGCCGCCGCAGATGGTCAGCCGGTCGACGGGATGCCGGCGGATGTACTTCAGCACCGCGCCCGCGAAGTCGCCCATGTCGAGCAGCGCGTCCTCGGGGAGGCGGTACTCGGCGACGACCGTCTTCTCCGACGTCGACCCGGTGCACCCGGCGAGGTGCGTACGCCCCGCCGCGCGGGCCACGTCCACACCCCGCCGGATCGAGTCGATCCAGGCCGAGCACGAGTACGGCACCACGATGCCCGTCGTGCCGAGGATGGACAGGCCGCCCAGGATGCCGAGCCGCGGGTTCCAGGTGGAGCGGGCGATCTCCTCGCCGTGGTCGACGGAGACGGTGATCTCGACATCGCCGGTGCCGCCGTGCCGGCCCGCGACCTCGGCGACGTGTTCGCTCATCATCCGGCGGGGGACCGGGTTGACGGCGGGCTCACCGACGGCCAGCGGCAGCCCGGGACGGGTGACCGTGCCCACGCCAGGACCCGCGCGGAAGACCACCCCGGCGCCCGAGGGAAGGCGCCGGACGGTGGCCCGTACCAGCGCGCCGTGCGTGACATCGGGATCGTCACCCGCGTCCTTCACGATCCCGGCCATCGCGTAGGTGTCCGTCAGCTCCTCGGCCGCGAGCGCGAACGACGGCGTCTGCCCCCTGGGCAGCGTGATGGTCACCGGGTCGGGGAACTCCCCGGTCAGCAGCGCGGTGTACGCGGCCGTCGTGGCCGCGGTCGCACAGGCGCCGGTGGTCCAGCCGGGCCGCAGCCCGGTGTGCTTGAGTTGGGCGCCACGGCCGCCCTTCGCCTCGTCGACACCGACACCGACACCGGCATCGGCACCCTGCTCTTCGCTGTTCATGAACGGACCCGGATCTCCATGCACGTACTGATACTCGGCGGAACGACCGAAGCCCGACAGCTGGCCGGGCTCCTGCACGGTACCCCCGGCCTGGCACTGACGAGTTCCCTGGCCGGGCGGGTCGCCAGCCCCCGGCTGCCCCCGGGCGAGGTCCGTGTCGGCGGTTTCGGCGGGGCCGAGGGGATGGCCGCGTGGCTGCGCGAGCACGCGGTGGACGTACTCATCGACGCCACCCACCCTTTCGCCGGAACGATCAGCTTCAACGCGGCGAGCGCCGCCGCCACCGCCCATGTTCCCCTGCTCGCGCTGCGCCGCCCCGGCTGGGCCCCGGTCGAGGGCGACGCCTGGCACGAGGCCGGTTCGCTGGAGGAGGCGGCGAGGCTGCTGCCCGGGCTCGGCCGCCGGGTCTTCCTCACCACCGGCCGCATGGGCCTGGCCGCGTTCGCGCACCTGGACGACCTGTGGTTCCTCGTACGGTCCGTCGACGCGCCGGAACCCCCGTACCCGGCCCGCAGGGAGGTACTGCTCGACCGCGGCCCCTTCGCCCTCGACGGGGAGCGTGACCTGTTGCGCCACCACCGCATCGACGTCCTGGTGACCAAGGACAGCGGGGGCGCCGCCACCGCACCGAAACTGACGGCGGCGCGGGAGGCGGGAGTCCCGGTGGTCGTGGTCCGCAGACCGCCGGCCCCCGAGGGCGTCCCCGTGGCCACCGACCCGGAGTCGGCGGCCCACTGGATCACAAAGCGTATGGCGCGCCCCGCGCAGGCCGCCCCATAAGGGGCGCGGGGAACTGCGCGCCCGGCCACGACGCAGCCGCAGACACCCCACCGTGCCCGAGCGTGCCTGCGGCTCCCCCGCAACCCGCGGCGGAGCCGATTTCACCCCTCCGGATACCGCCGAGGAGTCCAGACGATCTCCTCCTCACCCCCGCGCCGCACGGCGACCCGCGTCTGCGAGGACCCGACCAGCAGAACCGTCCGCATGTCGACCTCGGCCGGTTCCAGCTCGGCGAGCCGCACGATCCGGACGCGCTCGCCCGCGCCGCCCACGTCCCGGGCGACCACGACCGGCGTGTCCGGGGCCCGGTGCTCAAGCAGCAGCTCGCGGGCCTTGCCCACCTGCCAGGTACGGCTCTGCGAGCCGGGGTTGTACAGGGCCAGCACCAGATCCGCCGAGGCCGCGGCGCGCAGCCGCTCGGCGATGACCTCCCACGGCTTGAGCCGGTCGGACAGGGAGATGGTGGCGTAGTCGTGGCCGAGGGGGGCGCCCACGCGGGCGGCGGCGGCGTTGGCCGCGGTCACCCCCGGCAGCACCCGCACCGGGACGTCCGCGTACTCGTTCTGCGAGGCGGCCTCCAGCACGGCGGTCGCCATCGCGAAGACGCCCGGGTCGCCGCCGGAGACGACGGCCACCCGCCGTCCCCGCTGGGCCAGTTGGAGCGCGAACTCGGCGCGCTCGGCCTCCACCCGGTTGTCCGAGCCGTGCCGGAGCTGCCCGGCCCGCTCCGGCACCCGGTCGAGGTAGGTGGTGTAGCCGACCAGGTCGTCCGCGGCGGCGAGGGCACCCCGCGTCTCGGGGGTCAGCCACAGCGGACCGGCGGGCCCGGTGCCGACCACGACCACCTCGCCCCGCTCCCGCACGGGCCGCTCGGCGTCGACCCGGCTGGGCAGCACGGCCACCGAGAAGTACGGCACCGACTCCGGGTCCACGTCGGCCAGTTCGGCGACGCGCTCCCCGCTCATGGTGGCCCGCTCGACGTACCGGGCCTCGTCCAGCCGCCCCGAACTCTCCAGCGCCCGCCGTACCTTGGGGAACGTACGGCCCAGCTTCATCACCACGGCCACGTCGGTCGCGGCGAGCCGCGCGGTCAGCTCCTCCTCGGGCAGGGTGCCCGGCAGGATGGTCAGCACCTCCTCGCCCTCGGCGAGCGGGGTACCGAGCCGGGCCGCGGCGGCGGACACGGACGTGACACCGGGGACCACCTCGGTGTCGTAACGGTCGACGAGCCGCTTGTGCATGTGCATGTACGAGCCGTAGAAGAGCGGATCGCCCTCGGCGAGGACCGCCACCGTGCGCCCCGCGTCCAGATGCGCGGCGAGCCTGGCCGACGCCTCCGCGTAGAACTCGTCCATGGCGCCCTGGTAGCCGCCGGGGTGATCGGTGGTCTCCACCGTGAGCGGGTAGACCAGCCGCTCCTCGACGTGGTCGGCGCGTATGTGCTTCGCCGCGATCGAGCGGGCGATGGACCGCCCGTGCCGGGCACTGTGATAGGCGATCACGTCCGCCTCGGCGATGACCTCGACGGCCCGCACGGTCATCAGGGACGGGTCGCCGGGGCCGAGCCCGACCCCGTACAGCTTGCCGCTCACTCTTCCTCGCTAGCGATCGCGTTGAGGGCGGAGGCGGCCAGGGCGCTGCCTCCGCGACGGCCGCGTACGACCAGGTGTTCCACACCGGACGGGTGCGCGGCGAGGGCGTCCTTCGACTCGGCGGCGCCGATGAAGCCGACCGGGACGCCGATGACGGCGGCCGGGCGGGGCGCGCCCTCGTCGATCATCTCCAGGAGACGGAACAGGGCCGTGGGGGCGTTTCCGATGGCGACCACGGAACCCTCAAGACGGTCGCGCCACAGTTCCAGCGCGGCGGCGCTGCGCGTGGTGCCGAGCTTCGCTGCCAGTTCGGGGACGGCCGGGTCGGACAGTGTGCAGAGCACGTCGTTGTCGGCGGGCAGCCGCTTGCGGGTCACTCCGCTGGCCACCATTTGGACGTCACAGAGGATCGGCGCACCGGCGCGCAGGGCCTCGCGGGCCCGCGACACCACGTTCGGTGTGTAGGAGAGGTCGCGTACGAGGTCGACCATTCCGCAGGCGTGGATCATCCGTACGGCGACCTGGCCGACGTCGGGGGGCAGCGCCGCGAGGTCCGCCTCCGAGCGGATCGTGGCGAAGGACCGGCGGTAGATCGCCGCGCCGTCGTTCTCGTAGTCGTACGTGGTCACGGTGTTCTTCTCACTGCTCTCGGTCGTCATACGGCTCAGGTTCGGGCTCGGGTTCGGTCTCGGGCTCATGTGATCTCCGCCAGGGCGGCGGCGAGACGGGAAGGGTCGGCCAGGGAGACGGTGCGCGCCTCGTCGTGTCCGGGCGCGACGACGGACAGCCGGTAACCGCCCTCCGGGGCGGCGACGACATCGATCCGCTCGCCCCGCGGGTGCCCGCAGCGGCGCTCGCATCCGGACCAGTACAGGGGAAGGCCCTGGTGGCCGGCCGCGTCGACGGCACCGAGCGCGGCGGTCGCGTCCGCCCGTACGTCGGCCCGCGACTTTGCGCAGCCCGGCCGGCCGATGCACGCGCCGACACGCAGCCAGGGCGAGCCGGGACCGGTGACGAGGCCGACGGAGTCGAGGCGGGCCAGCGACCCGGTCCGCTGCGCGGCGGTCGTCCCCGGAGTGGGAAGAACCACACCGCGCCACGGGGTCAGCCGCAGCTCACCGGTGGCCACCCGCGTCAACTCCCGCCATTGCCGAGCCGAGAAACGGCCCAGCGGAACGTGCACGGACAGGGCGTCCCCGACCACTCCCGGCAACGGTCCGTCCGCGCGGCCGGTCTCCCGCACCTGCCGCTCGTGGCCGATGCCCTCCGCCGTCAGACGACGACCGGCCACATCGGTCAACTCGTCGTCCGCGAGCGCCAGCTCGGCCACCCGCCACGCACGTGTCCCACCGGCCCGCTCGGCCTCCAGGAACGCTTCCGCCGCCGCCAGCGCGGCCCGTGGCGCGTCCTGCGCCGACACATGGAGTGCCCGGACCGCTGATCCGAGCGCGAGCTGCGCGCCGCCGTCCGCCGTCGCCCGTACCGTCACGTCGGCTTCGAGCCCGGCCAGATCCCCGCGCCCGTCGTCCAGCGCGAACAGGAACCGTCCCGACAGCGCCTGGGCCGCCTCGCTCGCGCACAGCGCGGTGTCGAGGGCCGACAGCCAGGGCCGTACGTCCCGCAGGCCCCGGGCGTCGAGACCGGACAGCGGGGAGGCGACGATGTTGCGCACCCGCTCGTGCCCGCGCGAGGGCAGCAGCCCGGCGGCGGTCAGCGGCTCGGCCAGTTCGGCTCCGCACCCGTCCGCCAGCCCGCGCAGCTGTACGTTGCCGCGCGAGGTGAGATGCAGGTCACCGTCGCCCAGACGCTGTGCCGCGTCCGCGAGCGCCTCGGCCTGGCGGACGGTCAGCACACCACCCGGGATCCTGACCCGGGCCAGCGCCCCGTCGTCCGCCGCGTGCAGCCGCAGGGTCCCCGGGCAGGCGTCACCGCGGTCCCGTGAGACCGCTGTGGCCTGGGACGATGGACGGAGGGCAGCCGAGGACATGGCGGCGAGCATACCTACGTTCCCGCGGGCTGTATGCCCCGCCCTTTTTCCCCGCCCCTTACTATTCCTTTCGGTGGATCATCCGATCCGCCACCGCCACCACGGCGACAGGGGAGGAAGCCGGTGCGAAGCCGGCGCGGTCCCGCCACTGTGAGCCCGGCCAGAGAATCCGGGTGAGCCAGGAACTCCCTTTCCCCAGCTCACGAGTTCGCGCGTGAGCACGGGGAGACCCATTCCACCACCGCCCGGGGCGCGGACCCCGAGGAAGGCCCGACGCCACATGATCCTTCTGCTGTCGACGTCCGACACCGACCTGCTCAGCGCTCGCGCGGCCGATGGTCCGGTGTCCTACCGGTTCGCCAACCCGGCCCGCCTCGACATCGACGCCCTCCCCGCCCTCCTGGACGGCGCCGACCTCGTCGTCGTACGCCTCCTCGGCGGTCTGCGCGCCTGGGAGGACGGCCTCGATCTGCTGCTCGCCGACGGCCGCCCGGTCGTCGTCCTCACCGGCGAACAGGCCCCCGACGCCCAGCTGATGGCCGCCTCAACCGTGCCCATCGGCATCGCCGCCGAGGCCCACGCCTACCTCGCCCACGGCGGCCCGGACAACCTCGACCAGCTGGCCCGCTTCCTCTCGGACACGGTCCTGCTGACCGGCCACGGCTTCGACCCGCCCGCCCCCGCCCCGACCTGGGGCCCGCTGGAGCGCACGGCCCGTGAGGTCCCCGGCGCCCCGACCATCGCCGTGCTCTACTACCGCGCCCACCACATGAGCGGCAACACGGCGTTCATCGGCGCCCTGTGCGACGCCGTCGAGGACGCCGGCGGTCGCGCGCTTCCCCTGTACGTCGCCTCCCTGCGCGCCCCCGAGCCGGAGCTGATCGAGGAGCTGCGGGCGGCCGACGCGATCGTCACCACCGTCCTCGCGGCCGGTGGCACCAAGCCCGCCGAGGCCTCCGCGGGCGGCGACGACGAGTCCTGGGACGCCGGCGCCCTCACCGGCCTGGACATCCCGATCCTCCAGGCCCTGTGCCTGACCGGCTCGCGCACCGCCTGGGAGGAGAGCGACGAGGGCGTCTCACCGCTGGACGCGGCGAGCCAGATCGCGGTCCCGGAGTTCGACGGACGCCTGATCACCGTGCCGTTCTCCTTCAAGGAGATCGACGAGGACGGCCTCCCGGCGTACGTCGCCGACCCCGAGCGGGCCGCCCGGGTGGCCGGCATCGCCGTACGCCACGCCCGCCTCAGGCACATCCCGGCCGCCGAGAAGCGCCTCGCCCTGGTCCTGTCCGCGTACCCCACCAAGCACTCCCGGATCGGGAACGCCGTCGGCCTCGACACCCCCGCCAGCGCCGTCGCGATCCTGCGCCGACTCATCGCCGAGGGCTACGACTTCGGGCCGGAGCAGGACATTCCCGGTCTGGTCTCCGGGGACGGCGACGAACTGATCCGCGCGCTGATCGAGGCGGGCGGCCACGACCAGGACTGGCTCACCGAGGAGCAGCTGGCCCGCAACCCGGTCCGTATCCCGGCGGCCGACTACAAGCGCTGGTACGCGACCCTGCCCGAGTCCTTGCGCACCGCCGTCGAGCAGCACTGGGGCCCGCCGCCCGGCGAGATGTTCGTCGACCGCAGCGGCAACCCGGAGGGCGACATCGTGCTCGCGGCCCTGCGCCGCGGAAACCTGCTGGTCCTCATCCAGCCGCCGCGCGGCTTCGGCGAGAACCCGATCGCGATCTACCACGACCCCGATCTGCCGCCCTCGCACCACTACCTCGCCGCCTACCGCTGGATCGCCGCCGCCCACGCGGACGGCGGTTTCGGGGCCGACGCGATGATCCACCTCGGCAAGCACGGCAACCTGGAGTGGCTGCCCGGCAAGAACGCCGGGCTGTCCGCCGCGTGCGGGCCCGACGCCGCCCTCGGTGACCTGCCGCTCGTCTACCCCTTCCTCGTCAACGACCCGGGCGAGGGCACCCAGGCCAAGCGCCGCGTCCACGCCACGCTCGTCGACCACCTGGTCCCGCCGATGGCCCGCGCCGACTCCTACGGGGACATCGCGCGCCTGGAGCAACTCCTCGACGAGCACGCCCAGATCGCGGCCATGGACCCGGCGAAGCTGCCCGCGATCCGCGCCCAGATCTGGACGCTCATCCAGGCCGCGAAGCTCGACCACGACCTGGGACTTGAGGACCGCCCCGAGGACGACGGCTTCGACGACTTCCTGCTGCACGTCGACGGCTGGCTGTGCGAGATCAAGGACGCCCAGATCCGCGACGGCCTGCACGTCCTCGGCAGTCCGCCGAAGGGCGCGGACCGCGTCAACCTCGTCCTGGCGATCCTCCGCGCCCGCCAGATCTGGGGCGGCGCCGCCGCTCTGCCCGGCCTGCGCGAGGCCCTCGGCCTGGACGAATCGGCAGCGACCCGCACCACCGCCGACGAGGCCGAGGACAGGGCCCGCAGGCTGGTGCAGGCGATGGACGACGCCGACTGGGACCCGGCCGCCGTCCCCACCGACCAGGGTGAACAGGTCGCCGCCATCCTGGAGTTCGCCGCCCGCGAGGTCGTCCCGCGCCTCGCCGCGACCACCGCCGAGCTCGACCACACCGTGCACGCCCTGAACGGCGGCTTCGTCCCGGCGGGACCCTCCGGATCGCCCCTGCGCGGCCTGGTCAACGTCCTGCCGACGGGCCGGAACTTCTACTCGGTCGACCCCAAGGCCGTCCCGTCCCGGCTCGCCTGGGAGACCGGCCAGGCCCTCGCCGACTCCCTCCTGGAGCGCTACCGCACCGACAACGGCGACTGGCCCACCTCGGTCGGCCTCTCGCTGTGGGGCACCAGCGCGATGCGTACGTCCGGCGACGACGTGGCCGAAGCACTGGCCCTGCTCGGCGTCCGCCCCGTCTGGGACGACGCCTCACGCCGGGTGACGGGCCTGGAGCCCATCCCGTACGAGGAGTTGGGCCGCCCCCGTATCGACGTGACGCTGCGCATCTCGGGCTTCTTCCGGGACGCCTTCCCGCACACGATCGGCCTGCTCGACGACGCCGTACGCCTGGCCGCCTCCCTCGACGAACCGGCCGAGGCCAACTTCGTACGCGCCCACACCCAGGCCGACCTGGCCGAACACGGCGACGAACGCCGCGCCACCACCCGTATCTTCGGCTCCCGCCCCGGTACGTACGGGGCGGGGATCCTCCAGCTCATCGACTCCCGCGACTGGCGCACCGACGCCGACCTCGCCGAGGTCTACACGGTGTGGGGCGGCTACGCCTACGGCCGCGAACTCGACGGCCGTCCGGCCCGGGACGAGATGGAGACCGCGTACAAGCGCATCGCGGTCGCCGCCAAGAACACGGACACCCGCGAGCACGACATCGCGGACTCGGACGACTACTTCCAGTACCACGGCGGCATGGTCGCCACCGTCCGGGCCCTGCGCGGCACGGCCCCCGAGGCGTACATCGGCGACTCCACCCGCCCCGAGACGGTCCGCACCCGCACGCTCGTCGAGGAGACCTCCCGGGTCTTCCGCGCCCGGGTCGTCAACCCCAAGTGGATCGAGGCGATGCGCCGCCACGGCTACAAGGGCGCCTTCGAACTCGCCGCCACTGTCGACTACCTCTTCGGCTACGACGCCACCACGGGCGTGATCGCCGACTGGATGTACGACAAGCTCACCGAGACCTACGTCCTGGACCCGACCAACCGCGAGTTCCTCCAGCAGGCCAACCCCTGGGCCCTGCACGGCATCGCCGAGCGGCTGCTCGAAGCGGAGTCCCGCGGAATGTGGGAGAAGCCGGACCCGGCGGTGCTGGAAGCGCTGCGCCAGGTGTACCTGGAGACGGAGGGGGACCTGGAGGGCGAGGACTGAGACCGGGGGAGTACTGACTGACTGAGGACCGCAACGCAGCGAGGGCCGGAGGGATTTCCCCTTCGGCCCTCGCTGTGTCGAGCGGCGACGCCCCGCCCCTTCTGCTGCTAGCGTGCAACTGCATACCAGTTGCAATAACAAGTCCGAAGGATGTTTGGACATGGCTGTTTACACGCTCCCGGAGCTTCCGTACGACTACGCGGCGCTCGACCCGGTCATCAACCCGCAGATCGTCGAACTGCACCACGACAAGCACCACGCGGCGTACGTGAAGGGCGCGAACGACACCCTGGAGCAGCTCGCGGAGGCCCGCGACAAGGAGTCGTGGGGCTCGATCAACGGCCTGGAGAAGAACCTCGCCTTCCACCTCTCCGGGCACATCCTGCACTCCATCTACTGGCACAACATGACCGGCGACGGAGGCGGCGAGCCCCTCGCCGCGGACGGTGTGGGTGAGCTGGCGGACGCGATCTCGGAGTCGTTCGGCTCCTTCGCCGCGTTCAAGGCGCAGCTCACCAAGGCGTCCGCGACCACGCAGGGTTCCGGGTGGGGCGTCCTCGCCTACGAACCGCTCAGCGGACGCCTGATCGTCGAGCAGGTCTACGACCACCAGGGCAACGTCGGCCAGGGCTCGACGCCGATCCTGGTCTTCGACGCCTGGGAGCACGCCTTCTATCTCCAGTACAAGAACCAGAAGGTCGACTTCATCGACGCCATGTGGGCCGTCGTCAACTGGCAGGACGTGGCACGGCGTCACGCCGCGGCCAAGGACCGCGGCGACAGCCTGCTGCTCGCGCCCTGACGCCGTAGGCCCTGTCGTCACATTCCCTCCTGCCCTCCGGGCGGACGTCGGGAATGTGACGACAGGACCTGGCGGTCAGTCCATGAGGCCGGCGGCGAGGGAGGCGCCCAGCTCCCGGCACGCCTCGACGTCGGCCTTGTCCGGCTCGCCCGTCACGGTCACGGCCTCGGCCGCGCGCCGCCAGCCCAGGCCCTTGACGATCGACTCGATGCCCCGGACCGCGCCGGTGACGTCGTTGCCCCCGTGCACGTAGTAGCCGAACGGCCTGCCCCGAGTCGTGTCCAGGCAGGGGTAGTAGATCTGGTCGAAGAAATGCTTCAGGGCACCGGACATGTACCCCAGGTTCGCCGGTGTGCCGAGCAGATATCCGTCGGCGGCCAGCACGTCGGCCGCCGTCGCGGCCTGCGCCGCCCGCCGGACGACGCGTACGCCGTCGATCTCAGGGTCGTTCGCACCGGAGAGGACGGCTTCGAACATCGCCTGGCAGTGGGGCGAGGGCGTGTGGTGCACGATCAGCAAGGTAGCCACCCCCGAACCCTGCCGTGCGGACCCGCGGGGCCGCAAACGGAGGCGGTCGGGCCGCCGCCGTCGCGGGCGGCGCCGGATCAGCCCATGGCCACCAGCGTCAGCGCGGCCAGTACGGTGATCGCGGCCACCGGGAGCATCACCGTCCGCATCCGCTCCAGCCACGCGCGCCCGCGCCCGGCGCGGTGTCCGGGGCGCCGCCCCACAGGTGCGCGTGCCGCCCGGGTGGGGCCCGCGACGGAGCCGGGTCCCAGGAGGATGCTGCACCAGCGGCAGTCGCTCTCGTCGTCGGACCAGGACACGCCCGGTACCTGTGCGAAGAACGCCGAAGGCCCGTCCCCGTCACATGTCGTCATGGCACGTTCAACGAAAGGTCCCGCGACCGGCTACGCCCGTGCGCCCCATCGTGATCCGGTCGTCACCGGGCCCCGGGAGCGGCCGTCCGCCGGTGTGCGGTCCTCCGTGCACGGCCGCCACGTCGACCGCGTACCGTGGTGACATCACGACCGGAGGTCACACACATGTCCGCGCTACCGCACGAGCCGAGCTCAGAGGCATCCTCGGACCCGTACGAGTTCGAGTTCGCCGAGGGACCGCAGACGCTCGCCGAGCTGCGCATCGCGCTCGCGGCGATCAGCCCCGAGCTGCTGACCGCTTTCGACGCCCGGCTCGACGCCGCGACCTTCGGCTGGGACCACGACGAGGTCATCGCCAAGGCCCGTCGGACCGTGGCGTTCAAGAAGCGGGCCAAGGAGGCGGCCGCCGAGGCAGCCGCACAGGAGGAAGCGGCCGGGGCACAGCAGGTCGACGACCCGTGGGCCCACCTCGACGTACGGGACAGCACACCCTGACCCGCTGACCGTCAGCCCCCGCCGTCGCCCGCACCCGGGTCGTTGAACGCCCGCAGGATCCGCTCGGCGGCGAGTGTGGCCGTCAGCTCACCGTTGCGCACCTGTTCCTCCAGGCCGGGCGTGAGGGCTCGTACGGCCGGATCGGCGTGCAGGCGGCCCAGCAGCTCGTCGCGGACCATGGTCCAGGTCCAGTCGACCTGCTGGTCGCGGCGCTTGGCGGCGAGCCGGCCGCTGGAGTCGAGAAGCGTACGGTGCTGTTCGAGGCGTTCCCAGACGGCGTCGAGGCCGGCCGATTCACGGGCGCTGCAGCTCAGCACGGGGGGCGTCCAGGCCGCGTCCTTGCCGTGCATCAGCCGCAGGGCGCCCGCCAGTTCCCGCGCGGCGGCCTTGGCGTCCCGTTCGTGCGGCCCGTCCGCCTTGTTGACCGCGATCACGTCCGCCAGTTCCAGGACGCCCTTCTTGATGCCCTGGAGCTGGTCGCCGGTACGGGCCAGGGTCAGCAGCAGGAAGGAGTCGACCATGTTCGCGACCGCGGTCTCCGACTGGCCGACGCCGACCGTCTCCACCAGCACCACGTCGTGGCCCGCGGCCTCCATGACGACGATCGACTCGCGCGTCGCCTTCGCGACCCCGCCGAGCGTGCCGGCGGTGGGGGAGGGGCGGATGAAGGCCGCCGGGTCGACGGCCAGCCGCTCCATCCGGGTCTTGTCCCCCAGGATCGAGCCGCCCGTACGGCTGGACGACGGATCCACCGCCAGTACCGCCACCCGGTGCCCGAGCCCGGTCAGCATCGTGCCGAACGCGTCGATGAACGTCGACTTGCCGACCCCCGGCACACCACTGATGCCGATCCGCCGGGCCCGCCCGCTGTACGGAAGCAGCTCGGTGAGCAGCTCCTGTGCCAGCGAACGGTGCCCGGGACGCGTGGACTCGACGAGCGTGATGGCGCGCGCGATCAGCGCCCGCTTCCCGTCGAGCACCCCCTTCACATAGGTGTCGAGTTCGATCACAGGTCGTGCCCGAGACCGGTCGAGAGCCGCTGGACGAGGTCGTACGCCGCGTCCGGGATCACCGTCCCAGGCGGGAACACGGCCGCCGCGCCCATCTCAAGGAGCGTCGGCACGTCCTGCGGCGGGATCACCCCGCCGACCACGACCATGATGTCCTCGCGGCCCTCCGCCGCCAGCTCCTCCCGCAGCGCCGGGACGAGCGTGAGGTGCCCGGCGGCCAGCGACGAGACGCCCACGATGTGCACGTCCGCCTCCACCGCCTGACGGGCCACCTCGCCCGGGGTCTGGAACAGCGGGCCGACGTCGACGTCGAAGCCGAGGTCCGCGAAGGCGGTGGCGATCACCTTCTGGCCGCGGTCGTGCCCGTCCTGGCCCATCTTGGCGACCAGGATGCGCGGGCGACGGCCCTCGGCCTCCTCGAAGGAGTCCACGAGCCTGCGGGTGCGGTCCACGGACGGGGACTCGCCTGCTTCGTTGCGGTACACACCGGCGATCGTACGGATCTGGCCCGCGTGCCGCCCGTACACCTTCTCCAGCGCGTCCGAGATCTCCCCGACGGTGGCCTTGGCGCGGGCCGCGCGCACCGCCAGCTCCAGCAGGTTGCCCTCGCCGCCGGCCGCCCGGGTCAGGGCGTCGAGCGTGTCCTGGCACGCCCCCTCGTCGCGCTCCGCCCGCAACCGCCGCAGCTTCTCGATCTGCTGGGTGCGTACGGAGGAGTTGTCGACCTTGTGGACGTCGATTCTCTCGTCGGTCTCGACGCGGTACTTGTTGACGCCGATCACCGGCTGGCGCCCCGAGTCGATCCGGGCCTGGGTGCGGGCCGCGGCCTCCTCGATGCGCAGCTTGGGGATGCCCGCGTCGATGGCCTTGGCCATACCGCCCGCCGCCTCGACCTCCTCGATGTGCTGCCAGGCCCGCCGGGCGAGGTCGTACGTGAGCTTCTCGACGTACGCGCTGCCGCCCCACGGGTCGATGACCCGGGTGGTGCCCGACTCCTGCTGGATCAGCAGCTGCGTGTTGCGGGCGATGCGCGCCGAGAAGTCGGTGGGCAGGGCGAGCGCCTCGTCGAGCGCGTTGGTGTGCAGCGACTGGGTGTGGCCCTGCGTCGCGGCCATCGCCTCCACGCACGTGCGCGTCACGTTGTTGAACACGTCCTGCGCGGTCAGCGACCAGCCGGAGGTCTGCGAATGGGTGCGCAGGGAGAGGGACTTGGCGTTCTGCGGATCGAACTGCCGCACCAGCTTCGCCCACAGCAGGCGCGCCGCCCGCAACTTGGCGACCTCCATGAAGAAGTTCATGCCGATCGCCCAGAAGAAGGACAGCCGCGGCGCGAACGCGTCCACGTCCAGGCCCACTTCACGGCCCGCCCGGATGTACTCGACGCCGTCCGCGAGGGTGTACGCCAGCTCCAGGTCGGCCGTCGCCCCGGCTTCCTGGATGTGATAGCCGGAGATGGAGATGGAGTTGTAGCGGGGCATCCGCTGCGAGGTGTACGCGAAGATGTCGGAGATGATCCGCATCGACGGCTTCGGCGGATAGATGTAGGTGTTGCGGACCATGAACTCCTTGAGGATGTCGTTCTGAATGGTCCCGGCCAGCTTCTCCGGCGGTACGCCCTGCTCCTCCGCCGCCACGATGTACAGCGCGAGGACCGGCAGCACGGCGCCGTTCATCGTCATCGACACGGACATCCTGTCGAGCGGAATGCCGTCGAACAGCTGCCGCATGTCGAGGATCGAGTCGATGGCCACGCCCGCCATGCCGACGTCACCCGTCACCCGCGGGTGGTCGCTGTCGTAGCCGCGGTGGGTCGGCAGGTCGAAGGCGACCGACAGCCCCTTCTGACCGGCGGCCAGATTGCGGCGGTAGAAGGCGTTGGACTCCTCGGCCGTCGAGAACCCCGCGTACTGCCGGATCGTCCAGGGCTGGTTGACGTACATGGTGGGGTACGGGCCGCGCAGGTACGGCGCGACGCCCGGGTAGGTCTCCAGGAAGTCGAGGCCCTCCAGGTCGTGGCCGGTGTACAGCGGCTTGACCGCGATGCCCTCCGGGGTCTCCCAGAAGGCCTCGTCCTCGCCGGTCGCGTGCTTGACGGCCGTGCGCCAGTCGTCGGGGCCGCCCGCGGCGGCCGGGGTCCCCAGCTGGATCCCGGAGAAGTCGGGGATTCCCATCAGGACACTCCCATGCGGTCGAGGGTGGCGGAGAGCACGGCGACGGCGTCGCAGCCCGCGAAGACGTACGCGTCGACATCCGTGTACTTCCCGGGACGGCCGGCGAGGAACACGTGCTGTGCCCCTGCCGCTTTCAGCGCCTGTGCCGTGCTCGCGGCCTGCTCCTCGTACAGCGCGTCGCTGGAGCACAGACACGCCTCGGTGGTCCCGCTGTCCTCGAAGGCGCCCTCGGTGACGGGCTCGATGCCGCCGGCCTGGAAGAGGTTCGAGACGAAGGAGGTCCGTGCGGTGTGCGCGGCGGCGGGGCCGAGGGACGCCAGGTAGACGCGCGGCCGGGTGCCCGTGGCGGCGAGATGCGCGTCGGAACGGGCCCGCAGCACCTCGTACGCCTCGTCGCGGCGCACCTTCGGGAGCCCGCCGGACAGCGGCTCGGGTACGGGCTCACGCCGCGGAACGCGCTCGGTGAGGTTCGGGAACTCGCTGACCCCGGTGATGGGCTCGCGTCGCGTGGCGAGCTTCGCGCTCCGCGCCTCCCAGGTCTCGGCCAGGTCCTGGCCGAGACGGCCCGAGCGCAGGACGGCGGCCTGACCGCCGAGGCCCTCGATCCGCTGGAAGAACTCCCAGCCCGCGTGGGCGAGTTCGTCCGTGAGCCGCTCCACGTACCAGGAGCCGCCCGCAGGGTCGATCACCCGGGCCAGATGCGACTCCTCGACCAGGATCGTCGAGGTGTTGCGGGCGATACGGCGGGCGAAGGCGTCCGGCAGCCCGAGGGCGTGGTCGAAGGGCAGCACGGTGACGGCGTCGGCGCCGCCCACCCCGGCGGCGAGCGTGGCGACGGTCGTGCGCAGCATGTTCACCCATGGATCGCGGCGCGACATCATCACCGGCGAGGTCACGGCGTGCTGCGTCTGCGCCCCCGCCCGCGGTGCCCCGCACACCTCGGCGACCCGCGCCCACAGCCGGCGTGCGGCGCGCAGCTTGGCGATCGTGAGGAACTGGTCGGCGGTGGCCGCGTACCGGAACTCCAGCTGCCCGCAGGCCTGTTCGGCGGAGAGTCCCGCCCCGGTCAGCTCCCGCAGGTAGGCGACGCCGGTCGCCAGGGAGGCGCCCAGTTCCTGCGCGGCCGAGCCGCCCGCCTCGTGGTACGGCAGCGCGTCCACGGTCAGCGCCCGCAGCCCCGGATACTCCTCGGCGCACTGTCGCGCGAGCGCCGCGGACGCGGCGAAGTCCAACGCCTCGCCGCTGCGCGCCTCGTGGCCCAGCGGGTCCGCGCCGAGACTCCCGCGTGCCGCGTCCTTCGCGACGCCCCGCTCCTCGTACAGCCGCAGCAGCTCCCGCGCGGCCGGCTCGGTGTCGCGTCCCGCGTCGAGGACGACGGGTGCCAGGTCGAGGAGGACACCGTCGAGGGCCTGAGCGAGCGACGACACGGGGAAACCGCCCTCGCCGACGACCAGCCAGAGCGAGCTGACGCCGTTCTCCAGGTCCGCGAGGACCGCGGCGCCGTCGGCGGTCGTGTGCCGCTGGCGTACGCCCCAGCCGCCGGCGGTGTTCCCGTCGGGCCTGCCCCCTCGTACGAAGGGCGCGAAGCCGGGGAAACCGGGATCAGGGGCCTCGTCGTGCGCCGTGTACAGAGGCCGGGTGGCGAGCCCGTCCTCCAGCGCGGTGGACAGGGCTGCCTCCGCCGTCTCGTCCGAGACCTCCTTGCCCGACTTGTTCAGTACGCCCGCCACGAGGCGTCGCCACTGTTCATGTGTCGCGGAAGGAAACTCGGCGGCCAGCGGGAGCCCGTCGTTGGGCAGGACCGTCATGCTCGGATGCTAGGGCAGATTGCTTGAGTCACAGCAGAGGCGAGGGCTGTGACCTTGCCCTCGCGGCTTCGGTGACCTCCGCCTCACCGGTCACGCACACCGGCGCGAGGGCCGGGCGGCGCGGCTGTGCGGTAGCCCCGGCGTGTCCCGCGAGCGCCGGGCGGCCTTCCGCTTCTGGAGCCACGCCCGAACGGCCGTCACTCGTGTGACGCGGGCCACGGGCGCACCGAGGAACCCGGCTCGTGGCCGCCCCGACTACTGAGGCGGTTCGGCGCGATCCCGGCGACGCCGTACGACGTGACCTGGAGACGCGGTTGATGGACGAGCCCCGGCAATCCCCCGCAAGCGGTGCGTTCGCGCTTCCGACGGCCGCGCTTCCGACGGCCGCGCTTCTGAGGAGAGTGGCGCCTCCGCCCGCCCTCTGCGGCTTCTTCCTGCTGCTGGCACTCGTCTTCACGGCCTCCTACGCCGCCGGAGTGTCCGCCGGACCCGTGGCACCCGGAATGCACGGCCCAGCCGGGACGGGCGGCAGCGGCACCGGCACGGACTCCGGCTCCGGAGGGGCCGACGACATGGGGGACAGCGGGGACAGCGGGGACATGGGCGGTATGGGTGACACACATGAGGGAGGCCGCTGATGGGCGCGGACCCGGTGACCACCCTGGTCACCACCGATCTGACCGTCGGCGGGATGACCTGCGCGGCCTGCGTGAACCGGGTGGAGAAGAAACTCGGCAAGCTGGAGGGGGTCACGGCGACCGTCAACCTGGCCACCGGACGGGCGCGCGTGATCCATCCGGCGGGCATCGGCCCCGGCGAACTCGTCGCGACCGTGGAGAAGGCCGGATACACCGCGGCCGTACCCGAACCGCCCAGGAGCGAGCAGCGGGAGACGACGGACGACGACGGTTCCGAGGACGCGAGGTCCGCGCGCGACCGGCTGATCGTCACGGCCCTGCTCGCACTGCCCGTACTCGTCCTGTCGATGGTGCCCGCACTCCAGTTCAGCAACTGGCAGTGGCTGTGCTTCGCCCTCACCGCGCCCGTCGCCGTATGGAGCTCCTGGCCCTTCCACACCCGCGCGGTACGAGGTCTGCGGCACTCCGCGGCGACGATGGACACCCTGGTGTCGCTGGGCGTGCTGGCCTCCTTCTCCTGGTCGGCGTACGCGCTCTTCCTCGGCGGAGCCGGCGATCCCGGGATGCGGATGCCGTTCACGCTCGTGCCCTCCGTCTCGGACGGCGTCGCGCACATCTACCTCGAAGCGGCGGTCGGCGTACCGCTGTTCGTACTGGCGGGCCGCTTCCTGGAGGCGAGGGCCCGGCGCGGCACCGGGGCGGCGCTGAGATCAATGGCCGGACTCGCCGCCAAGGAGGTGGCGGTCCGTGCGGACGGCGCCGAACGGCTCGTCCCCATCGCGGAGTTGCGGGCGGGTCAGGTCTTCGTGGTGCGGCCGGGGGAGCGGGTCGCCACCGACGGGAAGGTGACGGAGGGCAGTTCCGCGGTGGATCTGTCACTGGTCACCGGTGAGGCCGAGCCGATCGAGGTCGGGCCGGGTTCGGCCGTGGTCGGCGGCGCCGTCAACTCGGGTGGGCTGCTGCTCGTACGGGCCACGGCGGTCGGTGCGGACACGCAGCTCGCCCGTATCACCCGGCTGGTCACCGAGGCGCAGACCGGCAAGGCGCGCGCCCAGCGGCTCGCCGACACGGTGGCCGGTGTGTTCGTGCCCGTCGTGCTGGCACTGGCCGTGACCACCCTGGGGTTCTGGCTGGGCGCCGGTGCCGACGCGCAGGCGGCCGTCACCGCGTGCGTGGCCGTCCTGGTCGTGGCCTGCCCCTGCGCGCTGGGCCTCGCGACCCCGACCGCGCTGATGGCCGCGACCGGCCGGGGCGCCCAGCTCGGCGTCCTGGTCACCGGCCCGCAGGCCCTGGAGGGGCTGCGGCACGTCGACGTCGTGGTCCTGGACAAGACCGGCACGCTCACCTCCGGCCATATGAGCGTCGCCGCGGTCACCGCCGTATCGGACGGAATCGGCAGGGACGCGGTGTTGCGGCTGGCGGGGGCCGTGGAGCAGGGCTCGGAGCATCCGCTCGGCCGGGCGGTCACCGCGTACGCGCGGCGGGAGTCGGCCGCCGGTCGACAGCTGCCGGGAGCACCGGGAGGGCCGGGAGGGCCGGGAGGGCCGGGAGGGCCGGGAGGGCCGGGAGGGCCGGGAGTACTTGGGGTGTCCGGGGCGCCCGGGGTGAGCGAGTTCCGTGCTCTGCCGGGACGAGGGGTACGCGGCCGGGTCGAGGGGCGGCTGGTCGAAGTACTCGCCCCGGACGACGAGATGCCCGCCGCGCTCGCGGACGCGCTGTCGGTGGCCGAGGCAGCTGCCCACACGCCTGTCATGGTCCGGGTCGACGGCACGGTCGAAGCCCTGATCGCGATCGGCGACGTCGTACGGCCCGGGAGCTATCGGGCCGTCGAGCGGCTGCGCCACCTCGGAGTGCGACCCGTGCTCGCGACCGGCGACCGGGAGGCGCCCGCCAGGGCCGTCGCCTCCGCCCTGCGGATCGACGAGGTGCATGCCCGCCGCACCCCCGAGGACAAGGCCGACCTCGTACGGGACCTTCAGGAGCAGGGGTACCGGGTCGCGGTCGTCGGTGACGGGGTGAACGACGCCGCCGCGCTGGCCGGTGCCGACCTGGGCATCGCCATGGGCAGCGGCACCGACGTGGCCATCGGGGCCGCCGACGTGACGCTGGTGCGCGGCGACATCGAAGCCCTCGCGGACGCGGTCCTGCTCGCCCGGCGCACGCTGAGCACCATCCGCGCCAACCTCGTGTGGGCCTTCGGCTACAACGCCGTCACCGTGCCGCTCGCCATGGTCGGCCTGCTCAACCCGATGCTCGCCGCGGCGGCCATGTCGGCCAGCTCGGTGCTGGTCGTAGCCAACAGCCTGCGCCTGCGCGCCTGGCAGCCGTCGCCCGCGGCCCGGAGGAGTACCCGATGACCGACCAGGCCCTCTGGCGGCCGACGCGCCGCCGACTCACCGAAACCCTGCTCGCCGCGCTCGCGCCCGTCGCCGTGTCCGTCCTCGCCCTCGGTGGTCTGAGCGTCTGGACCGTCCTCGGCAACGCGGGCGGCCCGGCCCGGATCACGGTCACCGGCGGACGCCTGTTCCTGCCCACCGGTGACACCCCGGACACGGCGGCCTTCTTCCGCATCGCCAACACCGGAGGCTCGGCGGACCGGCTGCTCAAGGTGACGTCCACCGAGACCGACGCCGCCACCAGCCTCAGCCGCCACCGTATGACCGGCGCCCGCTCGGCCTCCGCGCGGACGGTGGCCTCGGTCCCGGTCCCGGCCGGCGACAGCATCTCCATGTCCCCGAAGAGCCTCGACGTGATCGTGCCGGCGAACCCGGACTGGCAGATCGGCGACCTCGTGACGTTCACCCTGCACTTCGAGCGCAGCGGGCCCGTGCGGAGCGTCGCGGTAGTGGACCGGCCGGGCCAGGGCGGGACGTGACCGCCGGACGAGGCCGTCATGACCGCCGGGTGGGGTGCGTTCAGCGGTTGCGCCGTCGGGACCGTCCGTTCACGGGTGGCACGGGCCCGCGCGATCCTCGTCCAACTTCTCGCCCAGGCGGAGCAAGGCAGAGCAATCGCGACTCCCGGCCATCACGGCCGGGCGAGAGTTCCCGTGAATTCCCGGGAACTCTCGCCCACCGGTGGCCGACTACTGAGGTGAAAGCGCAGACCCGTCCCGCCGACCACCGCGTGAGGTCGTCGGCGGGACGGGACGCGGGACATGGAGAACCGTGTGACACCAGAGATAGAGAACGCCTTCGCCGCGCTCAGAGCCGAGTTCGGAAAGGATTCGATCGACCGGGTCGAGCAGATGCTGGCGGCGGGCAGGGGGGAAAGGCATGCACTGCAGAAGGCGGCCAAGTGGGTCATGCCGGGAATCTCTCCCACTCCCTGGCACGATCCCCACGCCTACACGGAACTGGCCCCCCTCGTCCGTGAATTGGAGGCCAATCACCGGGCGATCAGGAAAGACCTCGTTTCCGCATGGGCCGCCCGCCGCGAGGCGTTCTCGGACTACGAGCACTACCTGACACGGCAGCGGAACTGGCAGGCGCTCCATCTGTTCCGCGGGGGCGGCCTCGTCGAGGAATCGGCCGGTATCGCCCCGACCGCATACCGGGTGCTGAAGGACTTCGCCGTGGACCCGGGCGTCCTGTGCCCTCTGCTGGAATGCCATTTCTCCACGCTGTTGCCCGGCGCCGTCATCGAACCCCATTGCGATCTGTGGAACTTCAGCATCAACCTGCATCTCGCCGTGGACATCCCCGACGGGTGCAGCATCACGGTCGCGGGAGAAACGCGCCGGTGGGAGGAGGGGAAGTGCCTGCTCTTCGACTACTCCTTCGAGCACGAGGCGCGCAACGAGGGCACCGCACCGCGGACCTGCCTGCTCATCGACCTCTGGCATCCGGAGACCACCGTCGCGGAACGCCGGGCACTGGAGACCCTCGTGACCGAGGTACGCCGGCTCATGCGGGCCGAGTGATGCGCAATCCGCTCGGGCTTCCGCTGGCAGTGCTGGCGCTGGGGCAGCTCGTCATCTCGCTCGACTACAACATCGTGTACGTCGCCCTGCCCGACATCGGCGCCGGGCTGGGCTTCTCCGACCACGACCTGCAGTGGGTGGTGAGCGCCTACGTCGTGGCGACGGGAGGTTTCCTGCTGCTGGGCGGCCGGGCCGCGGACCTCCTCGGCCGACGCCGGATGTTCGTCGTCGCGGCGCTGCTCTACGCGGGTTCGTCCCTGGTGGGCGGCCTGTCGCAGTCACCCGGCGTACTGGTCGCCGTCCGGGCGGTCCAGGGCGTCGGGGGCTCCTTGCTGTTCCCGGCGACACTGTCCCTGATCGGCACCCTGTACGAGGAGGGACGCGACCGGAACCGCGCCTTGGCGGTCTGGGGCGCCGCGGGAGCCGGCGGGCTGTGCTTCGGATCCCTGCTCGGCGGGGTGCTGGTGGAGACGTTCGGCTGGCCGTCGGTGTTCTACGTCAACGTGCCCGTGGCGGGAGCGCTCGCGGTGGCCGGCCGGCTGCTCTTCCCCGCCGACGGACCGCGGGACCGCTCGCGGAACTTCGACGTGGCGGGTGCGCTGACCGCGACCGGCGGTAGCACCCTCCTGGTGTTCGTGCTGGTGCGGGCGCCCGCCGAGGGCTGGGCGACTCCCACGGTCCTCGTGAGTGCCGTGCTCTCCCTCGGACTGCTGACGCTCTTCGGCCTGGTGGAGCGCCGCTCCCGCGATCCGCTCGTACCGGCAAGGCTGCTCGGCCACCGAGGTCTGCTCACCGCCATGGGGGTCGCCGCCCTCTTCGGCGCCACCTTCAGTTCGGTCCCGTACTTCCTGACCCTCTACTTCCGGACCGTCCAGGGGTACGGCGCTGCCGCCACCGGGCTCGCGTTCCTCGTGCCCGCCCTGGTGGTCGCCGTCGGTACGCGGGCCGGCGAGCGTGCCGTGTCCGTCTTCGGGGTACGCCGCACGCTGGTGGGCGGGACGGCGCTGGGCGCCGCCGGAGCCGCGGCACTGGCTCCGGCGCTGACCTCGGACGGCTCGTATCCCGCGCTGCTGCCGGGGATCGTCCTGCTGTGCCTCGGCCAGGGAGCCGCCTGGACGGGGATGTGGATCGCCGCGTCCGCCGGGGTCGCCCCCGGTGACCAGGGCGTCGCCTCCGGAATGGCGTCGACCGCCTTGCAGGTCGGCGGTGCCGTGGGCCTCGCCGTACTGGTCGCGGTGGCCGGCGGCGTCGGGCAGAACGCCTCCGGCCCCGCCCTCCTCGACGGCGTCCGTACCGCCGTCCTCGTCATCGCGGCAGGCATCGGCTGCGGCGCCCTCGCGCTGTTCGCCCGCCCCCGGACGACGGACATCACCACGTCCTGAGCACCGCCCACGAGCAGCACGAACATCGCCGGCAGTACGCGCAGTCGGCCGGCATTCCGGCCGATCTCCCGAGAAAGGCAACTCCATGCAGATCGAAGACCAGCCCGGCGACGCGATCGGCGTGATCGTCGAGGGATTCGACCACGCCGACGCCTCCGACGCGGACATCGACGTCCTCAAGAACGCCGTCTACACGAAGAAGATCGCCGTCCTGAAGGGGCAGGACCTCTCTCCCCAGGAGTTCCTGGCACTCGGCAGGCGACTGGGCCGCCCGGAGACCTACTACGAGCCCATGTACCACCACCCGGAGGTCACGGAGATATTCGTCTCCTCCAACGTTGTGGAGAACGGACAGCAGATAGGCGTACCGAGGACCGGCAAGTTCTGGCACGCCGACTACCAGTTCATGCCGGACCCCTTCGGAATCACCTTGATATACCCCCAGGTGATTCCGGCGAAGAACCGGGGCACGTACTTCATCGACATGGGCCGGGCCTACGACGGACTGCCCGATTCCCTCAAGAAGGAGATCGACGGAACGTACTGCCGGCACTCCGTGCGCAAGTACTTCAAAATCCGGCCCCATGACGTCTACCGGCCGCTCTCCGAGATCATCGAGGAGGTCGAGCGGAAGACTCCGGCCGTCACGCAGCCGACCACCTTCCCTCATCCCATGACCGGCGAGACCGTTCTCTATCTCAGTGAGGGATTCACCGTCGGCATCGAGGACCGGGCCGGGAAGCCGCTCGACGAGGAACTGCTCAAGCGCCTGTTCGAGGCCACCGGCCAGCTCGACGAGACCTTCGAGCACGACAACATCCACCTGCAGAATTTCGAGCGGGGCGACCTGCTGGTCTGGGACAACCGCAGCCTCATCCACCGCGCCCGGCATACGACCACGCCCGAGCCGACCGTCTCCTTCCGCGTCACCGTGCACGACGAACGCAAACTCCACGACGGAATCGGGGCGGCATGACAGCCCTCCTCGCCGCCGGGCACCCCACGGACGAGCACCTGTTGGCGCGGGTGCTCACGCCCTACAAGGACCACTGCAAGTACCTGCGTTCGGCCGTCGTCGTGTCCGAGAGCGCCGGACAGGCGTCCGTCCGCTGCGAGTTCGCGATACCGCAGTCGTGCTACATCGACGACACAGGGCATCTGAATTCCGTCGAGGTGAACATCTGCTACAACCAGATGATGTATTACCTCGTCGCCAAGTCCGTGAAAGAGGGGCTGCTGACGGGGTTCGAGTCCTGGACGCTGGACGACTTCTGGAAGCATCAGCTCCCCGACATCCTCATCGCCCGGTTCGCCGCGAACTTCCGGCGTCCCGTCGACCCCCGTTCCTTTTCCGGGGAGATGGAATTCCGGTCCGTCACCCGGCGCGCCCTGGGCTCAGGCGCTCCCTTCCTGCACGCGGAGACCGTGTACCGCTACTGGGACGCCGCATCGGGCCGGTGCGACGGCAAGGCGGTCCTGGCGTTCGTCAACGTCCTCTGACACGGCACGCGGACACCCCTGGGGCCACCCGCGGCTGCCCCCTGACACGAGACGAGGGTTCCATGACCACGGACAGACTCCACCATCCACAGCTCCGGACGCTCGTCCGGACGACGAGCTTCCACGCGGAGCACCGGCCCACCGCCCCCGCCGTGCTCTGCGAGGGCCGCACGCTGACGTACGGGCAACTGCACAGCGAGAGCGATCGCGTCGCCCATGCCCTGCGGGCCGCCGGACTCGGACCGGGCGACCGGGTCGCCTACCTCGGCAAGGAGTCGGAGCACTACTACGAGGTGCTGTTCGGGTGCGCCAAGAGCGGCACCGTCCTCGTGCCCGTCAACTGGCGGCTCGCCCCGCCCGAGGTCAGCCACATCCTTCAGGACTCGGGCGCCCGACTGCTGTTCCTGGAGGCCGAGTTCGGGCCCGTCGTCGAGCGGATGCCGACCGCGCCGCCCGAGACGATCGTCGCGTTGGACGCCACCTTCTCCGCATGGAAGGCGTCCCGCCAGGACACCGACCTGACTGACGACCCCGCCAGCACCCCGGACATTCGCCCGGACATCGGCCCGGCGCCGCACGTCACCCCCGACACCCCGGTCGTCCAGCTCTACACCAGCGGCACCACCGGACTGCCCAAGGGGGTCGTCCTCGCCCACCGCAGTTTCTTCGCGATCCGGGACGCCCTGGCGAGCGAGGGGCTGGACTGGATCGACTGGCGTACCGGCGACATCGCACTGATCGGCATCCCCGGATTCCACGTCGGCGGGCTGTGGTGGGCCACCCAGAACTTCAACGCGGGGACGACCGTGGTCGCGATGCGCGCCTTCGGCGCCCGTGAAGCTGTCGACCTCATCCGGGACCTCGGCATCACCACCGCGTGCGTCGTGCCCGCCATGCTCCGCATGATGCTCGGCGAACCCGGCGTGAGCGCACGGGACTTCACCACCCTGCGCAAGGTCGTCTACGGCGGCTCCCCGGTCTCCGAAGCACTTTTGGAGGAGAGCCTCACCGTCCTGGACTGCGAGTTCGCCCAGATCTACGGCCTCACCGAGACCGGCAACACCGCGGTCTGCCTGCCACCGGCCGCCCATGTCCCCGGCGGTTCCCTCATGCAGGCGGCCGGACGGCCCTATCCGGGCGTGCGCGGCAAAGTGATCGACGGCGAGGGCCGCGAGCTGCCGCCGGGCGCGGTCGGAGAGGTCTGCCTGGCCACCCCCGCGCACATGGTCGGGTACTGGGGACTGCCCGAGAAGACCGCGGAGGTCCTGGTCGACGGCTGGATCCACACCGGGGACGCCGGATACATCGACGAGGACGGATACGTCGTCATCCGGGACCGCATCAAGGACGCCATCCTCGTCGCCGGCGAGAACGTCTACCCCGCCGAGATCGAGAACGTCCTGGAAGGCCACCCCGGCGTCGCCGAGGCCGTCGTCGTCGGCGCCCCCGACGCACGCTGGGGCGAGTACGTGCACGCCTTCGTCGTCCCCGCCCCCGAGCAGCGGCCCACACCCCGGGACCTGCACACCTTCCTCGTCCCGCAGCTGGCGGGTTTCAAGCTGCCGGCCCGCTACGAGCTGATCGACAGCGTCCCGCGCAACCCCAGCGGCAAGATCCTGCGCCGGGAACTGCGCGACCGCTTCTGGAGCACCTCCGCCCGCAAGGTCAACTGACCGCGGCCCAGCCCGACGCGCCGACGAGAGAGACCACATGCCTGCTCCCCTCACCCTGGACGGTTTCCGCGCGGACCTGGCGGAGTTCCTGTACCAGCGGCCCGACGAAATCGACCTCGAAGAGAGCCCCCTCCTGGCCGGCCTTGACTCCCTGCGCATCGTCACCCTCATCGAACGCTGGCGCGAGACCGGCGTGGACGTGAACTTCGTCGAACTCGCCGAGTGCACCTCGTTCGCCCAGTGGTGGCACCTGCTCTCCACCCGGCAGGAGGGAGCGGACCGTGCCGACGTATGACGACGGTACGGCGGGCCGCCACGCCCTGCTCGGCGCCCAGGAGGCCATCTGGACCGGCCAGCAACTGGACGCGGACAGCCCCGCGTACAACACGGCCGAGTACGTGCACATTGCCGGACCGGTGGACCCGGCGGTCTTCGACTCCGCCCTGCACCAGGTCGTCGCGGAGACCCCCGCCCTGAACGTCTCCTTCGTGGCCGACGCGGACGGCCGGCCCTGGCAGAGGGGAACGCCGGCCTGGGACTGGCGCCTGCACACCGCCGACCTCACCGCCGAGCCCGAACCGTACGCGGCCGCCCTGGCCTGGATCGACACGGACATGACCCACCCCGTCGACCTGACACAGGGTCCGCTCTTCGGCCATGCCCTGCTGCGCGTCGCACCGGAGGAACACCTCTGGTACCACCGAGTGCACCACATCGCCCTCGACGGCTTCGGCCTGGCGCTGGTCGCCCGCCGGGTCGCGCAGGTCTACACAGCCCTGACGAAGGGTGAGCCGACGGGGGACAGCGGCTTCGGCACCCTGGCCTCCGTACAGGACGAGGAACGTGCCTACCGGGAGTCGCCCCGCTTCGCCGAGGACCGCGCCTACTGGACGGGCCGGTTCGCGGACCGCCCGCCGGTGGCCACCCCGGCCGGCCGTACGGCCCTGCCCGCACGCACCTTCCACCGCCGGGTGGCCGACCTCGGCGCGGCCCGGACGAAGGCCCTGCGTACGCTCGCCCGGGACCTGGGAGTCACCTGGTCGGAGATCCTGCTGGCTGTGACGGCGGCACGGCTGCACCGCGCGACGGGCGCACCGGAGATCGTCCTCAGCCTGCCCACGATGGGCCGACTCGGCTCCGTCGCCCTGCGCGTGCCCTGCATGGTCCGCAACATCCTGCCCCTGCGCGTCGCCGTCTCCGCGTCGGACAGCGTGCGTGACCTGGCTCTGCGGATCTCCGCCGAACTGCGTGCTGGCCTGCCGCACCAGCGCTACCGCTACGAGCGACTGCGGCGCGACCTCAAGCTCGTCGGCGGACAGCGCCGGCTGTCCGGGCCGGGCGTCAACATCATGCCCTTCGCGTACGACCTGCGTTTCGCCGGACACCCCAGCACCGTCCACAACGTCTCCGCGGGTCCGGTCGACGATCTCTCCGTGAACGTGTACGACCGCGCCGAGGGCGGGGGGCTGCGCATCGCGGTGGACGCCAACCCCGACCTCTACGACGAGGCGGACGTCGTCATCTTCCAGAAGGAACTGCTCCTGCTGCTCGACCAGGCGCTCGCCGCTCCCCACGGGGCACTCGGCGGCCCGCGTGCCCGTGCGGACATCCAGGTCCTGGACGGAGGTCCGCTGCCCTGCCCCGCCCGCCCCGTCCTCGACCTGATCGCCGAACACGCCTCCCTGCACGGCGGATCCATCGCCGTCGAGCACGCCGGGCGAGCCGTCACCTACGCGCGACTGCTCGACTCGGCAAGGGAGACGGCACGCCGGCTGACCGCCCGGGGGATCGTCCGTGGCGATCTGGTGGCCGTTGTCCTGCCGCGCGGCATCGAGGCCGTCACCACCGTCCTCGGTGTCCTGCTGTCGGGAGCCGCCTACTGCCCGCTCGACCCGATCGCGACTCCGGCCCGCAGAGCGGAACTGCTGCATGACGCACGCCCCGCCCTCGTCCTGACCACCGAACCGGTGCCGGAGGAGCCGCACCACGAGCCCGACGCCAGGCAGCCTCCGGCACCCGCGCCGGACGACCTCGCCTACGTCCTCCACACCTCGGGCTCCACCGGGCGTCCCAAGGGCGTGGAGATCGGCCACCGCGCCCTCGCGCACTTCGTCGCCGGCGCCACCCACCGCTACGGCCTCCACCGGGAGGACCGCGTCCTGCAGTTCGCCCCCCTGCACTTCGACACGAGTGTCGAGGAGGTCTTCCTCACCCTGTGCCGGGGCGCCACGCTCGTCGTCCGCGACGACGACATGACCGACTCGATCCCCGGCTTCCTGGATGCCTGCGTACGGCTGCGGATCAGCTTCCTCGACCTGCCCACCGCCTACTGGCACGAACTGGCCCACGCGCTCTCGACCGGCTCCGCCGACGCCCCGGCCCTGCCCGCCGGGATACGTACCGTCGTGATCGGCGGGGAGGCCGCCCTCCCCGAACGGGTCGACCGCTGGCGCGAGGCGGTCGGCAGCTCGGTGCGACTGCTGAACACCTACGGGCCGACCGAGGCGACCGTGGTCGCCACCGTCGCCGACCTGCACGGCGCATCCCGCACCGCGGGAGAGGTCCCCATCGGACTGCCGCTCCCCGGCACCCGCGCCGCCGTCGTCGACGGTGAACTCCACCTCCTGGGCGACAACCTGGCGCTCGGCTACCGGGGAGCCCGGTCACCGGACGCGTCCCGCTTCGCCCCACTCGACCGACTCCCCGGAGCGCCCCGCGCCTACCGCACCGGCGACCTGGTACGTCTCGGCGACGACGGTCAGCTGCGGTATCTGGGCCGGTCGGACGCCGAGTTCAAGATCAGCGGTCACCGCGTGCACCCCGCCGAAGTGGAGAACGCGCTCCTCGCCCACCCGGCGGTCCGCGACACCGCCGTGGTCGGACAGGTGCTGGAGGACGGGACACGGCGCCTGATCGCGTTCGTCGTCCCGGACGGTCCGCCACCGGCGACGACCCTGCTCAGGGACCACCTCCGGGCGACACTCCCGGCCGCGATGATCCCTTCGGCCGTCGAGTTCCTGGACCACGTGCCTCGTACCGGCGCAGGAAAGACCGACAGGGACGCGCTGGTGCGGAAGGCGTCCCGCCCCGGCGCGCAGGCGGGCCCGTCCGAGGGCCCATCGATCGTGTACGAGGGCGCGTCCGGCGACCCGTTGGAGCGGACCGTCGCCGCCGTCTGGCAGCGGGCGCTCGGCATCACCACCCTCTCCGCGCGGGACGACGTGTTCGACCTGGGCGCCCAGTCCCTCCAGGCCATCCAGGTCGCCAACCGGCTCGGTACCGCACTGCACCGGGAGGTGAAGGTCGCCTGGCTCTTCCAGCACCCGACCCCCGCCGGGCTGGCGGGCTTCCTGGAACGGCAGGCACGGGCACAACAGCCGTCCATCGCTGCCGGGCTTCCGGCCACCCTGCTCACGGACACCGTCCTCGACCCGGACATCCGGCCCCGGCCCGGCGACGGATCCCGGGCGGGACACACGCCCGACAGGATCCTCCTCACCGGCGCCACCGGCTTCGTCGGCGTACACCTGCTGGCCGAACTCCTTACGGGCGCGAGTGCGGACGCGAGTACGGACGCGAGTACGGATGTGGGTCCCGAGGTGGGTCCGGAGGTGGTCTGTACCGTCCGGGCCCAGAGCGCCGCGGAGGCCGCCGCCCGTGTCCAGGAAGCACTGAAGGCCCACCGGATCCACCTGCCGGACCCGGCGCTGCGGCGCATCACCGCCATCCCCGCGGATCTCTCCCGCCCCCGACTGGGCCTCGACGAACGGCACTTCGCGGAACTGGGGCGTACCTGCCGGGCGATCTTCCACAACGCGGCGACCGTCAGCATCCTGCGCGAGTACGCCACTCTCCGCGCCGCCAACACCGAGTCGACCAGGGACCTCCTGCGCATGGCGGCAGCGCATGCGACCCCTCTGCACTATGTGTCGACCCTGTCGGTCGCCCCGTCGCTCGCGCTCAGCCGCGAGACACCGGAAGCCTTCCTCCCGCCCCACTCCGGACTCCGGTCCGGCTACCAGCAGTCGAAGTGGGCGGCCGAGCGCCTGCTGGAACAGGCCGCGGAGAGGGGCCTGCCCGTCACCGTGCACCGGCTCGGGCGGGTCGTCGGCCCGTACACCACCGGTTACGTGAACGAGCGGGACTTCCTGTGGAGCGTGCTGCGCGCGGGAGTGCCCGCGGGCATCGTCCCCGACCTGTTCGAGGAGGAGACCTGGACACCGGTCGACCACGTGGCCAGGGCCCTCGTCCACCTCAGCCTCGTACACCGCCCTCCGAACGCCACCGTCTTCCACCACGCGGCCACCGACCCGGTGCGCCTGAGCGACCTCTACGACTGGCTGGGGGAGTACGGCTACCGGCTGCGCCGCATGACGACGGCCCGGTGGCGGACCGAACTGGCGCGCTCTTCGGACACTTCAGGCGGTTCGGCCTCGGCGGCGGCGACCACGCTCGCCTTCTTCGACTCCCTGGACACAGGGCCCGCCGGACCGGACCTCCGTCTGGGCCGCATCCGCTCGGACAACGTGCAGAACGGTCTGCGGGGCAGTGGCATCACCTGCCCGCCCGTCGACCGGGACCTCGTCTTCCGCTACCTCGACCACTGCGTCGCCGGCGGAATGCTGCCCCCACCTGCGAAGTAGGCACCGGTCTTCGGGAACTCAGGAGTTCCCTCCTCCGACTACTGCAACAGAGCCGCTCGCCGGCGAATGACCCGCGTATCACCCATGTAGCAAGGAGCCCCGCATGTCGAAGAAACGGCCGGTCGCCGTCGCCCTGGCCGGCGCCCTCTGTCTGGTCACGACGGCCTGTGCCGACGCGACCGACAAGACCGGCGCTGCGGGCGAGGCCTCAGCCGCCGCGGCGGAGTCGGGCTACCCGGTGACCCTCGAAAACTGCGGGGCGACCCAGAAGTTCGCCGAGGCACCCAGCCGGGTCGTCGTCATGAACGGCGCCTCGGTGGCGGAGGTCTCCACCCTGCTCGCCCTCGACCTCGGCGACAGCATCGTCGCCAACCAGCAGAGCTACGGGATGTCCGAGGTCGACGGCCGGGCCCAGGCCGTCAAGGGCCTCCCCGACGGAGGCGTCAAGCTCAACGACGCCTACGACGTCCCGCGCGAGGCGATGATCGGCCTGCGCCCCGACCTGGTGCTGTCCACGACCGCCTACGGCTTCGACGAGAAGAACGGCTTCGCCACCCGCGAGCAGCTCAAGGACGTGGGGGCCAACACCTACGTCTCCCCGCAGGGCTGCGACCAGGACACCTCGAAGATGACGATCGCGGACAGCTACACCCTCCTGCGGGACATGGGCAGGGTCTTCGACCGCAGCGACCGGGCCGAGCAGCTGATCACCGCGTCCGAGAAGAACATCGCGGCCGTCTCCGCCAAGGTGAAGGGCGAGAAACAGCCCAAGGTCATGGTCCTCTTCTCCAACATGGCCATGGGCGGGAACGACTTCAGCTCGGTCGTCGCCAAGGGCATCTACAACGACATCCTGGCCAAGGCGGGCGGCGCCAACGCCTTCGAGTCGGCGTCCAGGACCTCCTTCGCCGACCTGAGCAAGGAGAAGGTGGCCGCCACCGACGTCGACGCGCTCGTCGTCATCGGCTACAACGACCCGAACCCGGCGGCCTACGCCAGGAAACTGCTGAAGGAGTTCCCCCAGTGGCCGGCCGCGAAGAACAACAAGTACGTGGCCCTGTCGGACTCGATGTACCTCGGCCCGAGCAACGACCTGGCCGTAGCGAAGATCGCCGGGATGCTGCACCCCGACAGGTTCTGAAGTCCCTCCCCGACCGTGTGCGGTTGTCGCTCGCGACCGCCGGACTGCTGGTGCTCCTCGTCGCCGTCATGGTGGTGGCGGTGAGCATCGGCGCGGTGACCGTCCCGCTGGCCGACGTCTGGTCGGTCCTCCTGCACCACGTCACCGGCCGCGGAGCGACCGGCGACCCGGCGCTGGACCAGATCGTGTGGACCTTCAGAGCACCCCGCGTCGCCCTGGCGGCCCTGGTCGGCGCGGGACTCGCCGTCGCCGGCGCGGTCCTCCAGACCCTGGTCTCCAACCCGCTCGCCGACCCCGTCGTCCTGGGCTTCTCGTACGGGGCCTCGCTGGGCGCCGTACTGGTCATCACCCTCGGCGGCGCCGCCCTCGGCGGACTCGGCGGACTGGGTGTGTCCGGCGCGGCGTTCGTCGGCGCCCTGGCGGCAGGGGCCCTGGTCTTCGCGCTCGGGCAGCGACGGGGCCGACTCGCCCCCACCCGGCTCGTACTGGCCGGGGTCGCGGTCGGATACGTCCTCCTGTCGATGACCAGCTTCGTCCAGCTGATGGCGACACCCACCGAACTGCGCACCGTGATGTTCTGGATGCTCGGCAGCGTCGCGGGGGCCCAGTGGGACCAACTGCCCACCGTCACGGTGGTGGTCTTGTCGAGCACCGTCCTGCTCACCCTGTTCGGGCGGCGGCTCAACGCCCTGCTGGCCGGTGACGAGTCCGCCACCGCTCTCGGCGTCGACGTCAACCGGTTGCGCGCCGTCCTGCTGGTGATCAGCGCACTGCTCACGGGCACCGTCATCGCGGTTGCGGGCGGCGTCGGCTTCGTCGGCCTGATGATCCCTCACCTGGTCCGGCTCACGACGGGGGCCGACCACCGCAGACTGCTGCCCCTGACCGCGCTGCTCGGCGCCGTCTACCTCGTGGCCGTCGACCTGCTCTCCCGCACCCTCACCCGGCCCAACGAACTGCCGCTCGGCATCCTCACGGCCCTGCTCGGCGCTCCGTTCTTCCTGTGGCTGCTGCGCCGCGACAGGGGCCTGGACACGGCATGAACGGACACCGAGGGACACCGACGGGCAACGACAGACGCCGACGGACACCGGCGGGCAACGACGGACACCGACAGGCACCGACGGGCAACGACAGACACGGTACGAAGCCGGTGGGCACCGTAAGAAGGGGCCGGACAGCGCATGAAACTGACCGTGGACCAACTCCACATCACCCTGGACCGCAGGCCGATCCTCCGCGAGGTGAGTCTTGAGGCCGCCCCGGGCGACATCGTCGGCCTCGTGGGCCCCAACGGCAGTGGCAAGTCGACTCTGTTGCGCACGGTCTACCGCTCACTGCGGCCGGCCGGGGGAGTGGTCCGGGTGGGCGGCGACGACGTATGGGCGCTGTCGTCCCGGACGGCCGCGCGCCGGACGGCGGCCGTGCTGCAGGACGCCGCCACGACGACCGGCCTGAGCGTGACCGAGATCGTCGCCCTGGGCCGCACGCCCCACCACGGTCTGCTGGACAGGGACGGCACCGAGGACCATCAGGCGGTGGCCGAAGCGGTCGACCGCTGCGGGGTCGGGCCCTTCGCGGACCGGGACTACGCCACCCTGTCCGGCGGTGAACGTCAGCGTGTCCTGCTGGCCCGCGCACTCGCCCAGAAGCCGCACCTGCTGGTCCTGGACGAACTCACCAACCACCTGGACATCCGCGCCCGGTTCGAACTCCTGGACCTCATCCGCAGCACCGGCATCACCACCCTGGCGGTCCTGCACGACCTCGACCTGGCCGCACGGCTCTGCGACCGTCTCGTCGTGCTCCACGAAGGCGCCGTCGTCGCGGCGGGCCCGGTCCTGAAGGTCCTGACACCGGAACTGCTGCACGAGGTCTTCGGCGTACGGGGAGACACGGAGAGACACGCGGACGGCGTCGTGCGCGTCACGTACGCGGCCAGGCCACTCGCCCCGCGGCCGGTGGGAGTGGGGGGTCCGCGGGGCGAGGGTTCCTGAACGTGCCGGTCAGCAGCTGTAGTTGACCAGCTTGAACGAGACGTAGTGATCGGAGGTGTAGTAGTCCTCCCGGACTTTCTCACCGGTGACGATGCGGCGGGCACCGCGCGTGGAGGAGCCGGGCGTGATCACCGTGTACTCGTGGTAGTAGCCGGTCGACTGGCCGGGCAGGATGCCTTCCCGGTTCTGGAAGACGCTGCCGTCCTGCGAGTAGGGGTAGGGACCGCCCTGCTCGATCAGGTCCAGCGTGTCGTGTGCCTGGGACGGCAGACTGCCGTAGCAGATGCTGCCGACCGCCGAGGCGGACGTGCCCGTGGCGTTGGCGGTTGTGGTGCCGCCGACGAGAAGAGCGGACAGAACGGCGGCTGCGGCGCCGATGCGAGTGATCCGTGGGGGGAATCTCATGGCCCTATGATGACGCGCGTAGATGCTGGCATGTCAATGACAAGTGCGAGATTTTCACCGGCTCGGCGGATGAGTTTTCTCGAAGTTAACCTCGCGCGCAGGTCGGCATCGGGGGAGCCGTGGGGAAGCGGCGGCAGGCAATCGCTGTGGCGTCGCGGCAGGCGAACTTGGCAGAATGAGGCAGATGTCCACCGATCTCCCCTCCTTCGACTCCTCCTCCGACTCCTCCGACACCCGTTCCTCCGAGACCGGTTCCTCCGAGGCCCGTTCCTCCGAGACCGGTTCCTTTGGCGCCGGTTCTTTTGACAGCGACTCTTTCGACCACCGTTCCGCCGCCCGTGATGCCCTGCGGGGCCTCGCGGTCGGTGACGCCTTCGGTGCCCAGTTCTTCGTGCCGGAGAACCTTCCCGGTCTGCGGGAGCGCAGCTTGCCCGCTGCCCGGTGGCCGTGGACGGACGACACGGAGATGGCCTGTTCGGTCTTCGAGGTATTGCGCCGACGCGGCAGCGTGGACCAGTACGACCTCGCGCAGAGTTTCGCCCAGCGGCACGACTTCGACCGCGGCTACGGTCCGGCGATGAACCGGCTGCTGCGGCTGGTCCGGGAGGGCGGCAGCTGGCAGGAGCTGGCCGCGGACCTGTTCGACGGCCAGGGATCGTGGGGCAACGGGGCCGCGATGCGGGTGGCGCCCCTGGGGGCGTGGTTCGCCGTGGATCCGGCCGAGGCGGCGGCGCAGGCCGGGCGGCAGGCACGGGTGACCCATACGCACACGGAGGCCGTGGCCGGAGCCGTCGCGATCGCGGTGGCCGCCGCCTGCGCGACCCGCGGGCGGGTACGGCCGGTGACCGGAGCCCAGCTGCTGACGACGGTGGAGGAGCTGACCCCGGCGGGCCGGATCCGGGCGGGTGTCGCCGAGGCCCGGGAACTGCTGGGCCAGCCGCACGCCGAGTACGCGGCGCATCGGCTGGGCAACGGGCGGCGCGTGAGCGCGGCGGACACCGTGCCCTTCGCCCTCTGGTGCGCGGCCCGGCACCTGGAGGACTACGAGGAGGCGCTGTGGGCGTGCGCGTCGGTGGGCGGGGACGTGGACACCACGTGCGCGATCGTCGGTGGGATCATCGCCGCGCGCGTGGGAACGGCGGGCATCCCTGCCGCATGGCGGGCCGCGAGCGAAGCGCTGCCGGAGTGGGTGGCGGAGGAGGCACTGGGCGACGACCTCACCCGTACCGAACTGGGTGATGAAGTGACGTCGCTGCGGCGCCCCGAGAGCATCCCGGTGCCGCGGTTGGTGTGGACGCCGGGGCAGTGGCAGCGTGTGCGGCACGGAGTGCGGTCCCTGAGCATGGAGGAGAAGTGGGACGCGTACCTGGAGGGCAACCAGCTGTCGCTGCACCGCAGTTGGACCGGCAACGCAGTCTTCCGGGTGACCGTGGCGGAGGAGCCGGACGGCTGGCGGCCGGTGGCCGCATGGGTCGAGTCGGACCCCGACATCTACCGCCGCGGCGGCGACGAGGCGGAGAGCGCCTTCCTGGAACTCTTCCTGCGCGCCTGGTACATGGACGACACGCGACCTGAACTGTGGGAACGCTACAACGGGTTGCGCCGCGCCGAAGCAGCCGACGGCGGGCGGGAACCCACGCAGCCGGTCACCTGAGCCGCTGGTCGCGCGGCGCTCTCAGGTGGCGGCGTGCGGCTGCGAGGCGAACTGGTCGAGCAGGCCCGCCATGGCGTCGTCGCCGAACATCAGCTCCAGGCTCGCGGCGGACTCGGCGGCGGACGCCTCGCTGCGCGGGAACAGCTCCAGCTCGTACGCGATGAGGGCGGACTCGGTGTCGTCGGCCCGGTCGGCGATCAGCCGGCCGAGCCGGGCGCCGTCCAGCATGGCGAGGTTGGCGCCCTCACCTGCGAAAGGGGACATCAGGTGCGCGGCATCGCCCAGGAGGGTGACACCGGCGCGGTGGTCCCAGCGGTGGCCGACCGGCAGGGCGTGGATACGGCGGGGCACCGGGGGCTCGTCCGCGTCGGCGACCAGTGCGCGCAGGTCTTCGTGCCAGCCGTCGAAGTGGGTGAGCACTTCCTTCTTCGACGCCTCCTGGTCGGTGAAGTCGATCGTGTCGAGCCAGCCCTCGGCCGTCCTGAGCGCGGTGTAGACGTGGATGCTGCCGTCGGCCTCGTGGTGGGCGAGGAACCCCTTGTGGTCGCCGAGGCAGATGAAGAACCCACTGCCGATCAGTGCCGCGCAGGCCGGGTGGTCGGTGGCGGCCGCGTGCAGGTCGGTCTCGATGAAGGAGATCCCCGTGTAGGCGGGGAGGGCGTCGGAGAGGAGGGGGCGGACGCGCGACCAGGCGCCGTCCGCGCCGACGAGCAGATCGGTGGTGATCGTCGTGCCGTCCGCGAAGGCCACCTCGTGACGGCCGCCGCCCAGGGCCCGTGCGCCGGTCGCCCGCTTCCCCCAGCGGATCGTGTCCGCGGGAAGCGAGTCCAGCAGCAGGCCGCGCAGCTGCCCGCGGTCCACTTCGGGGCGGTCGCCGCTGCCGTCGTCCTCCTCCGCCAGACGTACCGTGCCCTGCGGGTCGACGAGGCGCAGCGCTTCGCCGCCGGGATGGATCAGTGCGCGGAATCCGTCGTACAGGTCGGCGGCCCGAAGCGCGGCCTGGCCGGACTCCCCGTGGATGTCGAGCATGCCGCCCTGGCCGCGGACCTCGGCGGAGGCCTCCAGGTCGAAGACGGTCGCCTCGATGTCGTTGACGTGCAGCACCCGGGCCAGGGTGAGACCGCCGAGGCCGCCGCCGATGATCGCGATCGGGTGGTGCGGGACGGGTTGAGCGGGCTGGTGGGGCTGGGCGGGCTGAGTCGGACCGGTGTCGGTCATGTCTGCTCCTCGCGCTGGTCGGGGTGGTTGGGGTGGTTGGGGTGGTCGGGGTGGTGGGATGGTTCGGGTGCCGGGGTGGGCGTGTGGGCGATGCCGTTGATGAGCATCTGGACGCACCACGTCATCCGGTCCTCGGGCGAGCCCGACAGAAGGCTTCCCGCCAGGATGTTGAGGTGGGGGTGGGTCTGCGCGGGTGCGCCGTGGACGGCGCGGGTCAGGGCGTCCCACTCGTCCGCGGCTTCGGGGGCCTGCGAGCGGGTGGAGTGCTCGGCAGCGGTGGCGGTGGCGAACAGCAGCAGCACGTCCACGCCCCACGCGGCCTGCGTACGGGGTACGCCGCCCTCGTCCAGGAGGGCCAGCAGCCGTTCCAGCAGCCGCAGGTAGTGCTTGCCGCTGGGGCGTGCTGTCAGGGCCGAGCGGGCCAGCGCCGGGTGCTCGAAGAGCATGTCGGTGTACGAGGCGAGCACCCTAGTAAGCCCTTCGCGCCAGCCGCCACCGCCACCACCTCCGCCTTGGCCCTCGGCCTCGGCCTCGGCGGGACCCAGTTCGACCTCGCCGAGAAGCTCGTCCAGGACGGCCGCGTGCAGTTCGGCGGTGTTGGCCACGTACACGTACAGCGAGGCCGGGCCGGTGTCCAGCTCCTGTGCCAGCCGCCGCATGGTCACCTTCTCCAGGCCCTCCGCCTGCATCAGGGCGACCGCGGTCGCGATGATCCCTTCGCGGGTCAGCGCCGGTTTGGCCGGCCGCTCCCGCCTGCTGGTCGATCTCTCGGGGCGTTCAGTCACACCACCAGGGTAACGAACATGTTCGTTACGAACAAGGTCGTAGCGAACGCGTTCGTGACACCCGGCGGACTTCGGACCGCCAATAGCGACGCGAGGGTGTGGGTCAGTCCTGTTGGGCGCGCTGGGCGGTGGCGGCGGCATGGAGTTGTTCCAGTGCGTCCAGGACAATGGTGTGCCGGTGCCAGAGCAACCAGCGACCCACTTGTGTCCCGACGGCTTCCAGGGCGGCGAGTTGCGCACGGGTGAAGTCGGTCAGGGGCTGTTCGTGATGGCTTGAGATGATGCCCACGAGCCGGTCGTTGCGGGCGACCAGCGGCACGCTGTGCGCGGCCCGGCTGCCTGTCTGCAGGATCGCGTGCCGGGACTTGTCGTCGAAGACGTCCGCGACCGCGACGTCCTTCACCGTGATCTGCTGGCGCTGCTCCGCGGCCTGCGCGCAGGACGTCGTGGAATCCCGTACGAAGGTGAAGAACTCGGTGAACTCCTGGTTCAGCCCGGTGTGTTTCTCCATGCGCAGCATGCCCTGCTCCGACAGCTGTACGTTGCCCATGGTGGTCTCGGTGATGTGCAGGACGCGCCGCATCGCGTTCCTCAGCACCACTCCGTGGTTGGTACGGCTCGCCTCGTCCACCGCCAGGTACGGAAGCGGCGGCGGGCTGTAGCGGGCGCGTCTGGGGAACCACAGTTCGGCGTCCGTGTCAGGTGCCGCGGTGTGCAGTACGGCATCGGCCAGTGTGTGCAGCTTGATGTTGCACTGCTGGGAGGTCCGCCGCAGCAGTTCGAACGCCTCCTGCTGTGAGGCGAGGTGGTAACGGCCGGTCAGCACCCGCTGAGCATGGGCGACTCCGATGTGTGCCAGACGTCGATTGCGCTCCCCCGCCGTCTCACCTGGTTCCGGCGTGACCGTTTCCGGTACGGCGGCGGAATGTGGGGTGTTGCGGGGGAGTGGGTGAGGGGATTCCTGGCTCACGGCACGGTCTTCCTTACAACTTGGGCGCGACGGAGACCTCGCATGAGTCTCACGTTCCGACGGTGAGGTTCATGGAGGACGCGTGCCTATGGCCCAAGCACCGGCACAACTTTACCCGCAGATGTCACCTCTTAACGACGCAGTGTCTGCTGTGACGGAAGAGCGTCGGACGAGTGTCATAGGTGACATGGCAAAAGTAACTGACGGAGCTGACTGACAGAACTGACAGAGGTGACTGACAGACGTGACTGACAGAGGTGACTGACAGACGTGACTGACAGAGGTGACTGATAGAACACAGTGAACCGTTGTCGGGTTCGGAGCGTCGGGAGCCATGCCTTGTCCTATGTGTGTCATGTCGAGCAGTTCCACGGGCTGCCGACCTACACGTACTCACCGTACGTGGACCCGGCAAACCTGCCCGATCCGAGTTCCGTCGCCTGGCGGCTTGAGTGCGGGGAGTTACCTCGCGAGGCCGACCACGGAGCGCGTGTGGAAGCCTATTGCGAGCGTTTCACCGAGTCGGTGGAGCTGGAGAAGGTGCGGGCACTGGTATTCGGCCAACCCTGGTACGACGCCGACGGCGGCCTGCCCGACGACTGGCTGCTCGGTCTCAGTGCCCGCCTGACGGGACTCGAAGGGCTCTTCCTCGGCGATCTGGAGGACGAGCAGGCGATGATCTCCACCATATGGCTGGGCACGGTCGCGCCCGTCCTGGAGGCGTTCCCCGGTCTGCGGGAGCTGGCCCTGCGCGGTGGAGAGGGCCTTGAGTTTCCCGAGTCGGGCCATGCCCAACTCCGTTCGCTGCGCGTCGAGTCCGGCGGACTGCCCGCTGAGGCGGCCGCGCAGATCGCCGCGGCCGATCTGCCCGCGCTGCGGAGCCTGGACCTGTGGCTGGGCGACGACGACTACGGCGGCGGCACGACGGTCGAGGACATCGCCCCGCTGCTCACCGGTGAGAACAAGCCCGCGCTGCGGCATCTCGGGTTGCAGAACAGTCCGATCCAGGACGAGTTGGCCGCCGCACTGGCCTCGGCGCCCGTCGTGCCCAGGCTCACGTCCCTGAGCCTGGCACTGGGCACGCTCACCGACGAGGGCGCGCAGTCCCTGCTGCAGGGCCAGCCGCTCACCCACCTGCGGCGACTGGACCTTTCCCACCACTTCCTCAGCCACGCCATGATGCTGCGGCTCTGGACGGAACTGGAGCCGAAGGGAGTGCGGGTCGACCTGACGGCCCGGCAGGAGGACGACGACCGCGATCCTGACGGGGAAGAGACACACGGCAGGCACGGCCGGTACATCGCGGTCGGCGAGTGAACGCGATGTACCAGGCACCCGAATCCCGGGACCCGTACGACCTTCGGGTCGCCAGTCGTGAACTCAACGGCCGCGCCCCCTGGTTGAACCCCGACCACCAAGTGCCGTACGGGCATGTGCTGCACGCCGCCGCCCTGCTGAGGTGTGGGCCCGCCGCCGTAGTGACACGGCTGACCGCCCTGGGACACATCGACATCCAGCTCCCCGAGGCGCCTGTGCCCGACGCCGTCGCACCGGACGACATCCCGTTGATCCGGGACGTGAGCGCGGAGTACGGCGTCTCCTGGCTCGATGTCGGCAAGCCGGTGCCGCTGCGCCAGGTACTCGAAGCGGCGGGGCAGGCCGGCCGCGGCCCCGCCGATGTCGCACGGCGTCTGACCGACCTCGGCTTCCGGCCGGGTGGCGGTGACCGGTCGCTGCCCGGGACTGCCCATCGCGGCGACCCGGTGCTCATCAACACCGACCGCGGTGGCTACGGAAGGTGGCTCGACTGGGGCGACGAGATCCGGGCACACCAAGTGCTGAGTGCGGCACGGGAGTTGAGATGCAGTCCGTACGCCGCCGCAGTGCGCCTCATGGCCCTCGCCATCCGGCTGCCGTTCACTCCCGAACCCACCGACGAACTGCTCCTCAAGTCTTCCGGAGAGGGCAGCGCCGCCCGATGGCTCTACTGGGAACCGCCGCTCGGGCACGTCCTCGCCGTCGCACAGGAGCTGGGACGCCCGCCGGTGGAGATCGCCGCCCGGCTGGAGGAACTCGGCTGCGTTCGACCGGTCGTACCTGAAACCCCGGACGCCGACGACCTGACCATCCTCAGTGAGCAACTGAACGGCCGGGGGCCCTGGTTGGGCAGGAACACGGTCGTCGGGCTGTCGGTGACCCACATCCTGCGCGCGGCTCTGGCCACCGGTCGAAGTCCCGCGGACATCGCCGAGAGGCTGGCGGAGCTGGGGCACTGGCTGCATGAGAACGCGAAGCTGCCGGCCGTCGCCGACGCGGCGGACATCCGGCTGCTGGCGACGGTCGACCGCTCGTTCCTGGACGACGTTCACCTGGAGCACGTCCTGCGCAGTGCGAGCCTGACGGGACGGAGCCCGGCGGACGTGGCAGCACGCCTGACCGCTCTCGGCCACCGCCTGCCCGACGAGGTGACCTACCCGGAGGTGCGACCGGAGGTGCGAGGCTCCCTGACCTGATCTTCCTGACTTGATCCCCTTGACCTGGTCTCCCCGACCTGCACTGAGACCGACGACATCGACGACATCGACGACATCAATGACGCCGATGACCGCCTTGTGACGGCCTGCGGTGGTGCCCGGCTGTCGTGGTCAGGGGGTGCGGGCGCGCAGGCGGCGGAGCATGCGCGGGTCCTCGAAGCCCACGGAACGGGCGGCGGCGTCCATGGTCGCGCCGTGGCTGATGAGGTGCTGGGCACGTTCGAGGCGCAGGGTCTGCTGATAGCGCAGGGGGGTCAGCCCGGTGGCGCGGCCGAAGAGACGGGTGAGGGTGCGTTCGCTGACGCCCACGGCCGAGGCCACGGTGGGCAGGGGGAGTGGTTGGTCGAAGCGTTCGTCGATGAGGTCCTGGGCCCGGTGCACGGTGTCGTCGAGGTGGGAACGGTGCCGGAGCATCGCGCTGGACTGCGGTTCGTGGCCGTTGCGGCGGGCGTAGACGACCATCTCCCGGGCCACCTGGGCGGCAACGGCGGGGCCGTGCCGGTTCGCGACCAGGTGCAGGGCCAGATCGATGCCGCTGGCGATACCGGCCGAGGTGACCACCCGGTCGTCCGTGGTGAACAGGACGTCCCGGACGACCAGCGCCCGCGGATGACGCGAAGCCAGCTCCTCCTGCACGTCATGGTGGGTCGTGCAGCGGCGGCCGTCCAGCAGACCGGCCAGACCGAGCGCCTCGGCCCCGGCGCAGACGCTGGCCACCGTGCCGCCCCTGGTGTGGTGGTCCCGGAGCGCCTGCAGAGAAGCGGTACCGATGGCTGGGCTGTCGGCCAGGGTGCCCGCCCGCCAGCCGGGTACCACGACCAGGTCCTCGGGCCCGAGCTCCGGCCAGTCGAGCCGGGCCACCAGCGGCAGCCCCTGCGCCGTGGGGACCTGCGGCCGCTCGGCGACGTAGGAGAGCGTGTACGGGTGCCCGAAGTCGTCGGCCGTCGAGAAGACCTGCGCGGGGCCGGCCAGGTCCAGCAGATGGACTCCGGGCACCAGGAAGAAGACGATGTGACTCACGATCCGGTCATCATGCCTGATGCTCTGCCGCGGCCTCAAGACCGTCGACCGTCGCGATGGTGGCGAAGCGTCCGGCAAGCGCGTACTCGGTGCGCCGGATGACCTCGTCGGCGGAGAGCGTACGAGGGTCGGCCAGCAGGTCGGCGACGCTCTGGTCTTCGGGAGCGTCGCGGTGCGGGATGGGGTTGGTCGCGGTCGCGTCGGTGACGAACGTGACCTGGTAGCCGAGGTCGCTCGCGACACGGGTGGTGGTCTCCACACACTGCTCGGTGCGGATGCCGCAGACGACGAGTTCGCGGACACCGCGTTCGGTGAGCATCTGCTGGAGGTTGGTCGTGGTGAAGGCGTTGTGCGAGGTCTTGTGGATCAGCGGCTCACCCTCCGCCTGCTCCAGTTCCTCCATGAGCCGGACATGGCCGAGGGCCGGGTCGAAGACATCGCCGCTGCCGGGCTCGTGGTGCAGTACCCACACCACGAGGTCCCCGGCCTCGCGGGCGATCCGGACCAGCCGGTTCACCTGATCGGCGATCTTCGGATCGGAGATCGTCGCCCACAGCGGGCGGGCGCGGAAGGATTCCTGGACATCGATGACGATCAGTGCGCGGTTCATGCCCAGAGTCTGAGCCACGCGAGGGGCGCCGCGACATGCCGCATCGGGTCCCGAAGCGGACCGATTCGGTCACCGGCCCAGCCACGCGGCGGTCCAGTAGCCGAGGCAGTGCCACCAACACGACGGAAGCCCCGTGGTCGCGGAAAGTGGTCATCGAGGCCTTCGATGATGGCGTACGGTAGGCGATGTCGACGCGGGGTGGAGCAGCTCGGTAGCTCGCTGGGCTCATAACCCAGAGGTCGCAGGTTCAAATCCTGTCCCCGCTACTGTCGAAGAGGGTCCGGACCTTTGAGGTCCGGACCCTCTTGCGTTGCTGGAACGAGGCCCGCCACCGAACGCGGGCCCGGCCGGTCGCGACGAACCCCAGGCGGCGCGTCGCGGAGATCAGCGGCGTCGAGCGCCCGGCGACCGGTCCGTCCCCGCGCCGATACGGGCCAGGACCTGGTCGGCCAATTGCTGCGGGGGCAGTTCGCCGTCCAGGAACACCGTGTCGCCGGGCAGGGTGTCGGCCGCGGCCATGCACGGACCGATCCTGTCCTTGCACCAGCGCCGAACCCGCTCCTCCCGCTCCGGATCGTCCGGGGCATGGATCCGACCGTCGATCCGCCTCTCCAGTACCTCCCGGGAGACCTTGAGGAAGAAGTGGTGAACGTCGACGCCCGCGTCCTTCAGCGTGCCGAAGATCTCGTCGACATAGCCGGGATCGACCAGGGTCATGGGAACCAGGACCGGGCGTCGGTACTCCTCGACCAGTCCCACCGCCAGGTCGGCGACCTGGCGCCGCCACAGCCGAAGATCCTGGAAATCGCCGGTCGGGACCTCCACGATCTCCCTCAGCACATACCCGACCATCTCCGGGTCGTAGACCAGCGCTTCGGGTCGGCGCGGGCGCAACTCGTCGACCAGTGTGGTCTTTCCGCTGCCGAATGCCCCGTTCACCCAGACGATCAACGCGATCTCCTCGCCCCGTCGCCGCGCCCGCGGATCGGGCCCGGCATGCCGGATCAGCATGTGGCACGATCGCGGAGGCTCGCGCGCTACTACGGTCGCACCGCCCCGGCTTTGGTGCGGTGCTCGGCTCCAGAGCGCCGGGAACGATCGTCACCACCCGCTTCCCCGCTTCCCGGCTGTCCGGCAGAGCGGTTGCCCTCCGCCGGCGTCCCCGGTTCGGAGGCCGCGCCCATCACCGACGGCGTGGTCCACGGCGGTTCGACGGCCGGGCTGCCGCCCGCTCGGAAACCCGGTGGCCGTTGCGCCGGAGCTGTCGATACCGTCGGGCTCCCGGCAGGCCGCGGCAGCGGTTGCCTCGTCCCGCCTCATCCAGAGAGTGATTCCCGTGACCAGCCTCCGAGCGACGACGACCCTGTGGCGCCCCACCGGCCCCAAGGAGCTGGAGCTGGTCCGTGAGCTGGACTGGGGTGCCTGGCCGCCCCGGCTCCCCGAACAGCCCATCTTCTACCCGGTCCTCAACGAGGACTACGCCGTCAGGATCGCGCGGGACTGGAACGTCAAGCACGACGGCGCCGGCTTCGTCACCCGGTTCGACGTCGACTCCGAGTTCCTGCGCAGGTACCCGGTCCAACAAGTGGGCGGCCGGACGATCCTTGAGCTGTGGGTACCGGCCGAGGAACTCGACGAGTTCAACGCGCACATCGTCGGCCGGATTCAGGTCATTCATGAGTTCCACGCGGTCGGGGAGACTCCCGCGGGTTCGGATGTGAGGTCGGAAGCATCGTGAACAGACGCCGGCAGAAGAAACTGTCCCAACGGCTCGTCAACGCGGCGACCTTCGGCGACAGCACCGGGATCGACGCTCTCCTGCGAGCCGGTGCCGACCCCGAGACGGCCGACCCCGAAGGCACCACGCCGCTTTACGCCGCGTCGGTCCACGGTGCCACCGGCAATGTCCTCCGCCTGCTGGCGTCCGGGGCCCGGCCCGACACCGAGAGCGGACGCGGTGCGGAAGGCACACCCCTGTGCGGGGCCGCTTGCTGGGGATACGCGGAGACGGTTCGTGCGCTTCTGGCGCACGGTGCCGATCCCCAGCTCCGCGAGGACCACGGAACGGGCCGTTCCCCGCTGGAGTGGGCGATGGCCGGGCCCCACCCGGAGACGATCGACGTGCTTCTCGCCGCGGGCGCCCAGCCGTCCGGCCAGGTCACCTGACTCACTCCATGTCCGAAGGCCCCGGGACCGCTCGATGTCGCAGGACCGCTCGCTGTCTCAGGACCGGTCCGGCGAAAGCGCGTACAGCTGGGGGAGGTTGACCACGATCGCCTCCTGCGTGCTGCGGGCGATGACGACCACCGCCTCGTCGTCCGGGTCCGGGTTCTCCTCCCGGTGCGGGACGAACGGCGGTACGAAGATGTAGTCGCCGGGGGAGGTCCGCAGGCGTATCTCCCGCGGCTCCTTGCTCTCGCGCCCCTCCCCGCTCTGGCCCCCGCCCTCGCCCGAATCGTCGATGAAGACGAATTCCGGGTGCCCGCTCACCACGTAGATGGCGGTCTCGGACTCACCGTGGTGGTGGTCGGAGGAAGCCGTCGAGGGGGCCACATGCGTCTGGCCCATCCACAGCTTCTCGGAACCGACGGTCTTCCCGCTGACGGCCGCGAACCTGCGCATGCCGCCGCTCTGCGCGGTGTCGCCGTCCAGGGAGTCGGCGCGGATGTGGTGCAGACGGCTGCGCAAAGGGGTGACCGGCTGGTCCGGGGTGTCGTGGAGGTGCGGGTGGAAGCCCTCACCGGGGGTCGTCAGCGGCTCGCTCATGGCCGCGACGCTAGAGCGGTCCCGAAAAGGATGTCAAGAGGTGTCCTTTGGCTTTCACCTGCGGCAATGTTCCCGCAATGTAGGAAACAAGCCGCCGAAGCCCGGCGTGCCGACCCGCTCCTCAGGCATGATGTGCGCATGCATATTTCCGCGAAGGCGGACTACGCCATGAGGGCGCTGCTGGAGCTCGCCCGCGAACCTTCCCGTCCGCTCACCTGTGAAGCCATCGCCTCCTCGCAGGAGATCCCGTTCCGCTTCCTGAAGTCCGTGGTGGGTGAACTGCGCAGAGCCGGCCTGGTGCGCAGCCAGCGCGGCTGCGAGGGCGGTTACTGGCTCGGCAGGGCCGCCGAGGAGATCACCCTGCTCGATGTCACGCGTGCCGTGGACGGTGAGTTGATCACCCTGCGCGGTGAGCCGCTGGCGGGCCTCGACTATCCGGGCCCCGCGACAGGTCTGCCCGATGTGTGGCGAGAGGTCGAGGCGAGTGCCGCGGCGGTCCTGGGCGGGGTGACGCTGACCTCGCTGCTCACCAGTGGGGCGACCGGCGTGACGGGAGCGGCGGCGGCGACCGAAGCACTCGCTCGGAGAGGCGCCGCGTGACAGCCGGCCCGCAACCGCAACCGCAGCCGCAACCACTACCCCAACCGCAACCACTGCCGCAGCCACCGGCGTTGGCACCGGAACAGGTCGAAGTCGTCGAGTACACCGACCCGTTGTGCCCCTGGGCCTGGGGATCGGAGCCCGTCTTCCGCGCGTTGCGGGCGGCACTGGCCGGCCGGGTCCGGTGGCGGCGGGCGTACGCGATCCTCTTCGACCACGACGACGATCCGCCGCCCGACCCGGCGGCGGAGACGGCCTGGTACGCGCGTTACGTCGAGGAGATCAGCTCACACAGCCGGGCCCCGCGCCCCGTGCGGCTCAGCCGTATGCCGGCCGACTCCTGGCCCGCCTCGCTCGTCGCCAAGGCCGCCGTCCCGCAGGGCGAAGAGGTGGCCGAGCGGGTGCTGCGGCGGCTGCGGGAGAGCGTCTTCGTGCTCGGCGAACCGGCGGACACCCTCGGGTCGGCGCTGGCCGCGGTCCAAGGCGTACCCCATCTGGATGCGCGGCGGCTGGCGGTCGACGCCGCCTCCGGGGCGGTGCTGGAACAGGTGCGCGCCGACCGGCTGGAAGCCCGCCGTCCAGTGGCCCGAGTGCTCTCCGTGCAAGGCGGGTCGCCGCATCCGGGCGGGGCGAAGGAGACCGCCGAGGGCGGGCACCGGTACGCCCTGCCGACCCTGCTCGTCCGGACCGCCGGCGAGTACCGCGTCGTACCCGGCTGGCGGCCCTTCGAGGAGTACGTGGCAGCCGTCGAGGAACTGAGTCCCGGGCTGTCGGCGGCCCCCGTGCCGCTCTCTCCGGTGCACGCGCTGGAGCGTTACCGCAGCCTGACCGATCCGGAGCGGTCGCTGCTGACGGAAGGGCCCTGGCCGCCCCCGGGTGCCGTACGCGTGGACACGGCGGGCGGGCCCCTGTGGCTGCACCCCGACGAGGCGGCGACACACCCCGCCGTGCCCTGAATCCGTGGCGGCCGAGGCTGTGATCTGCGACGGACGCCGTCCCGCCCAATGAGACACCAATTGGTGTCCATTGACAGTCGGTTGCGGGAGCCCCCAGGATGAGCACCATGCTTACGACGCACCCCGGTGTGGTGTGCCGCTACGTGGACCTGCGGCGCACCAGCAGCGCACTCTGTCGCTGACCCTTCGCCGTCCCCGGTCCGCAGACGCCTGACCGCCGCCGCCGGCACTGGCTTTCCAGTGCTCGACCGAGCCGTGCCCGCCTCTGCGTCGCCCTCTCCGTGCCCCGTGGCACACCTTCTTCGCCTCCTGGCCCGCCCCTCCGCGCGCCCGTCGACTCCTCCAGCCCGGTAGTCCCGCGATCCCGCACGCTCCTGCCCTGAGCGCCGCGCGCCCCGAGTGCGCGCCGGCGCTTGCCCCGGCATGTCCGTGCTGCCCGTCCGGGCCCGAGTCGACGTTCCGCACGCGGCGGGTCCGGTCCTCCTGCCTTGCTCCTTCCGCCCCGGCCCCGGCCGGAGCCCGCCAAAGGAAGAACGAGATGCCCGCTCACCTCATCACCCGCCGCCCCGGAGCGGACCGCCGTTCGTCCCGAGGCGCAGGCCGCCTGCGGGCCGCAGCCCTCGCGACCGCCTTCGTCGCCGTGCTGACTCCCGTCCTGAGTGCCTGCGGCGGTGACTCCGCCGCCTCGGGCGGCGGCTCCACGCTGAAGTGGACCTCCTCGTACTTCCCGACCCACTGGGACCCGGTCGTCGGGGGCAGCGGCGCGCAGTTCCGCGAACTCGCCCTCGCCTACGCCTCGTTGACCCGTACGGACGAGAGCGGCAAGGCCGTTCCCGACCTCGCCAAGAGCTGGGAGTACAACGACAGGGGTGACGAGATCACCTTCCATCTGCGCTCCGGCCTGAAGTTCAGCGACGGCGAGCCCGTCGACGCCGCCGCGGTCAAGGCGGCCATCGAACGGGCCCAGAAGCAGAAGAACTCGGCGCTCTTCGGCGACCTGACCTCCATCAAGTCGGTGGACGCCGACGGCCTCGACGCGGTCCTGCACCTCAGCCAGGTCGACTACCAGATCCCCCAGCTGCTCGGTCAGCGGGTACTGCAGATCGCCAGCCCCAAGGCGGCGAAGAACCCCGAGAAGCTCGACCAGAACCCGGTCGGCGCCGGCCCGTTCGTCGTCACCCAGGTGATCCCGGGCACCAAGGCGCTCCTGAAGAAGAACCCGGACTACTGGGACGCGAAGAACATCCACATCGACAACGTCGAGCTGACCTCCGCCCCCGACGCCTCCACCGTCGTCTCCGGACTGCAGACCGGTGTCTACAACTTCGCCGACCTGGACCCGAGCCAGGCGTCCGCCGCCAAGAAGGCCGGCCTGGACGTCTTCGTGCAGCCGGGCTTCAACGCCTCCAACCTCAGCCTCAACGTCAACAAGGCGCCCTTCGACAACGACAAGGTCGTCGACGCCGTACGCCACGCGGTCAACCGCAAGGAGTTCGTCGACAAGCTGACCTTCGGCTACGGCGAGGTGACCGACCAGCCGTTCCCCAAGGGGTACGAGGCCTACGACCCCAAGTCGGAGAACGCCTACCCCTACGACCCGGCGAAGTCGAAGAAGCTCCTCGCCGAGGCGGGCTACAAGTCCGGCGACCTCAAGCTGAACCTGGTCATCCCGGCGGAGGACCCCCAGGCGGAGATCGTCCAGTCGCAGCTGGCCGAGGTCGGCATCAAGGTCACCATCAAGATCGACAAGAACTGGGCCACCCCGTTCTTCGCGAAGGACCTGACGTTCTCGCTGTACGGGACCACCGGCCGTGACTCCGCGGCGCAGACCCTCACCGCCCACTTCGGCCCCAACGGCCCGCTGAACCTCAGCACCCCCTACGAGCCGGACGGTTTCGAGGCCGCCATCGCCAAGGTGCGCAAGACCCCGCTGGACGCCCCCGACTACACGCAGGTGCTCCAGGCGGCGACCCGGGCGGGCCTGGAGAGCAAGGCACTCGTCTTCACCTACTCCCAGCCGAACCTCATCGCCAAGAGCAAGTCGATCTCCGACCTGCCGAAGAACCCGGCCCACATCGACTGGACCGGCGTGACCATCTCCGGCAGCTGACACCCGCCCGGTACGCCCGGCACAGAACCCACCACAAGAGAGGGGCAAGCCCATGACGACGACCGCGGAACAGGCCCCGCCTGCCCGCCGTCGCGGGGTCGTCGGGACCAGGGTGCGGCACACGCTCGGCCGCCTCCTGGTCACCCTGGCCCGGTCGGTCGCGATCTTCGTGCCCGTCTTCCTGGTCGCGACCTTCGTGACCTTCGCACTGCGGTCGATGAGCGGACTCAGCCCCGCGCGGATCCAACTGGGCGAGGAGGCGACCCCCGAGGCGATCGCGCGGGTCGAGGCCCAGTGGGGTCTCGACCGGCCCTTCCTGGTCCAGTACTGGGACTGGTTCACCGGTGTCCTGCACGGACAGCTCGGCACCAGCTGGACCAACGGCGCCGACATCTCCACGCTCATCGGCCTGGGCCTCGGAGTGAGCCTGTCCGTCGCGACCTTCGCGCTGATCATCGGTGTCGTCCTCGGCTTCACCCTCGGCACGCTCGCGGCGCTCAAGCGCACCACCTGGATCGACCGGGCCGTCACCGGCTTCGTCACCCTGATCTCGGTGATGCCCGCCTTCGTCGTCGGCATCGTGCTGGTCGCGGTCTTCGCCGTGGGACTGCACCTGTTCCCCTCCGCCGGCTACATCCCGGCGGAGCAGGGTTTCGGTCCCTGGCTCGCGCACATCACGCTCCCGGCGCTCGCGCTCAGCTTCGACGTGGTCGCGGACGTGGCCCGCCAGTTGCGCGGCAGTCTCGTCGCCGCCTTCCGCGAGAACTACGTGACGGGCGCGGTCGTACGGGGCCTGAGTCCCCGTCGGATCTTCCTCGGCCATGTGCTCCGCAACGGGATCGGCCCGGCCCTGGCCACCCTCGGCCTGAAGTTCCCCGCACTGGTCGGCGCCTCCGTCGTCACCGAGTGGATCTTCGGTCTGCAGGGCTTCGGCCGGTTCGCCAACGACTCCGCCCAGGCCGGTGACGTACCGGCCGTGCAGGGCGTGCTCGTCGTGTCGATCGTCCTGGTCGTCCTCTTCAACCTGATCGTCAACCTGGTGCTGGCACGTGTCACGCCGGCATCCCAGCGGGGGGTATGACCATGGTGCGCCGCGTCCTCACCCTGACCTCCGGCCGGATCGCCGTGGTCATCCTTCTCGTGATCGCCCTGCTGGCGGTCCTCGGACCGCTGCTCGCCCCGCAGAACCCCCTCGCCACCAGCGACAACACCCTTGCCTCGGCGTCGGGGTCCCACTGGCTGGGCACCGACTACCTCGGCCGGGACGTGTTCAGCCGACTCCTGGACGGCTCACGCGTCAGCGTGCTCGGCTCCCTCGAAGTCGCCGTGATGGCGCTGGTCGTCGGCGCGATCCCGGGCATCCTGTCGGTCTACCTCGGCCGGACCTTCGAATGGCTCACCCTGCGTCTGGCCGACACACTGGTCGCCCTGCCGTTCCTGCTGTTCGCGGTCGCGGTCATCGCGCTCCTGGGCAACGGCATCACGCAGGCCATGCTCGTCACGGGCGCCCTGGTCTCGCCGCTCTTCTACCGGGTGGCCCGAGCCGCCACCCTGGCCGTCGCCCGCTCGCCGTACGTGGAGGCCGCGCTCGTCGCGGGTGCCTCTACCGGCTGGATCGTCCGCCGTCACGTCTGGGTCAAGGTGCTTCCGCCGATCGCCGTCGCGCTCGCCCAGACCATCGGCGTCGGCTTCATCATCGTCTCCAGCCTGACCTTCCTCGGTATCGGCGTCCAGCCACCCGCACCCACCTGGGGCGGGCTGCTCGCCTCCGACCTCGGCTACCTCAGTTACCAGCCCTGGGCGCCCCTCGCCCCCGCCGTGCTGATCATGATCACCGTCTGGGCCAGCAACCTGCTCGCCGACGCGATCCGCGATGTCTCCGGCGAAGCGGGCCGCGCCTTCGTCAACACCCGCAGGGCCCGCGCCAATCGACTCGGCAAGCCCGACCCCGTATCCACCGGAGGTGCCTGATGACGACGCTGTCCGAACTGTCAGACAACGCCGCTCCCGGCATCACCTTGAGTGCCGCCGGGCCCCGCACGGCGGTCGCGCCGGCGGCGCCCGTGCTCGCCGTGCGGGGCGTGCGCATCAGTGACCAGGTCACCGACCGCGAGATCGTCCACGGGGTGAGCTTCGAACTCACCCCGGGGAAAACGGTCGGCATCGTCGGCGAGTCGGGCAGCGGCAAGACCCTGACCTGCCGGGCCACGCTGGGCATCCTGCCCCCGCACTTCGAGGTCTCGGCCGGCTCGATCGAGATCGCCGGCACCGATATCGCGACCCTGACACCCCAGCAGTGGACGGCCCTGCGCGGCGCCACGATCAGCGCGGTCTTCCAGGACCCGGCGTCCTACCTCAACCCCTCGATCCGCGTGGGCGCGCAGATCGCCGAGGTCATCCGCGTCAAGAAGGGGCTGAAGCGGCGCGAAGCACGCCACCGTGCCGTCGAACTGCTCCAGGCCGTCCAACTGCGCGATCCGGAGCTGGTCTACGGCCAGTACACGCACGAGCTGTCCGGAGGCATGCTCCAGCGCGTCCTGATCGCCGCCGCGATCGCCGCCGACCCGCGGATCCTCATCGCCGACGAGGCGACGACCGCGCTCGACGTCACGGTCCAGGCCGAGATCCTCGACCTCCTCGCCGAACTGCGCGAACGGGCCGGTCTCGCCCTGGTGGTCGTCTCCCACGACCTGGCCGTCGTCGCCCAGCTGTGCGACGAGGTCCTCGTCATGCGCGAGGGCGAGGTGGTGGAACAGGGCACGACGAGCGACGTACTCCACCATCCGCGCCACGAGTACACCCGACTGCTCATCGCCGAGCACGACCAGTACGGCCTGGAGAAGTTCCTCACGCCGCAGGAGACATCGTGACCACCGAGCATGCGCGGGAACAGCGGCCGGCCGACGCGGGGACGGACGGCCGTGCCGTCCTGGAGGTCACCGGCCTCGACGTGCACTACGGGCCCCGCAGGCAGCGCCGCCGCGCCCTGCACGACGTCTCACTGAGCGTCGCGCCCGGGGAGACCGTCGGCATCATCGGCGAGACGGGATCGGGCAAGTCCACCTTCGCCCGCACGGTCCTGGGCCTGGTACGCGCCTCCGCGGGCCGGATCGTCATCGGCGGTGAGGACGTCGAAGCGTACGGCAGCCGTCAGTGGCGCAGCCTGCGCCGCCGCGGCATCGTCCAGTACGTCTTCCAGGACCCGCTGCGCAGCCTCGACCCCGACCTCACCATCGAGGAGTCGCTGATCGAGCCGCTGCTCATCCAGGGGGTCGCACGCCAGGAAGCGGCCGGCCGGGCCCGAGCGTTCCTCGCCCGCGTCCAGCTCTCCGAGGGCCTGCTCGACCGGCTGCCGGGTGAGCTGTCCGGCGGTCAGCGCCAGCGGGTAGCGGTGGCCCGGGCGCTGGTCACCGAGCCGAAGCTGATCATCCTCGACGAGCCGGTCAGCGCCCTCGACTCCGCCAACCGCGTACAGATCCTGCAGATCCTCAAGGACTTGCGCGCCGCGGGTGTGGCCCTCGTCTTCATCTCCCACGACCTGGGGTCCGTAGCCGGGATCGCCGACCGCATCGCGGTTCTCTACCAGGGCGAACTCGTCGAGGTCGGCGCGGCCCGCGAGGTCATCACCGACCCCCAGCACGTCTACACCCGGCTGCTCGTCGGCTCCGCGCCCACCCTGCGCAGCGCCTCGGCCGACCGGGCCGAACGCGACCGGCTCCGCGCGCTGCTGCACGCCTGAGCACGCACACCCCAGCACACCGGCGAACCCCGGCCCCCTCAACTTCCGCACCACCGAGAGGAATCCGCATGCCCCGCACGATCCACCTCGCGCTGCACCCCTACGGCGTCGGCGGCCCCGGCCAGCACGGCCTCTGGAAGGACCCGAGCGTCGCGAAGAACGCCAGCATCGACATCAACTACTACATCAAGCAGGCCCAGGCAGCCGAACACGCCCTCTTCGACGCCCTGTTCGTCGTCGACAGCCAGTTCATCAACGCGACCTACCCCTCGCACTACCTCAACCGGCTCGAACCGCTGACGCTGCTGTCGGCGGTCGCCACCCACACCCGGCACATCGGCCTGGTCGGCACGGCGAGTTCGACGTACAACTCACCCTTCAACCTCGCCCGCCGGTTCGCCTCCCTCGACCACATCAGCGGCGGCCGGGCCGGCTGGAACGTGGTGACCAGCTTCGACACCGGTACGTCCCGCAACTACGGGCTCGACGAACACCTCGACTACACCACCCGCTACGGCAGGGCCCTGGAGTTCGTCCAGGTCGCCCGGGGTCTGTGGGACTCGTACGAGGACGACGCGTTCCCCGCCGACGTCGAGCGGGGCGTCTTCCTCGACCCCGCCAAACTGCACGAACTCAACCACGACGGCGAGCACTTCAAGGTCGCCGGACCGCTCAACCTCTCCCGCTCGCCGCAGGGCCAGCCGGTCATCTTCCAGGCCGGCGTCTCGGAGGAGGGGCGCGACCTCGCCGCACGGGTCGCCGAGGGCATCTACGCGCCGGGCGGTTCACTGCGGCAGGCGCAGGACTACTACGCCGACATCAAGAAGCGCACCGCCTCGTACGGCCGAGATCCCGAGCACATCAAGATCTTCATCCACGGCGGTCCGGTCGTCGCCGCCACCGACGAGGCCGCCAAGCGCCGCGAGCGGGAGATCTTCGAGGAGGACAACGACTTCAAGGGCAACCTCGCCCTCCTGGGCCGCTCCTTCGGCGCGTACGACTTCAGCGCGCACGACCTGGACGCGCCGTTCCCGGACGTGGCGCACCTCGCCGAGAAGGGCGGCCGCACCGGCGCGTCCAAGCTGATCGAGCGGGCCAAGGCGGAAAACCTGACACTGCGTCAAGTTGCCGAATCCGTCAGTGAGTTCCGGCGCTCGCCGTTCGTCGGAGCGCCGGGGACCGTCGCCGACACCATCGAGGAGTGGTTCGACGCCGGCACCTTCGACGGCATCAACCTCGCCTTCCGCAACAACGCCGACCTGGAGCTCTTCGTCGACGGCGTCGTCCCGATCCTCCAGAAGCGCGGACTGTTCCGCACCGAGTACGCGGCCGACACCCTGCGCGGCAACCTCGGCCTGCCGGTCCCCGCCAACCGCAACACCCGCGAGCCCAGCCTCGCGGACCACTGAGGACGAGGACAGCGAGATGAGCGAACTGTCGGTGACGGGCGGGCGTGACGTCCACACGGTCCGGTTCCCGGCCGCCACCCCACCGGACACGGTGGACGTGCTGATCGTCGGCGCGGGCCCCGTCGGTCTCTCCGCCGCGGTCGAACTGGCCGGACGCGGCGTCCGCGTCGCCGTCGTGGACCGCGCCCGCACCGCGACACTGGTGCGGGCCGGAGCGATGGGACACACCCCCCGCGTGGTGGAGCACTTCCGGCGCTGGGGGCTGCTCCAGCGCATCCGGGACGCCTGGACCTACCCACCGGAGTGGAACCAGGGCACCAGGCTGGTCACCTCCCTGGCCGGGCACGAACTGCTCCCGCTGCCGCGCCCCTCGTTCAACTCCCGGCGCCCCACGACCTCGTACGCGTCGGAGGAAGCCCTGCGACGGCCGCAGACCGTGCTCCAGCAGGTCTTCCTCGACCGGCTGCGGGAACAGGGCGTGAGCGTCGCGGGTGGCTGGGAGCTCCAGGCGCTGCGGGAGCACGCCGACGGCATCGACGCCGAGATCGTCGGCGTGGACGGCGGCGTGACCGGTGACGTTAACGATGGTGTGGCCGGGGGTGAGCGTCGCACTGTCCGTGCCACGTATGTGCTGGGCACCGACGGAGGGAGCAGCACCACCCGGCGGCTGGCCGGCATCGGCCGCGAGGGCGAGCACGCCACCGAGAAGCGGCTGCGGCTCATCGTCCGTACCGGCGACATCAGCGACCGGGTCGGAGCGGCGCCGAGCGGCAGCAACATCGTCGTCAACCCGAAGGCGTCCGGCTTCCTGGCGGCGGTGAGCACCCGCGAGTGGCGGGTCTACGCCGGCCCGTACCCGCTCGACCACGAGCCCACCGAGGGCGAACTGCTGGAGATCGGCCGGGCCGCGTTCGGGTTCGACCTGGACCTCGAACTGGTCTCGGCGACGACCTTCTACCACGCCACCCGTATCGCCGAGACGTTCCACCGCGGCCGGGTCCTGCTGGCCGGCGACGCCGCCCATGTCCGTACCCCCGGCGGCAACCTCGGCGAGGGCTTCGGGGACGTGGTCAACCTCGGCTGGAAACTGGCCGCGGTGATCGGCGGCCACGCGCCCCGGACGCTGCTCGACTCCTACGACGAGGAGCGCCGCAGACACAACTGGCGGATCGCAGACCACTCCCTCCAGCGGGCCCGCCGCACCCAGTCGACCCTCGCGGAGATCCGCCGCGGCGGCATCCCCGACGACGCCGACCTCGGTCCGCAGGCCGCGCGGCGCCGGCGGGAGATCGGCGAACGGCTCGGCAAGGACCGGGACCCGGCGGCGGGCGTCACCTTCGACGAGCGCTACGACGCGTCGAGTGCCATCTGGTACGAACCCGGTCAGCTCGACTCCGAGCCCCGCTGGCGCGCGGACGTCTACGAGGACGATCCGCGACCGGGCCACCGCGCCCCGGACGGACACGTCGATCCGTACGGCGGCACACTCCACGACCGCGTCGGTGTCTCCCTCGCCCTGCTCGTCCTCACCGAGGACCGTGACGTCGAGCAGGCCTTCACCACGGAGGCCGCGGCACGGGCGCTGCCCTTCGCGGTGATCCACCTGACCCACCCCGAGGCCCGGGCGGTCTACGGCACCGGCAACGTCCTCGTACGTCCTGACCAGCACGTCGCCTGGCGTGGCACCGAACTCCCCGGCGGAGGCGCCGGCGCGGTCCTCGACCGGGTACTGGGGGCCGGCGGCGACCGGGAGACGGACACCGACACCGACGACACCGACAGCGAGGCCACCGGCACCTCGGGACTCGTCGCGGTCGGCGGAGCCGTCAGCGGTCCCGGACGCGGAGCCGAACTGTGAACCGCCCGACAACTCGGCGGCGCACCAAGCGACTTCGAAAGGCGAGCACCTCATGACCACCGGGACGCCACGCTTCAGACTCGGCTTCCTCACCCACGTCCAGGGCCGGCACACCGACCTGGCCCGGACCTACCGCGACGCGACCGAACTCTTCGTCGTCGCCGACGAACTCGGCTTCGACGTCGGCTGGGTCGCCCAGCACCACGTCTCCGGCAGCGGCGGCGGCCTCTCCTCACCCTGGACGTTCCTCGCCCACGCCGCGGCGAGGACCAGCCGCATCCGCCTAGGTACGGCCATCACGGTGCTGCCGCTGGAGGACCCGGTCCGCCTCGCCGAGGACGTCGCCGTCGTCGACACGCTCAGCGGGGGCCGTGTCGAGATCGGCGTAGGCAGCGGTTACAGCGAGCTGGAGTACGCCGCTTTCGGCCGGGACCCCGCCCGCAAACGCGAGTTGACCACCGAGCACCTGAGCGTGCTGCGCACGGCCCTGGCCGGCGAAGAGGTGCGTACGCCAGGATTCCGCGTCCAGCCCGCGCCCGGGGACTTCTCCGACCGCGTCTGGCAGGGCGTCTTCAGCGGGCCCGGCGCCCAGCACGCCGCCGCCGGTGGTTCGAACCTGCTGCTCAACCGGGCGGCGTACGGTTTCGACGCGCCCACCGATGAGATACAGCGGCCCTGGGCCGACACCTACCTGGACGCGTGGGACCGGCCGCGTCGCCCCCGGATCGGGCTGTCCCGGTTCGTGTTCCCGGCGAAGGACCGGCGTACGGCCCTCCGGTACATCGGTGACGACGTGCACCGGGCGGCGCTGCGGATGGCCGGGAGCGGCGCCTTCCCCGAGGGTCTCGCCCCGGACGAGGCGTTGCGCCGCTTCCACTGCTTCTACGGCTCCACCGAGGAGATCGTCGCGGAACTCCGGCAGGAGAAGGTGCTGCCCCTCGCGACCGATCTGATCACCCAGTTCAACCCCGCCGTCCTCGACCACGACACCGCCGTCCGCGCCCTCGAACTCATCGCGACCGAGGTGGCACCCGCCCTGGGCTGGCAGCCCGCGACCGAGCCCGCACTCGCAGGAGTCTGACATGACCGAATACACCGACCACCACGCCCCCGAGGGCCTGCGCACGCGCGGCACCGTCATCGTGGTACCCGGCAGGGGAGAGACCCGCGAGACCTACACCCGGCTGGGCAGGCGACTCGCCGCCGACGCCTATCGGGTCCGTGTCGTCGACGCCCCGGACATCGACGCCGACGACCTGGACGGCCAACTGGCCGACCTCGGAACCCGGTTGGCCGCCGCCGGTGACGGGACGGCGGGTGAGAACGGGACCGAGGGCGGGATCGTCCGCCCGGTCGTACTGGTGGGCGCGGACACCGGCGCCCTCGCCGTCGCCGCGCTCGCCGGCGCGGTCGGCACTCCGACCGGCCTGCGACCGGACGCCGTCGTACTGGCCGGGCTTCCGGGCCACACCACCGGTGCCGTCGACGCCATCGGTACCTGGGACGACGAACTCGACGTACGCACCTCCTGCCCCGCACACCGGGGCAGGCTCACGGACGACACCCAGGTTCGCCGGGGAGCACTCGCCGAGTCGGTGCCGGAGGCCCTGCTCGCGGCGGCCCACGGCAGCGACGCCGATGTGCCGGCCCTGATCCTCGTCGGCGACGCCGATCCGCTCGCGGACCACGACACGCTCGTCCGCACGGCCAAGTCCCTGCCCCGCGCCCGTCTGTCGACCGTCCGGGGCGGCCACCACGACGTGCTGAACGACCTGCAGCACCGCTCGGTGGCGGCCGAGATCGTCACCTTCCTGGAGACCCTGCGCAACGACCTGGTGCCCCTCATCGCCGTGGAGACCAGCGACTGGTGAGCGGGCCCCACCCCACCCCCTCCACGTGCCACGTCCGAACCCCGAATCCTGAAAGGTCGCCTCATGGCCGCGATTCTGTCCGTCTCCGGAAGCCCTTCGGCCACCTCCCGCACCACGCGACTCCTGCGCCACCTGGACGGCCGGCTACGGGACCAGGGTCACGACGTCATTTCCCTGGAGGTGCGCACCCTGCCCGCCGAAGCACTGCTCGGTGCCGACTTCCGGCACCCGGCCGTCGTCGAGGCCACGGCACTGTTCGAGCAGGTGGACGGAGTGGTGATCGGCACCCCCGTCTACAAGGCCGCCTATTCCGGACTGCTGAAGTCTCTGCTGGACCTGCTCCCGCAGTACGCCCTGGCCGGCAAGACGGTACTGCCGCTCGCCACCGGCGGCAGCACGGCCCACGTCCTGGCCATCGACTACGCGCTGCGCCCGGTGCTGAGTTCCATGGGGGCCGCGCACATCGTCCAGGGCTGGTTCACGCTCGACAAGGACATCACCGCCGGGGACGACGGCAGCCTGACCGTCGCGCCGGGTGCTGCGGAGGCCCTGGCCCAGGTCACGGACCAGTTCTCCGTCGCGCTCGGAGGCCGTACGACGCTGCTGGCGCCCGTCGGGTAGACCGGGTTCGCCCGTCTCGGCCCTGCACATGATCTTTTTACGTTACCTTTGCCAATCGGGAACCTCTCCGGACGCGGCATCCGTTCATCTGACGGACCGCGTGCAGGAATCAACCGCGCACAGGTAACAGCAGAAGCCGAGGTGGCAGTAGTGGCGATGTTCGACCGGCTCAAGGAGCAGGCGAAGAACCTCCAGCAGTCCCGGAGCGGCGGGGGAGGGACGGGTCAGGGACAGCACGGTGGCCATGCGCCCGGCTCGTCCTCCGCCGGTTCCTCGGGCTCCTCCGGTGGCTCGAAGACTCAGCTGCTCGGGCTGTTCAAGTCCCAGCTCGCGTCGGCGAAGGCAGAGCTGAAGAGCGGCTCCTACCGGGACGCCAGCATGGCGATGTGCGCCCTGGTGGCCGCGGCCGACGGGCGGGTCGACCCGGCGGAGCGGCAGCGTGTGGAGGAGCTGATCGCCTCGAACGAGGTGCTGCAGAACTTCCCCGCGGACCAACTGCGTCAGCGCTTCAACCAGCACGTGGACCGGCTCACGGCCAACTTCGAACAGGGCAAGGCCGAGGCGCTGCGGGACATCGCGAAGGCGGCCAAGAAGCCGACGGAGGCCCGCGCGGTCGTCCAGACCGGCATGGTGGTCGCGGGCGCCGACGGTCAGTTCGAGGCGTCCGAGCAGTACGTGATTCGTGAGGCGTGCACGGCGCTGGGGCTGTCGCCCACGGAGTTCGGCGTCTAGAGGGTGCGACGCCGTCGTGGCCGGCCGCGCAGTTCCCCGCGCCCCTGAAGGGCGAAAAGCAGGGGCGCAGCCCCGTTTTTAGGGGCGCGGGGAACTGCGCGCTCGGCCACGACGGCGCCGCAGACGACAACACCAGGGCCCCCCACCACTGGTCCCGGACTGAACTGGCCGGTATACAAGGGCAGTCACGCGCCGTCCGGACCCCAGGGGGAACCTCGATGAACCGTCGCACCCAGTACGACAGGCCCGCATCGAACCGCCGCCGGGCGACCGCCATGGCGGCAGCCGTCAGCGGCTGCGCCCTCGTCGTCGCCTCCGCGGCACCCGTCGCGGCACACGGCGGCCATGGCGCAGGGCACGGCGGCGGGCACGGCAAAGGTACGGACTACGCCGCGCTGGGCGACTCCTACACCTCCGGCCCGCTCATACCGAAGCAGGTGGACGCGAACTGCGCGCGTTCCGACCGCAACTACCCCTCACTCGTCGCCGCGGAGCGAAAAGTGTCCACGTTCAAGGACGTGAGCTGCGGCGGCGCCACGACGGAGCACATGTGGAAGGCCCAGGGCACCAACCCTCCGCAGCTCAACGCCCTGCAGCGGGGCACCGACCTGGTGACCGTCCAGATCGGCGGCAACGACTTCGGGTTCGGCTCCGTCATCGGCACCTGCGCGCAGGTGAGTGCGCAGGACCTTTCGGGGAATCCGTGTCAGCGTCACTACACGTCGTCGTCCGGCGCCGACCAGCTGACGCTGAAGATCCTCGACACCGCTCCCAAGATCGCCGCCGTACTGCGGGCCGTGCACGCCAGGGCGCCGCACGCGCGCGTGCTCGTCGTCGGCTACCCGAATCTCCTGCCGGAGGACGGCAGCGGCTGCTACCCATCGGTACCGTTCGCGGCGAAGGACTTCCCCTATCTGCGCGACACCGGTAAGCGCCTCAACCTGATGATGCGTGCGGTGGCGAAGCTGAACCACGCGGAATACGTCGACACGTACGGGCCCACGATCGAGCACGACATGTGCAAGGCCCCGGCGGTCCGCTGGATCGAGCCCCTGCAACCGGCCTCGCCCGCGGCCCCGGCACACCCCAACGCCAAGGGCGAGGCGGCCATGGCGGTCGCCGTCCTGAAGCAGCTGCGCAAGGGGCACGGCCACTGACGGGCGCTTCCTTTCTTCCCTTTGCCCGCGTCTGCCCTGCCCTGTCCTTCTCTGCCGGAGGCCGACTCGCCGGACGCAGGAGGTACGTCGGCTCGTCTCGTTGAGGGATCACCATGTGCGATGAGGGGACTCGGGGGCACAGGGGAGTGGGGGAAGCCCGACAGTACGCGGCCGGTGAAAGGGATGAACATCGTGGTACGACCGAAGATCTTGGTGGTGGGAGCGGGCTTCGCGGGAGTGGAGTGCGTCCGCCGCCTGGAGCGCAAGCTGGGACCCGACGAGGCCGACCTGGCGCTGGTGACACCGTTCTCCTACCAGCTCTACCTGCCACTGCTGCCGCAGGTCGCCTCGGGGGTGCTCACCCCCCAGTCGATCGCCGTGTCGCTGCGCCGCAGCCGCAGGTACCGCACCCGCATCATTCCCGGCGGTGCCATCGGTGTGGACGTGAAGGCCAAGGTCTGCGTCGTCCGCAAGATCACGGGCGAGATCGTCAACGAGCGGTACGACCAGATCGTGCTGGCACCGGGCAGCGTCACCCGTACCTTCGACATCCCGGGTCTCGTCGACCACGCCCGCGGCATGAAGACGCTCGCCGAGGCCGCGTACGTCCGTGACCATGTGATCTCGCAGCTCGACATCGCCGACGCCAGCCACGACGAGGCCGAGCGGGCGGCCCGGCTCCAGTTCGTGGTGGTCGGCGGCGGCTACGCCGGTACCGAGACGGCCGCGTGCCTGCAGCGCCTGACGCACAACGCCATCAAGCGCTACCCGAGGCTCGACCCGAAGCTGATCAAGTGGCATCTGATCGACATCGCACCGAAGCTGATGCCCGAACTGGGCGACAAACTCGGCGACAGCGCCCTGCAGATCCTGCGCAGGCGGGGCATCGACGTCTCACTGGGCGTGTCCATCGAGAAGGCGGGCCCCGACGAGGTCACCTTCACCGACGGCCGGGTGATCCCGACGCACACGCTGATCTGGACAGCCGGAGTCGCGGCCAGCCCGCTCATCGCGACCCTGGGCGCCGAGACGATCAAGGGCCGCCTCGCGGTCAGCTCGGAGATGTCCCTGCGCGGTCACGACGGCGTCTTCGCACTCGGTGACGCCGCCGCCGTACCGGACGAGGCCAAGGACGTGGAGGGCGCCGTCTGCCCGCCGACCGCCCAGCACGCGATGCGCCAGGGCAAGCACGTCGCCGACAACGTCATCGCCTCGCTGCGCGGGCAGCGGATGACGCCGTACGTCCACAAGGACCTGGGACTCGTCGTCGACCTCGGTGGCTTCGACGCCGTGTCCAAGCCGCTCGGCGTCGAGCTGCGCGGCCTGCCCGCCCTGGTCGCCGCCCGCGGCTACCACTGGGGGGCGCTGCGCACCAACGTGGCGAAGGCCAGGGTGGCGACGAACTGGGTGCTGAACGCTCTGGCCGGCGACGATTTCGTACGCACCGGGTTCCAGTCGCGTACGCCCGCGACGCTGCGGGACTTCGAGTACACGAACGCGTATCTGACCCCGGAGGAGATCCGGGAGCGCACCGAGGCCGGGTGACGAGCGCATCCGTGCCGGTGCCGGGAAGGTCCGGTGCCGGGAAGGTGACGTAGAACCCGGGCGGTCCCGGGGCGTACCGAGGTGGGGCGCACGCCAATTCGCGGCGTGCGCCCATCACTTCGGTGAGGGGCCGTCCGAGGGGTACCCGCCGTGGCATGACCGTCTACGGATTACACGCCTCGCACGAACAGGTGCCGCCCGCGGACCTGCTCGACGCCGTGGTGCACGCGGAACGCAAGGGCTTCACCGCCGCCATGTGCTCGGACCACTTCTCCCCGTGGAGCGTCCGTCAGGGGGAGTCCGGGTTCGCCTGGTCGTGGCTCGGAGCCGCCCTCCAGGCCACCGACCGGATGCCGTTCGGCGTCGTGAACGCGCCGGGCCAGCGCTACCACCCCGCGATCGTCGCCCAGGCCGTCTCCAGTCTCGCCGCCATGTACCCGGGCAGGTTCTGGGTGGCGCTCGGCAGCGGCGAGGCCTCGAACGAGCACATCACCGGAGCGGGCTGGCCCCGCAAGGACGTCCGCAACGCACGCCTGCGGGAATGCGTAGAGATCATCCGCGCACTGCTCCAGGGTGAGGAGGTCAGCCACGACGGCCTGGTCACCGTCGACCGGGCCCGGCTGTGGACCCTGCCGCCCGAGGTCCCGCCGCTGATCGGAGCCGCCTGCAGCACGGCCACCGCCGCCTGGTGCGCCGAATGGGCCGACGGCCTGATCACGGTCAACGCCCCCAGGGAGCAGCTGCGCGAGATCGTCGGCGCGTACCGCGACGCGGGCGGCCGAGGCCCCCTGCACCTCCAGGCGCACCTGAGCTGGGCGCCCGGCGAGGAGGAGGCGGTGGCGCTGGCGCACGACCAGTGGCGCACCAACGTGCACGGGCCCCCGGCCAGTTGGGACCTGGACTCCGCGGAGCTGTTCGACACCGTCAGCGAGCACGTCACCCCCGACCGGGTGGCCGAGACCGTCAACATCTCCTCCGACCTGGGCCGGCACACCGCCTGGCTGCAGGAGTACGCCGAGCTGGGCTTCGACGCCGTGATGCTCCACCACGTGGGCCGTGCGCAGGGCCCGTTCATCGACGCGTTCGCCGCCGAGGTGCTGCCGCGGCTCGACGTCACGCGCCCCCTGCCCGCCACGGCGAAGGAGTACCGATGCGTCTGACCCGTACCTCCGACCTGTGGTGGAAGAACGCGGTCGTGTACTGCCTGGACGTCGAGACCTACCAGGACGGGAACGGCGACGGGACCGGTGACTTCGCGGGCCTCACCCAGCGCATCGACCATCTGGCGCGCCTCGGTGTGACCTGCGTATGGCTCATGCCGTTCTATCCGACCCGCGAACGCGACGACGGATACGACATCACGGACTTCTACGGCGTCGACCCGCGCCTGGGCACCCTCGGCGACTTCACCGAATTCGTCCGCACCGCCCGGGACCGCGGCATCCGGGTGATCGCCGACCTCGTCGTCAACCACACCTCCGAGGACCACCCGTGGTTCAAGGACGCCCGCTCCGGCCGCGACTCCGCCCACCGCGACTGGTACGTCTGGGCGGACGAGCCGCCCGAGGACGGCCCCGAGGGCGTGGTCTTCCCCGACGCGGAGGACAGCCTGTGGGAGTACGACAAGGGCAGCGGCCAGTACTACCTGCACCGTTTCTACAAGCAGCAGCCCGACCTCAACGTCGCCAACCCCGAGGTCCGCGAGGAGATAGCCCGAGTCATGGGCTTCTGGACACAGCTCGGACTGTCCGGCTTCCGCGTCGACGCCGTGCCCTTCCTGCTGGAGACCGACGGACAGGACGACGCCGGAGCGCTGCCCGACCCGCACGAGTACCTCGCCGATCTCCGCGCCTTCCTCGGCCGCCGCAACGGCGAGTCGATCCTGCTCGGCGAGGTCAATCTGCCCTACGACGGCCTCGCCCGGTTCTTCGGCGACCCCGACTCGGACCGCGGCGACGAACTCACCATGTGCTTCGACTTCGTCGCGATGCAGCAGATGTACCTGTCCATGGCGCGCGAGGACGCCGGACCGCTGGCCGCCGCACTGCGGGAACGGCCTGCCGCACCGCGGGACGCCCACTGGGCCACGTTCGTGCGCAACCACGACGAGCTGACCCTCGACAAACTGAGCGACGCCGAACGGGCCGAGGTGTTCGCGTCCTTCGGCCCCGAGAAGGACATGCAGCTGTACGACCGGGGGCTGCGCCGCAGGCTGCCGCCCATGGTCGACGGCGACCGTCGCCGCGTCGAACTCGCCTACAGCCTGCTGTTCACCCTGCCGGGCACCCCCGTCCTCTTCTACGGCGAGGAGATCGGCATGGGGGAGAACCTGGCGGCCGAGGGACGCCAGGCCGTGCGCACGCCCATGCAGTGGACTCCGGAAGCGGGCGCGGGCTTCTCCACCGCCGGCCCTGACGCGTTCCCCAACCCGCTGGTGGAGGGCGCGTTCGGCTGCCAGAAGGTCAACGTGTACGAGCAGAGCCGCGATCCGGGCTCGCTGCTGAGCCGTATCCGGCTGTTCGCCGAGCGCTACCGGGAGGCACCCGAGCTGGCCTGGGGCGAACACGGACTGGTCGACACGGGGGAGAGGTCGGTCCTCGCGCATGTCGGCCGCACCACCGGCGGGACCGTTCTGGCGGTGCACAACTTCGCCGGCGAACCGGTCACCGTACGGCTGCGGCTGTCCGAGGCCGGGCCGGGCGGGAGGCTGACGGATCTGCTCGACGAGGGGCACGCCGGTCTCACGGTGCCCGACGACGGGCTGTTCCAAGTCGAGCTGCCCGCCTACGGATACCGGTGGCTTCGCGTCGGCACCCAGGCGGACGATCCCGAGACGGTGGTGGCCGACTGACACCGGGGCCTGGTCAGGTCCTTGCACGGTCCTGACCCATCCTGACCCGTCCTGATCAGGCCTCCGTCCGGCCCTGGCGCGCATCATCGCGGGAGCGCCTGAGAATCACCGCAACAACCCCCGTGAATCACCGCGAGAACAGCAAGGGCTCCGTGGGTACCATCGACGTGCCCGTCACCTCCCACGCACCACGCGGACACCGCCCACCACACAACAGCGCAACGGGGCCCACGGCCCCCACCACACGATGGGGTAACCAGTGCTTTTGAAAACCTTCGGCTGGTCGTTCGCGGTCACCGCGCTCGCCCTGGTCGCAGCGGTCTTCTACGGAGGGTGGACCGGCTTCGGCATCGTGGCGATCCTCGCCATCCTCGAAATCTCCCTGTCGTTCGACAACGCGGTCGTCAACGCCGGAATCCTGAAGAAGATGAGTGCCTTCTGGCAGAAGATCTTCCTCACCGTCGGTGTCCTCATCGCCGTGTTCGGCATGCGACTGGTCTTCCCCGTCGTCATCGTGGCGGTCAGCGCCTCCATGGGCCCGATCGAAGCCGTCGACCTCGCCCTCACGGACAAGGACCGCTACCAGCAACTGGTCACCGACGCCCACCCGTCGATCGCGGCCTTCGGTGGCATCTTCCTGTTGATGATCTTCCTCGACTTCATCTTCGAGGACCGGGACATCAAATGGCTCGGCTGGCTGGAGCGACCGCTCGCCAAGCTCGGCAAGGTCGACATGCTGTCGGTCTGCATCGCCCTGATCGTCCTGCTGATCGCCTCCCTTACCTTCGCGGCCCATGCCCACCAGCACGGCGGTGTGCACGCCGACAAGGCGGAGACGGTCCTGCTCTCCGGTATCGCGGGCCTGGTCACGTACATGATCGTGGGCGGTCTCTCGGGTCACTTCGAGAACCGGATCGAAGAGGACGAGGAACGCGAGCAGGAGGCGCAGGGAGAGGCCGAACGCAGTGGCGGGCCCCGTTCCGCGGTCGTCCTGGCCGGCAAGGCCGCGTTCTTCATGTTCCTCTACCTCGAAGTCCTGGACGCGTCCTTCTCCTTCGACGGGGTGATCGGCGCCTTCGCCATCACCAACGACATCGTCCTGATGGCGCTGGGCCTCGGCACCGGCGCGATGTACGTCCGTTCGCTCACCGTGTACCTGGTCCGCCAGGGCACCCTCGACGACTACGTCTACCTGGAGCACGGCGCCCACTACGCCATCGGCGCCCTGTCCGTCATCCTCCTCGTCACCATCCAGTACGAGATCAACGAGGTGATCACCGGTCTCGTCGGCGTCGTCCTGATCGGCTGGTCCTTCCTGTCCTCCGTACGCCGCAACAAGGCACTCGCCAAGAAGGGCGCAGGGGGTCCGGCCGATCCGGACAAGGACAGGGCCGGGGCCGCGACCGGCTCCTGAAACCCCGGCAGCACTTCCGCCCTGTCACCGGGGATCTCTGTCCATGGCCCCACCCTGCCGCCGACGGCGAGGGTGGGGCCATGGACCGATTCGGCGGGGCCGGAGAAGATACGCGCTGAGTGTCGCCGTCGGCGGTGCGACAGCGCTGACCTCGGCCGCGGGCCGCGACCTGCTCTCGGCCGGACAACAGCGGGTGTCCGGAGTCAGTGGGAGCGGGGAGCGTACATGATCACCGCCATGCCCGTGAGGCAGACCACGGCGCCGATGATGTCGTAACGGTCGGGGCGGTAGCCGTCGGCGACCATGCCCCACGCGATCGATCCCGCGACGAAGACCCCGCCATAGGCGGCGAGGATGCGCCCGAAGTCGTCGTCGGACTGGAAGGTGGCGACGAGGCCGTAGAGACCGAGGGCGATGACGCCGGCGCCGATCCAGATCCAGCCCTTGTGCTCGCGGACGCCCTGCCACACCAACCAGGCGCCGCCGATCTCGAAGAGGGCGGCGACGGCGAACAGGGCGACGGAACGAGCGACGATCATACCGACCGACCCTACCCGCGGCCCGACGCGCGGCGGGCCGGCCGCCGCCTGTGACAGCGGGCAGCCCGCGCGGCTACGGCATCTGCGGCTGGCAGGGTTTTCAGTTCTTCGCCGCTGCCGCCGCCCGGTACGGACGGAAGAACGTCCGCAGTTCCTGCGCGTAGAGCTCGGGCTCCTCGAACGGTGCGAAGTGCCCACCGCGCGCGGGCTCGTTCACGTACACGGCATTCGTCGTGCGTTCCAGCCATGCCCTCGGCGGGCGGACGATGTCGCCCTGGAAGAGCGAGAAACCGGAGGGCACCTCGACCCGGCGGGTGAGCTGCTCGGGCGGGAGCGCGCCGTTGGCGTTGTACATACGCATCGACGAGCCGATCGTCCCCGTGAGCCAGTAGAGGGTGACGTTCGTGAGGATCTCGTCCTTCGTGAAGCTCCGCTCCAGATCGCCGTCGCAGTCGCTCCACGCCCGCAGCTTCTCGACGATCCACGCGGCGAGCCCGGTCGGTGAGTCGTTGAGTCCGGCGGCGGCGGTCTGGGGCCTCGTGCGGTGCATGGCGCCGTAGGCACCCTCGCTCGCGCCCCATGCCGCGGCGTTCGCGAACCACGCGCGCTCCTCCGGGGTGAGTTCGGCCGGGTCGCCGGTGAACACGGGCAGCCCGCCGTCCATGCGGTGGACGGCCACGACCCGGTCGGGGTGGTCGAGTGCGAGATAGCGGCTCACGTGGCTGCCGATGTCCCCGCCCGCCGCGCCGAACCGCGCGTAGCCGAGGACATCCATGAGTTCGGCCCACAGGGCGGCGACACCGATGGAGTCCAGCGGGGGGCCGGTGGGGCGGTCCGAGTAGCCGTAGCCCGGCATGTCCGGCACGACCACGTCGAACGCGTCGGCGGGGTCGGCGCCGTGCGCACCGGGATCGGTCAGCAACGGGACGACCTTCGAGTAACGCCAGAAGGAGTCCGGCCAGCCGTGGCTGAGTACCAGGGGCAGTACGGGGCCGGCCGGAGCGACAGCCCGGGCGTGCACGAAGTGGATGCCCAGGCCGCCGAGCCGGACGCGGAAGCGGGGCAGCCGGGCGAGCGCGGCCTCCTGCGCCGGCCAGTCGAACCCGTCCGCCCAGTGGGCGACGAGTTCACGGAGGTAGTCGACTTCGGTCCCGAGCGACCATCCGGCGTCCTCGGGCGCGTCCGGCCAGCGTGTCGCCCGCAACCGCGTACGGAGGTCTTCGAGCGCCGCGGGCTCGGTGTACGGGGTGAACGGCTCCGGCCGAGGCGATGCGTCCGACATGCCACGCATGCTACGTGGCGCACCCGGTCCGCTCTTCTGCGGAGAGTTCCGGCCGGAGAAGGTCCCGGACAGGCGGTCGGGCAGTCAGGCAGTCAGGCGGTCGGGCGGTCGGGCTGTCAGGCGTTCACGGCCTGTTCGACGGTGGGGTGGCAACTGATCAACGTGTCCATCCCGACGATCTGCAGGATCCGCAGCACGGATTCCTGGGCACCGGCGATGCGTAGCCAGCCCTGTGTGCCACTCACAGCCTGGTACGCGCCGATGAAGACGCTGATCCCGCTGGAGTCCATGAAGGTCACCCCGCTGAGGTCGACCACCGTCCGCGGATGCGTCGCGCTGTCGGGCGACAGCAGGGCCTTGCCCAGCATGTCCTTGACGGTGTGGTCGATCTCGCCCCGTACCGTCACGACACGGATGTCGCCGATCCGGGAGTGCTCGACGGAGAGCCGCCCTGGCTGATCCACGCTCTGAATGGGGGTCACCGTCTCCTCGACTGCGGTGGTGTGTCCGGACTCGCCCCGGCCACGAGGTGCCCGGCCATTGTGCCCGAACGCTCCACCTCCCGCACCCACACAGCTGTGCCGGAGAGCACATTTGTACGATGCATGAATGACGGGACGACGGGTAGCGGAGCGCCTGTGAACGGAGAATGAGGGCGATGCCGGTGGGACGCCACGACGACGGTGACGGCTGTACGGGGTCGGACAGACACATGATGCAGACCGGCTACGCCATAGGCGGGGACGACGGATGCATCGCCGATGCCCGCCATCACGCCGCGGCCTTCCTCGAACGGGTCCGCACCGAGCAGCACTGCGCCGTGACCGCCCGCGTGATGGATCTGACCCAGCTGGTGGTCAGCGAGCTGGTCACCAATGCCTGCAAGTACGCTCCCGGTCCCGCGCTGATGGAGCTTCGGGTCACCTCCGAGACCGTGGACGTCATCGTGTGGGACAGCGACCCGACGGTCCCCGAGGCGCATGCCGCCGACGCGGGCAGGGTCGGACAGCACGGCCTGGAGATCGTCAAGGCCGTGGCCCAGGACCTGCAGATCCACCGGGAGCCGGTCGGGAAACGGATAACGGCCCGCATCGCCCTGTCCGACCCGTAACCGTCCCAGGCCCGACCCGTAACCGTCCCCTGTCCGATCCGTGTCCGTGCCCTCGCCGTGCCGGCGGCTCACCAGCGTCCCGCAGCACCCCGCCCGACAGCCCGACAGCCTGACAGAGGGACTGCCATGCCGTTCGCCGACGAACTCATCGGTCGCCACACCGTTCAGAGCCTCACCCGCGCCGTTCAGGCCGCCGCCCCGGATGCCGAACTCACGGCGTTGCGCGCGGCGCCCGGGCTGATCGACCCCTTGTCCCTGCGGGAGCGCGCCGATCTGCTGCGCGACGCGCTGCTCGCGGACCTTCCGGGCGACTACGCGGCGCTGGCCCGGACAGTACGTACGGCCCGCGACGACGCGCCGCAGTTCACCGGTTGGCTGATCTGGCCGGTCACCAGCGCTCTCGCCACCCGCGCCGTACAGGAGGGCGGGGCGGCGGCCTTCGACGACGCGATGGACCTTCTCGCGAGCCTTACCGGGCGTCTGTCCTCGGAGTTCGCCATCAGGACCCTGCTGCGGCACGATCTCGACCGGGCCCTCGGCATCGTCGTGGGCGCCTGGACCGGGTCGGCCGACGCCGACGTGCGCAGGCTGGCTTCCGAAGGCACCCGCCCCTACCTTCCCTGGGCGGTACGGGTCCCGGACATCCTGGCCCGTCCCGCGGTGACCGTGCCCATCCTGGACGCCCTGTACCGCGACGAGAGCGAGTACGTACGCCGCTCGGTCGCCAACCATCTCAACGACCTCAGCCGTGACCATCCCGAAGTCGTCGTCGACACGGCCCGCCGCTGGCTGGCGAGCCCCGCCGCCACCACTGAGCGCCTGGTGCGCCACGGGCTGCGCACCCTGGTCAAGCGGGGCCACCCCGGTGCCCTGGAACTGCTCGGTTTCGCTCCCGCGACCCTGGAGGTCGAGGGACCCGAACTGGACGGGGACACCGTGCCGTTCGGCGGCACGGTCCGCTTCACGGCCTCGATCCGCAACGCGGGGGACGTCCAGGCGCGGCTGACGATCGATTACGTCGTGCACCATCGCAAGGCCAATGGTGGGCAGACCGGCAAGACCTTCAAGCTCACCACCCGCACCCTCGCACCGGGCGAGCGGATCGACATCGCACGGGAGCATTCGTTCCGGCCGATCACCACGCGCCGCTACCATCCCGGGCCGCACGCGATCTCCCTGCAGATCAACGGGGTGGCGACACCCCGCGCCGACTTCGAACTGGCGGCCCCGGACACGCCATGAGCGGCTCGCCGCATGTAGCGGCCAGGTGTGGTCAGGTGCCGTCAGCTGTCATCGGGCTCCGCGGATGCCAGCCGCGCCGCCGGCGGCAGCGGCGCATGCCGTGGGCAGGCCTCGAAGGCCTGGATGACGAACCCCGCGAAACGCCGGGAGGCCATGACCTGGGCCGCGGCCGAGGCGGTGTGGATCCCCTTGTTGGCCATGAGCATGAGAACGAGGTCGTCCAGGACGAAGTCGGGACGCAGGCGCCCGGCCTCCTTGGCGCGCCGGGCCAGTCCGGCGACCGCTCGCACCGTGTACTCACGGCCCGCGTCCACGTCCGTCGCGCCAGGAAACGTGGACATGAAGGCTTCGGTGAATCCCCGGTCGCGGGCGTGCAGTTCACAGACCTTCTCGATCACCTGGCAGAAGCCCCGCCAGGGATCGGGATCGGCGCACCCCTCGTCGACGATGTCACGGCAGGCGCGCAACTGGTCCGCGAAGACCGCGGTGACCAGCGCCTGCTTGGTCGGGAAGCGGCGGTACAGGGTGGCGGGTCCGACGGCGGCGCGCCGGGCGATCTCCCGCATCGGCACGTCCAGGCCCTCGGTCGCGAACAGTCTCCTGGCCGCGTCGAGGATGCGTTCGCGGTTGTCCAGGGCGTCGGAGCGCAGGGTGTGAGGCAAATGACCGGTCACCCCTCTCACTTTACCCAAGTGGACGGGGGCGTCCGTTAACGTCCGGGAGGTGGAAGCAGCCGCCCGGGTCATCAGGGTGCGGCGCATCGGTCCGAGCAGGTGGAGACGGCATTGAAGGCAATTGAGATCCGGACGTACGGAGGCCCCGAAGGGCTGGCCGTGGTCGACCTGCCCGCACCCGTACCGGCCGCCGGGGAAGTGGTGATCGCCGTGGAGGCGGTGGGCGTCGGCGGCGTCGACGCCGTGATCCGAAGCGGCGCGCTGGCCGCCTACGGATTCAAGGAGGGGCATGTCCCCGGCAGCGAGGTGGCGGGCACGGTCACCGCGGTGGGTGACGGCGTCGACACGTCATGGATCGGCCGACGGGTGTGGGGGTTCACCGGTACGGGCGGCGGCTATGTCGAACAGGCCGTCGTCCCGGTGCAGGAGATTCATCCCCTCCCCGATGACCTCTCCGCCGTCGACGCGGTGACGCTCGGCAGCTCCGGAGTCGTCGCGCACCACGCGCTGGCGCATGCCCGTTTCGCCGCCGGCGAGGCGGTCCTGGTGCGTGGCGCGGCCGGCAGCATCGGCATCATGACCGTCCAGTTGGCGGCCCGGGGCGGTGCCGCCGCGGTGGCGGTCACCACGTCGTCGGCCGAACGCGGCGCGCGGCTGCGCCAGTTGGGCGCGACCCATGTACTGGACCGCTTGGGCGAGGGCGGACAGGACACTCCCGCCGGCTACGACGTCATCATCGACATCGTCGCCGGTGACGACATGCCGTCGTTCTTTGACAGGCTCAACCCGAACGGCCGCTTGGTCGCCGTCGGTGTCGTGGCGGGCCAGCCACCGGCTGACTTCGGCACGAAGCTGATGGCCGCGTTCCGCAAGTCGCTGTCCTTCGCCACCTTCAGCGCGGACACCGTCGCCTCGGCCGACCGGCATGCCGTGCGGAGCGAACAGTTCGCCGCCGCGGTCCGCGGTGAGCTGCAGACGGTCGTGCACGAGCTGCTGCCGCTGGACCAGGCGGTGCCGGCCCACCGGAAGATGGACGCAGGCGAGGTCTTCGGCCGGATCGTGCTGACTCCGTAACCCCGCACGGAGCGACGGCGTCAACTCGAAAAGCGCGTCGCGATCGGGGAGAGGTCCGGCGGTGTCCGGCGGTGGCGCGAAGATCTGATCTATTAGCTCGATCGGGGGGTGGTGGACGCCATTCGTCGAAAGGGGCCGACCAGCGGCGTGGATGCTCTTGGCCGAGGTGCTTCGCGCCCTGGCTCACGTTCCGGCCCGGGCGTCTCTTGCAGATCCTGGAGGATCCATGCGACACCCGGTCTCCCGCCCGCGAAAGCGAGCACTGGCCGTCGGACTCGCGCTGATCGTGGCCGTGCTCGCGCCCTCGGGCTCAGCCGGCGCGGCCGACCCGTACGAGTGGGCCGCGCTGGGCGACTCGTACACCGCCGGAGGGTTCGTCGGAGCCCCGCAGCCCGCACTGGGTGACGCGTCGCGGGACGGCTGCGACCGTACCGCCGACGCCTATCCCGGCGTCGTCGAGCGGGAGCTGGACGAGTTCCCGCCGGGCAGGTACGTCCATCTGACCAACGTCAGCTGCGGCAACGCCACCATCTCCGACATCGCCGACGCCCGTCAGACGCCGATCAGCCCCGTCCGGCCACCCGCCGGCGGCTGGCCCGCGGTGGACCCGCAGATCAAGCGGGCCGGCCTGAACGACCGGACCGACGTCGTCACCATCGGCGTCGGCGGCAACAGCCTGCCCTTCGGCGGCATGCTCCTCACCTGCCTCACCCAGGGTGCGACCGGCACGTCCTGCCGCGACCACTACACCGATCCGCCCGAGGGGGAGGAGAGCATCCAGGACAAGCTCGCCCGGGTCCAGGACGAGTACATCCACATGCTGGCCGACGTGCATCAGGCCGCGCCCAACGCCAAGGTGGTCACGGTCGGCTACCCGGCCGTTCTGCCGGAGGAGGGCAGCGCCTGCAACCGCCTCTCCCTCAGCGAGCTCGGCTCGATCGCCCACGCGGATGTCGACTGGCTCCGTGACGACGTCCTCAAGCCGCTGAACAACACGATCAGGCAGGTCTCGGACTTCTTCGGCGACCGTTACGTCGACGTGTACTCCTCCAGCGTGGGCCACGACGCCTGCCAGCCGGCCGACACCAAGTGGGTCGAGGGAATCTGCGGAGACGCCGAGGACTACTGGCCCGGCAACCTCCCCGGCACTCCGCTGGACTGCCGTGTCATCAACAAGCGGATCACGCTGGTCCACCCCAACGCCGACGGACACGCCAACACCGCCGCACACGTGGAACGCGCCATCCGCATCGCCCTCCTCGAAAGCTGACCGACCGACCCGAACCCGACCGACCCGAACCCGACCGACCCGAACCCGACCGACCCGAACCCGACCGACCCGAACCCGACCGACCCGAACCCGAGCGCCGGTGCCCCGGCACCCTGTCGAGGAATCCCGGCCGCCACGTCGGTCGACGGTGAACCGGGCCTGGCACACGGGCTCCGCCACCCGCCGGGGCATCCGCGCCCGTGGTCACCCCCAGCCATGTCACCGGCCTTGCTTCCGATCATCGCCCCTCCTCCTCTAGGCTCGGCGCAGGCGCGGTCGGGTTCTCGGCCGCACCGCAGGCTCCCGGCCCCCGAGCCCCGACCGACTGCCGAGGCCGGCCGGAGCCGCATCGCCGACATCGTTCGTGGTTCCGGCCCCGCCCTCCTGGCGCGTCGGCGAGGTAATTCCCGCCGTCTCGTCCGGCTGCCAGGAGGGCAACTCGCGCGACGGCCGAACCGCCCGTCTCCGCCGAAGCGATGATCTGGCGACCATCTGGGGGTTCTGAGCAGGCGTCCCTTGTTGCAGGAGTGGCTGAATGGGTACCCGGCCGACGAACGCAGAGGAAGGGGCGTCTGAGATGCGCATCGATCTGACCGGCCGCACGGCACTGGTCACCGGGTCCACCCAGGGAATCGGCGCGGCGATCGCCGCCGGTCTCGCGCGGGCCGGCGCCCGTGTCGCCGTGAACGGCCGGAGCGAACAGCGTGCCGAGGAGAGCGCGGCCCAACTGGCCAAGGACGTGCCCGGCGCGGACGTGGTGCCCGTGGCGGCCGACGTGACCACCGAAGAAGGGGCCGCGCAGGTGGTGGACGCCCTGCCGCGGGTGGACATTCTCGTCAACAACCTCGGGATCTTCGGGTCCGCGGACCCGCTGGAGATCACCGACGACGAATGGCGCCGCTACTTCGAGGTCAATGTGCTGGCGGCCGTGCGACTGATCCGCTCTTACCTGCCAGGCATGACGGAGCGGGGCTGGGGGCGCATCCAGAACATCGCCAGCGACTCGGCGGTGGTCATCCCCGCGGAAATGATCCACTACGGCATGTCGAAGACCGCCCTGCTCGCGGTGAGCCGCGGCTTCGCGAAGCAGGCGGCGGGCACCGGCGTCACCGTGAACTCGGTCATCGCCGGCCCCACGCACACGGGAGGGGTCGAGGACTTCGTGTACGGGCTCGTCGACCGTGACCTTCCCTGGGACGAGGCCCAGCGTGCCTTCATGAAGGAGCACCGACCGCAGTCCCTGCTGCAGCGGCTGATCGAGCCGGAGGAGATCGCGAACATGGTCGTCTACCTCAGCTCCGACCAGGCGTCGGCCACCACGGGGGGCGCGCTGCGGGTCGACGGCGGATACGTCGACTCCATCCTGCCGTGACGCGCCGTCCTGCCGTGACGCGCCGTCCTGTCATAAGGCGGGCCGCTCAGGCAGGACACGTCCCGTTCCGGTCCGTCTGTTCGACCATCCGGGACAGTTCCACCCGTGAGCGCACCCCGAGCACGGCGAACACCTTCCGCAGGTGGTAGTCCACCGTGCGGGTGCTCACGGCCAGGCGCAGCGCCACCTCCCGGTTCGTGGCACCCTCGGCGACACAGCGCGCGATCCGCAGCTGCTGCGGGGTGAGGCCTTCCAGCGCACCGGCCCGCGCCGCGGCCGGAGCCGCCCCGTTCGCCCTCAGTTCGGCACGCGCCTGGTCCGCCCAGATACGGGCGCCGCAGCGCTCGAAGGCGACCAGCGCGGCCCGCAGACAGCCGCCTGCCTCCCGGAGCCTGCGCCGCCTGCGCAGCCACTTGCCGTACAACAGCTGCGTACGCGCCTGCTCGAAGTCGCCGCCCGCCTGTGCGTGCAGGGCGAGGGCGTCCTCGTACAACGCGTCGGCCCGGTCCGCGTCGGCCACCAGTGCCCGGCACCGGGCGAGTTGGGCGGGTGCCTGCGCATCCGCGCCGAAGTGCGCCCACAGCGCGAACTCCTCGACGACGGCGCGCGCGTCCTCCCGCTGTCCGGCGAGCACCGCGGCCTCCACATAGCAGGGCATGACCAGCATGCGTACGGCGAAGTGGCCGCCGTCCGGGCCCGGGTGGACCAGCGGGCCGAGCCGGGCAGCCGCCTCGAAGGGACGCCCGCGCCCCAGGTCGGCGCGGCCCGAAGCCCATTCGGCGAGGGTCGTGGCCTGCATCAGCCCGTGCCGCCGTGCGGTGCTCAGCGCGGCGCCCGCATGGTGCGCGACGAGCGTCGACTCGTCCGCGATCGAAGCCGCCAGGGCCAGCACGGCATGGTGGTGGGCGGCCACGTTGCTCTGCCCGTAACGGTGGGCGGTGCGCAGTCCCTCCTCCGCGTGTGCCCGGGCCCGCGCGTGCTGCCCCGTCCTCAACTCCGCGTAGGCCAGCAGCTCCAGTGCCCGGGGCACGGATGCCTCCGGGCCCCTGGAGCGGGCCGCCGCGAGGGTCCGCGCGCCGATCCGGCAGGCGGCGGGCACATCCCCCAGGAGGAGGGCCGCCGCGCCCGACCAGAGAAGCCGCTCCGGCCCGTCCTCCTCCCAGGCGTGTTCGACCACGCGTCGCAGCCGGGGGATGGCCCGGCCGAAGTCCCGTTCCAGCATCGCCCGCATGCCGTGCAGGTAGTCCCGCGGCAGGCTGTCCGGTTGGGTGGCGGGGGCCGCCGAGGACGGGACCCCGGAACGGGTGGCTGAGTGGGCGACGGTGGTGGCCCGCGACGGGGCGACGGGGACGGCCGGCCGTTCCGCGACCGCGCGGCCGTGCACGATCGCCCCGGTCGTCGACGTCGCCGACGCGGTACGGTCCGCCGCGTCCAGCGCCCGCAGACAGGCGACGGCGTCCCCTGTGGCCCAGGCGGCCTCCGCGGCGGCGAGCCCCGCGAGCAGGGCGTGCGCGGGATCGTCGTCGGCGAGCAGGGCGTGGCCGAGCAGCAGGGTCTCACCGGCGTCGGCCGCGGGGCCGTCACGCAACGCGAGGATTCCCCGCACCCAGGCCGAACGGCCCCGGACGACGGCGGGAAGCGCGCCGTCGCGGGCCCGGCCGATCAACCGGCGGGCCACCCGCGCCCGGCCCGCGAGCAGCGCCTGCCCGGCCGCCGCGGTCAGGTGCTCCGCCCGCTCGCACCCGTCCGCCGTCAGCTCCGCGGCCCGGGCGTACGCCGCCGAACGCTGAGCGCCCGACGCGACGACGCGCGGGTCCGCCGCGGCGGCGGACAGCTGATCCGCCATCGGCGGGGCGTACCCGGCGACCGACCAGGCCCGATGGAGCAGCGCGACGAGCCCGTGCCCCTCGCTCTCCAGAACGGAGGCGAGCGCCCGGTGCGCGGCGCGCCGCCGGTCGGGAGAAGCACAGGCACGCACGGCTCTGCGGACCAGGGAACTGGTGAAGCGGAACCGGCCGCCGGACAGCACCAGGACGTCCGGGAGCCGGTCCGGACCGAGTGCGGCCGGTGCCCGGTCGAGCCGTGCCGCCGCCCCGCGGACCAGGTCGGCGTCGGCGCCCTCGGGATCGTGCTCGTGCGCGGCCGCCACCAGCAGGAGGAGTTCGCCCGCGGCGGCGGAGTACCCCGCCAGATGCGCGCCGACCACACTCCGCAGCGCTTCGGTGTCGGCCGACGGCCACGGCAGCCGGTGTTCGCCGGACAGCTCCGCGGGGGACAGCCCCGCCACCAGGGCGCGCAGCAGGGCCGGATTGCCTTCGGCCTCGTCCAGCAGCTCCGCGCGGACGGCCGGGTCGACGGGCCCGCACGCCGTGTCGTCGAGCAGCGCGTCCATGGCGGACGAGGACAGCGGTGCGAGCGTCAGGACGGGCAGTGCGGCGAAGTCGGGATCGGCCGTGTGCTGCCCGGCGACCGTGAGGAGCAGGCGCACCGGCCCGGTCGCGGGCAGGCGCCGGGCGGCGAAGCCCAGGGCGGCCCGTGAGGGAGCGTCCCACAGGTGCGCGTCGTCGACGCACACCAGCAGGGGCGAGCCCGCGGCGGCGGCGCTCAGCGATCGGAGCAGCCGTTCCGGTGCCGCCCCGGCGTCCGGAACGCCGACGCTCCGCCCTCCCGGCAGTGCGCCCGCGGCACACCGCAGCGCGTGCACTCCGCTCAGTGGCAATGCGGACTCCGCACGACTGGCCCGTACGCGCAGCACGGGTCCGGCCGTGAAGGAGCGGGCCGCCCAGGTGATCAGCGCGGTACGGCCGAGGCCCGGATCCCCGGTCAGTACGAGCACCGGGGCGTCCGCGGCGGACAGGTCCAACACGGCGTCCAGGGCGGTGAGTTCCGCGCTCCGGCCGTGCAGCGGAAGTGATCGCGGTGGGGGCGGCTGCGGTGCGGGGGACCGCGGTGGGGGAGACTGGGGCGCGTTCGTCCGTCCGGTCATCCCTGTGACGTTACTTTCGCGCGGCGAGAGGCGGAAGCGCTCCCTCCGGCGACTCCCGTCACGCGGTTTCCCTCTCCCACCTGCGCCGACACGGTCTAGGGCCGGGATTCCCGTGTACGTCCGCCCAACGCCGTCACCGCAGATCTGTGCACCCGCACAGCCGCACGCGCGCAATCGCAGGCGCACAGCCGACCCGCACGGCCGCACCCGAACAGCGCCGATGGGCGGCCGTGTTCCCCACACGACCGCCCACCGGCTGCTTATCGGGGTGCCGACCTCAAGAGGTGTGCGGGCAGTTGCCCCGGTACTCATCGATGGTCAGGCTCGGCCGCGGCAGCGGGCAGAGGAACTGCTCGTAGCGGGTGTCGTTGTCCACGAACCGCTTGAGCCAGGAAATGCTGTACTTCGCGATCGTCGTGTCGGACGAGTTCGGCGTGAAGTGCGTCGCGCTGTTGAGTTCCAGGTACGCCTTGTCGGTGGACGACGGCAGGCTTCCGTAGAACGGCTCCGCGTGCGAGGCGACGGGGGCGATCGTGTCACCGTCCGCGCCGAAGATCAGGGTGGGTGTGCTGACCTCGGGCCAGGACTTGTCGGTGTTCCAGGGGGTCAGCGGGATCGCCGCTTGGAGGCCCGGGCGGGACTTGGCGGCTTCGAGGCTGCCGCCGCCACCCATCGAGTGCCCCGCCACCGCGAGCCGGCTGCTGTCGATCCGGGTGCGTACGCTGCTGCGCCCGGTGAGGTAGTCCAGCGCGGCCAGCAGCTGACGGCCGCGCGAGTCGGGCTGGTCCAGGGTCGTCAGGGTGTCGATGGTGAAGACGACGAAGCCCTGGGAGGCCAGCCGTGGGCCCAGCCACGAGATCGAGGACTGGCTGGCGGTGTACCCGGGGGAGATCGCCACCGCTCCGAACGTGCCGTCGCTGGTGCTCGTCGGGTAGTACACGGTTCCGCCGCCGAAGCCGGTGACCGACAGCGAGGAGACGGTCGTCTGGGACACGCTGTACGAACCGCGTGCCGCCTCGATGCTCGACGTGGTGGGGGCGGGGCCGCGCTCGTAGGGGTTGTCCGCGGCATGCGCCCCGGGAGTCGCCAGAGAACTGAGACCCACGACGGCGGCCAGCGCCGCGAGGGCACCGGTCATCCGCTTCGCGGTCCTCCCCCTGCGGTCGCGGCGGCTGTGGACGGCGGACCCGGGCGGGACTGTCCCGGGGGTGAGCGAGCTGTTCTGCGAGTGCTGCTGCACGACGAAGTCGTCCTCTCGGCCGTGACGAGCCGCCGGACCGGACGCGGCACACGGAGGGCCCGTGTGGCACGTGGCGGTAGCTCTGCCGACGGCGCCGACCGGTGGTCGGCCGTGCCACTGTCCGGCCGGGAGGAGGGCGCGGCCATCGGCAATATCACCGGTCTTCAACAAACGGCCCCGGGACCCGGGTCACTCGACGTTGCTGTGCACGCGTACGGTGCCGCAAGGAGAGCACGGTGGTACGTGGTCGCATCCATGAAAGCCGCCGTGCCGCTGTCCACACCGACCCCGTAGAACTGGCGCTCGCCGAGCAGCCCGGGGTCCTCGCCGGGTAGGAGCACCATTTCCCACGCGCGGGGCGGGACGTCCAGGAACGTCACCCTGGCCGCGGCGACACTGGCCCCGAGTGTCGTGCGCACAAGCGACAGCGTGACCGGGAACTCGCCCGGTGGCACGGCGACGGTCCGCGGGGTCTCTCCGATCCAGCCGGGGTCCGAGACCGCCAGCTGCCCTGACGTGATCCGCAGCAGGCCGGCGTCAACGAGCTCGACGACGGCCGGCCCGTCCCGGGTGTCGCACGTGCCCGGACTGAACAGTTGCTCGATGCCGGTGGCGCGCAGCGGCCCCGATCCTTCGTCCACCGACACGTCCCTCAGGACTACGGTCGTGGCGGGCTCGTGGCCCTGCTGGGTGAGGAACGGCGCGAACACCTGCCAGTCGCCGAATTCCGGTACGGGGCAGAGGAAGCCTTCGACGGGCGCCAGGAACCGCCGCACGGGGACGCTCGACGGGCCGGAGGTCCGAGTGTGCAGTGGCTCCGTCGACGCTCCCCTCGGCCCGGCGGACTCGGACCTCACCTCGACCCGCCCATCGGCCGAGACGGTCGTGGTCTCCTGAACTTCCCACTTCGAGTACAAGTGCTCCTGCTCGCCGGCAAACTGCCATCGGGTGTTGCGGTGGGCCCACAACATCCCCGTGCTGTGCGGCTTGAGGTCGATCATCTGCATGCGCCAGGACCTGTCGTCGAACAGATACACACGCCACATCCGGCGCGGCCAGTATTCGACCAGTGCCAGCGGTCGCTCCCGTGCGGACAGCAGAACCGCGTAATCCATCCCGGCGGCATGTCTGCGTGCCGCGAGCGCGCGCGATATCGGGTCCGGATGGGTCGTTCCCCGATGGGAACCCCACATGTCGCCGTACGACACATCAAGACTGTCGAAGATCACAGCCGCGCGTCTCCCCCCGTGGCACCGGCCACCCCCGAGCAGTGGGGGGGGGGGGGGGGGGGGGGGGGGCGGGGGGGCCGCCCCCCCCGGCGGCAGGGCGCAGGGGCCGCGGCACGGCGGGCCGGGGGCGCGGGCGGGCGGGCGGTGGGGGTGCCGGGGGGGGGGGGGGGGGCCCCCCCCCGCCCCCCCCCCCCGCGCCCCGCCCCCCCCCCCCCCCCGCGGGGCGGGCCGGCCGCCCCCCCCCCCCCCCCCCCCCCCCACTGCTCGTCCGAAGCTTCGTGTGCCGCAGTCTGCCACCGAGGTGTGACACCGAGGATTGGGGGAGGCCCGGCGGTGCGTGGGGTCGGGCAGCGCGGACAGGCTTCAGGCGGCGCTGCGTTCGAGGTCGCGGGTGTCGAGGTGGTGCCGGCCGGGGCCCACGGTCAGCGGTGTGTGCCCAGGGAGTTCGACCACGCCCTGGCAGCCGTCGGGGACCGTGACCTCCGCGGTCATGCCCGAGACGGTCAGTTCCCAGGAGATGGCCGCCTCGCCGTAGGGCGTCTCGTGGCGGGCCCCGGCCCAGGTGATGCCACCGCCAGGACGCGGCCGGAAGCGCAGTGTGCGGTAACCGGGGGAGGAGAGGTCGAGCCCGGCGACGACCCGGTGCATCCAGTCGGCCACGGCGCCCAGCGCGTAGTGGTTGAAGGACGTCATCCCACCGGAGTTGAGCGTGCCGTCCGGGAGGAGGCTGTCCCAGCGCTCCCAGATGGTGGTCGCGCCCATGGACACGGTGTAGAGCCAGGACGGGCACTGCGTCTGGGTCAGCAGCCGGTACGCCACCTCCAGGTGTCCGGTGTCGGTCAGCGCGTCGCAGATCAGCGGGGTGCCGACGAAGCCGGTGGCGATCCGGGCGTCGTCCTGGAGCACCAGTTCCGCGAGCCGGTCACCCGCTTCGCGGCGCTGCCGGTCGTCGTCCAGCAGACCGAAGACCAGAGCCACCGCGTACGCGGTCGGGGCGTCGCTGGTCATACGGCCGTCCGGCCGCACATAGCGGGCCCTGAAGGCGCGGGTCACTTCGTCCGCGAGCCGCCCGTACCGTGCGGCCAGTTCCGGGTGGCCGAGTTCCTGGGCCGACCACTGCAGATGGCGGGCGGAGTGGGCGAAGTACGCGGTCGCCACCAGGTAGCGGTCGGTGCGGGCGCCCGCCGGGTCGTCCGGCGGGGCGATCGGGTCCAGCCAGTCCCCGAGTTGGTGCCCGGTGTCCCACAGCCGGCTCTCCCCCGCGAGCCGGTCCATCAGGTCCACCCAGGCGCGGCCCATGGGGAAGTGACGGCGCAGCAGTTCCAGGTCGCCGAAGCGCTGGTGGAGCGCCCACGGCGTGAGGGTCGCGACATCGCCCCAGGCGGCGCCCGGCCGGATCGGCGTCCATTGGGGGCCGCCGGGGATGACCGGCACGTACCAGGGGATCGTCCCGTCGGGCAGTTGTTCGACGGCGACGTCGTCCAGCCAGGAGTCGAGCATGCCGGCACAGTCGTACAGGAAGGACGCGGTGGGGGCGAAGACCTGGATGTCGCCGGTCCAGCCGAGGCGTTCGTCGCGCTGGGGGCAGTCGGTGGGGATGTCGACGAAGTTGCCGCGCATGCTCCACACGACGTTCTCGTGCAGCCGGTTGACCATGGGGTCGCTGCACTCGAACCAGCCGGTGCGGGTCATGTCGGTGTGGTACACCCGGGCCGTCACGTCGTTGTCGGTCAACTCACCCGGCCAGCCGCTGACTTCGGCGTAACGGAAGCCGTGCAGGGTGAAGCGCGGTTCCCAGGTCTGCTCACCGGAGCCGTCCAGGACGTAGGTGTCGGTGGACGCCGCCCCGCGCAGGGGACGGATGGCGAGTTCGCCGTCCTGGAGGACCTCGGCATGGCGCAGGGCGATGGTCGTGCCCGCCGGTCCGTCGACGGTGATGCGCAGCCGGCCGACGAGGTTCTGGCCGAAGTCGAGGACATGACGGCCGTCGCCCGCGGCGGTGACGGTGGTGGGTGAGAGTTCCTGGGTGCAGCGGACGGGGGCGCCCTTGGGTGCGACCAGGGTGCGTGGGTCGCGGGTACGGATGGCGACCGGTGTCCACAACTCCGCCTCGTTCAGGCCGCCTTGAGGGGCCGACCAGTCGGTGTCGTGCAGACGCGCGTCGAAGGTCTCGCCTTCGTAGAGGCCGCTGAAGAGGATCGGCCCGGGCGCGGCCTGCCAGGTGCCGTCGGTGGCGACGACCGTCGTGGTGCCGTCGGCCAGGGTGACTTCGAGCTGGGCGAGGAGGGACTGGTCGCTGCCGTAGAGGTCGCGGTAGCCGCCGTCGAAACCGATGTGGCCGCGGTACCAGCCGTCCCCGAGCCAGGCACCGACGGTGTTGGCGCCCGGTACGAGGTGCTGGGTGACGTCGTAGGTGTAGTACCGCAGGCGTTCGCCGTACACGGTCCACCCCGGCGAGAGGATGTCGTCACCGACCCGGCGGCCGTTGATCTCGGCCTCGTACACACCATGGGCGGTGACGTACAGCCGGGCCCTGAGCACCGGGGCGTCCAGGGTGAAGGTGCGGCGGACGCGGGCCGGGCGCCGGTCGGTGCCGGGGTCCTCGTGCCAGGCCGCGCCGACCGGTACGGCGCTCCAGTCGGCGGCGTCCAGGAGCCCGGCCTCGACCGTGCTGGGCTCGCTCCAGCCGGTCGGGTCCGTGTCTCCGTCCACCCACACCCGTACACGTACGTCGACCCGTTCACGGGAGTCGAGTGGCTCGCCGGGCCACGGTACGAGGACCTGTTCCGCGTGGGCCGTCCGGCCGGTGCGGTGGAGGACGCCGTCCCGGTCCAGTTCGATCTCGTAGGCGTCCTGGACGGCGGCTCCCCGGGGCAGGCGCCAGGTCAGGCGTGGCCGGGCGACCCCGATTCCGAGGCCGTCGGGCAGGTGCTCGAAGGTGACCGGGGCAGGCTGAGAGGACATGGGTGGGGGACCTTCCATGGATACGGGTGCGGACGGCCGGCGCCGGGCCGGAGCGGAATCCCTGTGGGGGCGCGGCCGTCAACCCTTGACGGCTCCCGAGGTGAGGCCCTTCATCACCTTCTGGTTGAGGAAGAGGTAGATCACCAGGGTGCCGAAGACGTTGATGCAGATGGCGGCGAACAGCGGGCCGTACCGGGTGGCGCCGAAGTCGCCGGTGAAGTTGAGCAGGCCGACCTGGATGGTGCGCAGGTCCTGACTGTTGGTGAAGGTCAGCGCGATCAGCAGGTCGTTCCAGATGAAGAAGAACTGCACCAGGCCGACGGTCAGGATCGCGTTGCGGACCATGGGCAGACCGATGGTCCGGAAGGCGCGCAGGATGCCCGCGCCGTCGATGGTGGCGGCCTCGAACAGCTCACGCGGGACGGTCTTGTAGTAGGTGGCCATCATGAACACCGTCAGGGGCAGACCGGTGCCCGTGTAGGTGAGGATCAGCGGCCACAGGGTGCCGGACAGTCCGCTCCGGAAGTACACCGTGAACAGGGGCAGCAGGATCATCTGGGCGGGGACCATCATGCCTGTGAGGAAGACCAGCAGGGTCAGACCGCGGCCCTTCCACACCATGACCTGGAGGGCGAAGCCGGCGGCGGTGCCCAGCAGCAGGATCAGCGCGAGCGCCGGCAGGACGGCGAGCAGGCTGTTCCGCACGTACAGGCCGATGTGCCCGGTGGTCCAGGCATCGGTGTAGTTGCCCCACTCCCAGGTGGTGGGCAGCGACCAGGTGGAGTTGTTGAGGTAGTCGTCGTTGGACTTCAGCGAGGTCAGGAACATCCAGATGAGCGGATAGACCTCGACGACCAGGAGACCTGCGAAGACGAGCTTGACCCACAGCCGGCGCGGACGCCGGATCCTGACAGACGTGTCGATGGCCATGCGTTCAGCCCTCCGTGAGGTCGCGCCGCGAGACGTGGAAGACGACCAGGGTCACCAGGAGACAGACGACGGTCAGCAGCAGCGCGATCGTGCTGCCATAGCCGTAGTCGCCGTAGGTGAACGACGTCTGGAACATGTACAGGGTCAGTGGTGTGGTCCCGCTGCCGGGACCGCCGTTGGTCAGAGCCACGATCGAGTCGAAGACCTTGAGCGTGCCGTTGACGCTGAAGATGACCGACGACATCAGCACGGGGAACGACATCGGCAGGACGATGTGCCGCACCAGCCGCAGACCGGACGCGCCGTCGAGGCGGGCGGACTCCAGCACCTCCTCGGGGATGTCCACCAGGCCGGCGAACAGCAGCACGGCGTAGAAGCCCATGGAGCGCCAGATGTCCATGACGATCAGGACCCAGAAGGCGTGTCCCGCGCTGCCGAACCAGTCGACGGAGTCCAGACCCACCGCGTTGAGCAGGGAGTTGACCGGGCCGGTCTGCGGGGCCACCTGGAAGAACTTCTGGAAGAGCAGGCCGACGGCGACCGTGGGCAGGACGACAGGAAAGAACACGAGGGTACGGATGAGCGCGGAGGCCCGCTTCAGGAAGAACACATACAGCAGGGCCAGCAGATAGCCGGCGACGACCTGGCCGACGGTCACGACGACCGCGTACTTGGCGGTGAACCACAGGGCGTCCCGTACGGCGGGGTCGGAGAACAGGCGCTGGAAGTTGCCCGGGCCGTTGCCGGTGAAGCCCTCGATGGTGTTGCCCTTGGTGAACGAGTACCCGAAGGACCACACCATGGGGACCAGCATGATCAGGGAGTAGACGAGCAGGGCGGGACCGAGGAGGATCAGGACCGCCTTGCGGTCACCGAGTACGCGGTGCATGGAGGGTGTCCAGTTCGTGAGGTGTCAGGCTGTCGTCGGCGGGGGCCCGTCGCCGGGCTCCGTCCGCTTCACTTCTCGGCCAGGGCGTCCTGCACGGTCCGCATGAACTTCTCGGGGCTCAGGCTCCCGGTGACCAGGCCGGCCGCGTTGCTCTGGCTGACCGTGGTCGCCTTGGTGGAGAACAGGGCCTCGAACCAGAGCACGTTCTGCTGGGACCCGCTGATCGTCCTGCGCACCTACCCGGTGACCTCGTTGCTGTCCTCGACGGGTGTGTTGACCTTGAAACCGGAGATGGCCCCCTGGTCCTTGAGGGCGGTGCTGCCGTAGTTCTCGGCGATGCAGGACACCCAGGCGCCGGTCTTCTTGTCGAAGGACTTGGCGCCGAGGGTGATGCCCAGGCCGACGTTCGAGGGGTACTGCTCGATCGAGCCCTTGCCGCCCTCGACGGCCGGGAAAGGCATGAAGCCCACGTTCTCGGCGCCCACCTTGTTCTGCTTCTCGTCGGCGATGTTTGCCAGCGCCCAGCTGCCCATGTAGAGCATGCCGGTCTTGCCGTTGAGGAACTCGTTCATCGAGGTGTCGTAGTCGATGGAGCCGACCCCCTTGCCGAAGTAGCCCTTCTTGCCGAGGGCGGCTACTTCCCGGGCGGCCTCGACGTACTCGGGGTCCGTCAGCTCGGCGTGGCCGTCCGCCACGGCCTGCAGGGCGTCAGGGCCCAGGCTGCGGTAGAGATAGCCGCTGATCAGCCGGGTCAGGGGCCAGCCCTGCTGACCGGAGGCCGAGAACGGCTGGATGCCCTTGGCCTCCAACGTGCCTGCGGCGGAGACCAGTTCGGTCCAGGTGGCGGGCACGGTCAGCCCGTTGGCGCTGAAGACCTTCTTGTTGTAGAAGATCCCCTCGATGTTGTACTCGTACGGCAGAACCTCCACCTTGCCGCCGTACAGCGCCTTGACGGTGGAGACGGCCGCGGGCTCCAACTGGTCGTAGACACCGAGCGACTTCAGTTCGGCCTCCAGATCGGCGACCTTGCCGGACTTGTACAACTGCTGGGTCAGCGCCGGGGCGTTGCCCGCCGCGAACTGGACCGGCAGCGCGTCCTGCCCGGCGAGGAGCTGCAGCTTCTGGTCCAGGCTCGCCTGCGGAACGGTCTCCACCTTGAGCGGCAGACCGTCCTCGGCGGCCTTGCACTCACCCTTGGACAGGGTGGTCAGCGCCGTCTTGACGGTCGTGTTCTCCGTGACGCTCAGGTAGCTGAAGTTCTCGGGCGCGGAAGCGGAACCTCCGCCCGTGCCTCCGCAGGCGGAGACGAGGACGACCATGACGGCGGCGCTCGCGGTCGGGCCGGCGAGGCGGGCCCTTCTGACGGAGGTCGAGGAGGTGGTCACAGCATGGCTCCCTGTCATCGTTGAACGGAGGCGCGACGGAGGCGCGACGTAGGCGGGACGGAGGCGGGACGGAGACGCACGGCGAAGGCCTTGCGCGGAGTGTCTGAACGAGAGTTTGTATAACGTTCTCTACGTCGAAGTGCGCACCACAGTGCACGCGGCGAAAGCCCTCGTCAAGACATCGCGCCGCAACTGCCCCGCAACTTCGCCGAAAAGCCGCCCGCATCTGGCGTCCGAACCGGATCATCCTGTAGAACGTTGTCCTCGGTAGGACGGCACCCCAGGGGGCAGCGCGCATGGAGCAGGGATCGCAGCGGAAGAAGCGTGTGACGATCACGGATGTCGCGCGTCACGCGGGAGTGTCCACCGCCGCGGTCTCCAAGGTCATGCGCAACGCGTACGGGGTCAGCGCGGCCATGCAGGAGAAGGTCCGGGCCGCCATGACGGAGCTGGACTACCGCCCCCATGCCGCCGCGCGCGGAATGCGCGGCCGGACATACACCATCGGCATCCTGCTGGACAACATCCGCAACACCTTCTTCGCCGACATCCTCGACGGCGTCCGCGACGAACTGCGGGACAGCGAGTACACCGTGCTGATCGGTGCCGCGGGCTTCGACGCCGAGGCCCAGGACAAGACCATCCGGTCCATGGTCGACCGTCAGATGGACGGCCTCGTCCTGATCGCGCCCAGCACCCGGCGCTCCGAGGTGTTGTCCACCGCCCAGTCGACACCCACGGTGGTCATCGGCCACCACGACGCCTCCGACCTGCACGACTCCGTCGTCGACGCCGACGGCTCCGGTGCCGGCCTCGTCGTGGACCACCTGGTGTCCCTCGGGCACCGCAACATCGCGCTGGTCTCCTCTCCCGGGACCCGGTCGAGCAAATGGGCCCGTACACCGGAGATCGTCCTGAGCGACGGGTACGCCGAGGCGATGGGCCGCCATCACCTCGCGGAGCACACCCGGATCTGCCGGACGTCGTACTCCGACGAAGGCGGCTACAAGGCCGGTATGAGTCTGCTGACCGCGGCGGACCGGCCCACCGCGATCATGACGGGAGCCGATGTGGCCGCACTCGGTGTCTGGCGGGCGGCCCACGAACTGGGCCTGCGGGTCCCCGAGGACGTCTCTCTCGTGGGCTACAACAACACCGCCATCGCCGACCTCGCCACCGTGCAGCTCACCAGCGTCGACCAGGCCGGGCACAACATGGGGGCGACCGCCGCACGGCTGCTCATCGAGCGGGTGGAGGGCCGGCGTGACCACGCCGTCCGGACGACCATGACGCCGCGTCTCGTCGTCCGGGGGAGCACCTCGGCGCCGTCGGCGGCCTGAGGGAGCGGTTCACCGGGACCCGGTGACGCCGGAGGATGCCGGCGGCCGGTTCAGCCGGTGAGGGCGATGGACGCGGTGACGCGTTTGCCGGCCGGTTCGAGGTCCACCCGGAACTCCTGGGCGACCGCCATGACGATCTCCAGGCCGTGCTGGCCGACCCTGTGCGGGTCGACGGAGCGGGCCACGGGCCTGGCTCCGACGCTGTCGTGCACGCTCACCGCCACCACGGAGTCGGTGATGCGCAGCTCCATCAGCAGAGGGCCGGGGGCGTACTTGTGTGCGTTGGTGACCAGTTCGCTGACCACCAGCTGCGTGAGGTCGCTCGCGCGGGCGGAGACGGGTACGCCGTGGTCCGCTCCGGCGCGGGCCAGGAAGTCGGCCGCGAAGCGTCGTGCTTCGGCGATGCAGGCGCCGCCCCCGTTCATGGAGACGGAGGCGGCTATGGCATGGGCCTCCGACGGCCCCGCGCCGCCTCTCCCGACTGACTCCACTTTTTGTCCACCTTCGTTCCCGTTGTCCGTTCGCGGCTACCCTGTTTGGCGTGACACATGCTGCTTCCGCTGGGATCGACCACCTGTTCGAGCGGACGGCCCGTGTCATCGGGGCAGGCTTCAGGCGCGAACTCCGGCCTGAGCCGCATCGGCAAACCGGGTCGAGGACATGGTGACAGACGCGTTTCCCGCCCGGTCCGGCCATCTGCCGGTGTCCCGATCCGCTGTCGGCGACGCGCTGCGCACGCCGGCGTTCGCCGTCAAGGGCGGTCCCGAGGTCGCGCCTGTCCGTGTGGGCAGGTGCCGTAGGCTGCGCAAGTCGTCCCTGGCACGTAAATATGAACATTGAAGGAGCGCCGGAATGGCGAAGCGAGACAGCGCTGCGGACCTGGTAGGGCTCTTGACGATCGAGGGTCAGGACCTGGCCGGGGCGTGGGTACGGGAGGTGTCGGGGTCGCTGGGCGGACGCATCGGCGCCGCCGAACTCGACCGCGAGCTGCGGGAGCTGTACGACGCCCTGGTGGACGCGTTGCGTCAGGGGGCCACCGACGTCCACTCGGAACAGATGTCCGAAGTCCGTGCTCTGCTGACGGAACTGTCGAGGAACAGGGCCCGTCAGGGGTTCTCGCCCAGTGAGACCGCGATCAGTGTGTTCGCCCTGAAGCGGGTCCTCGAACCCGTCCTGCAGAACGGCACCGCCGAACAGATCCGCGCCTATCTGGAGTTCGGCGGCATCCTCGACGGTCTGGGGCTCTTCGTGATCGAGACCTACACGCGGACGCGCGACGAGCTCATCACCGCGCAGGCCGAGCAGCTCCTGGAGCTGTCCACGCCGGTGGTGCGCCTGTGGGACGGGGTCATCGCCGTGCCGCTCGTCGGCACGCTGGACTCGGCGCGCACGCAGGTGGTGATGGAGAAGCTTCTGCAGGCGCTCGTCGACACGGGCTCGGAACAGGCGATCATCGACATCACGGGTGTTCCCGCGGTGGACACCCAGGTCGCCCAGCACCTGCTCAAGACCATCGTCGCCGCCCGGCTCATGGGCGCCGAATGCACCGTGTCCGGCATCAGCCCGCAGATCGCGCAGACCATCGTCGCCCTCGGCATCGAGTTCGACGACATCGTGACGAAGGCCAGCCTGGCCGACGCCCTCAAGCTGGCGCTGCGCCGGTCCGGTGTGGACCTCGTCGCCCACGAGGGTGCGCAGCGATGAGCGAGCGCCTGCCGATTCTGCGTATCGGAGACATCCTGCTGGTGTCCGTCCAGTTCGATCTGGAGGACCAGATGGTGCTGAACCTCCAGGAGGACCTGGCGAACGAGATCGTCGCCAAGTCCGCCCGGGGCGTCATCATCGACATCAGCGCCCTGGAGATCGTCGACTCCTTCGTGGGGCGCATGCTGGCGACGGTCGCCGCCATCTCACGCGTGCTCGACGCCAGGACGGTCGTGGTGGGCATGCGTCCCGCCGTGGCCATCACCCTGGTCGAGCTGGGTCTTTCGCTCGGCGGGGTCAGCACTGCCCTCGACCTTGAGAAAGGGCTGGCGAAGCTCCGTCACACCACCAGTTCGGTCTTGCGGTGACAGCGCCCTGGGCTGCGGGCGAAGACCCGCAGGTCCACCCCATCGCGCGCAGCGGCGATCTCGTGCACATCCGGCAGGCCATCCGGGGGCTGTCCCAGAAGTGCCGGCTGTCCCTGGTCGACCAGACGAAGATGATCACCGCGGCGAGCGAACTCGCCCGTAACACCCTCATCTACGGAGGCGGCGGCACGGTCAGTTCCGGACTGGTCAGCGCGAACGGCAAGAGGGGCGTGGCCGCCGTCTTCGAGGACTCCGGCCCCGGTATCGCCGATGTCGAACAGGCGATGACGGACGGCTGGACGTCCGGCGGCGGGCTGGGGCTCGGCCTCAGCGGTGCCCGGCGCCTCGTCGACGACTTCGAGCTGGTCACCGCGCCCGGCGAGGGGACGACCGTGACCATCATCAAGTGGGTGCGGTGAACACCGCCGTCGCCCTGAACTGCGAGGACGTCGCGTGGTTCAGGGACGGCGCCTCACTGGCCGTGGCCGCCCGGGGCGCGGCCGCCACCCTGGCCAGGCGCATCGGACTGAGCAGCCACCGGTCGGCCGAGGTCGCCCTCGCCGTCACCGAGGCCGCCACGAACGTTCAGCGGCATGCCGACGACGGAGCCCTGCTGCTGCGCGTGGTGCGATCCGGGGACCAGGCCGGTGTGGAGTTCCTCACCGTCGACTCGGGGCCCGGGATGACGGACGTGCCCGCCGCGCTGGCCGACGGATCGTCCAGCGCGGGCACGCTGGGCATCGGCCTGGGCGCGGTCGCCCGCCTCGCGGACCAGTTCGACCTGCACTCCGTGCCGGGCCGCGGCACGGTCATGGCCGCGCAGTTCTGGCCGCGCACCGCGGACGGCAGAGCCGTCGTCGCCTCCCGGGACCTGTCCACGGCCACCGGGGTGACGCGGCCCATCAGCGGTGAGACCGTGTGCGGGGACGCGTGGGCCGTACGCACCGACGACAGCGATTCCGCCGGGGGCCGCCCGGCGATCCTGGTGATGCTCTGCGACGGACTGGGTCACGGCCCCCTCGCCGCGCGCGCGAGCCAGGCAGCGGTCAAAGCGTTCCAGGAGACCCGTGATCTCAGTCCGGCGGGCGCCCTCGACGCGATCCACCTCGCCCTGCGGGGCACACGCGGCGGCGCGGTCGCCGTGGCACGGATCGAGCCGGCCGCAGGACGGGTGCTGTACTGCGGAATCGGCAACGTGAGCGGCTTCCTCGTGGGCGACGACGGCCGCAGGGCCCTGCTGTCGGCACCCGGTATCGTCGGTGCGCACATGCGGCGACTGCGGACGTTCGAGGAACCGCTCCCGGCCCACGGCGCCCTGGTGATGCACTCCGACGGTCTGACCGAACGCTGGGACCCCGGTACCCTGCCAGGTCTGCTGCAGCACATACCGCTCGTCATGGCCGGCCAGTTGCTGCGAGAGGCAGGAGTGCGACGGGACGACGCCGGCGTCGTCGTGGTCAAGGGAGCATGGTGACCGGCGAGGGGCGGGATGAGCGTGGTGTCTGACTCGGGCCCTCGCGGCGACGGGCCCCGGCACGAGCGCTCGTCCGCCGTCGGTCCTGCCCCGACGGCGGCGCCCTTCGCCCTGTCCTCGTCCCAGGACGTGTTCGGCCTGCGGAGAACCGCCCAGCAGGCGGCGGCGGCCATGTCGCTGGAGCGACAGGACCAGGTACGGCTGGCGACCGCGCTGAGCGAACTCGGACGGGACCGGCTCGGCTGCCGCGGCCTGGAGGTCTCCTTCGGCCTGGTCCCACCGGGCCGGCCGACGGCCCTGGTCGTCACGTTCGTGTGGACCGGCGGACCGCCCCCGGCGCAGGAGACGCTCGACCTGGCCGCGAAGCTCGTAGGGATCGAGTACGAGGCCGCCCCGGCAGGCGGCCGGATCGTCGTCAGCCAGCCGCTCGCCCCGGAGGCCGGCGGCGCGGCCGAGCAGCAGGCCCGGCTGACGGACGTCCTCAAGGCCGCTTCCCGGTCGACCGAGGCGGACGATCTGCGCGCCCGGACCCGCGACCTGATCGCCGCCCTGGAGGAGACCCGTGCCCAGCGGGAGGAACTGCGCCATCTCAACGAGGAGCTGGAGGAGACCAACCGCGGTGTCCTCGCGCTGTACACCGAGCTGACGCAGGAACTGGAGACCACCAACAGCGGTGTTCTCGCGCTGCACACCGAACTGGAGGACAAGCGCCACCAGCTGCAGGAGGCGAGCGAGGCCAAGACCCGCTTCTGGACGAACATCAGCCACGAACTGCGCACCCCGGTCAACTCCGTGGTGGCCCTCTCCACCCTGCTGCTGGCCCCCAGTTCCCCCGCCCTCACCGTCGAGCAGCGGGAGCAGGTCGAACTCATAGGGTCGGCCGGCCACACGCTTCTTTCGCTCGTGAGCGATCTGCTGGACGTCGCCAAGGCCGAGGCCGGTCACCTGGAGATCCATCCGGAACCGGTGGATCTGCGTCTGCTGGTCGCCCACCTCAGAGGCCTCATCCTGAGCAGCCACGGACACGAGCGGGTGACCCTCGTCACACCTCGTCCCGAACAGCAGCCGCCCCTGGTGACCGACGAGACGCTGCTGGTCCGCATTCTGCGCAACCTCCTCTCCAACGCCCTCAAGTTCACCGAGCGCGGCGAGGTACGCCTGGAGATCGACCTCGACCCCGAACCCTCGGCCCCCGCCGTGCTGTTCACCGTCACGGACACGGGGATCGGCATCCCGCCCGAAGAACTCGGCCGGGTCTTCGAGGTCTTCTACCAGGTCCGCGGCCCCCACCAGAGCGGCCGGCCCGGCACCGGCCTCGGCCTGCCCTACGCCCGTACGCTCGCCGAACTGCTCGGCGGCACCCTGACCCTCACCAGTACCGTGGGCGTCGGCACCAAGGTGGAAGTTCGCCTGCCGGATCTCGGCCACGAGTACACGCAGCGATCGCAGAACCGAAAGGGCGGGCCGTGACCGACAGTGCCCAGGAGCGTCTGCCCGCGACCGTCCTGGTCGTCGACGACAACGAGACGAACCTCTACGTCCTCACCAGCTGGCTGCAGCGCGCCGGACACTCCGTCATCAGCGCCAGCACGGGAGAGCAGGGCCTCGAACGGCTGCACGGCGTGCCGGGCGTGCTTCCGGACATCGCGATCATCGACGTCCGGCTGCCCGACATGAGCGGCTTCGAGGTCAGCGAACGGGTCAAGAACAGCCCGCGGACCGCCCATCTGCCGATCATCCAGATCTCCGCCGCCGCCATCACCCCCGACGATCACGCGGAAGGGCTGAGACGGGGCGCGGACGCCTATCTCGACCAGCCCATCGATCCCGGCGAACTCCTCGCCACCGTCTCCGCCACCCTGCGCTACGCCAGGGCCCGGCAGCGCGCCGAGAAGCTCGCGCACCGCCTCATAGCGCTGAACCAGGCGACGCTGGACGTCTACAGCGCCGTCGGCTTCCACTCCTTCGCGTCGGCGGCCACCGGAGGCGCGGCGGCCGTCCTGGACAGTCCCGCCAGCGCGGTGTTCCTCTCGCCCCAGACACAGGCCGTCCACAGCATGACCGACGACGCGCAGGCCACCGTACGGATCCGTCCCGCGCACCCGGGCCTCCTGAAGCAGCTCGCGGGCCACAGCCTGAGCCAGGACACCGGCGTCGCTATCGTCCGTGTCCCGCACGGTCAATGGCAGGCCATGCTGCCCGGCGACCACCTCTCCGGGGATGTCGCGCTCGCGGTGGCCCGCACCAAACGCGGCCGTCCACCCGTCTGCCTGGCCGTCCCCGTGACCGCCCTGCGCAGCGCCGACGACGAGCAGCTCCTGCAGCAACTGGCCAACGCCAGCGCCCTCGCCCTCGAAGCGCTGCGGACCTACAACGAGGAACACGCCCTGGGCCTGGCCCTGCAGCGCTCCTTCCTCCCCAAGGAGCTGCCGACCGTCCCGGGCGTCCAGCTGGCCTTCCGCTACCTCCCCGCCTCCGAACACGCGGAGATCGGGGGAGACTTCTACGAAGCGGTGCGGACGGTCAACGGCCTGCTGCTCGCCATCGGAGACGTCGTCGGGCACTCGGTGACGGCCGCGACCGTCATGGGCGAGGTACGCCACGCCCTGCGGGCCTACGCCATCGAAGGGCACGCTCCGCACCACATACTGGACCGGCTGGAAACGCTGCTGGGCCAGTCCCAGCCCGGTATCACCGTCACCCTGTGCCTCGTCCTGGTCGAACCGGACGAACGCCGCCTGCACATAGCCAACGCGGGCCACATCCCCCCGCTGGTGATCGACCCGGAGAAGGGGCCGCGGTTCCACGAACCCCACGGTCCGCTGATCGGTCTCGGCCTCCCGCATCCGCCGCCCACCGTGGTGGACGCCCCGCCCGGCACCCGGCTGCTCCTGGTGACGGACGGCCTCGTCGAGGTGCGGGCCACCCATCTGGACTCCACCCTCGCCGAGCTGTGCGAGGCCGTGGCAGAGGGGCCGGCCGACCTGGAGGAGATGTGCGACCTGCTCCTCGCGCGCTTCGGGCAGAACAAGGACGACGACATCGCCCTGATCACCGCACTGTTCACATAAGGCTCCGCGGCCGGATCATCCGGGGTCCGGCAGGCGGCTAGGCTCTGCCTGTGCTCGGATCAGCGGGGTCGGACTTGAGGAAGAACACACCTGTTTTCGCGTCCCGTTGGGGCGCGCTGGGTGTGGTGAGCCGGGACGCGGTGTTCACCGTGCTGCTCGCCCCGCTGGTGTTCGCGCCGGTGACGGCCCCGATCGGCGCACAGTTCGGCGACCTGCCGGAACGCCCGCCAGGACTGCCGGGGGTGCTGGTGACGGCCGCTCTCTGGCTCCCGCTGGTGCTGCGGCGCAGGTGGCCCGTCGGGTGTCTCGCGCTGATCGCCGGCGCGTTCGCGGTCCATGAACTCGTCGGCTATCCGCAGACCTGCGCGAGCCTGGGCCTGTACATCGCGCTGTACAGCCTGGGAGCCCACGGAAACCGCGCCGGCGGTGTGCGCCGCGCTCTGTCGGTCGCCGTCGCGATCACGGCGTTCACGCTGTTCGCGCTCGGGCTGCACCACAGGGGCTCGCCCCAGCAGGTGCCCGACTTCGTCCTCATGTTCCTGATCCTGGTGGTGTGCTGGGCCGTGGGCACGGCGGTACGGGCCCGGCAGGACGGGGAGGCGGAACGTCGCCGGCTCAGTGTGGAGGCGGCGACGGCACGCGAACGCGCCCGTATCGCACGGGAGTTGCACGACGTGGTGACCCACCATGTCACCGCGATGGTGGTCCAGGCGGACGCCGCCCAGTTCCTGCTCGCCGACGCGCCCGAGCGGGTGGAGACCGGACTCGGAGCGATCAGCGACTCCGGACGGCGTGCCCTGAGAGACCTCCAGCATCTGCTGGGCGTACTGAACGCGTCCGGCGACCCGTCCGACGGCACGGCCGACGACGACCCCGCCGGCGCACCGCCCGCGCCGGACCGTACCCCGGAGCCGGGCAGACTGAGCGATCTGGTCGAGCAGACCCGGACCGCCGGACAGCCCGTGGAACTGGCGGAGCGCGGCGAACGGCAGGACCTGGCCACCGCCGTGGAACTGGCCGCGTACCGCGTGGTGCAGGAAGCGCTGACCAACGCGCTCAAACACGCCCCGGGCCACCGGACGCTCGTCCAGGTCCACTACGGCCGCAAGGATGTCGAGGTCGAGGTGACCACCGAGGGAGCGCCCGCCACAGCGACCGCCCAACGGCGCAGGCCGCTGGGCCGGGGCGGCGGGCACGGTCTGATCGGGCTGCGCGAACGGGTGAGTGTGTTCGGGGGCGAACTGTCGGCCGGCAACCGGCCGGACGGCGGCTTCAGCGTTCACGCGCGCATACCGTCCGCGGGACACGGCGAAGCCGCGGCGCACAAGGGAGAGGTATGACCGGGCCAGGTGCCGCGGCGCCGATCAGGGTCCTGGTCTGCGACGACCAGGAACTCGTACGGACCGGCTACGTCACCATCTTCACCGCGCAGCCGGACATCGAGGTCGTGGGAGAGGCCGGGGACGGCCGCACGGCGGTGGAGACCGCGCGACGGCTGCGCCCGGACGTGGTGGTGATGGACATCCGCATGCCCGTACTCGACGGCATCGAGGCGACCCGGCTGCTCGCGGGCCCCGGCGTCGTCGATCCGATGCGGGTCCTGGTCGTCACCACCTTCAACCTCGACGAGTACGTGTACGAGGCGCTGCGGGCCGGGGCGAGCGGCTTCCTGCTCAAGGACTCACCCCCGCGCGACCTGGTGAACGGCATCCGGACGGTCGACGCGGGCGAGTCACTGCTGGCACCCGCCGTCACCCGGCAACTCGTCGGCAGGTTCGCCGACCGGCTCCGCCGACCGCAACGGCATCCCGCGGCGACGGCGTTGGCCGCCCTGGCGCCGCGCGAGACGGAAGTGCTGAAGCTGATCGCCGAGGGCCTGTCCAACACCGAGATCGCCGACCGGATGGTCATCAGCCGCGAGACCGTCAAGACGTATGTGTCCCGCATCCTGACCAAGCTCGATCTGCGGGACCGGGTCCAGGCCGTCGTACTGGCCCACCGGGTGGGCCTGGTCGGCGCCCACGACTGAGCGCGGGCTCCGGTCGACTCGGACTCCGGTCAACTCGGGAGGTACGGGGACGCCTTGAGCTGCCGGGCCAGATGGGCCGTGTTGGCCGCGAGGGTCGCCGTCGTGGCGGAGGTGGCCTCGGGGGTCTTGTCGAGGTCCTGGTAGTCGGTGCCCTGCATGGCCTCACCGACCCAGTAGGTGACCGCGTTCGGAGCGAGCGAGAAACCCACGTCGTTGAGCCCCTGGAAGAGGTCGGCGCTCACCTTGTGGGCCCCGTCCTCGTTGCCGACGACACACACCGCGGCGACCTTCCCGTAAGTGAGCAGCCGTCCCTCGTCGTCCGTCTCGGAGATCTCCGCGTCCAGCCGCTCCATGACCCGCTGGGCGATGCTCGACGGGTGGCCCAGCCAGATCGGCGTGGCCAGGACCAGGATGTCGGCGCCCAGGACCGTGTCCCGGATCGCCGGCCATCCGTCGCCGTCCCCCATGTCGGTCTCCACTCCGGGGCGGACGTCGTGGTCGGCGATCCGGATCACCTTGCCGGTGACACCGTGCTCGCCCAGCGCCGCCATGGTCTGCTCGGCCAGCAGCTGCGAACTGGAGGCGGCGGGCGACGGCGACAGGGTGCAGACGAGGGCGACAGCCCGCAAAGGGGTCGTTTCTGTGATGGTCATGGCGCAGGAGTACCCCTCGTTCCGGCCGCATACCCAAGTTCACCGGAGAGGCGGAGGCCCGGCGGTGTGTCGGCGGTGGAATGTGCGCGACGCGTGAATTCGTGTGCGTGGATGGAGATCAACTGGGCACACGGTGCTTCGGAGGTTGACAAACATGATTCCCCTGCTTCTTGTTCTCTTGCTGGCCCTGATCCTCTTCGGTGCGGGTTTCGCGCTGAAAATTCTGTGGTGGGTCGCGATCGTCGTACTGGTCCTGTGGCTGATCGGTTTCGTCGCTCGCCCGAAGGGTGGCAGCGGTCGCTGGTACCGCTGGTAGCCGACCGCATCGGTGCAGGTCGGGCAGTATGTGGTGGCGCCTGGTCCGCGATGTTGGGGCAGTGCGCGCCCCCTCCGGGAAGTCGGAGAGAATCCCGGCCTGAATTGGGTGCGTGAAGCCCCGGACGAGGGGCACCCGCCGCAAAGACGGCGGTTACGGAAATCGCCGTGCACGACGTACGGAAAAAGAGAGGGCCGGTGGGGAACCCCGCTGCCCTCTGTTTACCGGAGGAGTTGTTTTCGCGTGACTGAAAATGTATGGGGTTACAAGTCGACCGCGGGTCGTCCGGCGGGTGTCGACCTTACGGGTTACAAGGTCGAGGCCACGGACGGCAGTATCGGCAAGGTCGACAAGCACTCCGACGAGGTCGGTGACGCTTACCTGGTGGTGGACACCGGTGTGTGGATCTTCGGCAAGGAGGTCCTGCTCCCCGCCAGCACGGTCGTCAGCATCGACCAGGGCGAGCAGAGGATCGTCGTCGACCGCACCAAGCAGCAGATCAAGGACGCTCCGGAGTTCGACCGCGACAAGCACCTGGGCGACCAGGGCTACCGCGACGACCTGGGCACGTACTACGGCACCGGCGGCCCGCACATCTGAGCCGGACCTGTTCCGCATCACGCCGCGGCCCCGGGACTCCTCCAGGAGTTCCGGGGCCGTCGCGCTGCCCCGGTCCGCCCGGCCCGCACACGGCATTGAGAAGATCGCTCGTAGTGTGCATCCATCGGATCCCGGAAGGAACCAACCAGCTCATGCACGTCATCGTGGCCCGCGGCCTGTCGGAGGTATGCGGATGACCGGCAGCGAAGACTCCGTCCTGCTGCACAGGGCCGGCCGGGCCGCCCATCTCACCCTCAACCGCCCGAGGGCCATCAACGCCCTCGACCACGCCATGGTGCGGCGCGTGGACGAGGCACTGACCGCGTGGGAGCACGACTCCGCAGTCGAGACGGTCGTCGTCACCGGAGCGGGGGAGCGCGGCCTGTGCGCGGGCGGCGACATCCGTGCCATCCACGACGACGCCCGGGACGGGGACGGCACCCCCTCGGCCGCGTTCTGGCGCGACGAGTACCGCCTCAACGCCCGTATCGCCCGCTGGTCCAAGCCGTACGTCGCCCTCATGGACGGCATCGTCATGGGCGGGGGTGTCGGCATCTCCGCGCACGGCAGCGTCCGGGTCGTCACCGAACGGTCGAAGATCGCCATGCCCGAGACCGGCATCGGCTTCGTGCCCGACGTCGGCGGCACCTACCTGCTGTCTCGCGCTCCGGGTGAACTGGGCACCCGACTCGCGCTGACGGGCGCGGCGATCGGCGCCGGGGACGCCGTGCTGTGCGGGCTCGCCGACCACTACGTACCGTCGGCGTCGCTTCCGCGCTTCGTCGACGACCTCGCCGAGCTGCCCGTACGGGAAGCGCTGGACCGGCATGCGCGGTCCGCGCCGGAGGGGGAACTGGCCGGGCAGCGGGAGTGGACCGACACCTGCTTCGCCGCCGACACCGTCGAGGAGATCGTCCGGCGGTTGTTCGACCACGGCGATCCGGCGGCGAAGGAGACGGCACAGACCCTGCTCGCCAAGTCGCCCACCGCGCTGAAGGTCACCCTGGCAGCTCTGCGCCGCGCCCGGCGGCTCGGCTCGCTGGAACGGGTGCTGGAGCAGGAGTACCGCGTCTCCTGCGCGGCCCTGACCACGCCCGACCTGATCGAGGGCATCCGCGCCCAGGTCATCGACAAGGACCGCACCCCACGCTGGTCGCCGCCCGCCCTCGCCGAGGTCACCGACACCGACGTGGAACGCTTCTTCGAGCCGCTCGACGAGGACGGGAACGGGAACGGGAACCGGGACGAACTCGGGTTTGCAGGACTCTGAGCCGAGTGGTCAGCCCCGTACCGGCGCCCCCGTACGCGCCGCGACCTCCCCGGCCGTCACGCCGGGCGCCCTTTCCACGACGTTCAGCCCGTCCGCCGTGATGTCGAAGACACCCAGATCGGTGATGACGCGGTGGACGCAGGCGCGGCCGGTGAGCGGCAGCGTGCACGTGCCGACGAGCTTCGGCGTCCCGTCCTTGGCGGTGTGCTCCATCAGCACGATCACCCGGCGGGCACCGTGGACCAGGTCCATGGCACCCCCCATCCCCTTGATCATCTTCCCCGGGACGCTCCAGTTGGCCAGGTCGCCCCCGGCGGAGACCTGCAGGGCGCCCAGGACGGCGGTGTCGATGTGGCCACCCCTGATCATGCCGAAGGACAGTGCGGAGTCGAAGAAGGAGGCCCCGGGCAGGACGGTCACCGTCTCCTTGCCCGCATTGATCAGGTCCGGGTCCACCTCCCCCTCGGAGGGGTACGGGCCGGTGCCGAGGATGCCGTTCTCCGAGTGCAGGGTCACCTGTACGTCCGGGGACAGATGGTCCGGGATCGTCGTGGGCAGCCCTATGCCCAGATTGACGTACGAGCCGTCGGTCAGCTCCCTGGCGGCACGGGCCGCCATCTGCTCACGGGTCCAGGCCATCAGCCGCGCACCGTCCTCTTCTCGATCCTTTTGGCGGTGGCCTGTTCGAGGGTCAGGGGTACGACCCGTTGGACGAACACGCCGGGCAGGTGCACCTCGTCGGGAGCGATGTCCCCCGGCTCGACGAGTTCCTCCACCTCCGCGATCGTGACGCGGCCGGCCATGGCGGCCAGCGGGTTGAAGTTGGCGGCGGCCCTGCGGAAGACCAGGTTGCCGTGGGCGTCCCCGCGCCAGGCGCGTACGAGGGCGAAGTCGGTGGTGATGCCGTGTTCGAGGACGTGCGACCGGCCGGCGAACGTCCGGGTCTCCTTCACCGGCGAGGCGACGGCCACCGAACCGTCGGTCGCGTACCGCCACGGCAGTCCGCCGTCGGCGACCTGGGTGCCCACGCCGGCCGGGGTGTAGAACGCCGGGACACCGGCGCCCCCGGCGCGCAGCCGTTCCGCGAGCGTGCCCTGGGGCACCAGCTCGACCTCCAGCTCACCGGAGAGGTACTGCCGGGCGAACTCCTTGTTCTCGCCCACGTACGAGCCGGTCACCCGGCTGATCCGGCCGGAGGCGAGCAGGACGCCGAGGCGCGCGCCGTCCACCCCGCAGTTGTTGGACACGACGGACAGCCCGGTGCTGCCGCGGGCGTGCAGCGCGTCGATCACGACGTTCGGCACGCCGCTCAGTCCGAACCCGCCGACGGCCAGCGACGATCCGTCGGCGATGTCATGGACCGCCTCGGCGGCGGTCAGGTGCACCTTGTTCACGGACGGGACTCCTTCACGGACGGGACTCCTTCACGGGTACGCGGAACAGGCGCAGTTGGAGGGCGAGCGTGGCGTAGTAGCCGACCAGCGTGGAGAGTTCGAAGAGAGTGGCCTCGCCCAGGGCGGTGCGGGCAGCCGCGTACCAGTCGTCGTCGAGCGGCTCCGAGGGGTTGGCGAGGGCACGGGTGGCCGACCACGCGGCGCGCTCGTACGGGTCGGTGAAGCCCGGATCGGATCCTTCGCGCAGGGCGCGCACATCCGCCTCGGTGAGCCCGGCGCCCCTGGCCAGCGGTTCGTGGGCGTACCGCTCGAAGTCGCTGTCCCAGAGGGCGGCCACGACGAGGACGGCAGTCTCGCGCACCCGGGGTGACAGGTCCGTCCGGTAGCGGATCGCCGCGCCCAGCGCCTGAAGGTCGCGGCCCAGCCTTGGGCTGAACAGCATCGCGTTGAAGGGGCCGTTGAGGCGTCCCTCGGTGTCGGTGAGAGCGAACAGCTGAGGACCGTCGGAGCGGGGGCCGCCGGTGATCTCCTCGTACAGGAGCCGTTGGGCGGGGGAGAGGCTGTCGGGGTGCAGGAGGGGCAGACGGCTGCCGGGGGCGGGTGGGTTCGAGGGCATCGTCATCGCTCCGTACGAGCCGGAGGCTCTGCAGCCTCTGTCACCTCTGTCACCTCTGTCACCTCGGCCGACTCGGCCACCTCAGTCGTCTCGGTCACCTCGTGCGCGAGGGCTGCCAGGTCCGTGTCGGTGAGCAGCCGGGCTTCCCGCGTCATGAGGACACGGGCCCTGCGCAGGATCTCGTCGACCTGGGCGACGGTGGTGTCGACACCCAGCGCGGTCAGCTTGTCGGCGAGTGTGTACGGGCCGCTGTCGGGGGTGAAGGGGACTGTGCGCGCGTTGCCGACGAGAGCCGGCTCCAGGCAGTTGTGCAGCAGGGGATCGACCGCGGTCTCCTGGGTGATGAGGTCCATGCCGCCCCAGGAGAAGGCGCTGGTGCCGGTCACCGGGTGGTTCCAGGCCAGGTGGTACCCGGTCAACTCCTCACCCGCGCGCGCCAGTTCGGTCAGACGCTCGGTTCTGATCCCGGTGCGCACCCCGTACAGCGCCTCGAAGGCCAGCGCGGTGGCGGCCAGGTCGGCGTTGCCGGGGCCGCCGCAGTAGCCGTTGACCGACAGTTCGACGACATCGGCGCCGGCCCGGACGGCGGCGACGGCGCAGGCGACCGCCAGTCCGAACGTGTTGTGCGGATGCAGACCGACCTCGACCCCGGGTGCGAGTTCCTTGGCGCGGGTGACCAGATGGGCGTACGCCTCGGGGCTCATGGCGCCGGGACCGTCGAAGAGCGTGAGCTCGGTGGCGCCCGCGCCCGTCAGCGCGGCGACCGACTCGTCGAGGATCTCGTCGGTGAGGTAGGAGACCATCAGCATCGGGACGACGGCGTCGAGTCCGCGCGAGCGGGCGTGCCGGATCAGGGGCAACGCGCGGGCGAGAACGTCGGCACGCCCACGGGGCGTCGCGGGATCGCGCCAGTCCTCGCCCCGCCAGGCCCGCTGGTAGACGGCCGGGTTGTAGATGAGTGACGCCTCGCCGAGGCCCTGGACCCAGATCTGGACGGCGTCGTAGCCCGCGTGGGCGGCGCGGTCGATGTCCGCGGTGGTGCGCAGCAGGGGCAGCACCGCCCGGCAGTCGGGGTCCTCGCCTTTGATGACCTCGACCTCCGCGCGCAACGCCTTGTCGTCGCGCCCGGCAAGCCCGGCCGTGACCACCTCGCGGACCCCGGCACCGGTGAGGCGGCGCATATACGCCTCCTTCGCCTCGGTGGAGGCGACGACACCGGGCAGGGTCTCCACCGATCGCAGGGTGGCGTCGCGCAGCCGCACCGACCCGGGCATCGGCCCGCGTACGTCGGGGCGGCGGGTGAGCGGGCTCACCGACCAGCGGCCCGGTTCGTACGCGCCCGGCGAGCGTTTGTCGGCCAGCTCCGCGCGGAAGCGGGTGATCTCCTCGTCGGTGAAGACGGCCGGCTTGTCCATGGATCCCTCCGGAAACGGAAACGTACGCCAACGGGCTGAGCGCCATTCAAGCATTACTCACGATCACCTGTCGACACTAGGCGTCGATCATAGGCGGTGCACTGCGTGTTTCCCCGCCCCTGTTTACTTTCTGTCGACACTAGGTGAAACTGCCGACAGTCGGCCGCTCCGGCGGCGTCACGCTCGGGCCGACGTTCCACCCCATGCCCGGACCGGGCTCGAACCAAGGGAGACCTCCGTGACCCAGGACGTGCCCTCCGCACGGCCCGGCCGCCTGGCCGGGCGGGTTGCCGTCATCAGCGGCGCCGGCAGCGTCGGCCCCGGCTGGGGCAACGGCCGTGCCACCGCCGTGATCTTCGCCCGCGAGGGCGCCACCGTGTACCTCACCGACCGCGACAAGGAAGCCCTCGACATCACCGCGGACCGCGTGCGCGCGGAGGGCGGCACCGCGTACACCCACCTGCTCGACGTGACCGAACCGGACGCCGTCGAGGACTACTTCCGGGAGGCCGAAGGGCAGGCGGGACGCATCGACATCCTGGTCAACAACGTCGGGGGCTCCCGCGCGGGAGGAGCGGCCGAACTGTCCCTGGAGGACTGGGACAGCCAACTGCGCACCAACCTCACCAGCGCCTTCCTGGCCTGCAGACACGCCGTCCCGATCATGCGGCGCGGGGGCGGTGGCTCGATCGTCAACACCGCCTCGGCGTCCGGTCTGCGCTGGACCGGCGCGGCACAGGTGGGCTACGCGGCGGCCAAGGCCGCCGTCATCCAGCTCTCCCGCGTGACGGCCGTCCAGTACGCGCCCGACCACATCCGTGTGAACACCGTCGTCCCCGGACAGCTGCACACCCCGATGGTCGAGGCGCGCCTGGCCCATCAGCGTGCCGACGGCGACGTGGACAAACTGCTCGCCCAGCGGCAGGCGCGTATCCCGCTGGGATTCATGGGCGACGGCCGGGACACGGCGTACGCGGCGCTCTTCCTGGCGTCCGACGAGGCCCGGTTCGTCACCGGCACCGAGATCGTCGTCGACGGCGGAATGACGGCGCGCTGTGACTGAGCCCGCCCTCCACGCGACGCACCCGGCCCCCTCGCCGGGCTGCCCGCCCCCGCACCCGGCCCCCCGCAGACCCATCCTGGTCCTGCCGCCGGGCAGTTGTGACGCGCACTGCCACATCCTCGGCCCCGCCACGGTCTTCCCCTACGCCCCCGAGCGCACCTTCACCCCCGTCGACGCCCCCAAGGAACAGGTCGCTGCCCTCCACGCCCACCTTGGCCTGTCCCGGGCGGTCGTCGTCCAGTCGTCCTGCAACGGCCATGACCACCGCACGCTCCTGGACGCCCTCACAGCAGGGCGTGGCACGCTGCGCGGAGTCGCCCTCGTCGGCGAACGGACCACTCGGGTGGAGATCGAGGAACTCCACCGTGCCGGAGTCCGCGCGTTCCGGCTCAACTTCCTGCCGCACCTGCGCATCGCGCCCACCCGCGAGGAGATCGACTCCGTGCTGGAACGCGTCGACGGACTCGGCTGGGCCTGCGAACTCCACCTGACCGGGGCCGAGGTCGCCGACCACGAAGCGCTCATCCGTTCCCTGCCCGGCCGGGTGGTGATCGACCACCTCGCGCGGGTCGACCTCGGCGAGGGACCGCACAGTCCCGCCCTGCGCAGCCTGCGCCGCCTCCTGGACTCCGGTGACGTCTGGCTGAAGGCGAGCGGGGTGGACCGGGTCTCCCGCCAGGGGCCGCCCTACGCGGACGCCGTGGCCCTGGCCGCGTCCTTCGTGCGGCAGGCACCCGACCGGGTCGTGTGGGGCACCGACTACCCCCACGTCAACATCCGGGCCGCCGCGCCGGACGACGGGCTGCTCGTGGACCTGCTCGCCGACATCGCGCCCGACCCCGTCCTCCTGCGCCGGGTCATGGTCGACAACGCGGCCGAACTCTTCGACTTCCCGACCGACCCCGGCGACCCGCCCGACCTGCCCGATCCGCCCGACCCGCACGTGGAGCAGACATGAGCGACTTCGACGGCACCTTTCTCACCCGGGACGCCCCCGGTTACGAGGAAGCGCGGCTCGCCGCCGTCTGGAACCTGCGCAAGCCGGACCGCCGCCCCGACGCCATTCTCGTGGCCGCCGGGGACCGCGACGTCCAGGAAGGGGTGCGCTGGGCCGCGGCCCGCGGACTGCGCGTCTCCGTCCGCTCCGGCGGTCACAGCTGGATCGGCAACGGGGTACGGGACGGCGGCCTGCTGATCGACCTCTCCGCGCTGGACGAGGTGACCATCGACGCCCCCGGGTGCCGGGCCACCGTGCGCCCCGCCGTCCAGGGCAGCCGCTTCAACGCGCTGCTCGCCGCCGAGGGGCTGGTCTTCCCCAGCGGCCACTGCCCCTCCGTGGGCGTGGGCGGCTTCCTGATAGGCGGCGGCTACGGCTGGAACTCCCGGGCGCTGGGACCGGCCTGCTTCAGCGTGGAGGCGGTCGACGCCGTCCTCGCCGACGGCAGCCAGGTCCACGCCACCGATGAGACCCACCCGGACCTCATGTGGGCCGTACGCGGCTCGGGACCGGGCTTCTTCGCGGTGGTCACGCGCTTCCATCTGAGGGTGTATCCGGCCTACGACCAGATCCTGCGCAGCGCGTACGTCTTCCCGCACGAACTGCGCGACGAGGTGCTCGCCTGGACCTACGAGGCCGTGCCGGGGATCTCCGACTCCCTGGAGATGTCGGCCAAGGTCGCCCGCACGCCGGGGGTACCGCGGCCCACCACGATGATCACGGCGGCCGCCTTCTGCACCCCGGGTCAGGGCCCGGAGATGCTGGCACCCCTGGAGAAGGCCCCCTTCCTGCGCCATGCGCTGCGCAGGGTGGAGCGGGTGCCGTCGAGTCTGGACGACCTGTACGCCCTCTCCGACGGTCTGACTCCCCGGGGCAGGCGCTATGCGGTCGACGGAGTGTGGACGGACGCCCCGGTCCATGACGTGCTCGACGCCGGCCGCGAGGTGCTGGACGGACTGCCCGGCCCGGACAGCTTCCTGCTCTGGATGCTCTGGGGCGGCCAGGCGACCCGGGAGAACGCCTGCTGGTCCACCCAGGCCCGGCTGTACTTCTCGCCGAACGCCGTCTGGCGCGACCCCGACGACGACCTGCGCCACGAGAGCTGGGCGCACGACGCGCTGCGGGCCATGGCCCCGGTCGCGCACGGCACCCAGTTCGCCGACGCCAATCCGGCCGACCGTCCCGACCACGGGCTGGAACCGCGGCAGACCGTGCGACTGGAGGAACTGCGGCGCCGGTACGACCCCGAGGGGCTGTTCCGCTCGTACCTGTCGCCCGAGGAGTCGACCACAGCGCTGGCCGCGCACCGGGGCCAGGACAGGCAGCCAACCAAACGCCGTTAGTGTCGACAGAAAGCCGAAATTATCGGCGTACAGCCTCTTGACCTCCGTTTTGTGTCGACAGTACCGTTCGGAATGTCTGCACCACCCAAGGAGCCACACTTGCCCAGGACGCCCGATCCCCATCCTGCCCCGTCCCCGCGTGGAGCTGTCGGCGGAGATTTCACCGGAGCTCTCCTCCGCCGTGGCGACGCGAGCTACGAGAAGACCCGTCTCGACGCCGTGTGGAACGCGCGCAAGCCGGACCGGTTCCCCGAAGTCGTCGTGGTCGCCGAGGACGAGCGGGACGTCGTCCTGGCCGTACGGCTGGCCCGGGCCGAAGGGCTGCGTGTCTCCGTCCGCTCGGGCGGGCACAGCTGGGTCGGCAACGGCGTACGGGAGGGCGGCCTGCTGATCGACCTGTCCCGTCTCCAGGGGATCAGCGTCGACCCGCACGGTCGCACCGCCGCCGTCCAGCCCTCCGCCAAAGGGCCGGCGATCCAGCGGGCCCTCGCCCCGCACGGGCTGTTCTTCCCCACCGGTCACGCACCCACCGTCGGCATCGGAGGCTTCATCCTCGGCGGTGGCTACGGCTGGAACTCCCGCCACCTGGGACCGGCCTGTCTGAGCATCCGAGCGATCGACGTGGTCCTCGCCGACGGCACGCTGGTGCACGCCACCGACGAGACCCACCCCGACCTGCTGTGGGCGGCACGGGGCAGCGGCCCCGGCTTCTTCGGTGTCGTCACCCGCTTCCACCTGGACGTCCACGAACGGCCCACCGAGATCCGGCGGACGGTGCACAGCTATCCCCTGGCCCTGCGCGACGAAGTGCTCGCCTGGTCCTACGACCTCCTGGAACGACTGCCCAGCACCGTGGAGTTCTCCGCCAAGGTCGGCTTCACCCCCGGCCTCGGCACCCCGGCGATCTCCCTGACCGCCACCGCCTTCTGCACCCCGGCCCACGGACCCGAGGCCCTGGCCCCCCTGGAGGAAGCACCCTTCCGGGACCGGGCCCTGCGTGCCGTGGCCGGCGAACCGACCACCATCGACGAGCTGTACGACATCGCCGACCGCCTCAACCCCGAGGGCCTGCGCTGGGCCGTGGACGGTGTCTGGGTGGAGGGCACGGCCGAGGAGATCGTCGGCGCGGCCCGGCCGGTGCTGGACACCATCCCCGACGGCACCAGCTTCGTACTGTGGATGCTGTGGGGCCACCACCCGCCGCGCCCCGAAGCCTGCTGGTCGGCCCAGGCCAAGGCCTACCTCTCGCCCAACGCCGGGTGGTACGACCCGGCCGAGGACCTCGCGCACGAGAACTGGGTGCACGGGTCACTGTCCGCCGTACAACACCTGTCCCGGGGCCTGCAGTTCTCCGACAACAACCTCGCCGACCGCTTCGACCTCGGGCTCAGTGCCGAGAACGCCGCACGGCTGGAGAGGATCCGTGCCGTCCACGACCCCGACGGACTCTTCCGCACCTATATGACCCCGGCCGAGTCGACCACCGCCTACGCGGTCGCCGGCCGCGCGTGACGCCGTACGCGTTGTGCGTCGCCCCTCGCCCCTCGCCCCTCGTCCCTCGCGCCTGACGAACGCCGCGCCTGAGGCCTTACGGCCTGTGCGGCCCGCCACCTGTACGGGCGACCGCGTCGCCCGGAGAGCCGCATTCACCCGCGGGGCCGCGTCCACAGGCCGCCGCAACTGTGCAAAGGAGCACACCCTCATGCCGAAGAGCAGCAGAAGTACGAGAAGCCCGTTCGGTCGCCTCGCCACCGCTCTGGTGGTGCTCGCGGTCGCCGCCCCGCTCGCCGCCTGCGGGTCGGGCGACGCCACGTCGGCAGGCAGCGACGGGTCGGCGAAGATCACCGTGCTGCGCTCCAACGGCGCGCTGTTCGAGCCGCTGTACATCGCCGAGCAGGAGGGCTACTTCGAGGACGCGGGCCTCGACGTCACCATCAAGGCGGGCGCCCAGGACACCTCGCAGAACGCCCCGTCCGTCCTCAACGGCGAGGCCCAGTTCGCGATGACCGACAGCTCCGGCTTCCTCAAGGGCGCCGCGAAGAACATGCCCATCCGCATCGCCACCGGGCTGGTGTCCGCCACCACGAAGACCGACCCCACCGACGGCCTGCTCGTCAAGAAGGACAGTTCCATCAAGGGGTTCGCCGACCTGGAGGGCAGGACCGTGGGGCTGTCCGCCCTCGGCGGCACGATCCAGTTCATCGTCGAGTACCTGGTCGAGAAGGACGGCGGCGACCCCACCAAGGTCAAGTTCGTCTCCCTGCCGACCACCTCGCTCACCGACGCGGCCACCACCGGCAAGACGGACGCCGTCTACTCCTTCGGCGCCTTCTTCGCGGCCGGCGAGCAGGCAGGTCTGCGCTCGATCGGCCACGGGATGAACGACCTGCCCGGCATCACCCAGGGCGTACTCTTCGCCACCCAGAAGTACCTGTCCTCGAACTCCGCCACGGCGAAGAAGTTCACCGACGCCGTCGCCAAGGCGATCACCTACGCCAACGCGCACCCCGACGCCGTCAAGGCGATCGACAAGAAGTACACCCAGCTGCCCGCGGACTACATCGAGAAATCGCAGATCGCGTACTACGACAAGAACATCAACACCACCGTGATGCGTACCGTCATCACGAAGATGCACGGCTACGACCTGCTCAGCAGCGCCCCGAAGGACGACGCCATCTACTGGGACAAGGCTCCGACGGTCACCGCCGGCAGCTGAGAGCGGCAGAGGTACACCATGGCCATCTCCACGACGGACCGGCGCCCGGCGGCCCCGGACCGCAAGCGCCCCGCCCGGCACACGCGGCGCACCCGGGCAGGGAACCCGGGGCGCCGCGTGCTCCTGATGCTCCAACTCTCCGCCGTCCTCGCCGTCCTGCTGATCTGGGCGGCGCTCGCGGCGGCCCGACTGGCGAGCGCGACCGCGCTGCCCGGACCGACGGAGGTGTTCGGGCAGTTCCCGGAGCTGTTCGGCGACCCCGTCTACTGGCAGGCGGTGGGGGACACCCTGAACGGAGCCGTGACCGGCTTCGTCGCCGCCGCCGTGATCGGCGTTCCGCTCGGCCTGGTCACCGGCACCTACGCGGCGGCCGAGGAGTCGTCCCGGCTGCTCGTAGACGTCCTGCGGTCCTTCCCGGTCATCGCCCTGCTGCCGGTGTTCCTGCTGGTGCTGGGGTCCACGCCGACGACGAAGACCACCGTCGTCCTCCTCGCCTGCGTCTTCCCCGTCTTCCTCCAGGCCCAGTACGGCGCCCGGTCCGTGACCCCGATGATCGCGGAGACCATGGACAGCTACCGCGTCCCCCGGCAGCTGCGCTTCCGCAAGGTGATCCTGCCCAGTGCCACGCCCTCGGTCATGACCGGGCTGCGGCTGGCGGCGACGACCTCCGTACTGGTGGCCATCGGCGTCGAGGTGCTCACCACACTGCCGGGAATCGGCCACGAGGTCGTGCAGGCACAGCAGGGCGGGGCCGCGGCTCGGGCGTACGCCTACATCATCACCGCGGGCACGATCGGCTACTCGATCAACCTGCTGTCCCAGTTCGCCGAACGACGCCTGCTGCGCTGGCGTCCGCCGGCCCACACCGACTGACGAGGGGAGACACCATGTCCACACGTTCCCCGGGCGCCCTCTGGCAGTCCCTGCTCAAGCAGCTGTGGCTGCCGGTCCTGTGCGTCGCCGTCCTCCTGCTCGCCACCGCGGGCAGCACCAGCTTCTACTTCCCGCCGGCCACCGATGTGCTCGGCACCCTGTGGCGGGAACTCCTGCACGGCGGACTCGTCGGCGACCTGCTGTTCTCCCTGCGCAACATCGCACTCGGTCTTGCCCTCGCCACGGTCGTCGGAGTCGGCGCGGGCCTAGTCATCGGCGAGATCGACCTGCTGCGGCAGGCGACCGGCCCGCTCCTGGACTTCGCCCGGGCCACCCCGACGGTGGCCTTCGTGCCGGTCATCATCCTGACCCTGGGCATCGGCTCGGGACCGAAGATCTTCCTCATCGCCCTCGGTTCGCTCTGGCCGATTCTGCTCAACACCGTCAGCGGCGTGCACGGCATCAACCCGGCCGTGCACGAGACCGCCCGCGGCTACCGCATCCCCTGGAGACTGAGGTTGCTGAAAGTGGTGCTCCCCGGAGCCCTGCCGCAGATCTTCGCCGGTATCCGCGTGGCCCTCTCGATCGCGGTCGTCCTCATGGTCGTCAGCGAGATCTACGGATCGCCCGTGGGCCTGGGCAACTTCATCCTGCAGAGCGGCTCCAGCTTCGCCGTCCCGGAGACCTGGGCCGGCACCGTGCTGATCGGCATCCTCGGCTACGGCCTGAGCGTGCTCCTCCTGGCGGCCGAGTACACCCTGCTCGGCTGGTACCACCAGCGTCCGCCGCGCGCCCGGCGGGCCATGTCCCGAAGCGAGGCCAAGACATGACGCAGCGACACGTGAAGTCGGGCGGGGGCGGATCCAGCCTGGTCGTGGAGGACGTCGGCAAGACGTTCGGCCACGGCGCGGACGAGCACCGGGTGATCGAGGGACTGTCGCTGCGGGTCGACCCCGGCGAGTTCGTCTGCGTCGTCGGCCCGTCCGGCGCGGGCAAGACCACCCTGCTGCGCTGTCTGTCCGGTCTGATCCGCCCCACCACGGGCACGATCCGCTACGGCGACGAACTCCTCACCCGCCCGCACGCCGACATCGCGGTCGTCTTCCAGGACTACCGCGGTTCCCTGCTGCCCTGGATGCGGGTACGGGACAACGTGGCCTTCCCCCTGGAGGGGATGGGAGTCAGGCGCGCCGAACGCAACCGGCGGGCCGAGGAATGCCTGGACGCCGTCGGCCTGGCGGACGTCGGCGACAAGTACCCCTGGCAGCTCTCGGGCGGTATGCAGCAGCGGGTGGCCATCGCCCGCGGACTCGCCTACGAGGCGCCCGTACTGCTGATGGACGAGCCCTTCGGGTCGGTCGACGCCCAGTCCCGCTTCGACCTGGAGGACCTGACACTCTCGCTCCGCGCCGACCTCGGCATCACCGTCGTCCTCGTCACCCATGACATCGACGAGGCCGTCTACCTCGGCGACCGCGTGGTCGTCATCGGCGGCCGTCCGACCACGGTCGTCGACAACCTCCGGGTCGACCTGGGCGCCGACCGCGACCAGATCACCACCCGCGCCGACCACCGCTTCACCGACCTGCGGACCAGGGTCCTGACCATGATCCGCGAGGCACAGGGCCAGGCACAGGGCCAGGCACACGGCCAGGGCCAGGGCCAGGGGCGGGGGCGTTCTTCGGCCGCGGGGACCGCGGCGCGGAGCGATCCGACGCCCGGGAAGCAGACGCCCGGGGAGCCGGTGCCCGATGGGCCGGCGTCTCATGGGCTGGCGCCCGATGAGCCGGTGTCCGATGAGCCCGCGCACGACCGGTCGTCCGGCGACACCACGGGCGGCGACCGGCGGGGCGACGGCCCGGCCCGGGAGAAGACCGGACGGGCGGTGCGCTGAGCGATGACCCGCTTCGACCACGTGGGCATCTCCGTGCCCGACCTGGAGGCCGCCACCGCCTGGTACTGCGATGCCCTGGACCTCACCGCGGCCCCGGTGTTCGCGATCCCGGGCACCGACCTGCGGGGGGTCATGCTCCTGCACGACAGCGGCTACCGCATCGAACTGCTGCACCGCCCCTCGGCCCGCCCGGGCCCGACACCGGGCAGCGCCCTCGACGCGGCGGGCACACACGGCTTCGGCCATATGTGCTTGTGCGTCGAGGACGTCGCGGCGGAGTTCGCACGGCTCGTCGAGGCCGGCGCGGGGGTGAGCATGTCTCCGCGACCGGCCCCACGCCCCGGGGCCGTGATGGCCTTCGTCACCGACCCCTACGGCAACCTCATCGAACTGCTCGACCGCGACTGACGATCCAGGGGCGTGGTCGGCCGCGCCCTCCGGTTGCCTCACAGACGTGCACGCCCCTAGAGTGAATGCGCTTTCATCGACATGCATGCATCACAACAGACGGGGGCCTGACCCATGAACGGCGCCGCATCGTGAACGCGATCCCCACGGTGTACGACGTGGCCGAACGTTCCGGAGTGTCCATCGCCACGGTGTCCAGGGTGTACCGCAGCCCCGACTCGGTACGCGCCGCCACCCGCGAACGCGTGCTGGCGGCGGCGGGCGAACTGGGATACGTGCCGAGCGGCAACGCCCGTGGTCTCGCCAGCCGTTCCACCGGTGTCCTCGGCCTGTGCTTCCCGGACTACTCCGACCCCGACACGGTCGGCGCCGAGGACGACGACGCCGCGATGCTCTACTCGGACCAGATCATCCGGGGCATGGAACGCGCGGCCCGCCGGCACGGGTACGCGCTGCTGATCGCGGCCTCCCTCGCCGGAGGTCCGGAGAGTCTGGTGGCCCAGGTAGCCGGCCGGGTGGACGGCTTCGCCGTGATGGCTCGCACGGTGCCGACGGAGGAACTCGAAGCGATCTCCCGGCGCCGGCCGGTGGTGATGCTGGCCGGCCCCCGTGCGCAGGACCCCTCCCTGGACCATCTCGACCACGTCGAGGTCGCCAACGAGGACGGCCAGTACGAGCTGACCCGGCACCTGCTCCACGACCACGGGCTGCGCCGCCTCGCCTACGTGGGACTCGTCGACGACTCACCGGATGTCGAGGCGCGGTTCCGAGGCTTCCGCCGGGCCTGCGTCGAGGCGGGTGTCGAGGCCGACGTCGCACCGGCCCTGCGCATGCCGATGATGACCCAGGCCGAGGGCGCCCGCGCCGCTCGCCTGCTGTGCGAGGGAAACGGCGACCGGCCCGAGGCGTTCGTGTTCGCCAACGACCAGATGGCGGTGGGCGCCCTCCAGGCGCTCGAACGCCAAGGTCTGCGCGTACCCGACGACATCGTCGTGACCGGCTTCGACGGCATCCCGCTGAGCCGCATGGTGCGCCCCGCGCTGACCACCGTGCGTCAGCCGATGGTGCGCATGGGGGAGGAGGCCGTCGACCTGCTCGTACGACGGCTGAGCGGACAGCCTCCGCGGGAGCCCGTGTCCCTGATGCTGCCGGTCAGTGTGGCCCGCCGGGCGAGCTGCGGCTGTGAGGAGACGACGGTCCTGCCGACGGTCGGTTGACGTTTGTCCGGCCGCCCACGGCCCGGTGCCGGGTGCCCGGTCACGGCCATGTCGAGTTGTCGACCGTCGAGCGTCGGGTTCGTCGTCACGGGAGGAAGTGTGCACGAGCCGTCGTGGCATCAGCCGTTTCCGGATGACCGGTCACCTGATACCCGTCCTCACCTCATCCATGATCCGAAGAACTCGGACGTGACCTGTCCCAGATGTCGTCGCTGCTCCGGCTCGCCAGGGTAGGGAACGTGTCCGGCGTCCAGAACCTCCAGTCGGCGTGGACCGGCGAGCGCGTTGTGCACGGCGAACTGGCCCGGCGGCGGCACCACGGGGTCGAGCAGGGCGCAGGCGGACAGCACCGGGATGCGCAGGTGCGCCGCCGCGGTCGCCGCGTCGAAGTAGGCGAGGACATCGAGGGCCTCCGGATGCCGGCGCACGTGCGTACGCACGGACTCGCCGCTGCCGGTGCAGGGCAGGGTGCACCGCAGTGGATGGTTCCCGAAGGTCGGCACGGTCAGCCCGGCCGCGGCGAACCGGTCGTCCCAGGGCAGCGCCAGCGCGCCGATCCCGCCGCCGAAGCTCTCGCCGAGGTATCCCAGACGCCTGCCGTCCAGCGTCGGCGAGGGAACCAGTTCCAGCAGGGCCGAGGCGGCGCCCCACACGGCCGCGACGCAGTCGCCGATGAGGTAGGTGTCCCGCGAACCGATGCCGTGCAGCACGTGCCCGTCCGGGTTCGAGGGCACCCCCGGCCGCAGACCGAGAGCGGGAAGGCCGGGCGCGATCGGCAGGATCGCAGCGGACTGAGGCAGCGGAAGCGGGATGTCCGGGCCGACTTCTTGGCGTCCGCCGTAGCCGTGCCCGATGACGAAACCATGGCGTACGGGCCCGTCGCACGGTAGCGCCAGCAAAGCGTTACACCTGCCGCCGAGCGCGTCGTAGGCGACCTCGTGCACGCGGAAGCCGTCGCGCTCCTCCGCGACATCGCCGAGCAGTGGACGCGGATCCACCCGCGCCGCCGCGTCCCGGCGCCCCCGCCAGAAAGCACCGAAGTCCACCGGCCCACCCGGCGCCCCCACAGCCAACAGATCCTCAAGCCCGTACCCATAGCCCGGATCGAACCCAAAGGATGAATGGAGAAAAGAAGTCACACGGCGACTGTAACCACCCCTGACACCCCGCCCCCGAGGATCGGCGGAAGGACGCGCTCAGCCCTCCACTACCGTCACCCGGCAACGATCCGGTCCCCCCGGGGGCGCGGGGAACGGCGCGCCCAGCCCACCACTACCGGCACCCGGCAACGGTCCGTCCCCCCCTGCAAAGGGGGCGCGGGGAACGGCGCAACTACCCCCCCACAACCCCCACCCCCATCCCCACCCCAAGCGGAGCGCCCACCCATGCAATGATCCGTTGCGCGTTGCTCCCGCACAGACGTTGCTCCCGCACAGACTCCCCCGTATCCGGGGCGGCGGAGCACCGCGAACCGCCCACCGGATGTCCCGCCCGTTACGGGAGTGTGACCAAGCCCCCTCTTGCCAGGTCAGGAATTGCTGCCACAGAGTGATGTATGCGCTTACAGGCAGCGCATACATCACGAAATCCACTCGTGAAGTCCAGTCGTGAAACCGAGTCACGAGGCTCAGTCGTGAACCAGAGCCGTCAAGCTCGACCGTAAAGCTCAAGGAGGAGCCGTTCATGAACCGCGCCGTCGGAACCGGGTCGATCGCACTCACCCTGGCGTCTGCGCTCACCCTCACCGCCTGTGGCGGCTCGGGTGGCGCGGGCGTGGCAGCAGACGCCAAGCAGACCCTGACCGTATGGGCGATGGGCACGGAGGGGGAGAAGCTCGGCGACGTGGCCAAGGAGTACGAGAAGTCCCACTCCAACCTGACGGTCAAGGTCACCCCGATCGGCTGGGACGTGGCCCACCAGAAGCTGGTCGCCGCCGCTGCCGCCGGAAAGCTGCCTGACGTGGTGCAGATGGGCGGAAGCTACCTGGGCGAGTTCGCCGACATGGGCGTCCTGGAGCCGGTCGACAGCAAGACCATCCACGAGACCGACTACTTCCCGGCCGCCTGGCAGCAGGGCTCCTACGACGGCAAGACCTACGGCGCCCCGTGGTATGTCGACACGCGCGTCCTCTTCTACCGCACCGACCTCGCCAAGAAGGCAGGCATCGAGAAGGCCCCGGCCACCATGGCCGAACTGCAGAGTGCCGCCGAGGCGTACCAGAAGAAGGCCGGCACCAAGTGGGGCCTGTCCATCCAGCCGGGCGGCCTCGACACCGTGCAGAGCTTCTACCAGTTCCTGTACTCCGCCGGCGGCGCCATCATCGACGACGACGGCAAGGCCGCCGTGAACTCCGCCGCGGCCGTCAAGGCGCTGGAGAACTACGGCAGCTACTTCGACAAGGGCCTGAGCGAGAAGTCCGTACGCCCCGGCTACGACGTCACCAAGGACTTCAACACCGGCGCCGTGCCCATGTTCTTCGGTGGCCCCTGGCTCACGAACCTCATCGACGAGAACTACCCCGACCTCAAGGACAAGTGGGCCGTCGCCCCCGTACCCGCCGACGCGGCGTCCGTGTCCATGGCCGGCGGTTCCAGCCTGGCCATCTCCGCGGACAGCGACCACAAGGCCGCCGCCAAGGAACTGGTCGCCTACCTCACCGGCGCAAAGGGGCAGACCGACTGGTTCGAGCGGACCAACGACCTGCCCGCCAACACCGAGGCCTGGACGACCGGTGACCTCGCCGACGACCCGACCATGCAGGTGTGGCGGCAGCAGATGGACACCGCCCGCGCCACCCCCTCCCAGCCCAAGCTGACCGAGATCACCTCCAAGGTGGACACCGCCATTGAGTCGGTCACCCAGGGCAAGTCCTCCGCGAAGGAAGCGCTGGACAAGGCCCAGTCCGAGATCGAAGGCCTCGTGCAGTAGCAGGCAGCAGGAGGCCGTAGGAGAAAGTCCCCCTCATGTCCCTCACCACAGGACCGGCCGCCCCGCAGGCGGCGGCCGTCGACAAGAGCCCGCACGGCGGCGGCAGGACAGGTCGCAACCGCCGCGGCAACCGCTCGCTCAGCAAGCACAACCTCACCGGATGGCTCTTCTCCACACCGTTCCTGGTGCTCTTCGGCGTCTTCATGCTCTTCCCGATCGTCGCCACGCTCCTGATGAGTTTCACCGACTTCGGCGCCCGGAACGTCACCCGCCCGCTGGAGGCGGAGTTCGTCGGCCTGGACAACTACACCCAGCTGTTCCAGGACGACAAGTTCCTCAAGGCCCTGTTCAACACCGGCTACTTCGTGGTCGTCGGCGTACCCGCGACCATCGTCCTCGGACTGCTCGCGGCGATCCTGCTGAACAACGGCATCGACCGGGCCCGCACCCTGTTCCGCGTCGGCTTCTACGCACCGGTCGTCACGACCATCGTCGCCGTGGCCGTCGTCTGGCGCTTCGTGCTCGACCCGTCCGACGGACTGATCGCCTCCCTCGCCTCCGAAGTCGGCCTGACCGCCCCGGACTTCCTCGGTTCGGAGACCTGGGCGATGCCGTCCCTGATCACCATGGCGGTGTGGCGCAACCTGGGCACCGTCATGGTGCTGTGCATCGCCGGCCTCCAAGCGATCCCCGCGGACGTCCGTGAAGCGGCCCGCCTCGACGGCGCCGGAGCCTGGCAGGAACTGCGCGGCATCACCGTCCCGCTCCTGCGCCCCACCCTGCTGTACGCCACGGTCATCACCACCATCGGCTACCTGAACGTCTTCGAGGAGCCCTTCGTGATGACCCAGGGCGGCCCCTCCGACTCCACGCTCACCGTGTCGCTCGACATGTACCGCGAGGGCTTCAACTTCTTCCACATGGGCTATGCCAGCGCCATGGCGTACGTCCTGTTCGTCGTGATCATGGGCATCACGGTGCTCCAGCTCCGACTGCTGAAGGACAACACCCGATGACCGCCGAGACCGCCGAGAAGACCCCCGAGGCCCCGGCCCGCCCGGCCCGCCGCCGCACCGGCCGGGGGCGCACGCCGCTGCTGTACGTGATCGCCTCGGTCGCCCTGCTGCTGATGGCCGCCCCGTTCCTGTGGATGGCGCTGTCCGCGTTCAAGACGAAGCAGGACCTCACGGCGAACCCGCCCGTGTGGATCCCCTCCCGCTGGACGCTCGACAACTTCACGTCGCTGCTCGACCAGCTCGACATGCCGCAGTACTTCCTGAACTCGCTGATCGTGGCCGTCCTGGTGACCGTCAGCAATCTGCTGTTCTGCTCCATGCTCGGCTACGCGCTGGCCAAGCTCGACTTCACCGGGCGCTCCAAGGTCTTCGCGCTCGTGCTGGCCGCCCTGATGGTCCCCGGCAACCTCATGATCCTGCCGCTGTACGTGCTGATGAACGGCCTCGGCCTCATCGACACGTACGCCGGACTGGTCCTGCCCTTCGCGGCGGGCGCGTTCGGGGTGTTCCTGATGCGGCAGTTCATGCAGTCCGTGCCCGACGAACTGCTGGAGGCGGCCCGCCTCGACGGCGCGGGGGAGTGGTACATCTTCTGGCGGATCGTGATTCCGCTGGTCAAGCCCGCCCTCGCGACGCTGACGATCTTCACTTTCCTCGGTTCCTGGAACAACTTCATCTGGCCTCTGATCGCCACCAACGACCCGGACAAGTACACCCTGCCGGTGGCGCTCGCGACCTTCGCCAACGATCCCAACCGCACGGTCGGCGGCGGCAACGGCATGCTGATGGCCGGCTCGCTCCTCGTCGTACTGCCGGTCCTGGCCGTCTTCGCCGTCCTGCAACGGCACTTCACCCAGGGCATCGCGACGGCGGGCCTGAAGTAGCCCACCGGGCCCGCCGGGGAGCATCTGCCCCCGGCCTCCGCCCATCCGCTTCTCCCGGCCTCCCGCACCCGCCGGTCGATCGGTCCTTCCGCCGACCCCCTGGGCCGGATCGCCATGCCACCGCCACCGGGACTCCCCACTTCCACCCCCACACCAGAAAGACAGAGACGGACGATGACGCACTCCACCACCCGCTTCCCCGACGGCTTCCTGTGGGGCGCCTCCACCGCCGCCCACCAGATCGAGGGCAACAACGTCAACAGCGACTGGTGGCGCAAGGAGCACGACCCCGCGGCCGGGATCGCCGAGCCCAGCCTGGACGCCTGCGACAGCTACCACCGCTGGGAGCAGGACATGGACCTGCTCGCCGAACTGGGCTTCACCGACTACCGGTTCAGCATCGAGTGGGCCCGCATCGAACCGGTCCGCGGCACCTTCTCGCGCGCCGAGATCGCCCACTACCGCCGGATGGTCGAAGGCGCCCTCGCCCGCGGGCTGCGCCCGATGGTCACCCTGCACCACTTCACCGTCCCGCAGTGGTTCGAGGACTTCGGCGGCTGGACCGCCGACGGCGCGGTCGAGCTCTTCGCCCGGTACGTCGAGGAGTGCGCGCCCGTCATCGCCGACGGCGTCCGGCATGTGTGCACCATCAACGAGCCGAACATGATCGCCGTCATGGCGGGCCTCGCCAAGACCGGCAACCAGGGCTTCCCGCCCGCCGGTCTGCCCACCCCCGACGAGGAGACCACCCGCGCGGTCATCGCCGCCCACCACGCGGCCGTCAAGGTCATCCGCGCAGGTCACCCCGACATCCGGGTCGGCTGGACCATCGCCAACCAGGTCTACCAGGCTCTGCCCGGCGCCGAGCGGGTCACCGCCGACTACCGCCACCCCCGCGAGGACGTCTTCATCGAGGCCGCCCGCGGGGACGACTGGATCGGCGTGCAGTCCTACACCCGTACCAAGATCGCCGAGACCGGGCCCGTCCCGGCGCCCGACGACGTCGAACGCACCCTCACGCAGTGGGAGTACTACCCGGCCGCCGTCGGGTACGCCCTGCGCCACACCGCCGAGGTCATCGGCGACGGCACCCCGCTGATCGTCACCGAGAACGGCATCGCCGCCTCGGACGACAGCCGTCGCGTCGACTACTACACCGGCGCCCTCGGCGAGGTCGCCGCCGCGATCGAGGACGGCCTGAACGTGCAGGGCTACCTTGCGTGGAGCGCCCTCGACAACTACGAATGGGGCTCGTTCAAGCCGACCTTCGGGCTCATCGCCGTGGACCCGCACACCTTCGAGCGCACGGCGAAGCCGTCCGCGGTGTGGCTCGGCAGCCTCGGCCGCGACCGCGTCCTGCCGCGCACCACGGTCTGACCGCGCCCCTCCCCAGACCGGGAGCCGGCCGGCACCTGACACCGGCCGGCTCCCGCCCCACCCCCAGCTCCAATTCCACTTCACTGCGCCACCCCCATTCCATTGCCTCACCCCTGTACCGCCGCTCAGCACCACGGACACGCACCCTTCCGCCTGCCTGCTCACCGCAGAGGAGCCAGAGCCGCATGAACCGTCGTAGCTTCCTGACCGCCGCAGCGACCACCACAGCCGCCGCCACTTGTGCCACGTCCCTCACCGGGACGGCCCACGCCGCCCCGGCCGGGCGAACCGATACCGAACGCCGCCTGCTGCGCGACTGGTTCGTCGCGACCCACCGCTCGACGGAGGCCATGACGACCGAACTCGGCCTCGCCGCCGACAAGATCGACGTCAGCGGCAGCGGTACGCCGGTCCCGTCCGCGCAGACCTCACCGACCAACATCGGCTGCGGCCTGTGGTCCACCGTCGCCGCCGCCGGACTCGGAGTCATCTCCGCCGCCACCATGCACCGCCGGCTGGCCCGCACGATCGCCGCCGTGGAACGGTTGGAACGCGCCCACGGCTTCTGGTTCAACTGGTACGACGCGCACGACGGTGCACTGCTGACGGCCTGGCCCGAGACCGGCGACCCGATACGGCCGTTCCTGTCCAGCGTCGACAACGCGTGGCTGGTGACCGGCCTGCGGATCGCCGCGGACGCCGTCCCCGAACTGCGCCCGCGCGTCGCCGCCCTCCTCGCCGACGCCGACTGGTCGTACTACTACACGCCCTACGACCCGGCCGACCCCGTCGCCGGTCCCGGGCAGTTGCGCGGCGGCTTCTGGCCGGACAAGCCCGGCAAGGGCGAGCCCACAGGCCACCACTACGGCGCCCTCAACACCGAACCCCGTATGGCCAGTTACCTCGGGATCGCCGACGGCTCACTGCCCACCGAGCACTACTGGCACCTGCTCCGCACCATGCTCCCGGGTATGGGCCAGGAACAGGAACCGCGGGGCGAGTACGTCGAGATCGACGGCGTACGTGTGTGGGAGGGCCACTACACCTACCGCGGCCGGGACCTCGTCCCCACCTGGGGCGGTTCCATGTTCGAGGCGCTGATGGTCCCGCTGTTCGTGCCAGAGTCCGAGTGGTCCCCGCGCTCCTGGGGCACCACCCACCGGCGTTATGTCCGCAGTCACATCGAACACGGCCTGATCGAGGAGGACTTGGGATACTGGGGCTTCTCCCCGGCCTCCATACCCGCCGGCGGCTACCGTGAGTACGGCGTCGACGCCATCGGTATGCAGGAGGACGGCTACAACTCACTGGGCGTGGTCACCCCGCACGCCTCCTTCCTCGCCCTGCCCCAGGCCCCGACGGAGGCCCTCTCCAACCTCCGCGCCCTGGACCGCGCCTTCGGCGCCTACGACGACCGCTACGGCTTCCGCGACTCGGTCGACGTGACGACCGGCCGCGTGAGCGACTACGTACTGGCCCTGGACCAGGGCATGATCACCGCGGCCATCGCTCAGCACCTGCGTCCCGGCCTGCTCCAGACGCCGTTCCGCACGGCGGGCTTCAACTCCCGGGTACGTCCGCTGCTGCGCAAGGAGCGATTCTCGATCTAAGGTTCGTCTATCGGTTCGTCTATCGGTTCGTCTGCGGTTCGTCTGCCGGGGGCTGTACTCAGCCGTTGACGGTCAGGAACCCGCGGAGGTAACCGGCCACGGTGTCCAGGTGGCTTTCGAGCAGGAAGTGGCCGCCCCCGGGCACCAGGTGGATCTCCGCGTCCGGCAGGTCCCGCGCGAAGGCGCGCGCGCCGTCCGGGCCGAAGATCTCGTCGCCCGCGCCCCAGACCGCGAGGAGGGGGACCCGGCGTTCCCGGAAGTAGGCGTGCAGCTGGGGATAGAGCGGCGGGTTGCTGGCGTAGTCGCCGAACAGGGCGAGCTGTACGAGGTCGTTGCCCGGGCGGTTGACCTCGCGGTGGTCGGCGGCCCAGGTGTCGGGATCGACCAGCTCGGGCCGGTCCACTCCGTGCAGGTACTGCCAGCGGATGGCGTCGAGCGTGAGGGCGGCGCGTACCGCGGGTTCGGTCTCCGGCCCCGGGTTGTCCCAGTAGGCCCGCACGGGCTTCCAGAACTCCGGTACGAAGCCGTCCTCGTAGGCGTTGCCGTTCTGGGTGATCACCGCGGTGATCGCGTCCGGGTTGCGCAGGGCCAGCCGCCACCCGACGGGTGCGCCGTAGTCCTGGACGTACACGGCATAGCGGGTGACGCCGAGCTGGTCCAGCAGGGCTTCGGTGATGTCGGTCAGGGAGTCGAAGGTGTAGGTGAACGCGTCCACGGGCGGGGCGTCGGAGTTGCCGAAGCCGAGGTGGTCGGGGGCGATGACGTGGAAGCGGTCGGCCAGCGCCGGGATGAGGTGGCGGAACATGCGCGAACTGGTGGGGAATCCATGCAGCAGCACGAGGGTGGGGGCCTTGCGGGGGCCTGCCTCGCGGTAGAAGACGCGATGTCCCCGCACTGTCGCGTACTGATGGCGGATCTCGACCATGGCTAACCCCTTCGGATGTTCATGCTGGTTATTCCTCGGTGTTCAGTAGACCGCATCTGAGGTAACCTGTCAAACGTCTCAATGGAGTTAGTCGGTGAGGTGGGACCCGTGCTGGACGACCAGGCCCTGATGCAGGCGCTGAACAGCACCCCTGTCGTGGACGGCCGACGCCAGGATCTGTGGCGTGCCGACCAGGAGCTGGACAGGTGGGCGCGGGAGCACGGCGGTCTCGGCGGCGACGAGGAGCGCCAGTGGCTGCGCACCGCCCGGGACGCGCTGCAGGCGGTGGCGTCGGCCACGTCGGCGGAGACCCGGCTGATCGAGCTCCTCGCGGGCGTTCACAAGGTTCCTCAGCCCGGCGCGTCGGGCATCGAGTGGCACTTGGAGGCGCCGACGGAACGCAGGCTCGCCGCGGAACTCGTACTCGCGTGGGCGGACGTCAGGGAGCGTATGCCCGGCCGGCTGCGGCCGTGCGAGAACCCGGAATGCCGCCTCTTCCTCCTGGACCGCAGTCGTGCCAACACCGCGCGGTGGTGTTCGATGAAGACCTGCGGGAACCGGCTCAAGGCCCGCCGGCACCAGGCCCGTACCCGGGAGACCTCCGGACCCGAGTAGTGCCTTGAGGCCCGGTAGTGCCCTGAGCTGCGGCGTTTGAGCTGTGCCGCGCTTGCGGAGTTCCGCCTCCGGCCAGGTCCTAGCTGTTGGCCTGGCCCCGCTCCGACCGCTCGGCCCACACCTGCGCCGCCTGCAGATCCGCTTCCTCCTGCGAGGTGCCCGCCTTTACCAGGATGATCCCGCGCGACCCGTCCGGGAACGTGACCTTGCGCATCGCTGTGCCCAACGGGCCTCCCGGTGTCGGTTCCTCCGGCATGGCGGCTCCTCTCGATGGCGAAACCCCCAGGCTAGCCGGGTCACCGCGGCAATCGGGACAACTGAGCCAGGAGTGCTGGGAACCGAGCCCGTCTGAGACGGCGGCCGTCGCCCGTCGGCAGGGTCAGGCCCTCCCTGATCAGGCTGTCCGCCACCGCCACCGCCACCGCCACCGTCGCCGTCGCCACGATCGTCTCAGTCAGCGGTCGCGGCCCGTGCCGGCGATGGTCACTGGACTCTTCGCGGCTTGCTGTTCGGTCGCTGGCATGCGAGTAGCCTCCGCTACTTGAAGCGCTTCACGTCGAACCGGCCACACCGGCCCCGTCACGAAGGCCGGGCCGCAGGCGGGGAGCGGTCAAGGGCCCACGACCTCCGCATCTGTTTGAACCCGGGGCGCCCCGCGCACGTACGGACGACTGAGGGACGCGACCCGGACTCCGTGGTCCATTTCCCCCTCATACCGTCATTCCGTCGGTCACTCACTGACCTTCGATCACCTACTGACCTCTGAGGAGTTCTGATGACCGCTTCGCGCCTCGGCGACTGGCTGACGTCGCGCCAGCCCTTCGTACTGGGCCTGTTCCGAATGGTCCTTGGTCTGTTGTTCACCGCCGAAGGTGCTGCCACGGTCTTCGGGGTGCTGGACCGCAAGGCCAGTCCGACAGGCGACTGGCCCTTCTGGTACGCCGGGGTGATCGAGCTGGTGTGCGGCGCTCTCGTTCTCCTCGGGGCCGTCACCCGTGGCGCTGCGTTCCTCTGCTCGGGGATCATGGCGTTCGCGTACTTCACGGAGCACCAGCCGGACGGTCTCTTCCCGCTGCAGAACGGCGGGTTGGCCCCGGTGCTCTTCTGCTGGGGGTTCCTGCTCATCGTGTTCTTCGGCCCGGGCGCCTTCGCGCTCGAACGCCTGGCAGGACGCGAGCGTGCGGCCCTTCCCGTCACCGGCCCGGTGGCCGGACAATCCCGATGACCGCCTGATCCTCCGAGACAGCCTTCGAGGCTGCCTTCGCAACAGCCTCTGAGGCTGCCATCGCAACAGCCTTTGAAGCAGTCTTCGGGACAGCTTTCGGGACGGCTTTCGGTACAGCCTTCGAGACGGCTGGTAAACAACTCGCGGCAGCACCGCATCCACCGCACCCGTACCGGTGCTGCCGCGACTCAGGACGGCTCGCGCGCCTGCTCCAACGCCCCCGCACCGAGCCCCAGTTCAGCCTCCGCCACGGTCCTGGCCAAGTGGGCGATCGGGGCTCCGCGCCGATCGGCGCTGGTGTTGATGTAGGCGCTGGCCCCGTCGATCGCCACCAGGATGCGTACGGCCGCGGCCCGCGGGTCGGCGCAGACGAAATCCCCTGATCGAGTACCGGCGGTGATCGCCTTCTCCATGCGCGTGCACCACAGCAGCTCCTGGGCCACGACGTGGTCACGCAGCCCGGGGCGGTAGCGCGAGAGGTGCCGTGCGTTGAGCCAGAGCCTGCTCACGTTGTCGAACTCTGTGCTGGACATCAGCGTGAAGAAACGCCGCAGGACCGCCCGCGGAGCGTCGTCACCGGGGCCGTCCGGCCGCTCGGGCAGCAGTGTGTCCAGGTCGGCCATCGTGGCGGCGGTGAAGGCCTCGGCCACCAGGGTGTCGGCCGCCGGGAAGTAGTGGCCGACGAGTCCGGGCCGGACACCGAGTTCGTCGGCGACCCTGCGCAGGGTGATGCACTCAAGCCCTTCGACGAGGCCGACCTGCGCGGCGACGGCGACGATCTCGTGCCGGCGCTCGGCAGGAGCCTTGCGGACCCGCTTGCTCGGACCTCTTGACGTCATGCCGCGAATGTTATTGAGTATGCGACCAATAAGCAATTGGTCATGCGCCCAATAAGCGTTGCTGTCCGAATACCGTCGGCAGCGGTCCGAGAACCGTCGGCCGTGGTCCGAAAATCGCCCCTCGGTGTCACGCCACGACGGACCGGGACGGCCGGACGGCCGTCCGCACGCGCATCACCGTCAAGAAGCTTCAGGAACCGTCATGAACCGTCAGGAGACGATCGTGGACGACACCCGCACCGATGCCGGTGAACTCGCCGAGTACGGCTATCAGCAGGAGCTGAAACGGACCCTGTCCGCGTGGGCCGTCTTCGCGATCGGGTTCGCGACGATCTCGCCCGTCGTCGGCATCTACGCCGTCGTCCAGCTGGGCTTCGTCTTCGCGGGCCCCACCTGGATCTGGGCGGTCGTCGTGGCCTTCCTCGGCCAGCTGCTGGTCGCCGTGGTCTACGCCGAGCTGTCCTCCCAGTTCCCGATCACGGGAGGCGTGTACCAGTGGGTGCGCAGACTGGGCGGCCCACGCCTGGGCTGGCTGGTGGGCTGGATCTACCTCGCCGCGGCCGTCGCCTCACTGACGACCGTGGCCTACCTGGGAGCGACCTGGCTGTACATGCTGGCCGGTGACGGCGTCCCCTCGCCCGCCCTGCACGTGCTCCTCGGCGTGGTCTTCGTCGCCGTGGCCCTTGGCATCAACCTGCTCGGGGTCAACCCCGTGAAGCACTTCCTGAACGCCGGCATCATCGCCGAGGGCGTCGCGTCCATCGCGGTGAGCCTGATCCTCCTGCTCTTCGTGCGGCACAACGGCTTCGGGATCCTCTTCGAGACCCTGGGAGCGCAGGACGTCTCCGGCGGATCCGTGACGGCCGGACTGCTGACCTGCCTCGCGGTCGCCGGCTGGGCGTTCCTCGGCTTCGACGCGACCACCCAGGTGGCCGAGGAGACCGAACAGCCCCGCCGCAGCGTGCCGCGCGCCCTGCTGCGCGCCTACCTCTTCGTCGCCTTCACCGTCCTGCTGACCGGCCTGGCCGTGACGCTCGCGCTGCGCCGGCCCGAGGACGCCGTCTCCGGGGCGATCGTCGACCCCGTCTTCGAGGCCGTGACCCAGGGGCTCGGCGGCTGGAGCGAGAAGCCGTTCATCGTCGTCGTCCTGATCGCGTTCTTCGCGTGCGCGATCTCCATCCAGACCTACATCGGCCGCGCCGTCTACGCCTTCGCCCGCGACCGCCAACTGCCCTTCTCCACGACGCTCGCGACCGTCGGCCCCCGGCAGATCCCGTACGTCTCCCTCATCGCGACCGCCGTCCTCGCCGGGCTCGGCCTGCTGCTGGGGCTGAACGGCAACGCGGCGGCCACCCTGATCGCGTTCGGCTCAGGCGGCTTCTACTTCGTCTTCCTCGCGGTCGCCGTCGTGGCCCTCGTGGCGCGGCTCTCCGGACGCTGGAACCCCGCCGCGGGCCAACTGCGGCTCGGCCGCACCGGGCTCGTCGTCAACGTACTCGCCGTGCTGTGGCTCCTGTTCGAAGCGGTCAACATCGCCTGGCCGCGCACCGAACTCGCCCCTGTCGGCGGCAGCTGGATGCAGGTCTGGGCCGTGATTTTGGTCTTCTCCGCGCTGTTCGTCATCGGCCTCGTGTACGTCGTGGTCGCCAAACCCCACACCGAGCTCGCCCCGCGTCCGGCCATGGACGGCCCGACCGCAGAAGAAGTGAAGGCGTCCTGATGCCGTCGAAATCCTCCCCGGCCCTGTCCTCCCCGGCCATCGTCTTCGACCCCGCGGCGGGCCTCGGTACGCGCGAGGTCACCCTGCGCCCCGCTGGTCCCGGCGAGGTCGAGATCGAGGTCCGCGCCGCCGGCGTGTGCCATTCGGACCTGCACATCGTGTCCGGCGACTGGCCCACCGACCGCCCGCTCGTCCTCGGGCACGAGGCGGCGGGTGTGGTCACCGGGGTCGGCCCCGGTGTCACCTCCGTGCGGCCCGGCGACCACGTGGTCCTGTCCTGGTTCGCGCCGTGCCGCCGCTGCCGCAAGTGTGTGGCCGGTCAGGGCTGGCTGTGCACCGGCACCAAGGCCGTCGCCAACACCCTCCCCGACGGCACGACCCCGTTCACCGACGCCGACGGCGAGGCGGTCTGGCCCTACCTGGGTCTCGGCGCCTTCACCGACCGCCTGGTGGTCCCGGAGACGGCCGCGGTGAAGGTCCCCGAGGAACTGCCCTTCGGTATCGGGGCGTTGCTCGGCTGTTCCATCACGACCGGGATCGGTGCGGTCGTGAACACCGCCGGAGTACGGCCCGGCGAGTCCGCTGTCGTCATCGGCACCGGCGGAGTCGGGCTCTCCGTGGTGATGGGTCTGGCCCTGGTCGGCGCCGATCCCATCATCGCCGTCGACCTCTCGCCCGAACGCCTCGAAGCGGCACGGAGGTTCGGCGCCACCCACACCCTCGACGGGGCGCGCGACGACGTGGCCGCCTGGTGCCAGGACGAGCTGGGCGGAGTGGACTACGCCTTCGAGGCGATCGGCAGCCCGAAGGTCGTCGAGACGCTCCCCGCCATGCTCACGTCCGGCGGCGCGGCCGTCCTCGTCGGTATGGCGGCCACCGGCGCCACCGGTTCGTTCGACCTCTTCGACCTCGCCGACCAGGGCAAACGTATCCTGGGCTGCAACTATGGTTCCAGTGTCGGTGAGCTGGACATCCCGAAACTGGCCCGTCTCCACCTCGCCGGGCGCCTGCCGCTGGACGAACTGGTCGGGAAGGTCCGGCCGCTGAAGGAGGCACCCCTCGCCTTCGACGACCTCCGGTCGAACACCGGAGTGCGGACGATCCTCGAACCATGAGGGTGTGGCCCGGCCCGTGTCCCGCGGTCCGGCCGCAGCCCGCCACCCCGCCCGACCGTCACCACGCAGCACCTGGAGATCGCATGTACGCCGTCACCGACCCGGCCACCGCAGAGGTCGTCGAGACCTACCCGACCGCCACCGACTCCCAGGTCGCGGCTGCCGTCGACACCGCCCACGCCGCTGCCGCGTGGGGCCGCTCCAGTGCGGTCGCTGAGCGGGCCGCGCTGCTGCGCAGGCTCGGGGACCTGCACGCCGCGCACCAGGACGAACTGGCCGCGAGCATCGTGCGTGAGATGGGCAAACCCCTCGCGGAGGCGGAGGGCGAGGTCGGTTTCTGCACCGAGATCTACCACTACTACGCCGACCACGCCGAGGAGTTCCTCGCAGACGAACCGCTCGACGTCACGTCCGGAGCGGGCAGTGCTGTCATCCGGCGCAGCCCGGTGGGTGTCCTGCTCGGCATCATGCCGTGGAACTTCCCCGCCTATCAGGTCGCCCGTTTCGCCGCCCCGAACCTGGCGATCGGCAACACCATCGTCCTCAAGCACGCCCCGCAGTGCCCCGCCACGGCCGCCCTGCTGGAGAAGCTGTTCGCCGAGGCCGGGTTCCCGGCCGGGGCCTACGTCAACGTCTACGCGACCAACGAGCAGATCGCCGATGTGATCGCCGACCCGCGCGTCCAGGGTGTCTCGCTCACCGGCTCGGAGCGGGCGGGCTCCGCCGTCGCCGAGATCGCCGGCCGCCACCTGAAGAAGGTCGTCCTCGAACTCGGCGGCTCCGACCCGTTCGTCGTCCTGTCCACGGACGACCTCGACGCGGTCGTCGACTCCGCCGTAGCAGCCCGGCTGGACAACACCGGCCAGGCCTGCAACGCGGCCAAGCGTTTCGTGGTCGTCGAGGGGCTGTACGAGCAGTTCGTCGAGAAGTTCAGCGCCCGGCTCCTCGCCGGGGAGACGGGCGCGCCCCTGTCGTCCGTGGCCGCCGCCGAGAACCTCGGCCGCCAGGTCGACGCGGCCGTCGCCGAGGGCGCGACCCTGCACAGCACCGGCCGACGCGACGGGGCCCACTTCCCGGCCGGGGTCCTCACCGGACTCACCACCGAGGACACCGCCGCCCGGCAGGAACTGTTCGGCCCGGTCGCCATGGTCTTCGCCGCCACCGACGAGGACGACGCCGTCCGGATCGCCAACGACACGCCGTACGGCCTCGGCTCCTACGTCTTCACCACCGATCCGGCCCAGGCCCAGCGGGTCGCCGACCGGATCGAGGCCGGCATGGTCTTCGTCAACGGTGTCGGCGCCGAGGGTGCCGAACTGCCCTTCGGGGGCATCAAGCGCTCGGGCTTCGGACGCGAGCTGGGCCGTCCCGGCATCGAGGAGTTCGTCAACAAGAAGCTGATCCGCACGGTGGCGTAGCGGACCGTGTCGGGACGGCGTGAACCGTGACGGGAGGGCGCGGGGAGAAGCGCCGTCCCGTCACGCGCCGATCATGTTGTAGCCGCCGTCGGCGATCAGGAAGCCGCCGGTGATGTGGTGCGCGTCCTCCGTGGCCAGGAACAGCGCGGCTCCCGCCAGCTCCTCCGGTCCCGGAATGCGCCCCATCGGTGTCGCCTTGCGCAGCTGCTCCCCGCGCCCGTTCTTCCAGTCCTCCCGGCCCAGCGTCGCGGGCGTCTCGATGAAGCCGGGCGCGAAGACGTTGACCCGGACAGCAGGGGCGAAGGCGTGTGCGTACGACTTCGTCAGGCCGATGATCCCGTACTTCGCGGCGGCGTACTGAGGTGCCCGCGCACTGCCCCGCGCCACCACCGTCGACCCGATGTTGACGATCGAGCCGCCCCCCTCCTGCTCCAGCATCCGTGCGCCGAACTCGTGCGTGCAGAGCAGGGTGCCCTTGATGTCGACCGCGAGGACATGGTCGACGGATTCCTCGGTGAGGTCCCGCCAGGACATCTGCTCGCGGGCCACGTCACCGACGTTGTTGACCGCCACGTCGAGCCGGCCGAACGCCTCCCACACCTCGTCCGCCATACGCCGGATCTGGTCGTGCTCGGCTATGTCTGCCTGGACGATCACGGCCTTGCGGCCCAGCGCGGTCACCCGCTCGGCGGTGGCCGCCGCGCCCGCCCGCGAACCGCGGTAGTGGATCGCGACATCGGCGCCCTCCTGGGCGGCCCGGACGGCGATCTCGGCACCGAATCCGGTACCGGCGCCGGTGACGAGCACGGTCTTGTCGGTGAATCGCTGCGAGGTGGTCATGACGGCTCCTTGGGGTGTCACACGTCTGGGATGTCGCACGGCTTGGGTGTCACACGTCTCTGGGTGTCGCACGGCTGGGATGCGGGGTGGGCTTGTTGTCGGATCGGGGACGCGGCTCTACGACTGCGGGCGGGTGTGCTGTGCGTCAGACGAGGGTCCGGCCGCCGTCCGCGTACAGCACCTGTCCGGTGATGAAAGCGGCCTCGGCGGAGGAGAGGAACAGGGTGGGGCCGACCAGATCCCCGGGGCGGCCCAGTCGTCCGGCGGGCACCAGCGCCTCCATCGAGGCACGCATGCCCGGTTTGGCGAGGTAGGCGCGGGTCAGGTCGGTCTCGGTGTAGCCGGGGGCGACCGCGTTCACGGTGACGCCGTGGGGCGCCCATTCCCGGGCCATGACCCGCATGAGTTGGTTGATGCCGCCCTTGGTCGCCGCGTACGGCGCGTGGTCGCGATGGGCCAGCAGTCCGGACACGGAGGACAGATAGACGACGCGGCCGTAGCCGCCGGGGACCATGACGTTGCCCACGGCCCGGCCCAGCCAGAAGCCGCTGCTGAGGTTGATGGCGACGAGGCGTTCCCAGACCTCGTCGGGCGTCTCCAGGACGGGCCGGCGGTCGTTGGTGCCGACGGCGTGCACGAACACGTCAAGACCGCCCAGGAAGCCGACGGCGTCCGTGACCGCGTCATGGCAGGCGTCGGCGGAGGTGAGGTCCACATTCAGGCCGCGCACCGTGCCGCCGGGGCCACCTGTTCCGCCCGCGCTTCCGCCTGTGCCTTCGCCCGCGCTTCCGCCCGTGCGCGTGACCTCGGCCAGTTGTCCGGCGTCCCGGTCCAGGACGACCACGTCCGCGCCCGCGTCCGCCAGAGCCTCGATCACGGCGGAGCCGATCCCGCCCGCACCGGCCACGAGCGCGCGTGTGCCGGTGAAGTTCCACGTCGTCTTCATGCTCCGGACCGTAATCGACCTTCGCGCAATGTGTCCACACTTGACGCCACTGTTGACGTCAATGCCGGAATCATGGAGGGTGAGTGTCGACAGTTACGAGGAGGTCAGATGAAACTGGTGACGTTCGACGACGGACTTGTGGGCCGCCTGGACGGCGACACGGTGATCGAGCTCGACGTTGCGTCGACCCGGGTGTTCTTCGAGCGCGACGGTCAGGTCGCCGAGACCGGGCGGACGTATCCACTCGCCGACGTCCGGCTGCGCGCGCCGATCGTGCCCAAGAAGTTCTTCCACACGGCCGGCAACTTCCGCGAGCACCACGAGGACCTGGTACGGGTCGACTGGTCGCACCCGGTCAACAAGGGCATCGTGTTCTTCCAGAACGTGGACGCGATCATCGGCCATGACGAGCCGGTCGTGTACCCGGCCAACCTGACCCGGGAGTTGGACTACGAGCTCGAACTCGCCGTGATCATCGGCAGACCCGGCAGGTTCTTCACCGCCGAGCAGGCCGTCGAGCACATCGGCGGCTACCTGGTCTTCAACGACATCACCGCGCGCGACATCCAGCGCAAGGAGATGGAGTCAGGTGTCTTCTCCTTCTCCAAGGCCATCGACACCTTCTGCCCGATCGGCCCCTACATCGTGACCGCGGACGAGATCGACGACCCGCACGACCTGGACATGGAACTGCGGGTCAACGGCGACGTACGGCAGAAGTCGAACACCTCCCGTATGTCGGTGTCGATTCCTCAGCTGGTCGCCTACCACTCCCCGCAGACCTACAGCGCGGGCGACATCGTCACCACCGGCACCATCGCCGGAGTCGCGGCGAGCACCGAGGACCCCTTCGCCCACTACCTGAAGCCCGGGGACGTGGTCGAGGCCGAGATCGAGCGCCTGGGCGTGTTGCGCAACAGGGTCGTCTCCTGGCAGGACGCGTACGGCACACCCGAACCGCCCGCAGAGCAGTGGGTGGTGTGAGGGCATGCGGATCGTCAACCTTGAGGGCCGCCTGGCCCTGTTGACCGACGACGGCCGCGGCGGCGAGGGTGCCGTGGACGTGTCCGACGGCGGCTTCGACACCGACCCGCGTGCCGTCTTCGACCAGTGGGACGCCCTGCTGCGCTGGTCCGCCGAGGTCGACCCGGCGACGGCCGTCCCGTACAAGCAGTCCGACCTGCGCGCGCCCGTCCCCGAGCCGCGCCAGATCTTCGCCGTCGCCCTCAACTACCGCCCGCACACGGCGGAAGCCGGTTACGAGGAGCCGGCCGAGCCGCTGGTCTTCACCAAGTTCCCCAGCTGTCTCACCGGCCCCTACGACACCATCGACCTGCCGCCCGGTCATGTCGACTGGGAACTGGAGATGGTCGCCGTCATCGGCCGCGACGCCTACCGGGTGCCGGAGGAGGACGGCTGGGACCCGGTCGTCGCGCTCACCGTGGGACAGGACCTGTCCGAGCGGATCGTCCAACTCGCGGGCCGCCCGGCCCAGTTCTCCCTCGGCAAGTCCTTTCCCGGCTTCGGCCCGGTGGGGCCCGCCCTGGTGAGTGTCGATGAGCCCGCCGACCGCGACGACCTGGAACTGACCTGTGCACTGAACGGGGAGACCGTCCAGCACGACCGCACCTCGAACATGATCTTCCCGGTGCCGCGGCTGGTCGCCCACCTCAGCGCGATCTGTCCGCTGCGCCCCGGCGACCTGATCTTCACCGGGACCCCCGCGGGAGTCGGCAACCGCCGTACGCCCCAGCGTTTCATAGGGTCCGGTGACACCCTCGTCAGCAGGATCGGAGACCTGGGCGAGATGCGGCACACCTTCAGGAGCGCATGATGAGCGACAGGACGAGTGTCAGGACCAGTGGCAGGACCGTTTTCACCGGAGTCCGGGTCTTCGACGGGACGGGACGCGATCCCTTCCCCGCCGAGGTCCTGGTCGAGGGCGAGCGCATCACCGCCGTCGCCCCCCGGATCCCGGCCGGCGGCCTGGCCGGCGCCCGGGTCGTGGACGGTTCGGGCGGCACGCTGATCCCCGGTCTGGTCGACTCCCACACCCACCTCGGCTTCGGGTCCACCGTCGAGCACCGCTCCCGCCGCCGGGACGAGCCCGACGAGGAGAAGGCCCTGCTGGTGGCCCACGCGGGCCGCGTCCTGCTGGACCAGGGCTTCACCAGCGCGTACTCCGGCGGCAACCGTCTGCCCCGTACCGAGACGGCCGCCCGCAAGGCGTTCGACGAGGGCTGGATGCCGGGACCGCGCTTCAAGGCGGCCTCCTGGGAAGGCACCGCCGGGATGGTCGAACCGGGGGTGTACGACTTCCCGGGCATCGACGGCCGGGCCTCCGACCCCGAGTCGGTCAGCCGCTTCGTCGGGGAGATGGCGGACCTGGGTGTCGACATCGTCAAGCTGTCGCTGTCGGGCGAGAGCGCGGTGGTGCAGGGCACCTCACGGATCGTGCAGTTCACCGAGGAGGAGGTCGCGGCGGCAGCGGCGGTGGCCCGTGAGCGCGGCGTCTGGCTGACGGCCCACGCCCACGCGGCCGAGTCGGTCAAAATGGCCGTACGCCACGGCATCCGCGCGGTCTACCACTGCACCTTCGCCGACGAGGAAGCGCTCGACCTGCTGGAAGCCGCGCGCGACCGGCTGTTCGTGGCACCGACCCCCGGCATCATCCACGCCAACCTGCACGAGGCCGACAGCGAGCCCGAGCCCGGCATGGAGGTCGAGGCCACCCAGAAGGCGGTCCGGCAGGTCGTCCCCGAACTCGTCCGGCGCGGGATCCGTGTCGTCCCGGGCGGCGACTACGGGTTCGCCTGGAACCCGATCGGCCGCAACGCCCGCGACCTGCAACTGTTCGTGGACTGGTTCGGTTTCACCCCGGCCCAGGCACTACGCGCCGCCACCGAGTACGGCGGTCAGGTGATGGGCATGGGCGACGAACTGGGCCTGATCCGGGAGGGGTTCCTCGCCGATCTGGTCCTGGTCGACGGCGACCCGCTGGACGACATCGGCATCCTCCAGGACCGGGACCGACTCGTAGCGATCATGAAGAACGGCTCGCTGTACAAGGCCCCGGCGTGAGCGGCCCCGGCGCCCCCAGGGCGCATACCGGTGCCGGGCGGCTGGTGGGGGAGTGGGACGGCCCGGTCGCCGTGTTCCGCGGTATCCCCTTCGCCGAAGCCCCGGTCGGCGACCTGCGCTGGCGGCCACCCCGGCCCGCCGCCCACTGGGACGGCGAGCGCAGGGCGGCGGAGTTCGGTCCGGCGCCCCTGCAACCGCAGCCGCCGAGCGACTCGGTCATGTACCGGACCAACTTCGCCGACCGGCGCGCGCTGGTGATGAGCGAGGACTGCCTGTACCTCAATGTGTGGACACCCGATCCGGCGCCGGGCACGGGCCTCCCCGTCATGGTGTGGATTCACGGCGGCGGCAACCGGTACGGACACGGATCCCAGGACATCCACGACGGCCGCGCCCTGGCCGGCCGGGGCCTGGTGGCCGTCACCCTCAACCACCGCCTCGGTGCCCTGGGGTTCCTCGCCCACCCGGGTCTGGCCGCCGAGGACGATGTCGACGCCTCCGGCAACTACGGCCTCCTCGACATCGCCGCCGCCCTCACCTGGGTCCGCACCCACATCGCGGCATTCGGTGGCGACCCCGACCGGGTCACTCTCGCGGGCAACTCCGCGGGAGCCGCCCATATCTGCCACCTGATGGCCGCACCGGCGGCCCGTCCCCACTTCCGGGCGGCCCTGGGCCAGAGCGCCTCGGGTGTGGGCCGGGCGGAGGGTCCGCTGCCCGGTCAGGACGAGGCACAGAAACGGGGACTGGCCTACGCGGACGCGTTCGGCGGCCGGGGCATCGACGCACTGCGCCGCGTCTCCGGAGTCGAACTGATCGTGCGCGGCCACTTCGGCCCTGTCGTCGACGGCAGGATCCTCACCGAACCGACCGACGACGTCTTCGCCACGGGCCGCCAGCACCGGGTCCCGCTGCTGGTGGGCACCAACCGCGACGAGGGCACGGTCTACGCCTCCGGGGACCAGGACGCCGACGCCGGGGCCGTGGGCGATGCCCGGTTCGTGGGGCCCGTCTGGCAGTGGGCCCGGTCCCACGCCGCCACGGGGACACCGACCTGGATGTACCGGTTCGACCGGCGGCCTCCGCTGCCGCCCGGCCCGGCCGACGCACCCGACAGGAGCGGCCATCCTGACCCGGGCGTCTACCACACCGCCGAACTCCCGTACGTCCTCGACAACCTCGACCGGCGGCCCGACTGGCCCTGGCAGGACACCGACCGGAGACTGGCCGCGCTGATGGCCGACACCTGGGCGCGTTTCGTCACCACGGGCGATCCGGGCCGTACCGGTGCCGGGAGCGAGTCGGACCTGCCGCCCTGGCCCCGGTTCACCGGCCCCGACACCTCACCCGCCATGTTCTTCGGCGACACCGTGCGCCAGGACGTCCTGCGCCGGCCCGCCGCCCCACCCGTGTGAGCACGCACGGGGAGACCTGGAGACTAAGAAGGGAACGGCCCGTGGCTCGACTCCCGGGTACCGACGGAGCCGGTGACATCGCGGAGCGCATCCGCGAGCGGCGCGGCGGCACACTGCGCCCCCTCGACCGGATGCTGCTCCACAGTCCGCAGGTGGCGGACGGCTGGAACAGCCTGCTGGGCGCCGTCCGGCAGCGTATGACCCTGCCCGCCGACATCCGCGAACTCATCGTCCTGCGCATCGCCGTGCTCAACCGGGCCCCCTACGAGTGGGTCGCCCACGAACGCGACGCACGCGCTGCCGGACTCGACGAACGGCACCTCGACGCACTCCGCGCCGAGGACGCCGCCACCCATCCCGACCTCGACGAACGGCAGCGCCGGGTCGTCGCCTACACCGACGCCATGACGGGTGACGTCCACGTCCCCGCCGACGTCTTCGACGCCCTGCGCCCGCACTTCGACCCGGCCGGGCTGGTCGAACTCACCGTCACGGCAGCCGCGTACAGCATGGTCTCCCGTTTTCTGGTCGCGCTGGAGGTGGAGCTGCCGACGGGCACCGGCGGATGACTGCCACCGGCCCCCACCCCACCACCCCTTTCCCACCTCTTTCTCAGGACGTCTTTCTCAGGAGGACAACGTGACCGCTCCCCGCTCCGGGCCCACGGCAGAGCCCGATACCGGCCGGCTGCACGGCAAGGTCGCCCTCGTCACCGGCGCAGGGGCCGGTATCGGCCAGGGATGCGCGCTGCTCTTCGCCGAGCAGGGCGCCACGGTGGTCGGCTGCGACGTGGACCCGGCCGCCGCCGAGCGCACCCGCAAGCTCGCCGCCGACCGCGGTCTCACCGTCGAGGTGCTCGCCCCGCTGGACATGACCGATCCGGCCGACGCCCGGCGGTTCGCCGACGAGGCGTTCGCACTGCACGGCCGGGTGGACGCGCTGGTCACCGCCGGTGCCATCGCCCCGCACATGGCCACCGCGGCCGAGATGGACTTCGACACGCAGTGGACGCCGACCCTGCGGGGCGAGGTCGATGTGGTCTTCCTGCCGGTGCAGGCCGCCTGGCCGCACCTGGAGGCGTCCGGGGGCGGTTCGATCGTCAACTTCGCCTCCGTCAACGCCTTTCGGGGCAGCGGCACCTTCGGGATGGTCGCCCACTGCGCGGGCAAGGGCGCCGTGCTCGGGATGACACGTCAACTCGCCGTGGAGGGTGGGCCCTTGGGGATCCGGGCCAACACCATCTCACCGGGCATGGTCCGTACTCCCGCCACCGAGTCGGCGGGGGCGCACGAGGGCGCGGCCCAGGAGGCACTGCTGGCCCGTATCCCGCTGGGGCGGGTGGGCGGGCCCGAGGACATCGCCTGGTGCGCCGTCTATCTGCTGTCCGACGAGTCGACCTGGGTGACGGGCGGGAACTTCCCCGTGGACGGCGGAGTGCTCGCCAAGTGAATGGCGGGGCGGGGTGGGGCAGGTGTCAGTCGGCCGAGCGGCGCTTGCGTGCGGCCTTGCCGCTGCCCGGGGTGTCCTGCTCGATCTGCTCCTCCACGGCCCGCAGCGCCCGCACGGTCGCACCGGCGATCAGAGCCGAGGCGAGCTCCCCGTCCCGTTCCTCGCAGGCCTGGATGAGCCGTTCCTGGTCGTCCACGCTGTACGCCAGGCGGCCGGGGCGGGTCAGGCTCAGGTGCCGCAGCATCAGGGTCCGCAGGGCGAGCGAGTCCAGGATCTGCTTGAGGGTGGTGTTGCCCACGATCTCGGTCATCCGCTCCTGGAGCAGCACATGACTCCAGAAGTACGCGTCCACGTCGGCGGCGTCGGCGAGTTCGCGCATCGCCTCCACCCGGGTGCGCAGCTCGGCCAACTCGGTGTCGGTGGCCCGCTGGACCAGCAGGCCTGCGAGCATCGACAACAGCTGACGGCGTACTTGATAGATGTCCTTGATGTCCGTGAGGGAGGGGGCGGCGACCCGAGGGCGGCGCCGGGCCTTCATCTCGACCAGGCCCTCCTGTTCGAGAAGCATCAGGGCCTCGCGCACCGGGGTGCGGCTGGTGTCGAACCGGCGGGACAGCTCGACGCTGTTGAGGTCCTGCCCCGGCTGCAGCCGGCCCTCGATGATGCCGGCGCCGACCCACTCGGCGATCTGCGCCACCAGTGGTTCCCGCCGGTCCCGTAGCCGCAGCAGCCGCTCCAGCACCAGGTGCGTGTCCTGATCCGACATGCGCCGTGTCCCCCTGTTTCGGGTCCGGAGATATCCAAAGGTGGCTCAACGGTGTCGACACTACCGCATTCGGAGATCACTCCTGGCGGCGATCAGATACCCCCTGTCGACACCTGTGAGGAAACGCAAGCGATCCGTACGTATCGTATGGGAGGAGAAGAGTGGAAAAGGACAGCAGGACTTCATCAAATCCCTCGGCCCTCAGCAGACGGGCCGTGGTCGGCGGCGCCGGCCTCGCCGCGCTGACGACGACCGGCGCGCTCGCGGGAACCGCCCGTGCCACCACCGGTACGGGCCTTCCCTGGCATCCGGTGCCGGTGCCCGCCCAGCGGCCGGTCACCGGGTACCAGGTGCCCGTGGCCGGCGGCGGCAGTCTGTGGTGCTGGGACACCGGCGGCAGCGGCGAGCCGGTCGTGCTGCTGCACCCCGCCTCGGGCAGCGGGGAGAGCTGGCCGTACCAGCAACCCGTCCTGGCCGCCGCCGGTCACCGCGTCATCGGCTACTCGCGGCGGGGCGCGTACCGTTCCGTCGCGGGCACCAAGGCGGAGGCCGACACCGCGTCCGGGGACCTCGACACGCTCGCCGACCATCTCGGACTCGACCGCTTCCACCTCTCCGGCTCGGCCGCCGGGGGCCCCTTGGCGATCGACTACGCCCTCTCGCACGAGGTCCGGCTGCTCAGCCTCACCGTCTCCGGCAGCATCATGGGCGTACAGGACGCCGAGTATCTGGAGCTGACCGAGGCGCTCCAGCCTGACCCGTTCGGGGACCTGCCCGTGGCCGTCAAGGAGCTCGGGCCCTCCTATCGGGGCGGTGATCCGGACGGTGTGGCGGCCTGGCTGGCCATCAACGCCCGCGCCCGGACCGCCGACGCCTTCGCGCAGTCCCTCGCGCACACCATCACCTGGGCGGGCCTGGAAACGCTGACACTCCCTGTCCAGCTGATCACCGGGGACGGCGACCTGTACAGCCCGCCGTCCGTCATGCGCCTCAACGCCCGGCACCTGCGCAGGGCGCGGACCCATGTGGTGGACGAGGCGGGCCACAACCCGCACTGGGAACAGCCGGCCGCCTGGAACCGCCTTCTGGTCACGTTCCTCAGGAAGCACAGCCGCAAGTAGTACGGCCCGCGACTCCGGCCCCCGGGATGTGGTGACATCCCGGGGGCCGGTCCACGTCCGGGCCCGTCCGGTCAGAGCCGGTCGGAGCCGGTCAGAGCCGGTTCACGCCACCGTCAGCGTGAGCGCCCCCGTGTAGGAGTGGCCCGCCTCGATGGCGGTGGGTGTGCCGTCGACCGTCAGTGTGACGGTCCTGCCCTGCGGGGACTTGACGGTCGCGTCGGCGGCCAGGGTCAGCGCGCTCAGGTAGGACGTGCCGGTCACCGTCCAGCTGGAGCCGCTGCCCAGGGTCACCACGACACCGTTGTTGACGACCGGGGACACGGTGTTGGTGACCTCGCTGATCTCCCGGTACTCGGCGATGGTGATGGTGGGCACCCGGTGCTTCGTGGTGGTGGCGGAGATGACGCCCTTGAGGGTGGTACGGGTGAAGTCCAGGACCAGGTTCTGGCCCTGGAGGCTCGCGTTGCCGCCGCCCCGGACGGCGTTGTAGAAGTCGCCGCTCAGCTCGATGTCGGTGAAGGAGGCCGTCGCGTCGGTGGCCTGGGTGTTGGTGGTGACCCACGTGGACGACTTGGCGGGGGATCCGGTGGGCTCCGTGTAGGTGCCGGTCATCTCGGTCTTCCAGGGCTTGCCCGTGACCGTTACGCTGCTGGGCCGGTCGGTGTCCATCAGCTGGAAGATGACGCCGTTGCCCGGCTTGAGGGTGGCGCCCTCGGAGCCGTCGACGGTGACCTGGGCCGCGACGGCCTTGCACATGAAGGTGGTCCTGCCGGTCCTGACCTGGGTGCCCCCGTCGACGGTGACCGAACCGGCCGCGTACCAGAGCACCATGAAACGGCCCGCGTCGATGACGGTCGGGCGGACCGGGAGCTTCTTCAACTCGGCCTTGCTGAGGCCGATTTCCAGTGAGTCGTTGAGTGCCGCGACGGCTTCCTTGGTGCTGTCGCCGTAGTGCGCCGAGGCACCCCAGTGGATGAGGGCGTAGTCGCCGACGTCGAAGGTGCAGCCGAGGAAGTGCTCGGTGACGCTCCCGATGGCGTAGGAGCCGTAGCCCTGGCCCTTGGTGTTGCCGATGTGGCTGTTGATCGCGGTGAGGGTGCACTTGCTGCCGCCGTCGACGGACAGGGCACCCCATTTCTCGGAGGTGATGGAGGAGTTGACGTACGACGCCCGGGTGCTCGCGCCGAGCAGGTTGGTGGTGCGTACGTTGCCCGACAGGCCCAGCATCCACGGCACGGTGATCATGTACCGGGTGTCGCCGGTGCCGGTCTCCGGGTACTCGGCGGGTACGTGGCTGCCGTCGGCGCAGTGGAGTGTGGAGTTCTTGACGACGACGTTGGCGGTGGCGTCGGCGATGACCGCGGTGCGGACCACGCCCTCGTTCCTGATGACGGCCCCGTCCACGACGAGGGTGGTGCCCTCTCCGGTGCCGACGACGGAGGCGCCGTAACCGATGAAGTCGCAGCGGCCGTTGCCGTCGAAGGCGATCCTCGGCCGGATCAGGGTGTAGGAGCCGCCGCCCGCGACGTACACGCCGTTGTAGGACTCGCCGTTCGACAGCAGGGTGATGCCGCGCGCGGCGGTGTCGGTGACGGTCCCACCGCGTACGTTGGAGGGCACGGACCTGGACTCGTCCACGCCGGACGCGTCGACGTAGAGGGCCTGCCGGATCGGGAAGCTGAGGTCGCCGAAGGCGACGTCGTTGGCCACGGCGACGTCCAGGACCACCTTGCCCCGGTAGGTTCCGGCGGCGACAGCGGTGGCCAACCCGCCGTATCCGTCGGTCAGTTCCCTCAGCTCGGCGCCCGTCTCCACGCCGTTGACGGTGAGGGTGAGGCGGTACCCCTCCGGGGCGGCGATGACCCCGCCCTCCCTGATGACGAGCCGGCTCACCGTGGTGGTCCCGGTGAGTTCCAGGGTCTCCCCGGAGCCGACGACGAGGGTCCTGCCGTCCTTCGTGGAGTGTGCCGCCGTGTGCTTCGTGGAATGTGCCGAGGCCGGGGTGGTCAGCGCGGGGGTGACCGCGAGTCCGGCGACCGCCACGAGGAGAGCGCGGGGGCGGGCCCGGTAGGTGACGTCCTGGTCCATCACGGACGCCCCGGCCGGCCGGTTCGCACCTGTGCTGCTTCTGCGTACCACTGTGAACTCCCTTGTCGTCCAGTGCATTCGGGCATGGCCGACCGTCACCGGTGCGGCGGACGCACGGGTGACGGCGGCGGGCGAACCCATGGAGAAGGCCTGCAGGCGAGGTTCGACTGCACGGTACTGTCGACACTTCAGGGCCTACAAGGGGTGCGACGCAGATACACAGCTAGTTTCTGGCGACACTAGTGAGTGTGGTCCAGGGAGCTGAATGATCCGACGGATCAGGGGGTGCCCAGGTACTCGGTGGCCTCGACCTCGTTCAGATGAATGAGGATGTCGTGCGCCTTGCCGAGGCCGATCCTGTACGTCGTCGGGTCGGGCCAGCCCGCGCCGATGTTGTACGTGAGGCGCGGCTTCGCCAGCCAGGCACGGGCGGCGTTCGGAGCCGTACGCATGTCGAGGATGTAGTCCTCCTGCCGGACCTTGTCCAGGGTGTCCTCGTTGGAACCCGCCGGAGCTGCCCCCACCCGGTAGGTCCGCATCACGTTGTCCTCGGCGCCGAACGCCGCGAACGCGCCCTGGTGGAAGCTGAAGCCGATGCTGACGTAGTCCTTGCCCAACGCGTCGTGCAGGAAGGCCCCTTGGGTCTTGGGGTACCGCTCGTCGAACGAGTCGTAGGACACATGGGTGTTGTGTGCCGACAGGAGGATTCTGTCGCCGGTGTGCTTGCGCCACCACGCCACGTTCTCGGCCATCACCTCGTCGCGCATCCTCATCATCTTCGTGACCTCGGCGTCGTCGGTCACGTCGAAGGAGTAGCCCTCCGCCATCTGATGGATGGCCCTGGCGTGCTGCACGGCCCACAGGTGCGCCTGCCGGTCGCCGCGCGCCGGCCGCTGGTCCCTCAGCAGCTCGTACACCTTCCGGGTCCGCTCCGCCCGCTCGGCACGCTCGGCGAGCGGCAGTTGCAGGTACTGCTCGCTGTAGGTGCCGGCGTCGGTGGTCGGGGCCAGCCCGCGGTAGAGCTCGGTGACACGGTCCAGCAGCCGCGGGTGTTCGCGGGCCACATAGTCCGTCACCCGCGCGTACGACTCCGGCCCCGCGTAGCCCATGTCGTTGCCCATGAACCGCACCGGGTCCTTCGGATGGCTGCGGTTGTGGTCGCGCATCCACTCGATCAGGTCGATGTAGTCCTGGTTGTTCCAGATCCGGTACGCGCCCTGGAACTCCTCGCGCGCTATGTCCTTCAAGTCGCCCCTGCCGTACAGCACATACTCGTTGACCCGCACGCCGCTGCTCCAGGGCAGCTCCAGGGAGAAGGTCCGGAAGCCCTTCTTCTCGACCAGGTAGCGGAAGAGCCGGTGCTTCATCTGAAAGAAGTCCTGCGAACCGTGGGTGGCTTCGCCCAGGCCCACCACGTTGGCGTCCCCGACCATGCGGCCCAGCGCGTCGAGGTCCCGCAGACTGCCTTCTGGATGCGTGCTCTTCAGGGTGCGGGCACTGCGCTCGATGGCGTCGACCACACTCTCCAGGCTCTGCCCGGAGGCCGCGGCCCGTGATGCGGTGGTGATGGCCGGTGCCGGTGCCGGTGCCGATGCCGAGACCGGGGCGGGAGTCGGCGAGCCCTTCAGCGCGTCCGCGAGGGCAGGGGTGGCGACCGCCAGGGCGCCGAGGGAGAGGAGGACCGAGGGAATGATTACTGCCTTGCTTCGCGTCATGCCCATAGATTCCCGCGCGGACAGGGGGCGCCACGAACCCATACGCTGCCCACCCCGAGGTACCGCAGGCACTACCGCCGGCCCCGGCAGACCCCACGTACGAGAGCAGACCCCACGTACGAGAGCCGGACCCGGCGTCAACCGGGCCCGGCCTCGGATCAGTTCACCTCACTTCACCTCACTGCACACCACTTCAGGTCACGTGAGGGGCTCCAGTCTGATGTTGCGGAACCGGACCTTGTTGCCGTGGTCCTGCAGGCGGATCGGTCCCGCCGACGGCGTCTCGGCCCGCCCCGAGGCGGTGGGGCTGTCGAGGGTGATGTCGTCGTGCACCTTCTGGCCGTTCCAGACCACGGTCAGCCGGGCATCCGCGGTCTTCTTGCCGCTGTCGTCGTAGCGGGCGGCACGGAAGACGATGTCGTACGTCTGCCAGGTCTCGGGCGCCTTGGCCGCGTTGACGTCGGGCGCCTTCTTCAGATAGATGGCTCCGGCCTCGTTGGTGTCCAGTGTGGTGTCACCGAAGGAGTCGAGGATCTGCAGCTCATAGCGGTCCTGGATGAAGATCCCGCTGTTCCCGCGGTTCTGTCCGGTGACGTCGTCGGGCAGCAGCGGAACCCGGAACTCGGCGTGCAGCTTGAAGTCCTGGTACGCGTCGATGGTCCGGATGTCACCGCAGCACACCTCCATGGACTTCTCGTCGGCGAGCGGCCACTCCAGCCGTCGGCCGTCCGTGTGCTGCCACTGCGACTGCGAGGCCGCGGTCCCGTCGAAGAGCGCGAGGGACGCGCCCTGGGGGCGGACCGTGATCAGGTCGAGGTTGACATGGCCGGTGTCCCCGGCTTCGTAGCGGTAGGAGATGGTGTTGTTCCCCTTGCGCAGCGCCACCTTCTCGGTCTGCGTGGACCACGTGTCCCAGTTGCTGGTGGAGGCGAGCTTGACCTGCCGCAGCTTCTTCCCGTTGGCGTACAGGGAGAGCGACTTGGTCCCCTCGAACGGGTTGGGGCCGTTGGAGTAGCGCAGGTTGACGTCGTAGGTGCCCGACTTCTTGACCTGTACGTCGAAGGTCGTGCCGACCTTGCCCTCCGTGTTGTACCGCGCGACGAATCCGCTGCCGGAGTAGCCGGTGTGGTCCGTGGCGATACCGGCCGTGCCCGTCAGACGCGCCTCCTCGGCCTCGTACAGGGTGGCGGCGGGCGGCTGCTTGCCGGGCATGGCGTTGAGCGTGTACCAGGCCTCGGTGTTCCACAGCGACTCACCGGACTCGGAGGTGAAGGGGCGCGGGGAGCGCAGGTGCACGACCCGGCCGGGCTTCAGGTCGTCCAGCCGCAGCTTCACGGTGCGCTTGTCCTCGGACAGCTCGGCCGACCGCACGGGGAGCATCTCTTCGGCGATCTTCGGGCCGCCGTAGTCGGAGGTCGGCGTGTAGCGCCACTGCTCGGCCTTGTAGTGCTTGGCCAGCTCCTCGGCCGTCTTCGCGGACACCGGCTGGGTGTAGGTCAGGTCGAAGCCGCCCGGTACGGCGCGCATCGTCTTGATGTCGAAGGTGTTGCCGCCGTTGGGCGTGAGCTTCTGCAGACCGAACTTGAGCTTGCCCTCCTGGCCCCAGTTGCCGTCGGCGCCCAGACCACCGGCGTAGATCGAGCCGTCGGGACCGTAGCTGAGGCGGTTCACACCGGCTTCGAGGCCCTGCGTGTAGCGGAACACGGCGCCCTGGTACTGGCCCTTCACCTTCTCCAGGTACGCGCGCTGCAGACCGCCGTAGGTCACGTCGCCGATCAGCATCTGGCCCTTGAACTGGCCCTTCTTCACATACAGCGGCGTGGAGGGCGAGTTGGCGATCTCGTTCTGCGGCAGCCACAGCACCGGCGCGGTCGGGGTGGCCGCGTCGAAGGCACCGGACGGCTCGGTGTAGTGGTTGAAGAAGCGGCCCTGCTTGACGTGGACCAGCTTCGACGAGGGCAGCCAGCCGCCCTGGTTGTCCGTGGCGAAGATCTCGCCCTCCGGACCCCAGCCGATCCCGTTCGGCGTCCGCAGTCCGCCCGCGACCGGACTGATCTTCCCGGTCTTCTTGCTGACCTTGTACGTGGTCCCGCGGCCCGGCGCCGGCTGCGGAACGGTGGTCGCGCCACCGAGGTTGATGGAGACGGACAGGTTCACGTAGAAGTAGCCGTCGCGGTACAGGAGTCCGAAGGCGAACTCGTGGAAGTTCCCGCCGTACGGCCAGGTCGCGACCTGGCGGTACTCGTCGGTGACGTCGTCGTGGTTCTTGTCGACGAGCCGGGTCAGCTGGTGCTTCTGCGAGACGTACAGCGAGCCGTCGACGTACTTGATGCCCATGGGCTCCCGCAGCCCGCTCGCCACCTTCTTGACGGTGACCTTGTCCTTGCTGGTCTCGCCGGTCACGTTGTCGAGCAGGTACACCTCTCCGGCAACGTTGTCGGAGCCGCCCCAGGTGCTGATCGCCAGCCGTCCGTCGGGCAGCCAGTCCATTCCGGTGACCTGCGGTTCGAAACCGTCGGGGCGCAGGTCGGTGAGCGTCAGGTCGGGGCGTACTTCGGTGAGGGGGAGGCCGTCGCCGGGGGTGTCGTTGACTCCCTCGCACTCCTTGCGTCCGGGGGCCGTGACCCGCACGACGCCGGCATCCGTACTCAGCGCCTCGCGCGGCACGGTCGTGAAGGCGTCGGCGCCCGGTGGCTGCCAGGCCAATCGCAGCTCCTGCCCGCCGTCGCGCTCGAAGTGCTCGATGCGCAGGGGGTGCGAGCCCGCGGTGAGCTGGACGGAGGTGTCCTTCGGCTCCGCGCCGTGGAGTCCGTCGTGGTCGATGACGGTGGCGCCGTCGATGCTCAGCCGGGAGCCGTCGTCGCTGGTGAGGCGCAGGCCGTAGGTACCGTCGCTCGGCGCGACCAGATAGCCGGTCACCTCCGAGACGAACCGGTCGGAGAAGCCGCCGAAGTCATCGGTCGTCGACCAGTCCACCGTCGACTTGAGCGCGTCGTGGTTGGGGGTCTGCCCGGGTTTGAGGGTGCACAGCTTGCTCAGGGGCGTCTGCACGTCGAACACGCGCAGGGTGACCCCGGGCTCCTGGGGCGGGACGGCCGCGGCGGCGTCGGTGGCGGCGTCGGTTGCCGCCGAGGACGCTGGTGCGGCCAGGAGGCCGCCGGTCAGGACGGCCCCGGTCAGTAGGGAGGTGAGAAGTCTTCGGGCACGCAGGAACTGATGGTTGGACAACGGTCCTCCATGAAGCGGGACCGGACCGTGCCGGATTGCGTTCCGGTCTTCTCTGGTGTGGCTGCGATGCGCCGCCAACCTACGGGGCTTTCACTTGGCATGTCCATACTTTGTACTGTGAGTGTTCAAAGTCCCCGACTGCCGACCGGCCCGCGAACGAGCCGTGGGGGTCACCGCGTTCGAGCGGTGGCCCCCACGGCGCTGACCAAGCAGATGCTGTCCTGTTCCCGCCGAAGGTCAGGAGGCGCAGACCGGCACGTCGGGCAGCTTGTTGTCCGGAGCGCTGACATAGATGTTGGACATGTAGCCGCCGTACTGGGGCAGGTACGCCCACCAGTTGTTGGTGTACGGCGGCACGGAGACGGTCTGGCCCTGCTTCTGGCAGCTGATCAGGACCTCCGCACCGGCGGGCAGACGTGTCATGGAGCCCGACTCGGTGGTCGCCGCCGCCCGGACGTGGACCTGCTCGCCCCAGGTGCCGTACCACTTCCCGGCCGGCCTGGTCGCGCCCGGCACGTCGAGACCGCGGGTCAGCCTGCCGATGTCGGTGTAGGCCTTGCCGTAGGTGGTGCCGAGCGGGTGCAGGGTGAGGACGGCGACGATGGTCCGGTCACCCGCGCCGACCGTACCGGTGGTGTGCAGGGCCGGCCGCGACAGGTTCACCGCCGCCGCGGACTTCGCACCCGCGGACGTCACTCCGGTGGCTTCCCGGCCCGCGGACTGCGACGCCGATGCCGCGTTCCTCGCGCCGCCGGGGCCGCAGGTGCCGTCCTCGTACTCGCCCGACCAGCCCTGTTTGACGGCCCAGGGCCGGTCGAAGGCGCCGGGAATGCCGAAGTGCTGGTCGAAGGAGTCCGAGGCGCAGCGCGTCGACTGCCGCAGGTTGGACATGATGAACTCCCGTACGGGCGCCGGGGCCTGTTCCAGGATGTAGCGGTAGATCTTGACCGTGTCCCGGGCCGAGAGGGCGGTGTACCCCCAGTAGCCCTCGTATCCGGCGGGCGGACCGGCCGTGTCGCTCAGAACGAGGTCCTTCTTCATGCGCTCGATGATCGCCGGGCCGCCGTTGACCTCCCAGTAGTGATCGGCCGCGTCGTCGTAGCTGCTGCGGAGCATCGGCTCCAGCAGGGCGCGGTCGGCCGCCGGGATCGTGTAGTTCGGACCGCGGTCCCGCAGGAAGTCGAGCACCAGCAGCAGCTTGACGATCGATGCCGAGCGGAACTGCATGCTCGTGTTCAGCTGTTCGGTGAACGTCCCTGTCTGCCGGTCGTAGACCGCGACACCGGCGGTGACGTCGGCCGGGACCTCCACCTGGGCGGTCGCGGGGGACGCCGTGCCCCCGCCGCCGGCTGTCGCGCCCCCCGGCGCGGCAGGAGCGGCGGACGCGGTCGTGGCCGCTGTCGCCAGACACAGCAGCAGGGCGCTCACCGAGAGCAGTGCCCGCCGCGCCGCCTTCGGCCCGCTGCGGACGGCCGCTCCCGGCCCGCTGCGGAGGGATGAGAAGTGCCGCATGATCAGATGCCCCCTGTTGCGTACGGTGACGGACTGATCCGCGACGCTATGCGGGGGCGGCCGGGACCGCTCCTGACGCATGTCAGGGGCGGCCCTGGTCCCGCTGTGTCAGGCCGTGTACTCCTTGAGGTTGGCGAGGACTTCGTCCACGTAAGGCTGCACGGCCTTCGGTACACCACCGGCCTCGATGACGGTCCGGTCACTCGTGCGGTAACCGGCCGCTATCAGCCCGGGCAGGTTCTTCCGCAGGTCGTTCTGTTTGAAGCGCTGGTCGAGCCAGCAGGTGAACACGGACATCGTCCCGATGGCGTCGGCAGGTGACATGTAGTCCTTGTCCCCGTCGCGGTCACCGTCCACCGCCCATGCCTTGAACACCGCGGGCGTCCACATGGCGATGCCGTGCTCGCCGGTGGCGGGCCGGGACGCCTTCGCGTCGAAACCGCTCTCGGCCTTGAGCATCGCGGCGAGCAACGCCGGAGTGACCTCCGCGTCGGTGCACCGCTTCGCGGCGTCGGTGATGATCCGCCGCAGCGGGACCGGCACATCGGAGTCGGCGGGGATGGCTCCGGGCAGCGCGGTGTCGGCGAGCGCGGTCGCGGTCGCCGAGGACTTCGACTTCTCCGGGGCGTCCTCGCCGTCGGAGGGTACGAAGGCCACTAAGGTGCCGGCGACGGCGGCACACGCGGTGAGACCGGCGGCCAGCAGGACCACCGGACGCCGGTACACGGGTCGGGGGAGGCGTTCGATGTGCAACGCCCCTACCCGGCGCGACAGTTCGGCCGCGTCCAAGGACGCTCGTGAGGCGTGATCGGGAGCCAGACATTCCATGATCAGCTTGCGCCACTCCGGCTCAAGGGAGTCGTCCAGGCGGAGCGGGGCCGAACCGTTGGCATAGGCCTGGGCGGCCAGCGAGCGAGCCCGGGCCGTCCCGCCCGGGAACGGATGCAGGCCACCCGTCAGTACCTGGTGCGCCAGCACACCGAACGCCCAGATGTCCGCCGTCTTGCGTACGGTCGTGCCGTGGACGCCGGTGCGCTCCGACCACCACTCCGGGGGCACGTGGTCGAGCGACCCCAGCGGCGGAACGTACGCGTGCGTGCCCTCCAGCTCCACGGTGAGCCCGAAGTCCGCGAGCCACACGGCCTGTTCGGGACCGAGGAGGATGTTCGCGGGCTTGAGGTCCGCGTGGATCCAGCCGTGCGTGTGCATGTGTGCCAGTCCGGAAGCCACCCCGCTGAGGATCCGCTCGGCCTCCGGCAGCGGGCGCCCGGTTCCGCCGGCCGCCAGCAGATCCTGGAGGCTCCGTTCCGCCCGGTCCATCACCAGGGCCGTCATGCCGTCCAGTTCGGGCCGTTCGGGGTCCCTCAGGATCACGACCGCATGGGTGCGCACGAGGTGGGGGTGGTCCGCCTCCGTGCTGAACTGTGCCTCTTTGTGGGCCAGTTCCTCCATCGACGCACGCTGTCCCGGGGTCAGCAGGTCGGTGCGCAGAAGCTTGATGGCGACGGCCGAGCCGCCCGCGGCACTGTCGACGACCTTCTCCGCGGCGTACACGCTGCCCCAACTGCCCGAGCCGATCAGGCCCGTGATCTCCCAGTCCGAGATCCGGTAGCCCGGCGCGGGGTCGAGCGGGGGAGTGGTGTGCGAGTGGTTCATCCTGGGTGGGCCTTTCGGATCAGCGTCTGACGGCTGGGGGGAGCAGAGCCAAGTGCTCTTCACGGACCAGATTGAACCGCAGTGCGAGGCTGACCAGCCGTTCGCGTTTGCCTCCCGCCTCGCCGTGCGAGCCTCCCGGGCCCTCCCGCAGCCGCAGCTTCGTGTCGGCGAGATAGTCGATGTGGTAATTGAGCGCGGACCGGGTCAGATCGTGGCAACTCGGCAGCGGTCGCAGCCGGTCGAGAACCTCCCCCACCCCCGGGACGGCGGCGCTCGAAGGGGACCGCAGCCGAGGTTCGCACAGAGCCAGCAGAACCAGGAAATACTTGGACGTGGGGTTCAGCGAGAAGGGGCTCGTGGTCGGTTCCCCGGCGGAGCTGTCGCACCCTGCTTCCGTATACGCGTGCTGGGGTGCGAACACCTTGAATTCCATGGGGCTTTCAGCTGCGGGCAGAATTACCCGGGACAGCTCGAACGGGACGGGTGCACCAATCCGTCCCGGTGCGACACGGATGTGTTCCCCCGCGCCTTCCAGGTTCTCCACGACGTACGTCGCCTCGGCGCTGTAATTGGAAAGGCGCCAGTAGTCCTCCACGGCGGTGACCTGTCCGGCGCAACGCGACACCGCGGGGTCACGCAAGGGTATGGGCAGCGGTGTCCCGGGCTTCCCCCGCCCGAACTCGGCGCTCTGGCCAGGGCTCAGCCGCACCAGACGCGGCTCGGGCCTGGGGGCGTCGGAGTGGCGGACGACGGCGTCGGAAAGCTGCACGATTACGGTGGTCACTGCGAATAGTCCCCAAATGGTCAGCGGCTCGACGGGCATTCGGCACACGGTGCCGAAGGGTGAATGCGAGGCATGCTCGGTTCTCGGCGAAATGTCAAGCAAAGTGCTGGGGTGGCAAGCCCGATACGTTTGACGCCGGGCGCGCGGGAGTAGTTCCCTGGGAGGGCACCTGAGAAGGATGAATCGCGTGGCTTCGGTGGAGGGAAAACGCTTTCCGCGGCACATGTGCGCAAAGCGCCCTCTGTGTGGTCGGTGCGTGGCGCGATAGTGCTGTGCGAAGCTGCGCCGCGGCCGACGACCTGTGATCATGTCTGTCCTCGGACCCGACCCGGAGCATGATGAGCACCAGCCGGCAGCGCCTGACCACGACCCGTCCCGGAGCCGTCGAGGCCGTGACGCCGCCCCGCCGCGAGTGGGAGCACGAGGCCGTCCCGAGCGCCGACACCATCAAGACCACGCACGCCCCCACCTACCCCCCCCGGCCTACACCCGTTAGCGAGCCCGACCATGAACCGCTTCGTGCTGCCCGACGAGTCCGTGCTTCGCGCCCGGGAGACACTCGTCCTCGACCACTTCCGCGACGAGGTGGCCCAGGACTGGGACGCCACCCTGTCCACCTTCCCGCACCCGCACTACGAACTCATCGCGCAGATGAAGGTGCACGACGGCGACTCGGACGTGCGCGCCTACTACGACGACACACGCATAGCCTTCCCCGACCAGCGGCACGAGATCATCGCGTTCCGCCACAGCGTCGACGCCGTCATCGTCGAGTTCTGGCTGCTGGGCACACACCTCGGCCCCCTGGGCCAAATCCCGCCCACAGGAGGCCGGCACCGTACGCGCATGAACGCGTTCTTCGTCTTCGACGAGAAAGAGAACCTCGTCACCGAGCGTATCTACTTCGACCAGCTGACCATCCTCAAACAGCTGGTGGCGGGCGTCGACAAGCGCAAGCCGAGCGGTCTGCTGAAGCTCGCCCGCATCGTCAGGGGAGTCCTGTCCATGGCGGGCGGCAAGCCGGATCCGCGACTCGTCGACACCACCCCGCCCGACTTCGTCAAATGACCGGCCCCCGGACGCGGGAGACGCGACGCTGACCATGCGCGCGCTCCTCGGCGGCCAGGTCCAGGACCGGGCCGTCTGCCCCAACGCAGGGCATGACCCGCTTGACAGGCAGGCAGGCAGGCAGGCGCGGCCAGGGTGACAGCCGGTGGCCTGAACAGGAGGAGGGGGTGGCGCCGTCGCCACCCCCTCCTCCCGCCGGCCTTCCCGTCAGCCGTGCCGGATCACTTCGCGGCCGCCGTGACGGTGAACGTGCCGCGCTGGTACTCGCAGCAGCCGGCGAACACACTGACGTTCCAGGTGCCGGTCGCGGCACCGGTCAGGTCGAGGGTGGCGGTGAGTGTCCGGTTGTCGGCGGAGACCGACTGCGTCGTGGCGGTGAGGGTCTTGCCGCTCCGGCTCAGCCGTACGGTGGCACTTGCGGGCAGCGCGGTGCCGGTCACCGTGAGCGTGACCTTGCCGCCGACGGCCCCGGTGTCCGGGGCGACCCCGGTGACGCTCACCTGGTCCGTGCCGCACGGCGTGGAGGAACAGACCAGCTTTGCGCTGTAGGCGGTGCTGGACGCCTTCTCCGGCAGGCCGAGCACGAACACGGTCGGACTGGCGGCCGAGGACGAACCGCCCACCGAGCACGGAGTGCCGGAGGACGTCGGCGTACAGCCGTTGCTCCAGGCGCTGTTGTACAGAGCCGGCACCGCGGTGGCGGTGGCGCCGGTGGTGTCCGTGATCTCGGCGTTGAAGCGGTCGAATCCGCCGGTGGGCAGGGCCGCGCACACCGCGGAGTGCGACTCGTCGAGCGTGCCGGTGATCGGCCCGTAGCCGTACGACACGGACGGCACCTTGGTGCACTCCGCGGCCGGGCCTTCCGCGGTCGCGATGCGCAGGGCGTCCAGGTGGTACTCCGGTGCCGCCTTCAGTGTGGCCGGAGTCTGCACCACGACCTGGTGGGTGGTGGAGCCGGTGGCCGCGCAGGAGCGGTTGCGGAACGAGCACTCGGCGGTGCCGTCACCGCCGAGGACGACGATGTTGGCGGTGCCCAGCGCGTCCCGTACGTCGAGGTGCAGGACATCGGTGGCCGCGTCGGTGGTGATCTGGTGGCAGTTCAGGGTGCCGGGGGCGCCGTAGGAACCAAGTACGGACGGGCCGCCGACCTTCGAGGCGCCGGACTGCACGCAACCCGCCGAGGAGGCGGTCGAGGTGACATCACGCCTGGCCAGCGTGTAGGTGGCGGCCTGGTCGCGGCCGGTGACGAGCACGGTGTGCGCCGCCCCGGGGGTCAGCGGGCAGAGCGTCCAGCCGTCGGTGGTGGCAGTGCGGTCGCAGACCTTCTTGCCGGTGTCGTCCAGTACCGAGAACTTCGCCGCCACACCACCCGGGGCGGCGGTCAGGTGGAAGAGCTCGGACTTCGTGTGCGCACCCGCCGGAACACTCAGGCAGTGCGAGAAGACACCGTCGCCGGTGTCGAGCGTGACCTTGGCGCCGTCTGCGGCGAAGCTGCCCGCGGGCAGCACGCGGCAGTCGTTCGCCGCGTCGGTGCGGTGGAACGCCACCGAGTACGGGCCCGTCGCGCCGTCACCGCTGTCCGTGGTGTGCATGAGCGCCCGGTAGGGAGCCGCACCGGTCAGCGCGCAGGTGCCGCCGGCCAGATCGGCCGCGCCGCACTGGATCTTGCCGTCCCGGTCGAGCACCTCCACGTCGGCGTCCACGCCGGGGGCGGAGAGCGCGGTCAGCGCGGCGATCCTGGCACCCTGCGGAGCGTCCAGCGTCAGACAGTCGTACTGTCCTGCCGACGTCAACTCGCCCTTGTACAGACCTGATTCGGCTGCCAGGCAACCGGCGCCGGAAGCCCGGTCGAGGACGATCAGATCGGCGCGGGTGTCACGGAAGGGATAGGTGCCGTCGAGGACGGCCGTGTAGGTACCCGCCGCTTTGACCGTGCACGGGTCGGCCTCGTAGCGGCACACACTCAGCCCGGCCGCGTCGTACACCCGGGCCACGCCGACCTCACGGTCCTCGTCCACGGAGTGCACGGTGTACGGGCCTGCCGCGCCGGCCGTGAACGTGAAGCACGGGTTGACGACGAAGTCCTGCTGCTCCAGCGGGCCGTAGGGGCGGACCGGGGCCGTGGTGCAGCCCTGCGGGTCGCTGAGTCGGCGCACCTTCACCGCGTACTGCGCGGGGAAGCCGCTCTCGGTGTACCGGACGGTGGAGATGGCCCGGTAGGGACCGTCGCCGGGAAGGACGCAGCTGTCCTCGTTGTCCTCGGGGAAGCGCTCGCAGATACGGGCGCCGGTGTCATCGGTGATCCAGGCGAGCGATTCGCCGGACGACCTGGAGCCGTGCGTGAGCCGCACGCGGTCGCCGCGCTTCCCCTCGAAGGGCTGGCAGTCGACCTCGACCGGGCTCACGGTCGTACGGCCGGCTTCCGGCTGGTCCCAGTTGGTCCCGACCTTGTCCGCGCAGCCCCGGGTCGAGCCGAGCGGTACCAGGGTGACCGAGGTGTTCTCGTCCTCCCAGCCGGTGTTGAACACCTTCAGCGTGTAGGTGCCGGCCGCGGGCACCGCGCACATGTCGTTCGTGGTGTACGTGTCGCCGTAGCAGTCCACCTTGCCGCCGTCGGCTGCGAGCAGTTCCCTGGTCATCTTGTTGCCGTTGGCATCCAGCGCCGGTGCGAGATAGAGCCCCGCGGCTTCGACGCTGACGGTGTAACAGACGCTTGAGTCGGGTGCGACGGTCGCCCTGCCGACGGCACTGCCCGGATCGCCGAAGGGCGCGAGCGCGAGCGGCGCGCACTCCTCGTCGGCGGCCACCGCGTCCGAGGCCGCAGCGGGGCTCGCCCCGGGCAGGATCAACAGTGAGGCGAACAGTGCGACGAGAGCGGCGAACACGGCCGGTGCCACAGCCGCCCGGCCCTGTCTCGCGGGCAGGCTGAAGTTGCCGTCCAACATGAAACCCCCCTGGGTTCTCGGTCGTTGTGGTGATAGTCGCACACAGGTGTGACACAACACTCGTGAGTAATCAGGGGCTGAAGGCACCGTTGAGGCAGGGGTACGGAATGCGTGTGGTGTTGGCGGCCTACGATTCGCGCGGCGGGGTCGAACCGCTCGTCGCACTAGCGGTGGAACTGCTGGGACTCGGTGCGGAGGTGCGCGTGTGCGCGCCGCCCGACGAGGAGTTCGCGGAGCGGCTGGCCGGGGTCGGGGTGGACATGGTGCCGACCGGGCAGTCGGTGCGCCGGTTGGTGACCGGCAGGACACCGCCCACGGCCGGGGGAGTCCCCAAGCGCGCGGCCGAGTTGGTCGCCGCCTTCCACGACAACGTCATGGCGGCCGGCGCGGGGGCCGATGTGCTGATGGCGACCGGCCTCGTACCGGCCGTGGCGGGCGTGAAGTCGGCCGCCGAGAAGCGGGGCATCCGCTATGTGTACGCGAGTTACCAGCCGGTGAGCCTGCCGTCACCCCACCACCGGCCGATCCCGCGGCCGGGGAAGCCGCTGTCGGCGGACGTGACCGACAACCAGGCGCTCTGGGACCAGGACGCCCGTGACGCGCAAGCCGTGTTCGGCGACGCGGTCAACACCCACCGCGTGTCGATAGGTCTGCCACCGGTCGGCAACGTCCGTGATCATGTCTTCACCGGCCGCCCGTGGCTGGCCTCCGATCCGGTTCTGGCCCCGTGGCCGCAGCCGTCGGACCTGGAAGTGGTGCAGACCGGCGCATGGCTCGTGCCGGACGAACGCCCGCTGCCCACCCCGCTGTCGGCGTTCCTGGACGCCGGCACACCGCCGGTGTACGTGGGCTTAGGCAGCGTTCCCATGGGCGATCCGGAGGAGGTGGCGCGGGTGACCGTCGAAGCGGTCCGTGCGCAGGGCCGTCGCGTGATCGTCTCCCACGGCTGGGCCGGACTGGCCCCGGTCGACGGCCCCGACGACTGTTTCGTCGTCGGTGAGACCAACCATCAGGCACTGTTCGGCAGGGCGGCCGCCGTCGTCCACCACGGCGGTGCGGGGACGACCACGACGGCCGCCTGGGCCGGCGCACCTCAGGTGGTGGTGCCCCAGGGCGGCGACCAGCCTTATTTCGCCGCCCGTGCGGCCGAGTTGGGGATCGGTGCGGCCCACGACGGTCCTGCTCCGACCGTCGACTCCCTGTCGGTCGCTCTCAGGACGGCCCTAACTCCCGAGACGCGCGTACGGGCCACCGCCGTGGCCGGTACGATCCGCACCGACGGGGCGGCGGTGGCCGCCAGGCTTCTGCTGGCCGACGGTGACTGATCGACGCGGCTGATCGACAGCGACGGATCGACAGCTTCTGGTCGGCAGCAAGCGACTCAACTGGGCTGAAAGATTTGGAACGTTTCTCGACCTGCGCCTATCAACCGCTAGAGAACCGGTCCTGGCCAGGGCCCCGTCGACCTTTGACTCCCCTTGTGAGGCGACCTACCCCAATGGATCCCGGGTGCGACGACCGGGCGTCGGACCAGGTCGGGCGGCAGGGGAGTGGTCTGCTCCTGGGCGAGTTGAAGACCGGGCGGCGGCTGCGGCGGACATGGTCGAAGAACGCGGGGCCGGTGATCCCGCCGTCGGTGACGCGTACCGTACGGACCCCGGTGTCCCGTGCCAGCAGCTCGGCGTAGAGCCGGTCGGCGCCGATGGGCCGGGCGCGCAGGCCGCGTCGTTCCAGGTCCTCGGTCCTGACCCAGCAGACGGCGAGGTCCAGGCTGCCGTCGGCGATCCGGGCGGCCAGTTCAGCTCTTCGGCGACCGCGACGAAGTACCGCAGCCGGCGCAGCTCCCTGTGCGTCATGCCACGTGGGTGAGAGGCCACGCCTACCAGCGGCGGGAGCCTACAGTGACGTCGGGACCGATGCCCCTGGCACCGATACCTGCGGCACCGATTCCTCCGACACCCGTACCTCTGACACAGATGCCTCTGACATGGAGCTCGTCATGACCACACCGCGCGACCTGTTGATCATCACCATGGACGTGGCGTCCAGCGGTCCCGTCGGGCAGGGTGACCTGTCGCTTGCCCTCGCGGGGGCCGAGCTGATCGATCTCGGCGAGGCCCAGGCCCTCACTCTGGACGACGACCGCATCGTGCCCGGCCCGCAGGGGCCCCTTGAGGATCGCCTGCTGAGCGAGGCCGCCTCGGCGCTCACCCGCGAGGCGCCGTACGAGACCGTCGAGGACTGGCTGTGGCGCCGGGGCCGTGGTCTGTCCTCGGCCTATCTCGACGCCCTGAGCGCGGAAGGGGGGACCACCCGCCCGCGCCACCAGTGGATCCCGTTCCGGAGTGACGCGGCGACGTTGACCGACTCACCGGCCCGTCGCCGGGCGGCCGACCGCTGGACGTCCGGCGAGCCCGTTCTCGCCTTCCTCGCGGCGGCTGTGGGCGTCCACGAGGAGCCGGCGGAAGAGGCCGCGACCCTCGTCGACGACAGGGTGGTGACCGTACTGGCCGCGGTCAACGACGCGGTGCGGGAACTGGAGGCCGTACGGCAGCGCCGGAGCATCGAAAACGCGGCCTTCGACAACATCTGGCGCGGCCAGTGACGAGGAAATGACGAGGAAGTGACGAGAGCCCGCGTGGCCGCCACGGCCATGTGTCCTGCGGTGGGGGTCGGACTCCGACCGTGACCTCACCGGCCGTGCGGACACCGAGCAGGGCCAGCCAGTTCGCCCACAGCGAGCCGAGGCGTCGGGTGTTGTCGTGGAGCGCCGGGCCGATGTCCGGCGCAGCGACGCACAAGGCCTACGCGTAGGGCCGAGCGGAGGGCCCGGGGCGGGTGCGTGCCTCCTGGGGGCGCAGGGGGCCGTGGCTGTGGGTGCAGGTGACGACCGCCTGTACGGGTTCGCCGCAGTCCGCGTGGAAGACGTCGAGCGGTGGCCCCTCCGGGTCGGCGGTGTACCGGTCTCCCCATCCCTTGAGGGCGAGCATCACGGGCCACAGGTCCCAGCCCTTCTTCGTGAGCCGGTACTCGTGCCGGGTGCGCCGGCCGGACTCCTGGTAGGGAACGGTGTCCAGGATCCCCGCTCCGACCAACTTGCGCAGCCGGTCCGCGAGCACCGCGTCCGAGAGTCCGATGTGCCGCCGGAAGTCGTCGAAGCGCCGGACTCCGTTCATGGCGTCCCGGAGCACGAGAAGCGACCATTTCTCGCCGACCACATCCAGCGTTCGCTGGACCGTGCAGTTCTCGGTACTGACCTCGACCCACTCCATGAGACGACACTAGGCCAGCTTCACCATTGACAGCCAGAGGGCGGACTGGCTAGCTTCGATAAAAATAGTCAGCTGGTGAAATGACTGGTGAAGAAGGGGTCATGGACAGATCGCGAACGTTCACCTGGGAGGATCCGGCCGTTTCGGCGGGCGCCGTGGGCAAGGCCGCCGGCCTGGACTTCCTGCGCGACATCGTCGCCGGACGCCTTCCCGCCCCGCCCGTCTCCGCCGCCCTGGGCTTCACCTTGGAGGAGGTCGAGCACGGACGGGCCGTCTTCGTCCTGGCTCCGGGCGAGGAGCACTACAACCCGATCGGAAGCGTCCATGGCGGCGTCTTCGCCACGCTGCTCGACTCGGCGGCCGGCTGCGCCGTCCAGTCGGTGCTGCCCCAGGGCATGGCGTACACCTCGCTCGACCTCTCCTTGAAGTTCCTGCGCCCGATCACCGTGGACACGGGCAAGGTCCGCGCTGTCGGCACCCTCCTGAACAGCGGTCGCAGAACCGCCCTCGCGCAGGCCCAACTCCTCGACTCCGCCGATCGGTTGCTCGCCCACGCCACCAGCAGCTGCCTGCTCTTCCCGATGCCTGCGGCAAGCTGATCGCGCCGGCCGGCCGGGCGAGCGGATGGCTGGTCCGGCCGGACCTGTGCGGCAGGGGTCGTACAGGAGGTGTACGGGCCGGCGCGCCATGCGCGGCGAAAGTGCCGCCGTTCCGGAAAACGGACGCCGGTCCAGCGCCCGGCCCCGGCCCCGGCGCGCGCCGCCTTGAGGTTGGCCTTCTTCATCTTGTTTCCGCGGGTTGCCATGGAGCACCACCGGCGTCGTCCGCCGCGGCTGGTGTCCATGAAGAGCCCTCCGCAGGTGGGCTGCTCGCACCGCTTGATCACGCCGTCGCGGTGGCCGCCGAGCGTTGCGACGGCGTCCAGTGCGACGGCGTCCAGTGCGACGACGGCGCGCGCGGTCGGTGTCAGGGAGATGCCACTGCGCCTGTCCGCCGGTGAGTGCGAGCCGTGCCCGGTGACGCGCGGTCCAGCGGTTGAGCAGTTCCTCGTCCGCCGGATCCGGTGCGCCGCCCGAGGCGACGGCGCCGCCGACCCGGTGAATGGCCTCGCGCAGTTCGCGGGCGTCCCGCAGGAGTGCGTTGGAGACGGGCATGTCCGTGTCGCCGAGTTCGTCGGCCGTGAACCGCGCCCGCAACTGCTCCGGTGTCGTGATCCGCTCCAGCGGCTCGGCCCGCCGCTCCCCGAGCGTGGCGACGAGGCGGAACGCGAGAGACTCGTTGCCGAGCCGGATGCGGCACCGTGAGCGGAGTCCCGTGGCTGCCCGACGGCATCACCGAGGTCTTCGAGAGCTCCCTCGTGTGCGTCGGCGAGGTCGCACTGCACACCGTCCAGGGGGCACCGGACAACCCCTCCTCCTCCTCCTCCTCCTCGTCGGAGGCTGGCCACAGAACTGGTACGTGTGGCGCTTCGTCATGCCGCGTCTGGCGGAACACTTCCGAGTCGTCGCGGTCGACCCGCGCGGCGTCGGACGGTCCGACAAGCCCCACGGGGGATACGACACCGGCACCGTGGCCGCCGAACTCGTCGCGCTCATGCGGATGCTCGGCCATGAACGCTTCGCCATGGCCGGACACGACGTCGGCATGTGGATCGGCTACGCCCTCGCCTCGGACCACGGCGCCTCGGTCGACCGCCTGGCCCTGATCGACGCCACCATCCCTGGTCTCGCGCCCGCCTTAACCGTCTTCGGTCCGCAGGCGCAGAACGACATGCTGTGGCACTTCGCCTTCAACCGCAGACGATCCGTCGACGAACAACTCGTCCGCGGCCGTGAACACATCTATTACGAGGACCGGTTCCGCCACAAGGCCGTGCGACCGCTGCCGGACTCGGCGGTCGACTTCTACGTCGAGACCACCGCCCGCGACCCCGAAGCACTGCGGGTCGGCTTCGACTACTACCGGGCCACCGACGACAACATGGCCCAGAACGATCGCCGCAAGCAGCATCCGCTCGCCATGCCGGTCCTCGGTGTCGCCCTGAGGCCGACTGGCCGGTCGGCCGGTGCTGCTGCGGCCGCACGCACCGATCGGCTCCCGGCCTCCCGATGGCTGATTCCCCTCAGCCGCTGCTGCCGCTCCGACGGCTGCGGTACGAGGCTGTCGCGGCGAGCACGAAGACCAGGGGCGCTCCCACTCCTATGACCAGGAACGGTGTCAGGGCCGACGCCAGCCACTCCGGCAGGTCGACGAAGAGGGGCAGCAGCATCAGTACGGTCAGCGGGAGGGCCGCGAGCATCACGGCGGCGAATCCCATCATGAAGGCCGCCTGGCGGGCATCGCGCCGGTCGATGAGGAAGGCGGCCTGCGGATCCGGGGCCCAGTCCTCGCCGCGCAACTCCTCCCACGCGCCGATCAGCAGTTCCAGTTCGCGTTCGACGTTCACATGAAGGTCGTCGACGAACGGCAGCAGCACCTTGCTGCCGTCCCTGCCGTAGGCGTGCACCAGGACGTCGGCCGCGCCGCTCTGCACCGCCGAGGCCGGATTGCGCTCCGCCCTGATGTCTTGGATGTCCTCCCAGGCGAGCCGTCGGCGCTTGGCCATGCCGCGCACATGGATCGCCTTGATGTCCACGGCGGTCCGGCAGCGCAGGGTGGCGTAGAAGAGCCACCCCATGAGGGCCACCCATGCCGCGAGGAAGGGGTACCGGAACGAGGCGGGCAGGTCGTCGGCAGTCCACAGGGGCAGCACCAGGCTCAGTGTGGCGATGGCGATCACCCAGAGAAAGGCGTGCTGCCGGGACCGTCTCATCCGGTACTCGCGCGGCAATCGTTCGTATCCCATGGCCACCCCCGGCTCGCCCCGGCGGTCGTCAGCACACCGCCGACCCATGATGTGCGCACCATGGTGAGGGCCCAACTCCGTTGTGTCCAGGGGCATTTGGGGTTTCTCGACAGCCTTGGGAGATTGCCGTGACGTACTTTCGACCCGGGTGCTGGTGCGGGGCCGTTCGGCTCAGGTCTGCCGAGGTTGCCGCAGTCCCAGGAGGAGCAGCTCGATCAGTCGCCGTGGGTCGTAGCGCGGGTCGCTGTCCCGTCCGATGCAGAGGTTGCCGATGCCGCGCATCAGCTCGTAGGGCTGTGTGCCGGGCCTGATGTCCCCGGAGTCGACCGCGGCCGTGAGCAGTTCCGTGCAGACGGGTCCCAGGCGGTCGAGGAAGTAGGTGTGCAGCGCGGTGAAGCGGCTGCTGTCCGACTGGAGGGCGTCGGCGAGTCCGTGCTTGGTGACCAGGAAGTCGACGAAGAGGTCGATCCACTGACGGAGGGCGTCCAACGGTGTGTCGGCCTCGGCCAGCAGTCGCGGGCCGGCCTCCGCGCACGCCTCGATCTGGTGGCGGTAGACGGCGGCGACGAGATCCGCGCGGGTGGGGAAGTGGCGGTAGATCGTCCCCATCCCGACACCCGCCCTGGCCGCGATCTGGCGGATCGGCGCGTCGACGCCCGAGGTGACGAAGACCTCGGCGGCGGCGGCGAGCAGCGTCTGCTGGTTGCGCACCGCGTCGGCCCGTTTGTTGCGGGCCGCCGCCTTCCCGGTGGGGTTGTCGGTCGACACCAGGCTTCCTTCCGGCTGCGGTTGACAAAGCGGAGCGCTGTTCCGAATACTATGCGGAGCAACGTTCCGGTTCAGGTTAGCCGAGAGCGGACGTACCTGACCACCCGACCAGAAGGGAACCGCTCATCTTGAGTGCGTACACCGACACCGACACCGACGCAGGTACCGACACCGACGCAGGCGGTGGCCTCGGCTCGCCCGTGCCCGTCCTCTCGTACGGCCCGGTGGTGCTGTCCGTGCCCGGACGGCCCGTGGACCTGCACGTGCGTGTCTCCGCGCCGGCGACCGGAACCGAGCTGCCGGTGATCCTCCTCTCCCACGGTCACGGCGGGTCGAACCACCTCTCCTCGCTGCACGGCTACGCGCCGCTCGCCGACTTCTGGGCGGCGCACGGGTTCGTGGTCGTCCAGCCGACCCACCTCAGCTCCAGGACGCTGAGCGAGGTGCTCGCCGGCGCCCCCGGCGGACCCTTCTTCTGGCGCTCGCGTGCCGAGGACATGACGCACGTCCTCGACCGGCTCGATGCGATCGAGGCCGCCGTTCCGCGGCTCGCGGGGCGGATCGACCACGAGAAGGTCGCGGTCGCGGGTCACTCGCTGGGCGGCTTCACCGCCGGTCTCCTGCTGGGGGCCCGCGTCACCGACCCCGACAGCGGTGAGGAAGTGGACCTCGCCGAACCCCGTATCAAGGCGGGTGTGCTGCTGGCCGCCCCCGGCAGGGGCGGTGACGTGCTGAACGGCCCCATGGCCGAGAGGATCCCGTTCTTCAAGGTCGTCGACTTTTCCACGATGACCACGCCCACGCTGGTCGTCGCCGGGGACAAGGACGACTCGCGGCACTTCACGGACATGGGGCCGGACTGGCACGCGGACCCGTACACCCTCGCACCCGGACCCAAGGCCCTGCTCACCCTGTTCGACGCCGAACACGGGCTCGGTGGGATCGCCGGGTACGACGTCGCCGAGACCACGGACGAGAACCCCGAGCGGGTCGCCGCGGTCGGGCGGCTCACCGCGGCCTATCTCCGCACGCGGTTCCACCCCGCTGACGACGCGTGGCAGGAGACGCGGGACGCGCTGACGACCGGCGACAAGCCGTTGGGTCGGGTCGAAACCAAGTAGTCCACCGAGCAGGCCTCGGAGCGATCTCCGAGTAGTCCGCCGAGCAGTCATAACAGCGGTCTCCGAGTGGTCCGACGCGACGGCTTCGGAGGAGTCATGGCTCGCTCCCGGGGAACCCGGCCTCCGCACGATGACCGGCCCGACCGCGAGCAGGAGATGTCATGACGGAGAACGACAGTGATCGCGAAACACACCGCCGGTGCAAGGTATGCGGCAGCAGGCCCGCCGCGAACGCCACGGTGTGCGAGCACTGCAGGGCCGTACTCGAACTCCCGGATCCGTCCGGTCTTGTCGAGGACGAAGGCGCGGCAATACGGCGTGACTTCGAACGTCGTGGCGGTCGATCGGGAACCGGGGCAACCCAGGCCGATGACCGGTGAATCGGGGAGCATCGGGGGTACACGGCCCGGCATGGCACCGAAGAAAGATCACTCCATGCCCCTGAGGGCCGTACGGCAGCTGCACCGGATGCGCACCTTCTACGCGGCCGCCGTCCTGTTGTGGGCGGCGTCGGCCGCCTGGGTGGGCTGGCAGCATCCAGGGAGCCGGCAGATGTGGGTGTCCGCGCTCTTCATGCTGGTGTTCATGGGTCTGCTGGCTGTGACGTCCCTGTGGCTGCACCGTCTGCAGGGCACGGGCGCGGGCGAGGCCGCGCACCACGCCGCTCCGCGCGGGACACCGGCCCGCCGTCACGTCAACGCCTGAACCGCTGTGTGACGGCGCTCGGCGCGGTGGATGCCAAGGGCGTCGGTGCCGTCGGTGCCGTCGGTTCCGGTAGTCCGCGGAACAGCAGCCAGCTCAGCGCCGGCAGCAGGATCAGCGGTGACAGGGCGGTGCGCAGGGAGGTCGCGTCGGCGACGGTGCCGATGAGGGGCGTGACCAGCCCGCCGACGCTGACGGTCAGTCCGAGGGTGATCCCGGAGGCGGTGCCGACGCGTGTGGGCAAGTAGTCCTGGCCGAGGGTGACGTGCAGGGAGAAGGGGACGTACAGGCCGATCGAGGTCAGTGCCACGAACAGGTAGAACGCCGGGCCGGGGACGAACAAGGTGCCCGCGAGGGCGGGAATCGTGGAGAGGTAGGCCCAGCGCGCGACGGCGACCCGGTCCCAGCGGTTGGCCAGGTTGCCGCCCACCACCGAGCCGACCGCGCCGCCGAGGTACAGCACGAACAGTGCCAGGGTGCCCGCTGCCGTGCTGCCTCCCGGGCGCTGCTGGGCGTAGAGCGCGATGAAGGTGCTCAGACCGACGAACTCGACGGACCGGAGGATCACGGACAGGGACAGTCTCAGGAACGACGCCTTGTCGTCCGTACCCCGCGTGTTGACGTCCGTACCCCGCGTGGTCGCGGCGGTGCGCGAGGTGTCGTGGCGTGTTCTCCGCAGGGCATGCAGGACGGGCAGGCACAGCACGCTGCCCGCGAGGGCCGGCAGTACGAGCAGTGGTGACATGCGCAGGCCGCCGGACGAGACGACGGCGGTCACCATGAGCGGCGCGGCGGCGAAGCCGAGGTTGCCGCCCACGGAGAACCAGCCCATCGCGCTGTGACTGCCCTCGCTGACGAGTCGGGCCACCCGGGCGGACTCGGGATGGTAGGCGGCGACCCCGACGCCGGACACCGCCACGAACAGCAGCGTCAGCGGGTAGGAACCGCTCAGGCCGCTCAGGGCGATACCAAGACCGCCGAGGGCTGTGCTCACCGGCAGGAGCCAGGGCATCGCCCAGCGGTCCGTGAGCAGGCCGAACACCGGCTGGGCCACCGAGGACAGCATGGACGCGGCGAGTACGATGCCCGACACCGCGGCATAGCCGTACGCGCGCTCGGCGACGAAGAAGGGGACGAGGGACGCGACCGCGCCCTGGTAGATGTCCACACAGGCGTGGCCGACCGACAGCAGAGTGATGGCTCTTCTTCTTGACACGTCCTCATCGTCATGGCCGGGCCGGGTGTCGCGCTTCCGATAACCTGCCGGGTGATGTCAGAAATCCGCCACCGACCTGTCGCGCCGACCCGCACCCGGTCGATGGCCTCGGGAGCCGCCATCGACGCCCACCGCCACGACGACCACCAGATCGTCTACGCGGGCAGGGGAGTGCTGGCCGTCACGACCGGTGCCGGCACCTGGATCGCACCGGCCACGCGTGCCATCTGGGTGCCGGCCGGCACCGTGCACGCGCACCAGGCCCACGGCGAACTCGAATTGCATCTCGTCGGCGTGAGCGCGAACGACAACCCGCTCGGTCTGGACGAGCCGACCGTGCTGGCAGTCGGCCCCCTCCTGCGGGAACTGATCCTCGCCTACACCCGCGCCCCGCACGACGACAGCCCCGAACGAGGGCGGCTGCGGGCCGTACTCCTCGACCAGTTACGTGCTTCGGTGCAGCAGCCCCTGCATCTGCCGACCCCGAACTCCCCTCAGTTGAAGGCCGTGTGCGAGATCCTGCACGCGGATCCGGCCGACGGCCGCACCCTGGCCGCCCTGGGCCGCGAGGTAGGGTCCGGCGACCGCACCCTCTCCCGCCTCTTCAAGGCGGATCTGGGCATGAGCTTCCCGCAGTGGCGCACCCAACTGCGCCTGTATCACGCGCTGATCATGCTGGCCGAGAACACCCCCGTGACGGTCGTGGCCCACAGGTGCGGCTGGTCGTCCGCGAGCGCGTTCATCGACGTCTTCCGCCGCGCCTTCGGACACACTCCGGGAAGTCACCGGTCCCACTCACCGGAGCAGTCCCGCTAGGGGGACTGTCGAAACATCCCCCAGCAGACCTGTCACGTCGGCACACCTGTCACGTCGGCACACCTGCCGCACGGCCCTGCGGCCGTACCCGCGGCGGTACTTGGTCCCAGGTATTGGGACACCTCTTGGTGAAGTGCCTCGGCTGCTGTACAAATGGGCCCCATGAATCACGAACCGCTGGTGCGACGCCTGGTCATCGACCTGTGCCGACGCCCCGTTTCGTGTTGTTCATGTTGTTGATTTTGTTCATGTTGTTGATTTCGCGCTTCTGACGCGCCCCGTCGTCCGGCCATGTGCCCGGCGGCGGCCCCCGGTTGTCCGTTCTCCCGCACCTCGGTGCGTTCTCCGAGTCATCCCCGGTCCCGCCTGCGTCGACCGCTCATCTTCCTGCGCCCATGGCGCCCATGGAGGCCCCGTCCCCATGTCCACCATCCCCTCCCTGCCACGGACCGACCTCACTCCGCTGCCCGACGAACCGCCGGTGCGCCGCCGTCGCCGCGGCACAGCCCGCGTACGCCACATCGCCCTGCCCTTCGGCTCGCTCCTGCTGTTCCTCCTCCTGTGGCAACTGCTGGCGGCGAGCGGAACCTGGAGCGAGACACTCGTCCCGCCGCCGGCCAAGGTCTGGAGCGCGTTCATCGACGTGTCCACGACCCACGACGGAGTACGGGGCTACAACGGCACCACCCTCATCGAGCACCTCGGCATCAGCCTGCGACGCATCGCGCTCGGCGCCGGTATCGGCATCGCGCTCGGGGTGGTCCTGGGTCTCGTCATGGGCACCGTCGGCTGGGTCCGTTCACTCTTCGAGCCCTGGATCACCTTCCTGCGGACCCTGCCGCCGCTGGCGTACTTCTCGCTGCTCATCATCTGGCTGGGCATCAACGAGGAACCCAAGATCACACTGCTGGCCGTGGCGGCCTTCCCGCCGGTGGCGGTGTCCACCACCACCGCGGTGACCGCCGTGTCGCAGAGCCTGATCGAGGCGGCCCGTGCCCTCGGCGGATCCCGGTGGGACGTCGTCAAGGACGTCATCGTGCCGTCCGCCCTGCCGGAGACACTGACCGGCATCCGACTGGCCGTGGGCGTCGCCTACTCCTCCCTCGTCGCAGCCGAGCTGGTCAACGGACTGCCCGGTATCGGCGGCATGGTCAAGGACGCCGCCAACTACAACAACACCCCGGTGGTGCTCGTCGGCATCATCGCCATCGGGATCTCCGGACTAGTCATCGACGGACTGCTGCTCCGGCTGGAGCGCGCTGTCGTGCCCTGGCGCGGACACGTCTAGGGAGCTTCGGACCGAGATCCGCCGACAGCCCCCGGCCCCTTCGACTCCTGCCGCCTGTCTCCTGCCTCCTCTTACAGAAACGGCCCCGCCATGTCTCGCTCCACCCCGCAAGGCCCCTCCCGACGCCTGCTGCTCGCCGGCGCACTGGCAGCGGTGTCCGCGGCAGCCACCGGCTGCTCCTCGGACAGCGAGGCATCCTCGTCCGGCGGTTCCAAGCGGCTGCGCATCGGCTACTTCGCCTTTCCCAGTGGCGACCTGCTCGTGAAGAACAAGAAGCTGCTGGAGAAGGAGCTGCCGGACTACAAGATCACTTGGATCAAGTTCGACTCCGGCGCCAGCGTCAACCAGGCCTTCCTCGGCAAATCCCTGGACATCGCCGCGCTGGGCTCAAGCCCGTTCGCCCGCGGCATCTCCGGGAGTTCACCGATCCCGTACAAGGTCGCGTTCGTCCTCGACGTGGCGGGCGAGAACGAGGCCCTGGTGGCCCGCAAGGACGCCGGTGTATCCGACGTCGCCGGTCTCAAGGGGAAGACGGTCGCCACCCCCTTCGCCTCGACCTCGCACTACAGCCTGCTGGCGGCGCTGGAGACGGCCGGTCTCAAGACGTCCGACGTCAAACTGGTGGATCTGCAACCGCAGGCGATCATCGCCGCCTGGCAGCGGGGTGACATCGACGCCGCCTACGTCTGGCTGCCGACCCTGGACGAGCTGCGCAAGACCGGCACCCAGCTCACCAGCAGCAAGGAGATCGGCGCGGCGGGCAAGCCCACCCTCGACCTGGCCGTCGTCTCCGACGAACTGATCTCCAGGGACCCGAAGGCGATCGACACCTGGCGGAAGGTGGAGGCACAGGCCCTGCGCCTGCTCAAGTCCGATCCCGACGGCTCGGTCAAGGCCGTCGCCGCCGAGCTGGGCATCAGCGCGGCGGACGCCAGGGCCCAGCTCGCCCAGGGGGTGTTCCTCACCCCGGACGAGGTCGCCTCCGCCGACTGGCTGGGCACCGACGGCAGCCCGGGCAAACTGCTGACCTATGTCACCGACACCGCTGACTTCCTGGCCGGCCAGAAGCAGATCGATGCCGCGCCGTCCGAGGACGCCGTCCGCAAGGCCTTCTATCTGAAGGGACTTCCCGATGTCCTCAAGTGAGACCGTGAGCAAGGGAGTTGGCAAGGCAGCCGGCAAAGGGACGGAGGTGCGGGACGGCGAACGGGCCGGGTCCGTCCGGCTCGACCGTGTCACCCACCGGTACGGCCGGGGCGGCGAGGCCGTCACGGCCGTCGGGCCGGTCGACCTGACCGTCCCGGCGGGCGAGTTCCTGGTCCTCGTCGGCGCGTCCGGCTGCGGCAAGAGCACACTGTTGCGGCTGATCGCCGGATTCGAGCAGCCCACCCACGGCTCGGTGCGCGTCTCCGGCGCGGAGCCCCGACCGGGCGAAACGGCAGGCGTGGTGTTCCAGACACCTCGGCTGTTCCCCTGGCGGACGGTGCAGGGCAACATCGACCTCGCGCTGCGGTACGCGGGGGTCGAACGCGCCCAATGGCCGGAGCGGCGGGCGGAGTTGCTGGCCCGCGTCGGCCTCGAAGGGACAGGGAAGCGGCGCGTGTGGGAGATATCCGGCGGTCAGCAGCAGCGTGTCGCCATCGCCCGCGCCCTCGCCGCCGAGAACCCGCTGTTCCTGCTCGACGAGCCGTTCGCGGCACTGGACGCACTGACGCGCGAGCGGCTCCAGGAGGACGTACGACAGGTGACGGCCGAGACGGGACGGACCACGGTGTTCGTCACCCACTCCGCGGACGAGGCGGTGTTCCTCGGCTCCCGCATCGTGGTCCTGACCAAGAGCCCAGGCACCGTCGCGCTGGACCTGCCGATCACGCTTCCGCGAGGCGCCGTCGACGCGGACGAACTGCGCGAGTCGCGCGAGTTCGTCGACCTGCGCGCGCAGGTCGCCCACGCGGTCAAGTCAGCCGCCGCGGCCTGATGCCTCTCTCTGCGACCCGCCGGCTGTCCGCGAGGGCGGCCGGCGGGAAGCTTGCCCCCCCACCTCGGGCTGCGGCCTCACAAGGTCGCAACAGCCCGTGGTAGGAGAGGTCGCAACAGCCCGTGGTAAGGCGCCAGTTGGTCCCCGTTTACACTCTCGCCCATGATCTCACTGGACGATCCGCGCTGGCCCGCCCTCGACCACCGGGGCTGGTCGGAAGGACGGGGTGTGCCGGACGCACCCTTCGTCCCGGACGAGTTGCGGCAGCTGGCGGCGGACCCCACGAACGGGGAGTGTTTCACCGACCTGTGGCCCTACCTGTGTTCCGAGGGAACCGCCTGGCCTGCCGCCTACGCCGCCGTGCCCCACCTCGTCAATCTCGCGCGCGGCCTCCCCGCGGCCCGGTCCGAGCGCGACGACTACCTGTACGTCGTCGGCCTCGTGGCCATCTGCTCCGGCGATCTCGGGGAGGTCCCCGAAGACCTGCCCGACGACATCGCGGAGGCCTACCGACAGGCCCTTCCCGAAGCCCTGGGTCTGCTGGCCGAGACACTGGCCGCGGCGGAGCACGACCAGGTCTCGACCCGCTACCTGCTCGCCGCCGTGGCCGCCCTCAAGGGCCATTCCGAGTACGCCGAGATACTCAACGAGCTCGACGTCTACGCCGAGTGCCAGTCCTGCGGAGAACCCATGCTCGAACTCCCCGAGTAGCCACGGTCCGGACCACACTGGCCACGGACCTCATCCCCCCCAGGCCCTGCCTGACGATTGCGGGCCTCGGACGGCAAGTCCCATACTGCGGCTGGCCGTATCGGGGGCCGGGGGCGAGACCGGCGAGTCGAGCGGGGGACGCGTGCCCGGAGCAGTGCGTGGAACCGCGTGCCGTGGAGTCGGGCGTGCCAAAGGTCGGGCTCAGGCTCGCCCAGACGGCCGGGCTGTGGCCGCTCCCGCCTGGTACAGCCCCGCCATCCGCGCCTGCGGGCCGCTGCCGGGCCGCACCCGCAGTTCGTCGCCCGGCCGCACCGCGAGTTCGGCCGCGAACACCTCGCTCGGCGCGGTCTCGACGACCCTTGCGCCCGCTGCCCGCGGGCAGCGTCCCGCCACCAACTGGGCGTGCCACCGCGTCCGCGGGACGCCTCCAGCTGGCCAGGGACCGCGTGGAGCGTTACGGTCTGCGCGGCCGTGCCCGCCTGACGCCTGACGCCTGACGCCTGACGAGGGAACCGGTCCATGTGGGTGTCCGGCCCGACCGGACCCAACCCAGCACGGGACCCTGCACTCGACCGACGCCGACTCAGACGCCTACCCAGACGCCGACGCGTCGGTGTGAGCCCGGTGGACCGTGCCCTGAGCGCCGGTGCGCGGCGCGTCGGCGAAAACCCGGATGCGGGTGAGGTGGGCGCACGCCTAGGCTCGCGTGCGAGGTGCCGACCGCGCCTCGCCGTCAGCGCCAGTCAGGGGGACCGGACATGGACCGGGATACGTGTTGTCAGCTGTTCGCGCTCTGCTTCGACGCGAGCGAACCGGTGAGTCTCGCGCGGTTCTGGTCACGCTTTCTCGGCTGGGAGACGGTCGACGACCCGCAGGACGGCATCGTGCTCCTGCCCAGCGACGACACCGGGTTCCGCCTCCGTTTCCTGCCGTCCCAGGAGCAGAAGGCCGGCCAGAACCGGATCCACTTCGATCTGACGAGTACGTCTCTGGAGGACCAGCGGCGGACGGTGGAGCGGGCGCTGGCACTCGGCGCACAGCACATCGACATCGGCCAGCTCCCGGAAGAGGAGCATGTGGTGCTCGCGGACCCGGAAGGCAACGAGTTCTGCGTCATCGAGCCGGGCAACAACTTCCTCGCCGACTGCGGCTTCATCGGAGCGCTGGCCTGCGACGGCTCGCAGGAGGTCGGCTACTTCTGGAGCAAGGCACTCGGCTGGCCCCTGGTCTGGGACCAGGATGAGGAGACCGCGATCCGCTCTCCGCACGGCGGACCGAAGATCACATGGGGTGGGCCGCCCCTGGCGCCGAGGACAGGCAGGGACCGGCTGCGCTTCGACCTCGCTCCCACCGCCCACAGTGACGTGGCGACGGAGGTCGAGCGGCTGCTCTCGCTGGGGGCGAAGCGCTTCGACACCGGCCAGGGGGGACCCGGCGGCGTGGCTATGACCGACCCCGACGGCAACGAGTTCAGTGTCCTGACACCCCGGTAGCCCCGGTAGCCCCGGTAGCCCCGGTAGCCCCGGTAGGTCCGATAGCCCCGGTGGATCCGCCTGCTCCGGTGGTCCCGGTGGCGGGCGGCACCATCCCGAGGACGGTGGAGACCGCGGTGCGGTGCCAGTCCCTGGCGTGGCGGAGCATCGCGTGGTCGCCGCCCGCCATGCCCACGAACGCCGCGCGGGCGCCCGCGGCACGGGCACGGTGCACGAGCGCCTTGGACAGGCGGGGGTCCGTGACACGGTCGCGGTCTCCGTGCAGCACGACGACCTCCTTGTCCCGCAGTTGGGCCACCGGCTCGCCCTCGGGGCACCAGGGAGCCAGCGCGAGAACGCCGCGGACCTGTGCCGCGCCCGCGGCGCGCAGCGCGGCCCGGCCACCCATCGAGTGCCCGACGAGAACGACCGGGACATCCGGAGCGAGGCGCTGAAGCTCTTCGAGCGCCCGCCGCGCGTCCCGCAGGGAGTCGGCGTCACCGCCGTTCCATCCCCGTACGCGGTAACGCACCTCCGCCAGCAGGACGTCGGCGTCCGGTACCGCACGGGCGACGGCGCGTACGAAGGGCTTCATGCGTACGGCCGCGAGGTGCCAGGGACGGGACGGGGCACGGCTGTCCGACCTGCCGCCGTGCAAGAACAGGACGGCGGCACGGGGCGAGCGGGGCAGGTGCCGCACCGCCGGCGCGGGGGTGCGCGCGCTCGCCGACTGATCCGTGGACGCCTGTTCGTGCACTGTCATTCCCGCTCCCGCCTGTCGAGCCGCCGCAGCTCACCGGACCTGTCTCACCCGTTATTCGTTGCCGACCGGCCGCCGGCTTGGTCGGCGGGTCGGCCGGCCGACCGGGACAGCACCGTACGCCCTGACGTCCGCCTGCCCGCGCAGTCCGGCCTCACCTGCGATTTCATGGATGGCAGGGACCAATCCGGCGCGGCGTCGGCGTCGGATTACGTCAGGAGATGTCCCGACGGATGTCCCACGGATGTCCCGACGGACGTTCCGACGACGGAGGACCCCGGTGAACGAAGTCGCCCAGATCGGCAGACACCACTCGGCTGAACCTGATCTGCAGGAACTTCTGCGGCGTGTGGCCCTGGGCGACGAGCGGGCGTTCGCCTCGGTGTACGACGCCGTGGTGAGCCCGGTCCTCGGTGTCGTCCGCGCGGTCCTGCGGGACCGCGCCCAGTCGGAGGAAGTGGCGCAGGAGGTTCTGGTGGAGGTGTGGCGCACGGCCCCGCGCTTCCGCGCCGACCGCGGCACGGCCATCAACTGGATCCTCACGACGGCCCACCAGCGGGCCGTCGACCGGGTGCGCTCGGTGGAGGCCGCCGCCGCCCGGGACCACAAGGCGGCCCAACTGGACCGCACGCCCGAGTACGACGAGGTGACCGAGCAGGTGGAGGCACGGCTGGAACGGGAACAGGTGCGGCGCTGTCTGCGCACCCTGACCGACATCCAGCGCCAGGCCGTCGACCTCGCGTACTACCGCGGGCTCACCTACCGCGAGGTGGCCGAGGTCCTGGCGCTTCCGCTGGGCACGGTCAAGAACCGGCTGCGGGACGGCCTCATCCGACTGCGTGACTGCCTGGGGGTGACCGCGTGACCACCGCGGATCTGCACACACTGACCGGCGCATACGCCCTGCACGCCCTGTCCGACGAGGAACGCGAGGCATTCCAGCGGCACCTCGGGGAGTGCGAGCCGTGTGCCCAGGAGACGGCCGAGCTGTCCGCCACCGCTGCCCGTCTGGGCCTCGCCGTCTCCCTGCCGGCCCGCCCCGCCATGCGAGATCACGTACTGCGACAGATCAAGGCCGTCCGGCAGGAGGGTCCCGGTGGCCGGGCCATGCCGCGCCGGGCACGTACGACATCGCGCGGGCGTCCGGTGTCGCGCTGGGCACTTGCCGCCTGTCTCGCGGTGGCCGCCGCGCTGGGCGGGACCGCGGTGTGGCAGCACGAACGTGCGGAGGACGCCTTGCAGCAGGCGCGCCGGGCCGACCGGGGAGCGGACGACATCGCGGCTGTGCTCACGGACCCGGACGCCAGGAGCCGGACCACGAAACTGGCCGGGGGCGCCACGGGCACCGTCGTCGTCTCCGACAGCCGTGACAGGGCCGTCTTCATGGCCTCCGGGATGACCGAGCCGCCTCGGGGCAAGGTCTACCAGCTCTGGTTCGACGACGACGGCACCATGAGGTCCGCCGGTCTGATGGACCCGGCGCGCACCAGCCAGGCCGTGCTGATGCAGGGCGCCGTGGGCGGGGCGTCGGGCATGGGAGTCACGGTCGAACCGAAGGGCGGCTCCGAGGAACCGACCTCCACCCCGCTCGCCCTGCTGAACCTCCCCGCGTGACGAAGAAGGCCAGCCCGCGGCCAGGAAGCGGGCTTCCTGGCCGGGGGCTAAGCGTCACCGGCCCGGCGTCACACCTGGCCGGTGACGGTCACGGTGACCCGCGCCGGTGCGGGCTCCGAGGGAAATCTCTCGACCAGGTGGGCCTCGACGCGACGACGTGCGGTGCGGGCCACGTCCAGTGCTCGCGCCTGCCTGAGCGCGACGAGGTGGATCTCGACGTGCCGGCGCCCGCTGCCGTCCGGCCGACTCAGCCGTACCCCCGCCGTCGGCACTTCGGTGGGCGGCACTCCCGTGCTGAGTACTCCGACCGGCGGACCCCCGTCCTTGCCGCGCTGCGCCCGTACCCGGGTCGAGCGCAACCGGCCGGCGAGCCCAGGCCTGAGAAAAGCCACTCCCGGCACGGTCTCCACAGCCCGGGCGATCTCCTCGGTCAGCGAGGTGTGTGCGGTGTCGCGGGTCATCAGGTACGACCTTCCTGGCTGTCGTCCGCGGTGTCGATCAGGTCGGTGACATGGACGTCTATCGTCGACACGGCCACGCCCAGCTCACGGTCCGCCGCCTCCCGGACCCTCCTGCGCACCTCTTCGGCGAGTTCCGGCAGCGAGACGTCGGCCGGGGCGTGAATGCCGAGGCGGACCTCGATCAACCCGTCCGCGGTGTCGGTGGTGGAGAGGGAGAGGAGACGGCAGGAACCCGCGCGTACGCCGGTCACGGTCTCGGCCGCCGCACGCAGGGCGCGGGCGGCGACCGCTTCCATGATCCACAGATCCTCGTCGGGCTCGCCGAGGGGCACGGGGCGGCCCGGACGCAGTTCGAGACGCACGACCTCCATGACGCGCCGGGTCAGCGAGGTCGCCTCGGATGCGTAGCCGTCCGCCGTCTCGTCACGCAGGCCGCGCACCGCGACCTCCAGATCGTCGAGATCGAGGACGGCCTGCCGGCAGTGCGGGCAGGTCTGCCGATGCGGGTCGTCGGTCTGCTGCTCCCAGTCGTCCCAGACCCGGGACAGCAGCCTGCCGCACGGCAGGCGCTCGTCGTCGACGCCGCCGGTGGACGCGTTGGGCGGGTCGGTGTGAGCGGTCATCGCCAGGCCCCCATTGCTTGTGTCAGGCAGCGTCGTGCGCGGAAGACACGGGCGCGCACAGCCTCCTGGCTGATACCGACCGTGTCCGCGATGAATTCGTAGGACCGGCCGTCCAATTCTCGCAGCACCCAGCAGGCGCGCTGCTCGACCGACAGTTGGTCGAGAGCCTCGCCCAGCTCACGCACCGCGTCCCGTGCCTCGGCGATCCGGGCCGGGGAGGCCGAGTGCTCGGGCGCCGCCAGATCTCGCGCGGCCTCAAGCGGGGCCACCGGCTTGCGGGCGCGCAGCACGTTCAGACAGCGGTTGGTGACGATCCGGTACATCCAGGTGCCGAACGAGGACCGGTGGTGGAACTCCGGTAGCCGTCGCCAGGCGTTGATGAACGCGTCCTGCACGGCGTCCTCCGCTTCCGCCCGTCCGCCGAGCAGGCGGGTGGCCAGCCGGATCAGTGCCGGGGCATGGCTCTGTACGAGAACGGCGAAGGCGTCCTCGTCCCCTTCCGCGGCCCTTACCGTCAGCAGGGCGTCGTCGGTCTCGCCCCGGGCGTCCGGTGGCGCGTTCTCTCTGCGGGCCCCCGCCACTGAGTGGCTCCTCTCGTCCGGTTCCGCAGGTTGGACACGTCGGTGCCGCCCGCTGTTACGCGAGTGCCGTCTCTTGTTACGCGTGATCCCGCGAGACGGCCGGGGGACAGGTGTGTCCTCACGAATGATCCGTTGCCGGCACCTCTGCGGGTGGCCCGCGCACGGTCGGACATTCATGCGGGCCCAATCGGTGGGACGGACGTGGGTGCCGGCAGCTGAGCGGAGATTTTCCGGGTATCCGCGTCACAGGCGTGGCCGCGGCGGGTCCATCGGAGTGAGAGCAGCCGACCGGCTACAGGAAGAAGGACGTGCCATGACCACGCAGACCGTACCGACCGCGTCGACCGGCAAGGACGTATCGGCCCCGCAGGGCAGCACGATGGCCCAGACGACGGCGTTGTCCGGCGGTGTCACCGGCGCCGACCAGCCGGCGGCGGACCGGGGACGCACGTCGATCGCCGATGTCGTCGTGGTGAAGGTCGCGGGGATCGCGGCGCGGGAGATCCCGGGTGTGTACGACATGGGCGGCGGCCTCTCCCGCACCATCGGCGCCGTTCGCGACCGGGTGCCGGGCGGCCGGCCGAACGTGGGGCGCGGAGTGAAGGTGGAGGTCGGCGAACGGCAGACGGCCATCGACCTCGACCTGGTCGTGGAGTACGGCGTTCCGATCACGGACGTGGCCCGCGAGGTGCGGGAGAACGTGATCTCCGCGGTGGAGCGCGTCACCGGCTTGGACGTGGTCGAGGTGAACGTCACGGTCAATGACGTGCATCTGCCCGAGGAGGACGGCGAGGCGCCGACGACGGACTCCCGCGTGGAGTGAGCGGGCACATGGTGAAAGAGGCCAGGACATGGATGTGACCACGTGACCAGAGCATTTGTCGGGATGATCGCAGGGATGGCACTGGCCTTCGCCGGTTTCTTCGGAGGCTTCGGGGCGTTCCTGCTCGTGGCCGCACTGGGCGGCCTGGGCTGGGCCGTGGGCCACTGGTTCGACGGCGGAGGCCGCCTCCAGGATCTGCGCGACGGCTATGAGCGGAGCCGTCGATGACCACCGCGGACCGGCGCGGCACCACGACCGTCTCGGAAAAGGCGGTCCGCAGGATCGCAGAGCGGGCGGCCACCGAGGCCGTGCCGGACGCGGGAACCGGGACAGAGACGGGGACGGGGGCGGGGACAGGAACCGGTGCCGGGAGCGGAGCCGGCACCCGGGCCCGGGCATCGAAGGGCTCGGCCGCCGTGCACGGTCGCCAGGCGGACGTGAGCGTCGACGTCACCCTGCCCTACCCTGCGCCACTGCCGGAGGCCGTCCGCCGGCTCCAGGACCATGTCACCGCCCGTACACACCAGTTGAGCGGCCTCGACGTCACCAGAGCACACGTCGGCGTCACCGCTCTGGTCCCCGGGCCGGTCACGGAACCGGTCACGGTCCCGGAACCGGTCGCGGCGAACAGCGTGCCGCCGGACAGGCCTGCCGCCGACAGGGCCGCTACGGACAGGCCTGACACGAACATGCCTCGTGTGAACGAGCCCGCCCAGGCGTGGGCGGACTCGCGGACGCCGCTGCGGTGGTGGTCCGGGCGACGGCTGCCGACCCTGCTGCTCGCCCTGTCGGCCCTGGTGGTCTGCGGCGCGCTGGCGGTCGACCTGATCCTGGTGCACGCTGCCGGCCGGTCGGCAGCGGTCTGGCGCACCGACGCACTGCACTGGCTCGCGCGGCACGGCCCCGGTGACGCGACCGTCACGGCCTGCGCCGCCGCGGTCGCGCTCCTCGGCCTGCTGATGGTCGTCCTGGCCCTCACCCCAGGACATCGCGGACTGCTCACGATCACCGCGCCCGCTCCGAACCTGCTGGCGGCGCTGGACCGTTCGGCGATCGCCGCGCTGGTCAGCGACGCGGTGCGCCAGACGCAGGGGATCGGTTCCGTGAAGGTTCGGGTACGCCGCAGGAGAGTCACCGTCCGAGCCCGGCTCGCCTTCGGCGACCGCGCACTCGCGCTCGACGAGGCGCGGCACATGGCACGCAGGGCACTGGAGAGCTGCAACCTGCGTCGCCCGCCGAGACTGCGCGTCCGGATCCGGCCCGGGGCCGCCTGGGATCCCGGTACGACGGTTGGGGACGGCGGGGGAGCGCAGCGTACGCTCACGGCCGGTGCCGACGACACGGCCCTCGAAGGAGTCACCCGCTGATGCGACGTTCCCGTACGGTCCTCGACCGGACCGCCCTCGCCGTGGTCGGCCTGGTGTTCCTCCTCGGTGGTACCTGGCTCGCCCTCACCGGGGCACCCTGGGCCACGCGCTTTCCGGCCCGGTGGGCGGAGCCCGGCGCCCGTACCGTGCTGCTGGATCCGGCCGCCCTCGCCGAACTGCGCTCCACGGACTGGTGGACGCCCTCGGTCCTGGCCGCGTCGATCGCCGCGACCGCACTGCTCGCTCTGGGGTGCGTCCGCCTGCTGCGCGGCGGGGCCCGCCCGTCGATACCGCTGCCCGCACCCGGCAGCACGCTGCGGACCCGGGCCCTGGAGGACGTCGTGACCCGGCACGCGGTAGGGATCGGCGGCGTCGGCCACTGCCGCACCCGAGTGCTCGCACGGCACACGCAGGTGCAGGTGCGCCTGCGTGTCCGGCTCCGGCCCGACGTTGCCCCGGCCGCCGTCCTACCCGCCCTCGCCGAGCTCGCCGGCCGGACGGAGAGCTCCCTCACCCCGTACAGCGTGCGCATGCGCGTCCGCTTCTCCACCCGCTCGCACCGTTCGCACCGTAGGCCTCATGTCCGCTGAACCACGGCCCGCCGTCACCGGCGGTGGCCCGCGCGCACTGGAGCCGGTATGGCGCGGCCCCCGGACCCCGGCTGCCTGGGGCGTCGCGCTGCGCCGTACGCCGTTGTCGATGTGGCGGGACGACGTCTCCGACTACGCGGCCGCCCTCACCTACTACGCGATCCTGGCGGTCCTGCCCTCCCTCTTCGTCACCGTCATCGCCTTCAGCATGATCAGCCCGGGCACCGCCGAGGACTTCATCGCCCACGTCACCGCCTACGCACCGGACCAGTCCGGCACCCAGCTGCACGACGTGTTGACCCATACGCTGCGAGACGGCTCGGCCGCCTGGACGCTGCTGGGCGGCGGCATCGTGAGCGCCCTGTGGTCCGCCTCCAGCTACCTGGCCGTCTTCCGCCGCGCCCTGCACCGGATGCACCACGAGGCCGACCACCGGTCGCCCTGGCACACGGCACCCCGCATCCTGCTCACCGCCTTCGCCCTCCTGGGCCTGCTGCTCGTCAGCGCACTTCTCCTGCTGCTGACCGGGCCGATCGCCGAGACCGCCGGCCGTCTCCTCGGCTTCGACACGGTGGCGGCGTGGGCCTGGAACCTGCTGCGCTGGCCGCTCCTGCTGTGCCTGGTGGCGCTGCTGGTCGTCATCGTCTTCCACACCGGACCCGTACCGGCCCGCCGCCGAAAGCACAGCGTCCCCGGTGGGATCCTGGCGGCGGGCCTGTGGCTCGTCGTCTCCGGAGGCTTCGCCCTGTACACGTCCGCGCTCGGCACCTACAGCAAGCTCTACGGCTCCCTCGCGGGCGCGGTGGTCTTCCTCATCTGGCTGTGGCTGTCCAACCTCGCCCTGCTCGCCGGAGCGCAGTTCACCGCTGAACTGAGCGGGCTGAGCAGGCAAGGGCGTCCGGCCCCGCCGCAGGCAGAAGGTTCCCCCGAAGCCGCCTGAGTCCTGTGCCGTGATCCCTTGCGCCGACCTCCATGTCTCGCAATGCTTAGCCGCATGGCACAGTATTCGGCGCAACTGGACGGCGTGTTCGTCGCGCTCGCGGACCCGACCCGGCGCGCCGTCGTCCGGCGTCTCGGTCGCGGCTCCACGAGCGTCGGTGACCTCGCCCGCGAGTTCCCCATGACCCTTCCCTCGTTCATGAAGCATGTGCGCACGCTCGAAGCTAACGGGCTGATCCGCACGGTCAAGTCCGGCCGGGTCCGCACCTGTGTGCTCAATCGCGACCGGCTCGCCCTCGTCGACGACTGGCTCGCGGAGCAGCGCCGGACATGGGAGGAGCGGACCGACCGCCTCGAACAGTTCGTCACCGACCCGGAGGAGAACAGACAATGAACCCCGACCTCGATCTCAGCCTGGAGCGGATCATCCGCGCCCCGCGCGCGACCGTGTGGAGCGCCTGGGCCGACCCCTCCCGGCTGGAGAAGTGGTGGCTCCCGGCCCCGTTGCGCTGTCGGGTGGACCATCTGGAACTGCGGCCCGGCGGGGCGTTCGTGACGCGGATGAGCGACGACGACACCGAGTTCGTCCCCCACCTGGACGCGTGCTTCCTCGCCGTCGACGAACTCCAGCGGATCGTGTTCACCAACGCCGTCGACAGCACCTGGCGTCCGGTGAACCCCGCCCCGGTCACGATGACCGCCACGATCACGCTGCACGAGCATCCGGACGGCACGGACTACCGGATGCTCGTGAGGCACGGCGACCCGGAGTCCCGTGCCCGTCACGACAAGCTCGGCTTCGCCGACGGCTGGGGCACGGTCGCGGGCCAACTCGCCGCGTTCGCCGAGAGCATGGCCCCGCGATGAAGATCACTCTGACCGAGTTCGTCACGCTCGACGGTGTCTGCCAGGGCCCCGGCTCACCGGACGAGGACACCAGCGACGGGTTCACCCGAGGCGGCTGGCTCGTACCCCACATCGACGGGACGTTCGTCCGGCGCGTCTCCGACTGGCTCGACCTCGCCGACGGACTGCTGCTCGGCCGCCGCACCTACGAGGCGTTCGCCCGTGACTGGCCGAAGATCACCGACCCCGACGATCCCTTCACCGGGCGGATGAACTCACTGCCGAAGTACGTCGTCTCGAACACCCTCACCGAAGGGACCTGGCACCCCACGACCGTGCTCGGCGGCGACCCGCTCCGGACGGTCGCCGAGCTGAAGTCGCGACCGGGACGGGAACTCCAGATCCACGGCAGCGCCCGCCTGGGCGAGGCGCTGCTCGCGGCGGGTCTGATCGACACGCTGCGCCTCGTCGTCGCACCCACCGTGCTGCGGACCGGCCGGCGACTGCTGACCGGCCCGGGCGCACCGTCCGGCCTGCGACTGGTCCAGCACGAAGCGACGCCGAACGGCCTGCTGCTCCTCGAATACGAGACAACGGGGCAGGCGTCCACCGGCGAGTACCAGGGCGTCACCGACTTCCTCGGGACATCTTCCTGAGGGGAGACAGGCCCGAGGAACCGCCTAGGACGGAGTGTCCGGGCTGTCGGGGCGCGCGGTGTGGTCGCGGTGGCCCGTCGTGCGGCGGTTCTCCTTCATCTCCGCCTCGTAGAGGTGGTCGCGTCCGTCGGCGAGGTCGCGCACAGCACGTCGCTCCAGATCCCTGAACGGCTGGTAGTAGGTCCCGTCGTAGGCCTCGACGATCTGGAACGTCCAGTGGCCGGGGATGACGTTGCGGCCCAGGACCTCGCGCTCCACACGGTCGGCGTACTCGGTGTGGCCCGCCTCGCGGAGGAGCCCGGTCGCGCGGTCCAGCTCCAGGTCGGCCCCTCCGGTGAGTTGGTGGAAGGAGTACAGGTGCCCCCGGGCCCGCTCGGTGGTCTCCAGTGCCTTGGACAGCGCACCGAGCGCTTCCACGGTCTTGTCACTGACTCCCTCGGGGCGCTGATGGGCGCGGTCAGGACCGTCGTTCGGTTGGTTCATGCTCTGCCGCATGCCCGCGGAACGCGGACACCTATGCCGCTTCGGCGGTACGAGTGCCCGGATGGCGGACGAAGCCTGCCGGCGCTGTCCGTGCCCGTAGCGCCCTCGGCCCGGTGATCGCCCGCGGTTCACGGCGTCCGGTCGTCTGCGGTGTCTGTGATGCCTGCGGTGTCTGCGGTGAACATGGCGATCAGGCTGTGGGGTGTCTTGTCGCCGTAGAGGAGTTCATGGAGTTCGGTACCCTCGGCGGCGGCTTCGGCGCCGCGGGTGAACATGGCCTGCTCGTACTCGGCGAGGGCGCCTTCGACGTCCTCGGGGCGGGCGGCCAGGGCCTTGCCGAGTTCGGCGCCGTCGTACATGGCGAGGTTGGCGCCCTCGCCGTTCGGGACCGAGAGGTGGGCGGCGTCGCCGAGCAGGGTCACCCCCGGCACCCTGTCCCACCGGTGCCCGACGGGCAGGGCGTTGAGGGGACGCAGGACCGGCGCGGTCTCACCGTCGGTGATCAGCGCGGTGAGCTCCGGTGCCCAGCCGTCGAACTCCTTCGCGATCCGCGCGGTGACCGCGGCGGAGTCGCTGAAGTCGATGCCCGCGAACCACTCCCGCGACTCGCTGAGCATCACATAGGTGTGGAGGGTGCCGCCGCTCTCCCGGTGGGCCAGGATCGCCCTGCCCGGCGTGAGCGCGAACATCGACCCGCCGCCGACCGCTTTCGCACTGGCCGGATGCCGGGTCTCGCCGTCGAACAGGTAGGTCTCGACGAACGACATGCCGGCGTATTCCGGGGTGACGGCGGTGAGCAGCGGCCTGACCCGGGACCATGCGCCGTCCGCGCCGACCAGCAGGCTCGTGACGACGGTGGTGCCGTCGGCGAAGGTTACCTCGTGCCGTCCCTCGCCGAGCGCACGGGTACCGCCGACCTTGTGCCCCCACCGGACCGTGCCGGCCGGGAGCGAGTCGAGCAGCATTTGCCGAAGCTCGCCGCGCAGCACCTCGGGGCGGACGCCCGTGCCGTCGTCGGCCTTGTCGAACAGGACGGACCCGTCCACGTCGAGCACCCGTATCGCCTCGCGGCCCTCAAGGACGAGGGCGCGGAATTCGTCGGTGAGGCCCGCCGTCTCCAGTGCCGGTTGGCCGTTGTAGTCGTGGATGTCGAGCATTCCGCCCTGCGCACGTGCCGTCGGTGAGGCCTCGGCCTCGTAGACCGTGGCCGGGATGCCGTGGACGTGCAGGACGCGGGCCAGCGTGAGCCCGCCGAGCCCGGCGCCGATGATCGTGACGCGGGTGCTACCAGTGCTCCCACTGTTCTCTGTGCTCCCAGCGCTGTCAGCGCTCTGAGTGTTGGGGGCGGCCTGAGTGGTCATGGTGATTCCTTGCCTGTCGTACGCCTGCCGGATGTGCGCCCGGCGGATCTCCAGCAAGGTTTCAGTCCGCGCCGACAGGCCGCCGACACCGGACCGACAGCGCTCGAAGGCTGTCCACAGGTGACCGACACGCGCCGTCGGCGTCGGGTCGGCAGCGGACGCTCACAGGTCGACGGTCGTGCCCCACCCCTCGCGCACGGCGACAGCGTGGGCGACATGTGCCGCGGCCACGTCCAGGGCAGCGTGCCCGGTGGACTTGAACAGCGTCAGTCCTGTCTCGCCCCGGCGGCCGGAGTGCGTACCGGAGAGGACGGAGCCGAGGAGGGTGACGGCCTTCTCCTCGGGCAGGTCCTGCAGCTCGTGCGCGCCTGCCGGCGGTGCGGCGGCGCGGGCGCCGGGCCACTCCGCGAAAAGGAGGGCGTCCCGGACGGTGTCGGCGTCCACCTCGGGGCCGTGGGAGCCACCCACCGAGCTGACATGGGCGCCGGGAGCGAGCCAGTCCCGGCGGATCACCGGACGGACGGCGCCGGTGCAGCAGAACACCACATCGGCACCGCGTACTGCCGTTTCGGCGCTCGGCGCGGGCTCGGCCGCGGGGTGCAGACCGGCGGCGGAGCGGACCCGCCGCGGGTCCCGCCCGGCCACGGTGACGGGTGTCGTGGGATCGAGGAGCGCGAGCAGGGAGATCTGGGCCCGCGCCTGGGCTCCGGCACCGAGAACGGCGATGCGGCCGGGACGGGGCGCGGCCAGGGCGAGGGCGCTGTGGGTCGCTGCCGCGGCCGTCCGTGTCCCGGTGAGGGACTCGGCGTCTAGGAGGGCCAGCGGCCGGCCGTCCTCGGGGTCGAAGAGGGCGACGATGCCACGGTGGCTGCTCCGTCCGGCCTGCGCCGGGTCCGCGAACACGGAGACGAGCTTGGCCGCGAGCCCGAGTCCGGGAACGTAACCGGGCATGACGCCCAGCAGCCCGCCCGGGGCGCGGGCGGCGACGCGCGGTGGTGCGGAGGCCTCGCCCCGGCTGACGGCGATCAGCGCCTGTGCCACGGCGTCCATGACCCGGTGCGGGTCGAGCGCGGCGCGGGTCTGGGCGCGGTCGAGAACGAGGACACCACTCATACCGGTCCGTTCGCGGGTTCGGAGGAGGTTGCGGATGTGGATACGCCCGGGGCGGTCAGGAGCGCTTGCAGCGCGTCGGTGGCCTCGCGCAGGTGCTCCCGCAGTGCGGGGAGGCGGGAGGGCGTGAACTCGGCGTCCAGGCCGACGACGGTCACCGCGCAGACCGGCGCGCCGGACGTCGGTGAGACGGCGCGGCCGAGCGAGGCGACGGGCTGTTCGTTGCGGCCGTGTTCGACGGCGAATCCGGTCCGCTCCGCGCGGGCGATGTCGGCCAGCAGCCCGTCGGGACCCTCCAGCGGGTGCCCGGCCGCTTCGGCGGGACGCAGGTAGGGGGCGCGGGCGGCGGGGGCGAGCGCGGCGACGAGCGCGAGGGGTCCGGCGAACCGGTGGACGGGCAGGCCCTCGCCGATCAGGTCGGTGATCATCGCGAGCCGTTCGGGCCGTACCGCGTCGATCACCCGTGACCGGTCGTCCTCCAGGACCTGGAGGTTGGCCATCATGCCGGTGCGCGCGGACAGTTCGGTGAGCACCGGCCGGGCGATGGCCGTCAGCGAGTTCTGGGCCGCCGACGACGACAGCCGGAGCACCGCGGTGCCGGGCAGATAGCGGTCGCCGGCCCGCAGCACCCATCCCCGGCGCACGAGATCGAGGAGGACGCGGTAGGCGGTCGCGCGGTGCAGTCCGACCTCTTCGGCCAGGTCGGTCAGGCGCGGCGGCTGCGGTGCCCGCGCGACGGCCTCGACCAGGTCCAGGGCCTTGTCCACGGCGGTGCGGGGTGCTTCGGGCAAGTCCGACCACTCCTTGTGGCGTCGGGGGACGGCGGCGTACGGTGATGCGTGTTGCGGGAGACGTTACATCTGTTACGTACAGCGCAACAACCCGGCCCAGACCACCTTGAGTCGGCAGACCAGCCGAGCCGGACGACCACCCGAGCCGGATGAGCACGATGAGCGAGAGGCGAAGATGACGAACGAGGCTTCGGGAGCGCAGGCCCCGCACGCCCCGACACCCGCGGGGACGGTCGCCGTGTATCGCGGTGCCACGCTGTTCGACGGAACCGGACGGCCGCCCCGGCCGTCGACGTCGATCGTCGTCGACGGCGCGACGATCCGGGCCGTCGGTGACGACGCCGAGATCGCCGCCTCCGTGCCCGCCGACGCGCGCGTACACGACCTCGACGGGCGCTTCGTCATGCCGGGCCTGATCGACTCCCACCAGCACATCGCCACACCGCCCGACCGGCCCGCCGCCGAGGCGGTGCTCGACCGCCTCGTCCACAGCGGCGTCACGGCGATCCGGGACATGGCGGACGACCTGCGACAGGTCGGCGACCTCGCGCGGGCCACCCTCGTCGGCGAGATCCCCGGCCCGGACATCCGCTACGCCGCGCTGATGGCGGGACCCGGCTTCTTCGACGACCCGCGCACCCACCAAGTCTCCCAGGGCGAGACCCCGGGCGCCGTGCCGTGGATGCAGGCCATCACCCCGGACACGGACCTGCGCGTGGCGGTGGCCCTGGCGCGCGGCACGCACGCCGCCGCCATCAAGGTGTACGCCGACCTCGACCACGTCACGGTCGCCGCGATCACCGCCGAGGCGCACCGCCAGGGCATCCCCGTCTGGGCCCACGCCGCCGTCTTCCCGGCGACACCCCGACAGGTCGTCGAGGCCGGTGTGGACAGCGTCTCCCATGTCACGCTGCTCGCCTTCGAGGGCGCCGACGAGCCGCTGACGACGTACAAGGACAAACCGAGGGTCGACCACCAGCGGTTCGCCGCCGAGGACGATCCGCACCTCGACGGACTCTTCGCCCTGATGTGCCGCCGCGGAACCGTTCTCGACGCGACCGTCGGCATGTGGGAGAGCGACGAGCTGGCGGGCGAGGGGCCCGAGGACGCGGCACGCGCGCGGGCCAACGCCCGACTCGCCGCGCACATCACGGCTCAGGCGTACCGCGCCGGTGTGGACCTCTCGACGGGCACCGATTACGAGACCGCCCCCGAGGACCCCTTCCCCGCCCTGTTCGAGGAGCTGGCGTTCCTCGTGCGCCGCTGCGGCATCCCGCCCGAGGAGGTGCTGCGCTCGGCCACCCTGATCGGCGCCCGGAGCGCCGGAGCCGAGGACGTCATGGGCAGCGTGGAACCCGGCAAGCTCGCCAACTTCGTCGTCCTGGACGAGAATCCGCTGCTCGACATCGACCACCTGCGCAGCGTCACCCTGACCGTCAAACGAGGACACCGCTTCGAGCGAAGCGCGTACGAGGAAGCCCGATGACCCTCACTCCCATGATCATCAACGCGCTCGGGCAGCTCGACAACCCCAACGCGCCCCGGTCCGCCGAGGCCGCCGCACAGCTCAACCAGACCAGCGAACAACTCACCATCGACGCCCGCACCTTGGCGGACGCCCGCGCCTCGGGCCTCACCGCCGTCAACATCACCCTCGGCTACACCATGGGCGACCTGCCCCCGTACGAGCACACGCTGAACGAGATCGAGGTCTGGGACGGGATCGTGCGGGAGCACGCGTCCGACCTGCTCAAGGTGCGCACGGTCGCCGATCTCCACCGGGCACGGGAATCGGGCCGCATCGGTGTCGTCTACGGCTTCCAGAACGCCGTCGCGGTCGGCGAGGACACCGGCCGCATCGCCACCTTCGCCGAGCTGGGCGTGCGCGTCGTGCAACTCACCTACAACCAGGCCAACCACATCGGGGACGGCTCCATGGCACCGGCCAACCGGGGCCTGAGCGACTTCGGCCGCAGCGTGGTCGAGGCGCTCAACGAACACGACCTGATGGTCGACCTCTCGCACAGCGGAGAGCGCACCTGTCTGGAGGCCGCGGCCCTCTCCCGTACGCCGGTGTCGATCAACCACACCGGATGCCGGGCGCTGGCCGATCTGCCCCGCAACAAGACCGACGAGGAACTGCGGCTGGTCGCCTCGCGCGGGGGGTTCGTCGGCATCTACTTCATGCCGTTCCTCAGCGTGTCCGGTCATGCCACGGCCGCGGACGTCGTCGAGCACATCGACCACGCCGTGAACGTGTGCGGTGAGGACCACGTCGGCATCGGCACCGACGGGCCCGTCACCTCGATCGACGACCTCGACGCCTACCGCGCCGATCTCGCCGAACACGTCGCCCTGCGCCGGGCGGCCGGGGTCGGCGCGGCGGGGGAGCGCGCCGACACGCTCCCCTTCGTCCTCGACCTGCGCGGGGTGGACCAGTTCAGGGAGCTGATCCACCTCCTGGAACGGCGCGGATACCGCTCCGGACGCATCGAGAAGATCCTCGGACGCAACTTCCTCGACTACGCGGACCGGGTGTGGGCGAGAACCACGTGAGGACTACTTGAGCGCCGTCGCGAACAGCGGCACCACGTGCTCCAGCGCGTAGTCGACGGACAGTACGGAGTCCATCGCGAAGGCCGAGCTGATGTTCTTGTCGTCGAAGACGACGGAGTGGCCCTTCTTCACGGACGGTACGGCCTTGAAGAGGGGGTCCGAGCCGATCTTCTTCGCGGTGACGCCGATGGGGGCCATCACGGTCAGGTCGGCGTCGAGGAGGTCGAGGTTCTCCTCCGAGACGGGCACGGAGAACGCGGACCCGGCCTTGGCCTCGATGGCGGGGCTGTTCTCGAATCCCAGCCGCTCGACGAAGTCCACCCGGCCCGTGCCGCGGACGTACGCGCCCCAGGCGGAAGCGGTCCGCGACCCGAGCGTGATGGTCTTGTCCTCGAACTCAGGGTGCGCCTTCGCGGCGTCGCTGAACTTCTTCTCGGTCCCGGCGATCAGCTTCTTGCCGTCGTCGGAGAGGCCTAGGGCCTGGGCGACCATGGTGGTCTGCTTCTCCCAGGAGATCTTGTACTGGTCGCCGCCCTTCGGCACTCCGACGGTCGGCGCGATCTTGCTCAGGGTGTCGTAACGCGTCTGGTCGCCGCTGGACTTGGTGTCCAGGATCAGGTCGGGCTTCAGGGCCGCGATCTTCTCGTACTCGGGCTCCAGCGTGCCTATCTTCTGCGGGCTCTTGTCGTACAGGCCCTCGGCCCAGGGGCCGAGGCCGTCGCCGCCGAAGGCGAGCCAGTCGCTGGCCCCGACCGGCTGCACGCCGAGCGAGAGCGCGGCCTCGGCGTCGCCCCAGCCGAGCGCCACCACGCGCTTGGGCGCCTCGTCCACGGTGACCGTGCCGAACTTGGTGGCGACCTTCGCCGGGAACGCGCCGCCGGACGTCTGCGCGGCGCTGTCCTGGCTGCCGGACTCGTCGGACGAACCGCAGGCGGCCAGCGCTCCCATCAGGGTGAGCGCGAGGGCGCCGGTCAGCAGGCGGGTACGGCCCGGGCGGCGTCGGGAGCCGGAGTCGGCGGGACGAGAGGACATGGTGGGTGCTCTTTCCGGGAGGTTCATCGAGGTACTCGACAGAGGTGAGAAGGGCGAAGGGGTGAGGGGAGGAAGGGGTTCAGGGGCTTAGGAAGGGGACGGGGACGGGGATGGGGCGAGCGGGGTGTCGTCGGCCGGTGGCGCCTTGATGTGGTGCCGCCCCATCGGAACGATCAGGGGTGTGGCCGACGCCGGGTCCGGGACGACCGCGCTGCGCAGCCCGAACACCTCGTGCACCAGGGCCTCGGTGACGATCGCGGTCGGGGTGCCCTCGGCGACGACCCGGCCGTCCTTCATCGCGATGAGGTGGTCGGCGTACCGGCACGCGAGGTTGAGATCGTGCAGGACGACGGCGAGGGTGACACGGCGCTGCCGGTTGAGGTCGGTCAGCAGGTCCAGGACGTCCAGTTGGTGGCTGATGTCGAGGTAGGTGGTGGGCTCGTCCAGCAGCAGGATGTCGGTCTCCTGGGCCAGGGCCATGGCGATCCAGACGCGCTGGCGCTGTCCGCCGGAGAGTTCGTCCAGCGGCCGGTCGGCGAGGTCGAGGACGTCGGTGGCGAGCATGGCCGCGGCGACGGCCTCGGTGTCGGACGCCGTCCAGCGCCGGAACCAGCCCTGGTGCGGATACCGGCCGCGGCCGACCAGATCGGCGACGGTGATGGCTTCCGGCGCGACCGGGGACTGCGGCAGCACGCCCAGGGTGGCGGCCACGTGACGGGTGGGCAGCTCCTGGATGCTGCGGCCGTCGAGGAGAACAGCGCCCGCCGAGGGCACGAGCAGTCGTGCCATCGAGCGCAGCAGCGTGGACTTGCCGCAGGCGTTGGGGCCCACGATGCAGGTGATGCGGCCGGGAGGCAGATCGACGTCGAGCTTCGAGATGATCTCGCGCTCTCCGTATCCGAGCGTGAGGTCCCGGGCCTGAAGGGTGTGCGAGGCGGGCGGGGTGTACGGGATGTGCGGGGCGTGCGGGGAGGTCACCGTCGTCTCCTTGAGGGTGCCGAGCGGTTCACGGACCTCGCCGGAACCTTCGTCCGAGGGGTGCGTCACGGTCAGCCGCCCTTGCCCACGCGGTTGGCGCGTGCGAGCAGCCACAGCAGGTAGGGCGCACCGACGAGGCTGGTCACGATCCCCACCGGCAACTGCGTACCGGGGATGAGGTGCTGGGCCGCGTAGTCGGCGAGGAGGACCAGCGCGGCGCCGACGAGGGCCGAGGGCACCAGCGCCGCGCCGTGCCCGGGGAGCAGGCGCCGGGCGATGGGCGGGGACACGAAGGCGACGAATCCGACGGGTCCGGCAGCCGCCGTCGCCAGACCCGCGAGGGCGGTCGCACAGGCCAGCATCGCCAGTCGGCTGTGTTCGACCCGTGCTCCCAGACCGCCGGCGGCCTCGTCGCCCAACTGCAGCGCGGGCAGGGCGCGCGAGGCCACCAGCGCCAGGGGCAGCAGCACGGCCGCCCCGCCGAACAGGGGCCAGAAGTGCGTCCAGGAACGGCCGTTGAGACTGCCGGTCAGCCAGAGGAAGGCGTTCTGCGCCTCGGTGACGTCGGACCGCGTCATGACGTACGAGACGACGCTCGACAGGCCCGTACCGATGCCGATGCCCACGAGGACCAGGCGGTAGCCGCTGATCCCCTTGCGCCAGGCCAGCAGATACACGGCGGCCCCTGTCAGCAGCGCGCCCACCAGGGCGACCGCCGACAGCGTGATCCCGCTCAGGCCGAGGACCATGCTCGCCAGGACGGCTGCCGCGCTGGCCCCCGCGCTGACACCGATGACATCGGGGCTGGCCAGCGGGTTGCGCAGCAGACCTTGGAACACCGCTCCGGAGAAACCGAAGCAGCTGCCGACCAGCAGGGCCAGCAGGGCTCGCGGCAGGCGCAGTTCGAGGACGACGAACCGGGTTCCCGCGTCGCCGCCCCCGGCCAGGGTGGCGAGGACGTCGGCGAGCGGAATGACGAAGTCGCCGGTGGTGAGGGACAGGGCGAACGCCGCGAGTACGACGGCGAGCAGGATGCCGCTCACGAGGGCGCCACGGGCCTGCCCACGGCGTCGGACGCGGACCAGCCGGGTCACGGCGTCGTGCGTGGCGGCGGGGGAGGGGCGACCGGTCGCGCCGGTCGGCTCCGGGGACGCGGTGGTCGTACCGCCCGCGGACGTGGTCTTACGGTTCACAGTTCGACCACGTTCCGGCGGCGGACGAGCAGGACGAAGGGGATGGCGCCCAGCGCGGCGGTGATCACACCGACCTGCACCTCGCCGGGCCGCGCGATCAGGCGTCCCACGACATCCGCGAAGAGCAGCAGGGCCGGTGCCAGCAGTGCGCTGTAGGGAAGGATCCACTTGTAGTCGGGGCCGGTGATCAGACGTGCCGCGTGCGGAACGGCCAGGCCCAGGAACCCGATCGGCCCCGCGATCGCCGTGGCGGCGCCGCAGAGCAGTACGACGCTCACGGCGCCGGCCAGCCGCACCGCGACGATGCGCTGGCCCAGGCCGCGCGCGATGTCGTCGCCGAGGGCGAGGGCGTTGAGGGAAGGTCCCAGCAGCAGGGCCAGCACTCCGCCGACGGCGATGAAGGGCAGCGCCTGCCACAGGACATCGATGTCACGGCCGTTGAGAGCGCCCACCTGCCAGAACCGGAACTGGTCGAACGTCCGGCTGTCCCTGAGCAGCATGGCGCTGGTCAGGGAGCCCAGCACGGCGGTGGTGGCCGCTCCGGCGAGCGCCAGTTTCACCGGTGTCGCGCCCTCGCGGCCCAGGCTGCCGATGCCGTGGACGAGTACGGCGGCGACACAGGCCCCGAGGAAACCGAACCAGATGTACTGCGCGGGCTCGGTCAGCGACAGGACGCCGATGGCGAAGACGACGGTGACGGAGGCGCCCGCGTTGACACCCAACAGGCCCGGATCCGCCAGGGGGTTGCGCGCGATGCCCTGCATCAGCGCGCCGGCGATGCCGAGCGCCGAACCGGCGAGCAGACCGGCGAGCGTGCGGGGGAGGCGGACCTCCTGGATGATCATCTGGCCGTGGACGGAACGGTCGGGACTGAACACCCCGGCCACCAGGTCGTGCAGGGCCACGTCGCCCGAACCCACTGCGAGACTGAGCGCGCTCATGGCGGCCAGTGCCAGGGCCGCGGCGAGCAGACCCGCGCTCAGGGCGGGTCTGCCGTGACGGCGGCGGACGCGCGCGGTGTCGACGGGTTCGGGCGGGGAGAGGGAGACGGTCACGCGACGCGTATCCGAGGGTGCGTGCCGCGGGTGAACGGCGACGGGGCGAAGCGCACGTGAGGTCGTCCTTGTCCGCCCGCTCGCGGGCAGCGCAGTGGTACGGAACTGCGAGTTCCGTTCAGTAAGGTAAGCCAAACCTAACACCAAGAAAGATGGTGTACACACCCGGTCCGGCGGGAGTCATCTCAGCCGGGCGTGGTCATCTCGGCCTCGGCTCCGGGCCCGCCAGGATCCTGGCCTCGATCCGCTCGTAGTCCTTCTTCCGCCGCTGGGTCTCGCGGCGTCCCGAGACCATCGTGCCGAGCCAGCCGAACGCGAAGCCCAGCGGAATGGAGACCAGGCCGGTCGTGGTGAACGGGAACCAGTTGAAGTCGGCCTGGGGAAAGGCCGCCATGGGTGTCCCGGAGACCAGCCGGGTGCCCGGCATCAGCACGAGGACGGCGAGTGAGCCGCCGATGAGCGTGCTCAGCAGGCCGGTTCGGGTGTAGCGGCGCCAGAAGAGGCTGTAGACCAGCGCGGGGGCGATGGCCGAGGCGGCCAGGCAGAAGGAGAGCGTCGCCAGGGGCTGGAGACTGCGGTGCTGGATGAGGCCCGCCAGCACGATGGTCGGGATTCCTACGGCGAGCGCGGAGACCCGGGCGACGGTCATCTCCCGGACCGGCGAATGAGGGGTGGCGCGGCTGGCGTAGACGTCGTGGGCCAGGGAGTTGGCGCAGGCCAGGATCATGCTGGCGACCGAGGCGAGCAGGGTGAGGAAGATCGCCGCCGTGACCGTGGTGAACAGGAAGGTCTCGGCGCGTGTGACATGGGTGCCGAAGACCGCCCGGGAGCCCAGGAGATAGGCCGTGTTGCCGCGCGGGTCGGCCGAGGTGATCCCGGTCCGTCCGAGGAGCGCGGTCGCCCCGATCGCGACGATGGTGATGATCAGCATGAACAGGGCCACCGACGACACCGCCCAGGACATCGAGCGGCGTACCTGCCGTGCGCTGTCCGCCGTGAACATGCGCATGGTGACGTGGGGCAGACAGGCGCCGCCGAGCACGATGGCGAACTGCGTGCTGATCATGTCAAGGCCGGCGTGCGGACCCCCGGCGAACTGCAGGCCGGAGCGCAGGAACGCCTCGTCCGCCCCGCTGTGTTCGGCGGCCGTGCGGAACAGTTCTCCCGGGTCCCACGCGAAGGCGCGGAGCATCAGGAAGGCGACCACGGACCCCGAGCCGAGGAGCATGACCATCTTCAGGATCTGGATGAGGGCGGTGCCCTTCATCCCGCCGATGGCCGCGTAGGTGATCATCAGGCCGCCGACCCCGATGACACACCCGGTCTTCATGGTGGCGCTGCTGAAGCCGAGGATGAAGGCGAGCAGTTGCCCGGTGCTGGCGAGCTGGACCAGCATCATCGGCATCAGCGAGGCGATGGTCACGACACACGTCGTGATGCGCACGGCACGTCCGGGCATCCGCCGGGCGATGGCGTCCCCCGTGGTGAAACGGCCGGTGTTCCGCAGGGGTTCGGCCAGCAGGAACATCAGGAGCAGCAGGGACAGGAGGGTGCTGAGGGCGAGGACGACACCGTCGTAGCCGCACAGCGCGATGACACCGCCGATGGTGAGGACGGTGGCCGCGGAGATGTAGTCGCCCGCGATGGCGAGGCCGTTGCGCATCGGGGACAGCGAGCGGTAGCCGGTGTAGAACTCGTCGAGATCGTCCCGGTCCGGGCCCGCGATGACGCAGAGCAGCAGGGTCACGGTGACGACGGTGCAGAAGGCGACCAGGGACCAGGTCTGTGCGGTGCCGCTGAACTCCGTCATTGTCCGGGCTCCCGCTCGGCGAGCAGGGCCGTGCGTTGCCGCATACGGCGGGCGAGCGGATCGACGTACCGGCTCGCCGTGTACTCGAAGAGCACGATCGCCAGCCAGGTGACGGGGAGTTGGACCAGGCCGAGCACCATGCCGGTGGACAGGCCGCCGGTGACGGGCTTCGTCATGAAGGACGGGGCGCGGGCGGAGAGGATCAGGAAGGCGGTGAAGTAGGCGAGGACCGTGAAGGTGGCGACCCGGCGCTGTCTGCGGTAGGCCCGGCGCAGAATGCGCAGGTCACGGTGGTGTCCGGGAGTGGAGGGGTGCGTGATGCGCTCGGGTAAGTGTTCTTCGGTGGTGGCCCAGGCGGGCGGGGCGGTGGGGTGCCTGGCCCGGTGGGGCTGCGGGGCGTACGCATCCGAGGGGTCGTCGGACATCCCGGTTCTCCTAGCGCGGCAGGGGTCCGTGGCATGCGCGGACCGCAGGGAGGTGGGGAGAGGTGTTCGATTTCTCGCACGCTATTCGGCGGGACCGTCAAGCGAGGCCTTTTGGTCGATCTGGCTCGTTTGCGCGTGTCAGCGGTGCCGGCCTCGGACGGTGGGCCCGTAAACTGGTGAGAGGTGAGCGTGTAGGGGCAGGTGAGGGCCGGCGGGGGCCGATCGGCGTCTTAGGGGCAAGGGCTTTCGGTCTTCAGGGCGCTTGCCGGGTCGCAGGGCCCCCGCGCCTGGTATCTTCCGGTGTCCCTCATAGGGCTCATGAGTACCCCTCCGCGGGCGCCATGAACCCGTCGCCGTCCCTACTGCCGTCCCTGGGGCGGGAGTTGAGTGCGGAGTCGGGGGAATCGGCCGGAGGTTCCGGTGTGCCGGCCGACGTCGACGAGCGGCCGACCGGCACCGGCGAAGGTCAGGGGCGCGGCCAGGGCCGGCCGCCGAGCCGCTCGATGCCGGTGTTGAAGCGCCGCAGATAGCCGGCGAACTCCGCGATGTCCTCGTCGGACCAGTCGGCCATGACCCGGTCCAGGGAGCCGACGGTCCGCTCGCGCTCCTCGTCGAGGATCCGCGCCCCCTTGTCCGTGATGCGGAATTTGCGGGCCAGTCCGCCGTCGGGGTCGGGAATGCGCTCCGCGAGTCCGGCGCGCATGGCCGAGGCGGTCTGCCGGTTGAGGGTGGAGGCGTCGAGCCCGAACGCGTCGCTCAGCTCACCGATCGACATGGGCCCCTGTACGCGGATACGGCTGAGCAAGATATAGGAACTCCGCTCCAGGACGCTCTCCTTGCTGCGCCCGCCGTGCGCCGCGAGCGCGTGCCTGCTGAGCAGCATCTGCTCGTACTCGACCTCGTACGTCGGCCTGCCCATGTGCCACTGCCTCCCACTGTCCCGAACAGGGCCGACGCGGCACATTTCCGCGCCGGGCCCCGCCCCCATCCTCGCACAGGCTGTGCAATGCGCACATGTCATGCATGATGCATAAGGTATGTACACTGCATTCCCAGTAGTCCGAAAGAGATGCTCCGAAAGAGATGCAAGGAGTCCCTTGATGGGAGCCCCACCGACGTCCCGCCACACCACTGGCGTGATAGCCACGCTGGCCTTCGCCGGCACCACGGCGGCGATCATGCAGACCCTGGTCACGCCGCTCATCGCGGACCTGCCGCAGATCCTGCACAGCTCGTCCTCGAACACGGCGTGGGTGATCACGGTCACCCTGCTGGTGGCGGCTGTCTGTGTGCCCGTCACCGGACGCCTGGGTGACCTGCTGGGCAAGCGGCGGATGCTGCTCGCCTGCTCCGTGCCCCTCATCGTGGGTTCGGTGGTCTGCGCGCTCTCCTCGTCCGTCGTCCCGATGATCGTCGGCCGCGGCCTTCAGGGCATGGGAATGGGCATGGTGCCGCTGGGCATCGCGCTCCTGCGTGACGTGGTCCCGGCCGAGAAGCTCAGCTCCTCCATCGCGCTGGTCAGCGCGTCCATGGGCATCGGCGGCGGTCTCGGCCTGCCGATCGCCGCCGCGGTCGCCCAGTACGCGAGCTGGCGCGTGCTCTTCTGGGGCTCCGCCGTCCTGGCCGTGGCGATCGCCGCCCTGATCTGGTTCCTGATCCCCGACGTCCCCGCCGGGGCCAAGGGGCAGCGCTTCGACGCTCCCGGTGCGATCGGGCTCGGCGTCGGTCTGGTCTGCCTGCTGCTCGCGGTCTCCAAGGGCGCCGAGTGGGGCTGGGGTTCGGCGACGACGCTCGGCCTGTTCGCCGCCGCCGTCGTGGTGCTGCTCGCCTGGGGCGTGTGGGAGACCCGCACCCGGGATCCCCTGGTCGACCTGCGCACCACGGCCCGCCCCCGGGTCCTGCTCACCAACCTCGCCTCGCTCTTCGTCGGCTTCGGCATGTACTCCGGCATGCTGATCGTTCCGCAGCTGCTGCAGTTCCCCGAGGCGACCGGCTATGGCCTGGGCCAGTCGATGCTCGCGGCGGGCCTGTGGATGGCGCCCGGCGGCATCATGATGATGGTCGTCTCCCCGCTCGGCGGAAAGCTGACCGACGCGCGCGGCCCGAAGTTCACGCTGATCTGCGGCATCCTCGTCATCGCCGCCGGCTACGGCGCGTCCCTCGCGCTGATGGGCTCCGCCTGGGGCCTGATGCTCGTCCTCATGATCACCAGCAGCGGTGTGGGCCTTGCCTACGGGGCGATGCCCGCCCTGATCATGAGTTCGGTCCCGCTCTCCGAGACCGCCGCCGCCAACGGCTTCAACACCCTCATGCGCTCGCTCGGCACCTCCGTGGGCGCCGCCGTCGTCGGCGTGGTCCTCTCCCAGATGACCGTCACCATGGGCGGCTTCAACATCACCTCGGAGGACGGCTTCCGTACCGCCCTGATCATCGGCGGCGCCGTCGCCCTGGTGGCCGCCGTCATCGCGGCCCTCATCCCGGCCGCCCGTCCGGTGGCGGCCCACCCGGCCCCTGCCGACCGACTCGACGAGTCCGAGCAGGCCGCGGTGAAGGCCTGACGCCCGTCCGGCACGCAGCGGCCCCGGAACTCCCGCGGGAGTTCCGGGGCCGCCGCGTGCCGGACGTGTCGATCGCGGACCGCGCAGTCTCTTCCGGCCTGCGTCAGTCATGGCAGCCGCCTCATGACGCGCGGTTACGGCCCCGGTAGCGGGGCCACTACGCCCACGCCGGTGTCCAGGTCCCCGCACCGGAGTGTCCACGCGACTCCGAGCAGTGGTGGTCGCGGAGCGTCACGAGCGCCGGGTGGGCGTTGTCGCGATGCCACAACAGCGAGTGCGGATAGACCGGGGTCGGATCCTTCACCGCGAGCCGCCGCAGCCCCTGGTCGGCGGGCCAGCCGAAACCGGTCAGCGCGCCGACGAAGGTGGCCAGCGACGGGGAGTCGGCGAGAGTGTCCAGCAGGGGCTTGACGCCGAAGTCGGGTCCGGTGACCTCGATCGTGAGCCCGAACGCGGCGGCGAGATCGCCGTAATAGGCGGCCCACTCGGTGCCGGGAACGATGCCGGGCATCCAGATCCGGTGACCCGCGAGCTCGGCGGGAGTGACCGCGGCGCCGTCGGCGAGTGGGTGGCCCGGCCCCACGAGCAGCTGGATGGGCTCGTCGAAGGTCCGGGCGACCTCGATACCGGCCGGCAGCTGTCCCCTGGTGACGGCGCGGAAGGACGCGTCGACCGTGCCGGACCGGATCGCGTCGATCGCCGCGTCGGCGTCGAAGAGGGTCACGACATCGAGCCCGATCCCGGGGTGCGCACGATGGAAGTCGCGCACCAGGTTGGCAGGCGCCAGCCGTCGGCCGATCACATCGACGCGCAGTGCGCGGCGGCCGGGCCGGACGGAGTCGAACGCCCGCTCCTCGGCCCGCAGGAGATCGCGGGCGTGGGGCAGGAACGCCTGGCCGTCGACGGTGAGCTTCGCTCCGCGCGAGGTACGGGCGAACAACCGCACCCCGAGGGCCTTCTCCAGCGCGGCCACCCGCTTGGAGACGGCCTGCTGGGTGATCGCCAACTCGTCGGCGGCGTCCTGGAACCGGCCCATGTCCGCTGCGGCCACGAAGGTACGCACGGCATCGAGATCCACACCGACGACCTTAGTGGCACGGCGACTGTCACCAACGCCCGGCGACCCCCACAACCATCGGTTGTGCGGTCCCGGTGATCCGGTTGTTTGATCTCGTGATCTGCTACTCGCTTTGATGCCGACGGTCAGCGTGTGGTCGTTCGGATCGGCGAGGGGTGCATCGGGGATGGCGGGTGGGCGGACGCTGGGGCGGCGCTTCAACTGGTTGTGGGCGGCCTTCGCCGTCAGCTCGTACGGCACGGGGATCGGGTTCGGCGCGTTTCCCCTGATCGCGGTCCTGGTGCTGCACTCCGGACCGGCCCAGGTCGCGACGCTGGCCGCCACGGGCCGGGCCGTGGGCGCCCTGGTGGCGGTGCCGCTCGGCCCATGGGTGGAGTTCCGCCGTAAACGGCCGGTCATGATCGCGATGGACCTGACCCGGTTCGCGGCGCTGATGAGCGTCCCCGCCGCGTTCGCGCTCGGCCGGCTCGGCTTCGCCCAGCTCCTCGCCGTCTCCGTCGTGGTCGCGACGGCCGACATCGCGTTCAGGGCGGCGGGCGGCGCCTATCTGAAGGGACTTCTGCCGCCGGCGGACCTGCTGGCTGCGAACAGCCGGTTCGAGTCCACGACCTGGACCGCGACCATGGTCGGACCACCGCTGGGCGGATACGCGATCGGGCTGTTCGGCCCGGTGACGACCCTGGTGGCGAACGCGGTCAGCTACCTGCTCTCGGCACTGGGCATCCGCGCCATCGGCGGCGGCGGTGAGCCGGTTCCCGCGCGCACCGGTGCGCCGCGGCTGCGGGCCCGCGATCTGCTCGAAGGCTGGCGCCACATCCTCGCCCACCCCGCGCTGCGCCCCCTGTTCCTCAACGCCATCTTGGTCAACGGCCTGATCATGGCCTCCGAGCCGCTGCTCGCCGTACTCCTGCTGGACGGCCTCGGGTTCGCCCCCTGGCAGTACGGCCTGGTGTTCGCGGCGCCCTGCGTCGGAGGCCTGGTCGGCGCACGCCTCGCACACCGGCTCGTGGCGCGCTTCGGTCGGCACCGGGTGCTCCGGACCGCCGGGGCGCTGCGGGCGTGCTGGCCTCTCGGCCTGGCGTTCGTCCAGCCCGGTGTCCCCGGGATCGTTCTCATCATCGTCGTCCAACTCGGCCTGGTGACCTGCTGCGGTGTGTTCAACCCGGTACTGGCCACCTACCGGCTCGATCACACCGACCCCGGCCGGGTCGCCCGCACGCTGACCGCCTGGTCGGTCAGCAGCAGCGCCGCCATCGCGGCCATGACGGCCGCGTGGGGTCTGCTGGCGGCCCTCATCGGCCCCCGTACCGCCATCGCGGTCGCCGGAGTCGTTCTTCTGGCCACCCCGCTGCTGCTCCCGCGCCGCACGGACCGGTACCCGAAAAGCGAAGACCAGTTGACCGGGACCAAGGGTGGGATATAGGGGCAATGCACGCGATGGCATGCAGGAGGAATATGCCTGTACAAGTCTCAATTTGATTGCGTCACAGATCTCGGAGTGACAAGCGGGAGGCGCATACCTAACATTGGCCACCCGCTCACCCCCCGAGGCCATGGCATGACGGAACGTCATGTCCTGTGCCGCCGTCCGCCCCCAGGGTCGGTTCCGGAGCGCGGTAGACACAGGTGCCATGAACTCGGCTCGTCTGCCCGCCCGGACGGTTCTGCGGAAAGGTTCCTGCAACGTGGGCCCCGTACGGGTCCTACGGTCCGAAAGGCGTTCGGTGAACAGCACAGTCAGCCAGTTCAACTACGGAATGATCACTCCGGTCGTCGCGTTCCTGATGGCCTGCGCCGGTGCGGCGCTCGGTCTGCGCTGCACGACACGGTCGGTTCGCATGGGCGCGCGGGGCCGCAGAGGCCCGTGGCTCACACTGGGCGCGATCTGCATCGGATCAGGCATCTGGACGATGCACTTCATCGCCATGATCGGGTTCACCATCGACGGCGCGTCGATCCGGTACGACCCGGCCCTCACGTTCCTCAGCCTCGGTGTCGCGGTGGCCGTGGTCCTGCTCGGCGTGTTCATCGTGGGGTACCGCGGCGCCTCGCCCCTCAATCTGGGCGTGGCCGGTGTGGTCACCGGCGCGGGCGTCGCGGCGATGCACTACATCGGAATGAACGGCATGAAGTTCGCCGGGCACATGACCTTCGACCCCATGACGGTCGGCCTGTCGGTTCTGATAGCCGTCACGGCGGCCACCGCCGCACTCTGGGCCGCCGTGTCCCTGCACACCCTGGCGTCCGCCGCGGCCGCGAGCGTCATCATGGGCGTCGCCGTCACGGGCATGCACTACACCGGCATGGCCGCCATGAGCGTGCACGTCGACGCGGGCTCCAGGGTCCAGGGCCAGTCCTCGATGGACCTGCTCTTCTCCCTGATCCCCATGGTGGGCGGACCGATCGTCGTACTGGTCCTGGCGGCCGTGATCGTCATGTTCGATCCCGACATGCTGGTCGGCAACGAACCCGTACAGAACCTCCAGGCCCATGAGTCCGAGTCCGCGCCCGTCGCGGACGCGCGACCCACCGCGTCCTGGCCCTCACTCTGACCCTGGGCCGACGCCCATGCCCGGCAGCGACGGGTGGGCGTGGGCCCTTCGCAGGAGTTGCGCGGCGCCGCGGACCGCCGCGGTGTGCGGGGCAGGCACGGGCCGCGCGGGAGCGTGGAGCCGGCCGGCGAGGCGGTACGTGATGTCGGGGCGCAGGGCGCCTCCGCCCGCCAGGAGCACACCCCGCCGGAGGGCGTCGAGCGTCACGGGGGTGCGGTCCTGTTCCAGCATGCCGGTCACCATGGCGACGATGGCGTCGGCTATCAGCGCGGGTGGCGTGTGTCCGTCCAGGTCGCCGGTGCCCAGCACGGTGTGGCGGGCGTCCACCACACCGCCGTCGGCGAGCAGCGTGACCTCGGTGAGATGGGCCCCGATGTCCACGACGAGCAACGGGCGGGTCAGGTCGGCGTCCACGGCCACGGCCACGGCGCGTGCGGTGGGAACCGTCAGCACCGTACGCGGGCGCAGGACCTCGACGGCGGTGCGGGCCTTTGCCCGGTAGGCGACACCGCCCAGCACGGGTGTCGTGAGGATGAGCAGCGGGCGGCCGGGACGGGGCAGCCGGTGGCCGAGCAGCCGGTCCAGCATCCGGGAGGTACCGGGGGTGTCGACGATGGCGCCGCGCTGTATGGGGTACGTGGCGCCGCCGCCGGGGAAGGTCACCGTGGGCACGTCGAGGATCATCCGGCGTCCGGACGTCCAGGCACGGGTGCGGGCGCTGCCCAGGTCGAGGGCGATGCCCGAGCAGTGCCGGCACCAGGGCCAGGAGCGGTGCCGGCCCGCGAGGCGGCGGGCGTCTCGTGCGGTGGTCATCGTCCGGCCTCCCTGACCTGCTGGCACCGGGTGCAGTAGCGGCCGTGCGGCACCACCGTCAGTCGTGCGCGGCCGATGGGCACCCGGCACACATCGCAGATGCCGTAGCCGCCCCGGTCCATGCGCGCGAGCGCGGCCTCGATGTCGGCGAGGACCACACGGGCGGAGGCGGCGAGCTGGCCGCGGACCTCGGCCTGGGGGCCGGCCCGGCGGTCGCACGGCGCGTCGGCGCCGTTCGTGGCGGAGGCCGGGAGCTGTTGTGCCGGCCGCAGTTGTTTCAGCTGCTCCTGGCGGAACGCGCGTTGCTCATACAGGTTCTCGCGCAGCGCGGCGAGGTCGTCGGCCGACAGGGTCGTGTCGCGGTCGTCGATGATTCGGTCGGTCACCATGTCACCCCCAGGGCAGGACGGATATCGGAGGTCGGACCGGCTGTCGTCAGGCGGTGTCGCGTCGGCAGGGGACGCAGAACCGCGTGTACGGCAGGATCTCCAGTCGCTCGACCGGAATGGGTTCGGCGCAGTCGAGGCAGCTGCCGTAGTTGCCGTCCCGGACACGGGTGAAGGCGGCCTCGACCTCGGCAAGGACCCGCCGGACGGTGTCCTTCTGCGCGGACACCACGTGTTCCTCCGCGTCCGCCCCCGCCTCGTCGAGGGCCCGCAGTTGTGTGAGGCGGGAGTTGCGTTCGTGTTCGAGGCGCTGGAGGGCTTCGTGCGTCGGCAGGCGCTCAAGCCGGGTTCCGGGCCGGGGTGTGTCGAGTGACATGGCGGGTCCTTCTTGACGAGGATGAACCTTGACGAGGGTCAGGATCCAGGTGGGTCGGTCCTGTCCCACCCTGGCCGGTGCGCCGTACGAATCCCATCGGGCGCGATACCCATCCGCGGCCGGTTCCGGGACCCATCGGGCAGTGGGCAGTCCGGATCGCGGAAATGGGCATTGTTGCCCATCGACGGTGGAACCGGGAGCAGGCAGGCTTGGGCGGAAGATCGTCGCACGAGGAAAGGCGTCATCCCGTTGTCCCTGTTCTGGCGGATCTTCGCGCTCAACGCGGTGGTGCTCGGAATCGCCACCGCGCTGCTGCTGCTGGCTCCGGTGACCGTCTCCGTGCCGGTGGTGCTGACCGAGGCGGTCATCCTCGTCTCCGGCCTGGCCGTCATGCTGGTCGCCAACGCGGCCCTGCTGCGGATCGGCCTGGCCCCGCTGGAGCGGCTCACCCGGCTGATGACCACCGTCGACCTGCTGCGGCCCGGGCAGCGGCTGCCGGAACACGGCCGCGGCGAGACCGCCGAACTGATCCGCGCCTTCAACGCCATGGTCGAGCGCCTCGAACACGAACGGGCCACCAGCAGCGCCCGCGTCCTGGTCGGGCAGGAGGCGGAGCGGCGCCGTATCGCCCAGGAACTGCACGACGAGGTGGGCCAGAGCATGACCGCGATCCTGCTGGTCCTCAAACGCGCGGCGGACGAAGCCGAGGAGCCCCTGCGCGGCGAACTGCGGCAGGTGCAGGAGATCACCCGGGGGAGCCTGGACGAGGTGCGCCGTGTGGTACGCCGACTGCGGCCGGGCGTGCTGGAGGATCTGGGCCTCATCAGCGCGCTGACCTCGCTGACCACCGAGTTCGCCACCCACGCCGGTCTGCGCGTGGTGCGGCGCTTCGACCCCGGCCTGCCCATGCTGGCCCCGCAGACGGAACTGGTCCTGTACCGCGTCGCCCAGGAGGCCCTGACCAACACGGCCCGCCACGCCGAGGCCGGCCGGGTCGAGGTGAGCCTGCACCACGTCGGCGGGAAGGTGGTGCTGGACGTCAGCGACGACGGCCGCGGCTCCGGCGTCGCCCGCGAAGGGGCGGGCATCCGCGGAATGCGCGAGCGGGCCCTGCTGATCGGCGCCACGCTGGATGTCACCTCCGAGCCGGACGCGGGTACGCAGGTCCGGCTGACCGTGCCCGTCCTCTAGGAAGCAGCCATGACCACGCCCGACACTCCCTTGATCCGTATCCTCCTCGCCGACGACCACGCGCTGGTACGCCGCGGAGTGCGGCTCATCCTCGACGGGGAACCGGACCTCCAGGTCGTCGCCGAGGCCGGGGACGGCGCCCAGGCCGTCGAGCTGGCCCGCACCCAGGAGGTCGACCTGGCCGTACTGGACATCGCCATGCCCCGGATGACGGGTCTGCAGGCCGCCCGCGAGCTCGCCGCGCTGAAGCCCGGCGTGCGGGTGCTGATGCTGACGATGCACGACAACGAGCAGTACTTCTTCCAGGCACTGAAGGCGGGCGCCAGCGGATACGTGCTGAAGTCCGTGGCCGACCGCGACCTGGTGGCCGCCTGCCGGGCCGCCATGCGCGACGATCCCTTCCTGTACCCGGGCGCGGTCACCGCGCTGATCCGCAACTACCTCGACCGGGTCCGCCACGGCGAGGAGCCGCCCGGCCAGGTGCTGAGCGCACGCGAGGAGGAGGTCCTCAAACTCGTGGCCGAGGGCCACTCCTCGAAGGAGATCGCCGAGATGCTGTTCATCAGCATCAAGACGGTCCACCGGCACCGGGCGAACGTGCTGCACAAGCTCGGCCTGCGCGACCGCCTGGAACTCACCCGCTACGCCATCCGTGTCGGCCTGACAGAAGCCTGAACTCCCGGGCGCTCAGGCGGCGGAGGACCCGCCGGGGAGGCCGGCCGCGCCGTTGGCACCGGAAGCGCCGGCGTGGGCACCGGATGCGCCGGCTTCGCCCCTGACCGCGATGAGTTGGGCGTGCAGTCCGGCCAGACCTTCGGCCAGCGCGTGCCGTTCGGCGTCGGACATGGCGTCCATGGCCTGGCGGAGCATGGTCTCGCGCTGCTCACGTACGCGCCGCAGATGGGTTCTTCCCGCCGCGGTCAGCCGGAGGGTGACCTCCCGTCCGCTGGCGGGACACGGCAGCCGCTCCAGAAAGCCGATGGCCTGCAGACGGTCGCAGAGCCGGCTGACCGAAGGAGGCGCGGCGGCGAGCTGCTCGCACACGACCCGCATCCGTACCCCCTCCTCGCTTTCGACGAGGTACATAAGGCGCAGTTGGGAGGGAGAGGCCGGAGCCCCGGCGGTGGCTCGTCCGGTCCGCTCCCACATCAGGTCGAGGAGCTCGGTGACGCCCCCGGCGGACCGGGCGGCCTCGCGCGAGGCGAAGTCTGGTGTTGGCATGGGCTCCCCGTCGGTGTGCGGCTTCCGCGCCGCGGACGGCCGGCGGGGAAGGACGTCAGGTGGTGCTGTCCGGTCCGGTGGGGCGGGCCGTCATCGCTTCCCCGCTCGTGCGGGGATCCTCTCCCGTACCGAGGGAGGAGTTCGCGGTGCCGGTGGGGGACGTCGTGAGGTACTCCAGGCTACCGGTGATGGTCAGCAGCCGCTCCAACGTGGTCGGACGGTCGTCCAGATGGAGCCGGACACCGGCCTGATCGACGTGGCGGCGGATCATCAGCAGGACGGACAGGCCCATGGAGTCGACATTGTCGAGCCCGCCACAGTGCAGATGCAGGTCGTGCAGACGCGGGTGCGCGGTGAGGACGGCGATGACGGCGGTCAGGAGACTGTCGGCGGTCTCGTAGTCGAGCTCTCCGTCGAGTTCGATCCGGACCGTGTCCTCGGTGTCGACCGTGGTGAGACGCAGATGGGCGGGGGGCAGCATGGTCATGAGCGGCTCTCGGCGGTGCTGTGGTCGACAGGGGTGAAGGCCTCGGCGCCGCGTTCGAGGATGCGGGTGGCCCGCGGGAAGTCCTTGAGCTCACGGGCCAGGACGGCCAGGGTCGGCGGCAGGCTGCTCGCGGGTACGCCGCGGGCGGTGAGGATCTGTGCGGTCCAGGTGATGAACCCGGCGAAGAGGTCCTCGTCGCCGAGGTACAGGGCGGTGGCGAGGAAGTCCACGATGTGCGCGAGGTCCTCGGCTGTGCGCTCAAGCTGCACTTCGCTGTACGTACGCATGGCGGGGAACGCGTCCTGGAGGGCCGTGAAGACGCCGCGCACCAGCGAGGCGCTGTTGCGGGTGATCAGGGTGTATTCCTGGTCGGCCAGGTGGGGCAGGTCGTCCATCTGCTGGTGGTCGCCCCGCGGACGGGGCAGCGGCCCCAGGGCGAGCCGGTCGGCCGCGGCGCGGGCGTCGGGCGCCCACGCGTCGGCGTCCAGCAGAGAGGCGTAACGGCCGTCCGGCCCGAAGGCGGCGCCTCCGACGAGTACGGGAACGCCGATGGCCTGGCAGGCGGTGATCGCGGCGTGCGCGGTGGGCAGCCGGGTGGCGATGGAGCTGGAGAGGGCGACCGCGTCGGAGTCGGTGCGGTGCAGATGGGCGATGAGGTGCGGGGCGGGCACCTGGGCGCCGAGGTAGTCCACCTGCCAGCCGCGCAGGGTCAGCACCTCGGCGAGGAGGCGGGCGGGCAATGCGTGCCATTCGCCGTCGACACAGGCCACCGTGATCCTGCCGCGAGTGGGCGTGGTGCGCGCGGCAGGATGCAGGGAGAGCGCGACGACGGCCCGCTCGTTGATGGCGGTCGCCGCGTGTTCCTGGGCCACGCCGATGCGGTTGGCGGCCCATTCCTCACCCACCTTGCCCTGTACGCGGGCGATGACGTCCAGCAGTACGCTCTCCGGGTCGACACCGCGCTCCAGGGCGCCCAGCACCACCTCGACGGCCGTGTACTCGTCGGCCACGGAGACGGCGTCCCACAGCTCGTCGGCCAACTGCTCGACGGCGGGTTCACCCGTCGCTGCGACGGTCCCGGCGGCGGTTTCGCTGACGGTCCTGGTGGTGGGAGGCCGGTGCGGCGTACGGGTGCTCATGCGGTGAACCTGCCCCGGGTGTGGCCGTTCACCGCACTGAGGTGGTGCGTTCGAGGCGCGGAGATGACGACGACGGCCATGTCGTCGTGGCGTCCCTTGCCGACCCACTGGGCGGCGAGCATCTGGACGCGTTCCACGATGCTCTCGGACGGCATGCCCACGCATTCCGACAGGACGCGCTTGAGCCGTTCCTCGCCGAACTGGACGCCGCCCATCGGCCCGCCCTCGGCCTCCGTGATCCCGTCGGTGTAGAGCACGCACGATTCCCCGGGCGCGAGGGTGAGGGCGGTGGTGTGGGCGGGGGCCTCCGGCATGGCGCCCACCAGGGTGCCGCGGGTCTCGGCCTCCTCCACCGTGCCGGTGGCGCGCACGATCAGCGGGGTCAGATGTCCGGCACTGGTCAGCCGCAGGCTCACCGCGTTGCCCTCCCGTACGGCGGAGGCCAGGACCAGGGTCACGAACCGGGCGTGGTGGGAGTTGAGCAGCGCGGTGTTCAGCAGGCTGATCATCCGCTGATGGTCGTCGGCCAGGGGAAGCAGCGCGTGCAGGGTGTTGCGGATCTTCCCGGTCAGTACGGCCGCTTCCAGCCCCTTGCCGCACACGTCCCCCAGTGCGACCAGTGACGCCTCGCCCTCGACGGCGGCCGGGTGCACGTCGTAGAAATCGCCGCCGACCCGTTCGTGGTCCGCCGAAGGCCGGTAGCCGCCGGCGTAGTCCACGCCCGAGATCTGGTGGAGCGAGGGCGGCAGCAGCTCGCGCATCAGCACCTCGGTGATCGAGGTCTGCTCCGCGTACAGGCGGGCGGCCGACATCGCGGCCCCGGCACGCGCGGCGAACAGCCGGGCGAAGACCTCCTCGCTGTCGGTGAACGCCGCCCCGCCCGATCGGCGCAGCAGGACGAGGGCACCGGCCGGGACGCCGTGGCCGGGCAGCGGGGTGATCACTATCGAGCCGACCGTGCCGAAACCCTCGGGCACCATCCAGACCGGCGCGGTGGACGGATCGATCCACCGCGAGGGCACCGGCGGGAATCCGCGCAGTGCCTCACCGAGCCCCGGCACGTCGTCGGGGTCCACCGATTCGTGGGCCAGCACGGGGGTGCCCCCGCGCAGGCAGGTCACCACCGGCAGCCGTCGCCCGTGTGTCGGCGCGATCACCAGTGCCGCGTCGGCGAGATGCTCCGCGGCCAGCTGTGCGGTCACATCCATGCAGCGTCCCAGGTTGAGGGAGGAGAGCAGCGTGCTGGACGCCTCGGACAGGAACGCGGTCCGCTTCCGTTCCATGCGCAGAGCCTTCCGCGCGAGCAGGTGATCGGTGTCGTCGACCAGCCACCAGGCCACCGTGCCGTCGTCCCGCGGGCTGGGATGGGCCTCGAAGGTGCGCTCTCCGATCTCACCCGTCACCGGCGCGTCCGCCTCCGGGCCGGTGGGTGAACCAGGTGCGGATGCCCGTCCAGGTGTCCGCAACGCGTCGTGCGCCGCCGACAGCCAGGCCGGGACCGCGTCCGCGAAGCGTGTACCGGGCCGGATCCCGGGCAGCAGAACGTGCGCGGCATCGTTGTGCAGCACGACCTCGCCCTGGTCGTCAGCGACCAGGACGGGATACGGGGCATCGCCCCACAGGGACGCCTGCTGCGTGCCGGCACCGGTTTGCGCTTGGGTGGAGACCAAAAATAGAGGACCCGCTGGGCGAATCCCTCACCTCACAACTCGTGGAAAACATTGCCTCACGGCAACAATCTCCCATGTCGTCGCTCATGGCAACCACGCGTGGTGTCCACCGCACCGCAAAGGAAGGATCTCCGGCCCCTGTCGCAGGAGCCGGAGACCCTTTGTTCAGCCCAGCCGTTCAGCCGTTCAGCCGCTCAGTCGGTCGGCGGTTCGTGCGGTTCGGCGGTTCAGCGGTTGAGGCGGGCGGCGGACGCCCCGACGGGCGCGCCGGTGATGGTGAACTGCGAGCCCGGCTCGATGAGTACGCTCCCTTCGGCGGAGTCGGTGATGGTGACGTTGGTCAGGATTGCGCTGCCGCGGGCGCCGCTCATCGCGAGGATGCCGGAGCCGTTCCTCGACCCGTCGATCTTCACGTCGGTGATCTTCACGCCCGGCATCGAGCCGCCACCCGTCTTGAACTGGATGCCGTCGTAGGTCGAGTCGAGGATCTCGGTGTCACGGATCGTCACGCCGGGAATGTCCTGACCCTGTGCGAAGAGCGTGATGGCGCCGAACTCCTGGTCCTCGTTCCAGAACGCGCCGCCCGTCCGGTGCAGGGCGTTGCCCGCGATGAGGGTCTGCCCGGTGAACGGGAGCGGGTCGTGGTCGGTGGCGAGCATGATGCCGGGGTAGTTCATCGTGTCGGCGATGACGTTGTTCTCGATGGTGTTGCCGTAACCGCCGTACACCGCGATGCCGTTGGCCCGCCACGGCAACTGGATGGTGTTGTTGCGGAAGTGGTTGTCGTGGCCGATGTCGACCGAGGTGTCCTTCACGTACTTGCTGGACCACACGGCGAGCGCGTCGTCACCGGTGTTGCGGAACGACGAGTTGTACACGGTGGAGTTGCGGGTGCCGTTGGCGAAGTTGATGCCGTCGGCGTAGGTGTTGCGGATGCGGACACCGGAGAACTCCAGCCCGTCGCCGGGGCCCCACAGTTCGGGGATGTTGGAGTAGTCGCGGCCGGCCCACACACCGACGTTGGCGTGCTCGATCCACACGTTGGTGATCTTCGTGCCCTTGCCGAAGCGGCCGTTGAGACCCACACCGCCCTCGGCGTTGCCGTCGCCGCCCCGGATGGTGCCCGAGCCGAAGATGGCGATGTCGGAGATCTGGGTGTTGTGGTCGATGTCGAAGCCGAAGTTGCCCTCGTGCGGGTGGTTGATGCCACCGGCCTGGTGCGGCGGGGTGAGCGTGTAGAGCTGGGAGTGCCACATGCCCGCACCCTTGATGGTGACGTCCCGGATGCCGACCTGGTTGTACTGGCCGCGGTCGAGCGGGTCGTCGGTGAGGATCTTCTGCTCCTGGCGCCACTGCCCGGCCGGGATCCACACGCAGGAGATCGTGCCGTTCTGGTCGGCGGTGACCGCCCGCTGGAGGGCGTCGGTGTCGTCGAGCCCGTCGTTCGGGACCGCCCCGTACTCGGTGATGGACGTGCAGTTCGCCGGCTTGCCTGCCGCGGGCGCGACCTGCTCCAGGTCGACCAGGTCGATGACGTAGAACGCGGCCGTGTCGCCCGCGTCCCGCTGCAGACGGAACTTGGTGCCCGCCGGGTAGGTCTGCGCCAGCAGCGCGTGCGACTCGTCGAAGAGCCGACGTGCGTCACCGCCGGGCGTGTTGGTCAGCCCCTCGGGGTCGTCGGTGGTCCCGTACAGCCAGCTGTGCTTCGACGACAGGTCGAGCTTCTGCACGAAGGTGTCGTTGGCGTACAGGCTGATCGTGGCCTGCGCTCCGCCGCCGCTTGCGGCGTCCGGGACGGAGTTGCGCACCACGAGGGAGTTGGAGGAGGCGGTCGAGGTGAACTCGACGAACTGGCCCGTGGAGCCCAGCCGGACGGACTTGCGCCCCGAGGACTCGGTGGCGAAGTTGGTGTGGCCGAAGGTCCGCTTGGCGTCGGCGGTGAGCAGCGTGCCTTGGTAGCGGCCGTCCTCCGCCTCCAGTTCGGTGTAGGGGACGGCGGCGCCCCGGCCCACGACGAGTGACTTGGCGAGGACGTTGTTGTTCTCGTTGGTCTCGGTGACGACTCCGGTGGCGTCGGCGGTCGCGGTGAGGGTGGCCCCGCCCGCGGTCGCCGTCCACGTTCCGCTGACGGCCACGTTCGCCGTGGCCCCGGCCGCCACCTGGCCGGTGGTGCCGTTGAGCGTGGTGGAGCCGATCTGGAGCCTGGTCACGGAGCCGGCCGAGGCGGCGGTGGTGCCGCGGTTGTGCACGGCCACGGTGAAGGAGACGGGCGAGCCGACGGCAGGGTTGGCCGGGCTCGTGGTGATGCCGCTGACTTCGAGGTCCGGGCCGGGAGCCTGGCCGACGACCAGCCGGGCCGCGGCGGTGCGGCTGTTGTTGCTGTCGTCGAGTTCGGCGACCGTGTTGCGCGGATCCACCACGGCGGAGACGCCGTAGCTGCCGGCCGGCCGGGTGCCCGCGGCGACGGCCACGGTGGCGGACGCGCCAGCTTCGAGCGCGGGTACGTTTCCGCTGCCCGCGACCGCGCCTTCCAGACTGGCCTCGACGGTCGTGGCGGCCGAGCGTGCCGTGCCCGCGTTGCGGACGGTGGCGTTGACGGTCACCGCGTCCCGCTCGGAGGGCGAGGCGGGTGTCCAGTCCAGGCCGGTGACGGTCAGGTCGGGCGCGGGTGCGGCGGTCCCGACGATCTGGAACTCGGCGACCTGCCCGCCGGGCGCCCCGGTGTTGGAGAAGAACCGGAGCCGGACGTCGGACCAGCGGCCGGTGACCGGGATGGTCACCGAGTTGTTGTCCCGGGAGGGGCTGAAGGCGTAGTCGGCGCGGTCGCGCAGCGAGGTGAAGCCGCTCGCCGCGTTCTCCCGGCCGAACACCTGGATGCCCTGGGTCCTGGCGCCCCACACCTGGTCCGGGTTGAGCTTGACGACGACGGCGGTGACGTCCGCGTCGGCGCCGAGCTTCACGGTCAGGTCGGACGGGTGCCCGGCCGCCTCCCAGTAGGTGGAGGTGGAGTCGTCGGTGGCGTTGGCCGCGACGAAGTTCTGCACCGACGAGGTGGCCTCGACCGGCTTGTTGCGGGCCAGGTTGGTGCCCGTGGGCGGAGGGGTGGTGCCGCCGTCGTCGCCGATCACCTCCAGCTCGGAGAGCTGAGCGGCGTTCCAGCCGGTGTTCCCGGTGATGTTCACGCGCACGTACCGTGCCGTGGCGGGGGAGGCGAGGGTGACCGGGACGGTGTTGGCCTGCGCGGGGTTGAACGCCCGGCCCGTCGAGGCCGCGACTGTGCTGAAACTGGAGCCGTCGGTGCTGCCCTGGAGGGAGAGCGTCTGGCTGCGGCTCTCCCAGGCGGCGGGCAGTTTGAGCACCACCTGGTCGACGGTGCGGGTCGCGCCGAGGTCGACCTGGACCCACTGCGGGAAGGACCCGGTCGGCCCCTCCCAGTAGGAGGCCTGCGCACCGTCGGTGACGTTTCCGGCGGTGTACGAGCCGTTGGAGCCGCCCGCCGTGGCCGGCCGGCCGAGCGCGAGGTTGACGGCGGCCGCCGCCTTCGTCCGCTCAGTGTCGGGGGCGGTGGCGGCCCGGGCGCTCGACGTGAGGGCCAGGGGTATCAGCCCGGTCGTCATGAGCGCGGCTATGACGGCACCGGTCAGTGACCGGCGGCCGAGGGGTCTCCATCTCATGGGGTCCTCTGTTCCGTTGTTCCGTTTGTTCCGTGGGGGAGCGGGAGCACGGCAGTCGGGCTGGGCACACCGGGGCAGGCACGGGGGGTGCGGGAGAGGGAGGGGAGTGTCCGACGAGGAATGCACCGGCCTTGCGCGTAAATTGAGCTGCTCAGTCGATTCTTTGCGGAAACTACGCCCACAGGTTTCTAGCCTGTCTCCACTTTGTCAACGGTCCCGGTACTACCGGTAGTTGACGTGGAAGCCGCTTGCATCGCTTGCGGTCCCACTTGCGTTTTTCGACAGTCCGCACGAAAGCGGCTGGCCCGGTGCCACAGCAGGTGCGAGCGCCGCGCGAGGTTGCGTTTCGGACATGCTCACGCCATAGACGTACCGTCAACTCTCTGCAACTCTCTGATCGATCGACGCAAAAGAGAGTGCTCTTCACCGCACATTGAAGCGCGATGCGCCGACCCCCACGGAAGCCCACCCACACAGCCGCCCGGGGCCGCCCACCTCCGGACCGGGGCGGAGATCGGGGACATATGAGACCGCAACGCCGGGGATGGCGGGGGATAGCCGCCGTTCTCTCCACCGCTCTGCTCCTGCTGGGCTGGCCGGCGCTGACCGCCGCCGCGGTGGCCGCGGGGCCCGACCTCGCCGCCGGACGGCCCGCCACCGCCAGCAGTGCCCACGCCGAATACGCCGCGAGCAACATCACCGACGGCAACCAGGGAACGTACTGGCAGAGTGCCGGGAGCAGCCTCCCCCAGTGGATCCAGACGGACCTGGGCATCACCGCCCGCGTGGACGAGGTGGTGCTGAGACTGCCGGCCGGCTGGGAGAGCCGCAGCCAGACCCTGTCCGTCCAGGGCAGCGCGGACGGCACGAGCTTCACCACGCTGAAGACCTCCGCGTCCTACGCCTTCAGCCCCGGCAGCGCCAACACGGTGACGGTGACCTTCCCCGCCGCACAGGCGCGGCACGTGCGGATCGAGATCACCGCCAACACCGGGTGGCAGGCCGCCCAGCTCTCCGGGCTGGAGGTCCACGAGGCCGGTGACACCTCGGCGAACCTGGCCCGCGGTCGCACCCTCACCGCCGCCAGTCACAACGAGACCTATGTGCCGGCCAACGCGGCCGACGGCAACAAGGCCAGCTACTGGGAGAGCCGCAACAACGACCTGCCGCAGTGGATCCAGGTGGACCTGGCCTCCTCCGTGCGCGTCAACCGGGTCGTGCTGCGCCTGCCCGACGGCTGGGGCGCCCGCAGCCAGACCCTGAAGATCCAGGGCGGCGCCAACGGCACCGACTTCACCGACCTGACCGCCTCCAAGGCCTACGCCTTCGCGCCGGGCGACGGAAACTCGGTGACGATCTCCTTCGACGCGACCACCACCCGGTACGTACGCGTCCTGGTCACCGCCAACACCGTGCAGGCCGCGGCACAGTTGTCCGAGCTGGAGGTCTACGGCCCGGCGACCGGCGACACCCAGGCGCCGAGCGCGCCCGCGGACCTCGCCTACACCGAGCCCGCCACCGGCCAGATCCGGCTGGCCTGGAAGGCGTCCGACGACAACACCGGAGTCACCGGCTACGACGTGTACGCAGACAACGAGCTGCTGACCAGCGTCGCGGGTACGGTCACCACCTACACCGACAACCGTCCCGGGAACGCCACGGTCTCGTACTTCGTGCGGGCCAAGGACGCGGCAGGCAACGTCTCCGGGAACAGCAACACCGTCACCCGCCGCGGCGACAGCGGCGACACCCAGGCACCCACCGCGCCCGCGAACCTGGCCCTCACCGAACCGGCCGCCGGTCAGATCCGCCTCGCCTGGAACGCCTCCAGCGACAACACCGGCGTCACCGGCTACGAGGTGTACGCCAACAACAGCCTGCTCACCACGGTCGGCGGCACGGTCACCACGTACACCGACAACCGTTCCGCGAGTGCCACGGTCTCGTACTTCGTGCGGGCCAAGGACGCGGCCGGGAACGTCTCGGGCGACAGCAACACCGTGACCCGCAACGGCACTTCGGGCCCCGGCTCCAACCTCGCGGTCGGCAAGGCGATCACGGCCTCCTCGACCGTGCACACCTTCGCCGCCGAGAACGCCAACGACAACAGCACCTCCACCTACTGGGAGGGCTCAGGACACCCCGCCACCCTCACCGTGAAGCTCGGCGCCAACGCCGACGTCACGTCGCTCGTCCTCAAGCTCAACCCGGACAGCTCCTGGGGCGCCCGCACCCAGAACATCCAGGTCCTCGGCCGCGAGCAGGACGCCTCCGGCTTCACGAGTCTGGTCGCCGCGAAGGACTACGCCTTCAACCCGTCGAGCGGCAACAGTGTCACCGTGCCCGTCACCGCGCGCGTGGCCGATGTGCAGCTGCGCTTCACCTCCAACTCGGGCGCCCCGGCCGGGCAGATCGCCGAGTTCCAGGTGATCGGCACCGCCGCACCCAACCCCGACCTTGAGGTCACCGCGCTGACCGCGTCCCCGGCCTCACCGGTCGAGTCCGACGAGATCACCCTCACCGCCACCGTCCGCAACAGCGGCGAGGCCGCCGCACCCGCCAGCGCCGTCGCACTGCGCCTGGGCGGCACCAAGGTCGCCACGGCGGCCGTCCCCGCCCTCGCGGCCGGCGCGACACGGACCGTCGGCGCCTCCGTCGGGGCGCGCGACGCGGGCACCTACCAGCTCAGCGCCGTGGCCGACGACGCCGGTGCGGTCATCGAGCAGAACGAGACCAACAACACCTACACCAGCCCCACTTCGCTCGTCGTGCGACCGGTCTCCAGCTCCGACCTCGTGCCGGTGCTGACCACCACACCGTCCGGCCCGGCGGACGGCGACACCGTCACCTTCAAGGTCGCCGTGCGCAACCAGGGCACCACCGCCTCGGCGGGCGGCGCACACGGCCTCACCGTCGCGCTGGTCGACTCCAAGGGCGCCACCGTACGGACCCTGACCGGCTCGTACGACGGCACGATCGCCGCCGATGCCACCACCGGCGCCGTCACGCTGGGCACCTGGACCGCCGCCAACGGCTCGTACACGGTACGCACCACGGTCGCCGCCGACGCCAACGAACTCCCGGTCAAGCGGGAGAACAACACGGCGAGCCAGTCCCTGTTCGTCGGACGCGGCGCCAACATGCCCTACGACACGTACGAGGCGGAGGACGGCAGCACCGGTGGCGGCGCGGCGACCGTCGGGCCCAACCGGACCGTCGGCGACCTCGCGGGGGAGGCGTCCGGCCGCAAGGCGGTCACCCTCAACAGCACCGGCGAGTACGTGGAGTTCACCACCAAGGCCGCCACCAACACGCTGGTCACCCGCTTCTCCATCCCCGACTCCGCGGGCGGCGGCGGGATCGACGCCACCCTCAACGTCTACGTCAACGGCACCTTCCGCAAGGCACTGCCGCTCACCTCGAAGTACGCCTGGCTGTACGGGGCGGAGGCCGGTCCCGGCAACGCGCCGTCCGCGGGCGCGCCGCGCCACATCTACGACGAGGCGCACCTGATGCTGGGCGAGACCGTCCCGGAGGGGGCGAGGATCCGGCTGCAGAAGGACACGGCCAACACCTCCAAGTACGCGATCGACTTCGTCAGCCTGGAGCAGGTCTCACCGGTCGCCAACCCCGACCCGGCCGCGTACGCAGTCCCGGCCGGCTTCGGTCACCAGGACGTGCAGAACGCCCTGGACCGGGTGCGCATGGACACCACCGGCAAGCTCACCGGTGTCTACCTTCCGCCCGGTGACTACGAGACGTCGAGCAAGTTCCAGGTGTACGGCAAGGCCGTGCAGGTGGTCGGAGCCGGGCCCTGGTACACGCAGTTCCACGCCCCCTCGGGCCAGGACAACACCGACATCGGCTTCCGGGCGGAGAACTCCGCCAAGGGGTCCTCGTTCAAGAACTTCGCCTACTTCGGCAACTACACCTCCCGTATCGACGGGCCCGGCAAGGTGTTCGACTTCGCGAACGTGTCGGACATGGTCATCGACAACACCTGGACCGAGCACATGGTCTGCCTCTACTGGGGAGCCAACACCGACCGGGTGACGATCAGCGACGCACGGATCCGCAACACGTTCGCCGACGCGATCAACATGACCAACGGGTCGACGGACAACCACGTGGTCAACAACGAGTCCCGGGCCTCGGGCGACGACAGCTTCGCGCTGTTCTCCGCGATCGACGCGGGCGGCGCCGACATGAAGGACAACCTCTACGAGAACCTGACCTCGATCCTCACCTGGCGGGCCGCGGGCATCGCCGTCTACGGCGGCTACGACAACACCTTCCGCAACATCCACATCGCCGACACCTTGGTCTACTCGGGCATCACCATCAGCTCGCTGGACTTCGGGTATCCCATGAACGGCTTCGGCACATCTCCGACGACCGTCGAGAACGTCTCGGTGGTCCGCTCCGGCGGTCACTTCTGGGGCAACCAGACCTTCCCCGGCATCTGGCTGTTCTCCGCCTCGAAGGTCTTCCAGGGCATCCGCGTCAACGACGTGGACATCGTGGACCCGACCTACAGCGGGATCATGTTCCAGACCCAGTACGACGCCGGCGGGCGGCCCATCAACCCGATCAAGGACACGATCCTCACGGACATCTCGGTGACGGGTGCCCGCAGGAGCGGAGACGCCTACGACGCGAAGTCCGGCTTCGGACTGTGGGCCAACGAGCTGCCGGAACAGGGTCAGGGTCCGGCGGTCGGTGAGGTCACCTTCAACGGTCTGAGGTTCAGCGGCAACGCCGTGGACGTACGGAACACCACCTCCACCTTCAAGATCAACATCAACCCCTGAGGCAGCCTGGAAGGAGGCCACAAGGCTGGCGCAAGCCGTTTGCGCGGCTTGCGCTAGCCTTGCGCTCATGACGCGACGACTTGCTCAGGTAGCCAAGAAGGTTGGAGTCAGCGAGGCCACGGTCAGCCGGGTCCTCAACGGCAAGCCCGGAGTGTCGGACAGCACCCGGCAGTCGGTGCTCACCGCGCTGGACGTCCTCGGCTACGAGCGTCCCACCCAGCTGCGCGGCGAGCGGGCGCGTCTGGTCGGCCTGGTCCTGCCCGAACTGCAGAACCCGATCTTCCCCCTGTTCGCCGAGGTCATCGGTGGCGCGCTGGCCCAGCAGGGGCTCACCCCGGTGCTGTGCACCCAGACCAAGGGCGGTGTCTCCGAGGCGGACTACGTGGAGCTGCTGCTCCAGCAGCACGTCTCCGGCGTGGTGTTCGCGGGCGGCGGCCTGTTCGCCCAGGCGGACGCGCCGCACGACCACTACCGGCAGCTCGCCGAACGGCGTATCCCGGTCGTGCTGATCAACGCCCCGATCGAGGGGCTCGACTTCCCCTGTGTCTCCTGCGACGACGCCGTGGCGGTCGAACAGGCGTGGCGCCACCTCACCCTGCTGGGTCACGAGCGCATCGGCGTGGTCCTCGGCCCGAGCGACCACATCCCCTCGCGGCGCAAGCTGGCCGCGGCCCGAGTCGCCGCGGAGGCGGCCGGCGGGTCCCTGCCCGACGCGTACGTGGAGCGGTCGATGTTCTCCCTGGAGGGCGGCCAGGCGGCGACCACCCGCCTGCTGGACCGCGGTGTCACCGGTGTCGTCTGCGCCAGTGACCCGCTCGCCCTCGGTGCCATCCGTGCCGCCCGCAGGCGGGGCCTCGCGGTGCCCGAGCAGGTCTCGGTCGTCGGCTACGACGACTCCGCCTTCATGAACTGCACCGAGCCCCCGCTGACCACGGTCCGCCAGCCCGTCGAGGCCATGGGGCGGGCCGCGGTGGACCTGCTGTGCGCCCAGATCCAGGGCGCCGAAGTCCAGCCCGGCGAGCTGCTGTTCGAGCCGGAACTGGTGGTCCGCGGCTCGACGACACAGGCTCCCCGGGGCTAACCCGTACGGCAATTCCCACGACAGAAGCGCGGCGAGGCACACCCGGCCCCGGCGCGCTTCTGCTTGCGCGCACGCCTCTCTCCGAGATCACCCATATGCGTCGTACTGTCAATCATTTACGAAAGCTGCGCGAGATATTGCGGTCATCTGTTCGCGGTGGTTGAGTGTGCGGCGCCCCACATCGCACCGGCGATGAGGGCGCCTTCCACGTTCATGCCCGAAGGGGACCACCCATGAGAAGAGCTCGGTTCCGCCGCACCCGCCGCGCCGGCGCGGTCACCCTCGCTTCCGCGCTCACGCTGACGGCACTCGCCGCCTGCGGTACGAGCAGCAGCGGCGACGACGGCGACAACGGCTCCGGCAACGGCGCGAAAGCCGATCCCGCCGCACCGCTGGACCCGAAGACGAAGGTGTCCATCTCCATCGACTGCATGCCCCCCGCGGCGAAGGCGGCCGAGCTCAGGCAGTGGAACGAGGACGTCAAGGAGTTCAACAAGAAGTACCCGAACGTCACCATCAAGGGACGTTCCACACCGGGCCAGTGTCTGGAACCGCCGCGCTTCACCGCGATGCTCAAGGCGAAGTCCCAACCCGACGTGTTCTACACGTACTTCACCGACCTGCCGCAGGTCCTCGACAACGACGGCGCCCAGGACATCACCGCGTACGTCAACGACAAGAGCGTCCCGCTGCTCAAGGACATCGACCCCGACGTCCTGGACTCGCTGAAGAAGGACGGCAAGCTCTACGGGCTGCCCACCAGCAACTACCGCATGGGTCTGCTCATCAACCGCAAGCTCTTCAAGGAGGCGGGGCTCGACCCGGACGCCCCGCCGGCGACCTGGGCGGACGTCCGTACCGCGGCCAAGAAGATCGCGGGCCTCGGCGGCGGTGTCGCCGGATTCGGCGAGTACAGCGCGGCCAACACCGGCGGCTGGCACTTCACCGCGCAGATGTACAGCCTCGGGGGCGATGTCGTCGACGCGAGCGGCAAGAAGGCCGCCTTCAACGACGAGACCGGCAAGCAGGTCGCCGAGAACCTGCACGCCATGCGCTGGGACGACGACTCCATGGGCAAGACCCAGCTGCTGAAGTGGGGCGACCTCCAGAAGCAGATCGCCACCGACAAGCTGGGCATGTTCCTCGCCGCGCCCGACGACGTCACGTACATGGTCCAGCAACTCGGCGCCAAGTACGAGAACTTCGGCATGGGACCGATCCCGGGCGGTGAGAACACCCTCGCCGGCGGCAACAACTACATGATCAAGCAGGGGATCTCGGCCGACAAGGTCAAGGCCTCCGTCGCCTGGCTGAACTTCAAGTTCACCACAGTGGGCAAGGGTCAGTACGACTGGAAGCGGTCCAAGGCCGACGCGCTGCCCGTGGGGCTTCCGCAGCCCAACCTGTGGCTGAACGGCTCCAAGAGCAAGGACGACGCGGCCCGTAAGGAGTTCGCCACCATGCCGGTGGAGAACTTCAAGGCGTTCACCGACAACCCCGTCCCGGGCAAGGCCGAACCGCCGAAGGCACAGGAGATCTACAAGGTCCTCGACAACGTCATGTCGGGCATCCTCACCAACAAGGACGCCGACATCGACAAGCTCCTGTCCACCGCCGAGTCCCAGGTCAACCAGGTCCTGGCCACCCAGTGACCGTGCGGCGGCCGGGCGGGTGACATCACCGCCCGGCCCGCCCGCGCGCCGCCGCAGCACGTCAAGGAGCGAGCATGTCGGCCCCCACCCTCACCAAGGACCCGGCGGTCAAGGACCGCCGTCCCCGCAAGTCCCGCACGGGTGCGCCGCACCTGCCGGACGGCGGGTTCGGCAAGACCCTGCGCCGCAACCTCACCGCCCACGGCTTCCTCATCGGAGCGGTGCTGTGCTTCGCCTTCTTCTCCTGGTATCCGATCGTCCGGGAGTTCCTCCTCGCCTTCCAGAAGACCGAGGACGGCGACGTCAGCTGGGTGGGCTGGGACAACTTCGTCACCGTCTGGAACGACCCGGCCTTCGGCCAGGCCTGGCGCAACACCCTGTGGTTCACCGTGCTGGCCCTGCTCCTCGGCTTCGTCGTACCGTTCGTCACCGCCCTGATCATCAATGAGTTCCGGCACGGACAGGGCTACTTGAGACTGCTGGTCTACCTGCCGGTGATGCTCCCGCCGACGGCGTCGGTCCTGCTCTTCAAGTACCTGTACGACCCCGGGTACGGCATGTTCAACGAGGTACTCGGCGTCTTCGGCGTCCCCGCGCAGCAGTGGCTCCAGGACCCGGACACCGCCATGCTCTCCGTGGTCGTCGCCTCGACCTGGATGAACATGGGCGGCGCGACACTCATCTACCTCGCCGCACTCCAGGGCGTACCCGGCGAGCTGTACGAGGCCGCCGAACTCGACGGCGCGGGACTGTTCCGCAAGGTCTGGCACGTCACCGTCCCGCAGACCCGGCTCATCCTCCTGCTGATGCTCCTCATGCAGATCATCGCCACCATGCAGGTCTTCATCGAGCCGTTCCTGCTCACCGGCGGCGCCGGGCCCGAGGGCTCCACCACCACCGTCGTGTACCTGATCTACCAGTACGCCTTCAACTTCAACAACTACGGAGCCGCGGCGGCACTCGGTCTGGTCCTGCTCGTCCTGCTGGCCGGCTTCTCGGCCGTCTACACCAAACTCAACCGCGCCGACCAGGACTAGGACCCGGGGGAGACACGCACATGTCCACTCGCACGCTGATCTCGCCCGCCCAACTGGCCCGCCCGCGCGGCAAGGCCGTGTACTGGGTGTGCTTCGCGCTCGTCGTCGTCCTGTTCACGCTGGCCTTCCTCGCCCCGCTGTACTGGATGGTGACCAGCGGACTCAAGACCACCCAGGAAGCCGTCCAGACCCCGCCCACCTGGGTGCCAGGCTCCGTCCACGCGGAGAACTACAAGCGGGCCTGGGAGGTGATGGACCTTGCGAAACTCCTCCTCAACACCCTCTACTACGCGTTCGGCGCACTCGCCTTCCAGCTGGTGCTCGACGTCGCCGCCGCCTACTCGCTGTCCAAACTGCGGCCCGTGCTCGGCAAGATGATCCTCGGCCTGATGCTCGCCACCCTGATGATCCCGGCGACCGTCCTCGTCGTACCGCAGTACCTCACGGCGCTGGACGTGCCCATCGTCCAGCGCAACCTGCTCAACTCGCCCTGGGCGATCTGGCTCCCGTCGGTCACCAACGCCTTCAACATCTTCCTGCTCAAGCGGTTCTTCGACTCGATCCCCAGGGAACTGCTCGACGCGGCCTCGATGGACGGCGCCGGCCCCCTGCGCGTCCTGTGGTCCATCGTGCTGCCGGTCTCCCGGCCCATCCTCGGCGTGGTGTCCATCTTCGCCGTCGTCGGTGTCTGGAAGGACTTCCTCTGGCCGATGCTGGTCCTGCCCGACCCGTCGAAGCAGACCCTCGCCGTCGGCATCTACTCCCTGGCGACCAGCGTGCCCGAGAACGTCCTGATCGCCTCCCTGACCATCGCGTCCCTGCCCACGCTCATCCTCTTCCTCATCTTCCAGCGCAACATCATGAGCGGACTGACGGCCGGCGGCCTCAAGGGCTGACCGAGCGTCCGCAGTCCGGGCACCACTCCCAGTCCGGGCACCACTTCCAGTCCGGGTGTCACCCGCAGTACCGGGTGCACACGCGTTCCGGGTGTCACCCGCAGTGAACACCACGCAGGCGCCCCCACCGATCCTCCGCCGCCGCCCCGTTCCCGACGCCTCGCTGTCCGGGGCGGCGGCGGAGAACCACCCCTGCCCCGAAAGGACCGACACGTGGCAGCCCCTCAGCCCGGAACGACCCCCGGACACACCGACGACTGGTGGCGCGGAGCCGCCATCTACCAGGTGTACCCGCGCAGCTTCGCCGACGGCGACGGAGACGGCACCGGGGACCTCGCGGGCGTACGGTCGAGATTGCCCTACCTCGCCGAACTGGGCGTCGAAGCCATCTGGTTCACCCCCTGGTACCTGTCCCCGCTCGCCGACGGCGGCTACGACGTCGCCGACTACCGCACCATCGACCCGGCCTTCGGAGACCTGGCCGAGGCCGAGCGGCTGATCGCCGAGGCCCGCGAGCTGGGCATCCGCACCATCGTGGACATCGTGCCCAACCACGTCTCCGACCAGCACGCCTGGTTCAGGGCCGCACTCGCCGCCGGACCCGGCAGCCCCGAGCGCAAGCTCTTCCACTTCCGCCCCGGCCGCGGCGAACACGGCGAACTGCCGCCCAACGACTGGCCTTCGCAGTTCTCCGGCCAGACCTGGACCCGGGTCGAGGACGGCGAGTGGTACCTGCACCTGTTCACCCCGCAGCAGCCCGACCTCAACTGGGCCCACCCCGCCGTGCGGGAGGAACACGAGGAGGTGCTGCGGTTCTGGTTCGAGCGCGGCGTGGCGGGCGTGCGTATCGATTCCGCCGCACTGCCCGCCAAGGACCCCGACCTGCCCGAGTTCGTGGAGGGCCGCGACCCCCACCCGTACATCGACCGGGACGACCTGCACGAGATCTACCGCTCCTGGCGGCGGATCGCCGACGAGTACGGGGGTGTCTTCGTCGGTGAGGTGTGGCTGCCGGACTCCGAGCGCTTCGCCCGCTACCTCCGCCCCGACGAACTGCACACGGCGTTCAACTTCAGCTTCCTGTCCTGCCCTTGGGACGCCGACAGACTCCGCGCGGCCATCGACGACACCCTCGCCGAACACGCCCCGGTGGGCGCTCCGGCTACCTGGGTGCTGTGCAACCACGACGTCACCCGCACGGTCACCCGCTACGGGCGTCAGGACACCGGCTTCGACTTCGCGACCAAGACCTACGGCACGCCGACCGACCTGCGGCTCGGCACCCGCAGGGCACGCGCCGCCGCCCTGCTCACCCTCGCCCTGCCCGGCTCCGTCTACCTCTATCAGGGCGAGGAACTGGGCCTGCCCGAGGCGGAGATCCCCCGGGACCGCATCCAGGACCCGATGCACTTCCGTTCCGGCGGCACCGACCCGGGCCGCGACGGCTGCCGGGTCCCGCTGCCATGGACGGCCGACGCCCCGTACGCCGGCTTCGGCTCAGCGGTCGAACCCTGGTTGCCCCAGCCCGACGGCTGGCCCGCGTACGCCGCCGACCGCCAGGCCGACGACCCCGATTCCATGCTCAACCTCTACCGTGCCGCACTGGAACTGCGCCGCGCCGACCCGGCCCTCGGCGACGGCCCCCTGCGCTGGCTGCCCTCCTCCGACGGCGTCCTCGCCTTCCGCCGTGCCCCGGACCTCACCTGCGTGGTGAACCTGGCCGACAGTCCGGCCGCCCTGCCGGACCACACGGAGGTGCTTCTCGCCAGCGGGCCACTGGACGTCGACGGCAGGCTGCCCTCCGACACGGCGGTGTGGCTGCGGAGTTGAGAACACATCAGCCGGTACGAAGCCGCAAGTGCGGTCAGGAGTCCGGTCAGGAGTCCGGTCAAATGTGCGGTCAAATGTGCGGTCAGAAGTGCGTGGCGACGCCGAAGACCCGCCGGAGCTGAGCCATGTCATGACGGTCGCGGTCGGTCGGCTCGTACCCCTGGTGGAAGTAGACCTGCTGGTCGGCCGACAGGCACGGGACGGCGGTCCCCCGGATCGTGCCGCCGACGAAGCACGGGGCGGGATAGACGAACGGGCGGTGCGGGTCCGGGGAGGCCTGCACCGCGGACCCGTCCGACGCGAAGGCCAGTGGGTGCAGGTCGATCTCGCGGCCGTGCGGGTCCGTGACCACGAACCGCACGGGACGCCAGTCCACCGTCTCGGCGAAACCGGCCCCGGCGAGGGCCGCCACGACGGTCTGCTCCTGGTCCTTCCGGTGCATCAGGTCCAGGTCGCGGTGCGGACGTGTCTCTTCCCCGACGAGAGCGTCGACACCCCACCCCCCGCCCACCCAGACATCGACGGCTGCCTCACGCAACACGGCGAGCACGGACAGTACGTCGTCAGCGGTCATCACGCGAGTACGGTAGCCGCTCAACGACTGGGCGGACGAATGGATTCGGGGCAGTCGGCAAGCTGCCGGCAGCCGGGAACCTACTTGTCCAGCACCGTGACACCGGCCCGGGCGTACTTCTCGTCGAGGTCGCCGGACGGCGCGCCCGCCACGCCGACGCCCGCGATCGGCGCGCCCTTCGCGGTGACCGGCGCCCCGCCCGCGAGGAACAGGGTGCCCGGGATGTCCTTCAGGTTCGGGGCCTGCTCCAGGCGCTTGGCCAGCTCGGAGGTCGGCGCGTTCCACGACACCGCCGTGTACGCCTTCTTCTCGGCGGACTCGTACGACTGCGGGCCGGCGCCGTCGCCGCGCAGGGTCACCACGGTGTTGCCGTCGCGGTCGACGACGGCGACGGAGACGCGCTGGTTGTCCTTGCCCGCCGCGTCGAGCGCCGCCCGCGCGGCCCGGCTCGCGGCGTCGACCGTCAGTCGGGTGGACTGCGTCAGGTTCTTGTTCGAGGCGTCGGCCTTCACCGCTGCCTGGGCGGCGGGCACCGACGAAGCGGCGCTCGCCGAATAGGCGCCGTAACCGCCGAGGGTGACGGCGGCGACGAGGGCGCCACCGGTGACGACGCGGGTACGGCGGGAGACCTTCTCGACGTGCTTCATGGCTGCCCATTCCTCAAGGTGCGCGGATGGATGTGTAGGGGTGGAGATGGCGGGCCCCGGCTGTGCGGGCCGCCCTTCCCCGTCATCCATCGTGGGTCCGGGAAGGGCGCCCGGCGGTCGGTGCATCGGCTGCACGCGGCGCGCGGAACGGCCGACACGGGCATCAACCGATCGGTTGACCCCCGGACCGTCCCGTTGGGCAACAATGGAGGTGTTTACCCAGTTCAGGAGGCTTACGTGCGGTCCGATCAGAGCGGTTCGCCCCCGGATCCGCGTCATGGCGACGCGGTTCCCGCCGGCGATCCGGACGAGCGCAGACTGGCACTGGTCATGCATGTCGTCTTCTTCGTGCTGCTGGCCACCTCCCTGACCCGTTTCGTCCAGCGCCACGCCGAGGAGCCACGCGCTCCCTGGGTGGTCGGCCTGGCCGTCGTACTGGCGGTCCTCTACGCGATCGACACCGTCGTGACCGGCGGGACACCCCCGTCGCGCGACCCGGGTTCATGGCCACCCGCGCCACGATTGATCCGGCTGGGAGCGGTCGTCGCCACCTGGGCGGTGCTCGTCGTCGGCGCGCCGAGTCTCGCGTGGGTGGCGGTGCCCTTGTTCTACGCCGCGCTGCGCGCCCTGCCGCCCGTCGCCGCGTACCTCCTCGTCGCGTTCCTCACGTTCCTCGTCGTCTCCGCGCAGCTCGCGCTGGCGCCGCGGTTCAGCCTCGACCTGGTCGTCGGCCCAGCGGCCGTCGCCACCCTCGCCACCGCGGTCTTCGTGCACATGCGGCGGCAGGCGGTCCGACAGCGCGCTCTCATCGACGACCTGATCGGCACCCGCCGGGAACTGGCCGCCACCGAGCGCCGCGCGGGCGTCCTCGCCGAGCGCCAGCGGCTGTCCATGGAGATCCACGACACCCTCGCCCAGGGGCTGTCGAGCCAGCAGATGCTGCTCCAGGCCGCCCTGCGGACCTGGGACACCGACCCGGCCAAGGCCCGCGAGCACGTCCGTACCGCCACGTCCGTCACCGAGCACAACCTCGCCGAGGCGCGCCGTTTCGTGCACGACCTGGCGCCTGCCGACCTCGCCAGTGGCGGCGGCCTCGAAGCGGCGCTGCGCACGCTCGCGGCGCGCGAGTCCGGCGCCGGGCTGGGTGTCCGCGTACACATCGACGGTGACGGCGGTGGCGGCGGCGGAGGTACGGTCCCACTGCCCGACCGCGCGCAGTCCGCGCTCCTGCGGATCGCCCAGGGCGCACTGGCCAACGTCCGGGAGCACTCGGGCGCCACGGCCACCGCGCTCACGCTCACCCGGCTCGACGATCAGGTGGTCCTCGACGTCGCCGACAACGGGCGCGGCTTCGACCCCGCCGCCGTCTCGGATGCTCCGTCCGGCGAGCGCGGACACGGGATCCGGGCGATGCGGGCCCGGGTACGGCAGCTCGGCGGCACCCTGACCATCGAGTCCACGCCGGGGGAGGGCGCCGTACTGACCGCCACCGTCCCGGTCGCCCCGCACACCGAGGAGACACCGCGATGACCGACCTGCCTGTACGCCTCCTGGTCTGCGACGACCACGCCGTCGTACGCGCCGGGCTGCTCGCCCTGCTCGACAGCGAACCCGACATCGAGGTGGTGGGCCAGGCGGGCACCGGCGAGGAGGCGCTCGCGCTGGCCGCGCGGCTCAGTCCCGACGTGGTGCTGATGGACCTGCAGCTCGGCGAGGGCATGGACGGCGTGGCGGCGACCCGCCGTCTGACCAGTGGTTCGGCCGCCCCGCACGTCCTGGTCCTGACCACGTACGACACCGACGCGGACATCACCCGGGCGATCGAGGCCGGAGCGACGGGTTACCTGCTGAAGGCCGAGCGGCCGGAGGAGCTGTTCGCCGCGATCCGTGCGGCGGCGCGGGGGCGTACGACGCTGTCGGCGCCCGTCGCCGGCCGGGTCATGGCCAATCTGCGGGCGCCGCGGGCCGCGCTGACCGATCGCGAGCGGGACATCCTCGGGCAGCTGGCCCACGGGCTCGGCAACCGGGACATCGCTCGGGCGCTGTTCATCAGCGAGGCGACGGTGAAGACGCATCTGGGGCGCATCTACGAGAAGCTCGGCGTCGATACGCGGGCGGGCGCGGTGTCCGTCGCGAAGGAGCGCCGCGTTCTCCCGTGACCGGGGGGACCGACCGACCGCCTGCCGCCCGCCGACCGGCGACGGCCGGAACAGGGACCTGACCGGCTGTCTTTCGCCTGCGGGCCGACGGTGGCTGGCCGCGCAGTTCCCCGCGCCCCTGAAGGCTGGGGGGTGATCGGCTGTCTTTTGTCTGTGGGCCGGTGGTGGCTGGTCGCGCAGTTCCCCGCGCCCCTAAGGGCAGGGGGCGTTGTTCAGGGGCGCGGGGAACTGCGCAATCGTGTACGCCTGCCACAACGGGCGGCGCCGTTGGGGGCGGGCACAGCCGGGCCGGAGCCGGCTACGGGGTCTCCGCGTCGACGGACTCCCGGAGCCGCCGGCTGGCCATCACCATGTGCTCGGCCATCGCCCGATCCGCCCCCTCGGGATCCCGCGCCCGCAACGCCCCCAGCACCGCGTCATGCTCACACAACGTCCCACTGACCGTGCCCTCGATGTCACTGACCCGTTCCATCCACACCTGGAGCAACGCCCGGATGCTGTGCAGGATGTCGCTCAGCACACTGTTGCGCGCGATGCGGGCCAGCTCCAGGTGGAAGTCGATGTCGGCATCGATGAAGGCCTTGGCGTCACCCCCGGCCGCCCGCATGTGCTGCAGATGCTCCTCCAGACGTGCCAGGTCCTCGTCCGTCGCGCGCTCCGCGGCCAGCCGGGCCGACACCGCCTCCAGATACGTGCGCACCTCCACCAGATCCTGCGTACGCCGCTGCCCCAGCATCAGCCCCCAGTTGATCGCCCGGGGCAGGAACTCCGACGTTCCCTCGCGCACGTACGAGCCGGAGCCGGGGCGGATCTCGATGATGCCGAGCACGTCCAGCGCGGACAGCGCCCCGCGGACGCTGGAGCGGGCGACGCCGAGCGCCTCGGCGAGCTGGCGCTCGGCGGGCAGCCGGGTGCCGGGCTTGATGTCGCCCGCCGACAGGTGGTCGAGGAGCCGCTTGGCGACCTCGCTGACGGAGGACTCACGCACCACGGGGCGCAGGAGTCGGGCGAGGTCGGGGACGGCCCCGGAGGTCTGATCGTCGGGCTGACTGGTCACGGTCACCAGTCAACCAGATGGGCCGCCCAGCGGGCTGACCAGCCGGTTCCTCCGTGTCAAGGACGTGTCGAAGTCGTGCCGAAGGACGGATTTGTCAAGAGTTGCGAGAGGGTCGAATATGAGACCGTCCTCACATTGGTAAATTGGTGACCAATTTGAGGAGTCGGCATAGCGTGAAACCGTTCCGGTCGGCCACCCCTGCGGCGAGCCGTCCGGCCTGACCCACCCCGGACGGAGCTGTCCGGGCGAGCCGAGGAGTCGCCATGGTTGCCGACACGCCATCCGCGGCAGTCGAAAGAACTGCCATCAAGAAGGTCTCAGTCCGCCTCGTGCCGTTCGTGGCACTGATGTTCTTCGTGAACTACCTGGACCGCACAGCCGTTTCATTCGCCGAGCCGAACGGCATGGGCCAGGACCTGGCGCTCACCGCCGCCCAGTTCGGCTTCGCGTCCGGGATCTTCTTCCTCGGTTACATCGTGCTTGAGGTCCCCAGCAACATGGCCCTGCACCGCTTCGGCGCCCGCCGCTGGCTGGCCCGGATCATGGTGACCTGGGGCATCGTCTCCCTCCTGTTCACCTGGGTGGACAGCACGGGCCAGCTCTACACCCTGCGGTTCCTGCTCGGTGTGGCGGAAGCGGGCTTCTTCCCCGGAGCGATCCTCTTCCTCAGCCAGTGGGTGCCCTCACGGCACCGCACCAAGATCCTCGGGCTCTTCTACCTGGCGCAGCCGCTGACCACCGTCCTCGGCGCCCCGCTGGCGGGCTGGCTCATCGGCCACCACGGTCTGTTCGGCCTTGAGGGCTGGCGCGTGATGTTCCTGTTCGTGTCGGTGCCGGCCATCCTCCTGGGCGTCATCGCGTGGTTCTACCTCATCGACAAGCCCGCCGACGCCAAGTGGCTCACGCCCGCCGAACGCACCTGGCTGACCGAGGAACTCGCCGCGGAGAACGCGCGGAAGACGGGCCACGACGACAAGCACGCCAAGGGCGACCTCAAGAAGGCCTTCACCAACGGCCGTGTCTGGGTACTGGCGATGGTCTACTTCGGCTTCGTCTACGGCCTGTACGCCCTCGCGTTCTTCCTGCCGACGATCATCGACGGCTTCCAGGAGCAGTACGACACCACGTTCAGCGTGATGGACAAGGCCTGGATCACCGCGATCCCGTACCTGCCCGCCGCGATCGTCCTGTTCTTCTGGACGCGCCACGCCACCAAGCACGGCACGCGCGTCTGGCACGTGGCCGGACCCGCCGTGGTCGGCGGTGTCACCATCCCGCTCGCCCTCTACATGGGCTCCCCGACCGCCACGGTCGCGGTCATCACCGTGACCGCGTGTTCCATCTTCGCGGCCCTGCCCGTCTTCTGGTCCGTACCCTCCCGCTTCCTGACCGGAGCCGCGGCAGCCGCCGGTATCGCCCTCATCAACACCGCGGGCAACGTCGCCGGATTCGCGTCCAGTTACATCACCGGCTGGCTCAAGGACTGGACCGGTGACTACTACGTGCCGCTCTACCTGGTCGGCTTCTTCATGCTCCTGTCCGCCGTCCTGATGATCTGGCTCTCCGCCCGGGGCGGCACCGCGGAGCCGGCCCCCGCTGCAGAGAACAAGCCCATGGAGGCCCTTCGATGACCCGGCTCTTCAACGACCCCGCGGCTTTCGCCGACGAGGCCCTCGAAGGTTTCGCCGCCGCCCACCGCGGCTGGGTGCGAACCGTCACCGGAGGCGTCGTCCGCGCCGCCGGGACCCCCGCCGGGCAGGTCGCCGTCGTCGTCGGCGGCGGATCGGGCCACTACCCGGCCTTCTCCGGACTGGTCGGCCGCGGCCTCGCGCACGGCGCCGCCGTCGGGAACGTCTTCGCCTCGCCCTCCGCCCAGCAGATCCGCTCCGTGGCACGGTCCGCCGACGGCGGCGCGGGCGTCCTGCTGATGTACGGCAACTACGCGGGCGACGTACTCCACTTCGGACAGGCCGCCGAACGCCTGGCCGGCGACGGCATCGAGGCCCGTACCTTCGCCGTCACCGACGACATCTCCTCCGCCGCGCCGGAGGAGTCGGCGAAGCGGCGCGGCATCGCGGGCGACCTGCCCGTCTTCAAGGCCGCCGCAGCCGCGGCCGAGGAGGGCCTGCCGCTCGCCGAGGTGCTGCGCGTGGCCGAACACGCCAACGCCCGCACCCGCTCCTTCGGCATCGCCTTCTCCGGCTGCACCCTGCCCGGCGCCGACCACCCCCTGTTCACCGTCCCCGAGGCCCGGATGGCGGTCGGCCTCGGCATCCACGGGGAGCCCGGCATCGGCGAGGAATCCCTGCCGACCGCCGACGAGGCGGCACGGCTCATGGTCGCCAGCCTCCTCAAGGAACTTCCCGAGGGCGTCGACACGCCCGACGGACAGCGCGCCGCCGTGATACTCAACGGCCTGGGCTCGGTCAAGTACGAGGAACTGTTCGTCGTCTACCGCAAGGTCGCCGCCCTGCTCGGCGACGCGGGCGTGGACATCGTCGACCCGGAGGTGGGCGAACTCGTCACCAGCTTCGACATGGCAGGCGTGTCCCTCACGCTGACCTGGCTCGACGACCGACTTGAGCAACTGTGGCGCGCCCCGGCCGACACCCCCGCCTACCGCAAGGGCGCCCCCGTCGCACAGGAGTCGGCGGCCGAGGCAGTGCTCCTCGTCGAGGACATCGACGACACCCGTGTCCCGGACGCCACCGAGGAGTCCCGCGGCTCGGCCGCCCATGTCCTGGCGGCCCTGAACGCCCTGGCCGACACCGTCGACACCCACGCCGACGAACTCGGCCGCATCGACGCGGTGGCCGGGGACGGCGACCACGGCATCGGCATGCGGCGCGGCTCCACCGCCGCCCTGCGGGCAGCCGTCCGCGCCCACGACCTGGGCGCCGGCGCCGGAACCGTCCTGAGCCACGCCGGAGACGCCTGGGCCGACAAGGCGGGCGGCACCTCCGGCGCCCTGTGGGGCACCATCCTGCGCTCTCTCGGTACGCGCCTCGGTGACCAGGACGCCCCGACCGCCACCGCGGTCGCCCGGGGAGCCTCGGACGCCTCCGACGCCGTACGCCGCCTGGGCGGGGCCGAGGTCGGCGACAAGACGATGGTCGACGTCCTCGTACCCTTCGCCGACACCCTCGGCGAGGCCGCGGGCGAGGGCCTGCCGCTCACCGAGTCCTGGCAGCGCGCCGCCCTCGCCGCCGAGAAGGCAGCCGCCGCCACCGCGGACCTGCTGCCCCGCAAGGGCCGCGCCCGGCCGCACGCCGAGAAGTCCCTGGGCACCCCCGACGCGGGCGCCCACTCGCTCGCCCTCATCACCCGCGCCGTACACGGCGTCCTGCCCGACCACCCGCTCGACCAGCACTGAGGAAAGCCGCCATGACCGACAAGCTCCGTATCGTCGTCGGATCCGACGACGCAGGCCACCAGTACAAGGAAGCCCTCAAGCAGGACCTGCTGGGCAGTTCGCTGGTCGCCGAGGTCACCGATGTCGGCGTCGACGCCGACGGACACACCGCCTACCCCAAGGTCGCCATCGCCGCCGCCGAGATGGTCGCCCGCGGCGAGGCCGACCGCGCCCTGCTGGTGTGCGGCACCGGCCTGGGCGTGGCCATCGCGGCCAACAAGGTCAAGGGCATCCGCGCCGTCACCGCCCACGACTCCTTCTCCGTCGAGCGGGCGGTCCTCTCCAACAACGCGCAGATCCTGACCTTCGGCCAGCGCGTCGTCGGCCTCGAACTCGCCCGCCGCCTCGCCGCCGAATGGCTCACCTACCGCTTCGACGAGACGTCCGCGTCCGCGGCGAAGGTGCAGCTCATGTGCGACTACGAGGACGCCACCGAGGCATCCGACGCCGGGGCGGCGGCCTGATGCCCGCCCCGACCCGGCCGCCCCTCCTGCTGGGGGTGAGCCTGAAGATGTACTTCGGCCACCACCAGACGCTCAACTGGGCCCGGAAAATAGCCACCCTGGCCGCCGAGCACCCCGCCGTGACCTCCGGCGAGGCCCGACTCTTCGTCCTGCCGGCCTTCCCGACCCTGATCCCGGCCGCCGGAATCCTCGCGCCGTACGGCATCGCGCTCGGCGCCCAGGACATCGCCACCGAGGACACCGGCCCGTACACCGGCGAGGTCGGCGGCCCCCTCCTCAAGGAGATCGGCTGCCGCTACGCCGAGGTCGGCCACGCAGAACGCCGCCGCCTGTACGGCGAGGGCGACACGGTCGTCGCCGCCAAGACGGCCGCCGCCCTGCGCAACGGCCTCACCCCCGTCCTGTGCATCGGCGAACGCGACCGGGGGACACCCCGGGAAGCGGCCGAACGCACGGTCGCCGAGGCCGCCCGCCTCCTGCACGGCCTGGAAGGCACGGTCGTCCTCGCCTACGAGCCCCAGTGGGCCATCGGCGCACCGGAACCGGCCTCGGCCGAACACATCGCCGCCGTCTGCACAGCCCTGCGCGACTGGCTGAACACCCGCCCCCGGCACGCCGGTTCACAGGTCATCTACGGCGGCAGCGCGGGCCCCGGCCTGCTCACCCGCCTCGCGGGAACGGCGGACGGCCTCTTCCTCGGCCGCTTCGCCCACGACCCGGAGAACGTCCGCGCGATCCTCGACGAGATCAGCGCCCCGGCCGACGCGGCGGTGGCGTGATGGCCCACGGCATCAGTACGTACGCGTACTTCTGGCGCTTCTCCGACCGGGCACCCCGGCCGATGACGCTCCCCGAGATGCTGCGCGACACCGCCCGACTGGGCGGCCAGGTCTTCCAGATCTGCGACTACGCGCCCATCGAGTCGTACGACTCCGCACAGCTGGCAGACGTACGCGCGACCGCGGACGACCTCGGCCTGCGCCTGGAACTCGGCACGCGCGGCGTCCGCCCCGGCCATCTGCTCAAGTACCTCGACATGGCACGGCGGTTGGACGTCACACTGGTCCGCTCCATGCTCAACACGGCGGACCACCGGCCGGACACCACCGAGGCGGTATCCCTCCTCAAGGAGGCGGTGCCCCGCTACGAGGACGCGGGCGTGACCCTCGGCCTGGAGACCTACGAGCAGGTGTCGACCGACGACCTGCTGGCTGTCGTACGCGGGGTCGGCAGCGAGCGGCTCGGTGTCGTCCTGGACCCGGGCAACAGCGTGGCCCGCCTGGAACGCCCCGCGGACGTGGTGGCCGCCACCGCGCCGCACGTGGTGAACATCCACGTCAAGGACTTCGCCTTCACCCGCAGGGACGGCTGGGTCGGCTTCACCTACGCCGGCTGCCCCCTCGGAGAAGGCCTCCTGGACTACGACGCGATGATCGCCGCCGTACGGGCTGCCCGGCCGGACGCGGACGGCGTCAACCAGATCGTGGAGCACTGGCTCCCGTGGTACGACGAGGGCTTCGACGCCACCGCCCGGCTCGAAGACCAGTGGACACAGCACAGCATCAACACCCTTCTGAGGAGCGAGTAATGGCCACCGAGATCCAGACCCAGGTCGACGTCAGGACCGTCGCCGTCATCGGGGCCGCCGGCAAGATGGGCCAGCGTGTCTCCAACAACCTGGTCGAGAGCGACTTCCGGGTGCTCTTCAGCGAGGCCTCGCCCAAGGGCCAGGAGCTGATCCGCGGCCTCGGCCGCGAACTGACCGGGTCCGCCGACGCCGTCGCCGAGGCCGACGTGGTCGTCCTCGCCGTCCCGGACGTCGTCCTCGGCAAGGTCTCCGAGGAACTCGTCCCGCTGATGAGGCCCGGCACGGTAGTGCTCACCCTCGACCCGGCCGCCGCGTACGCGGGTCTGCTGTTCGACCGCGCCGACATCCACTACGCGTGTGCCCACCCCTGCCACCCGTCGGTGTTCCTGGAGCGCACGACGAAGGAGGAGTGGCAGGACACCTTCGGCGGTATCGCCGCCCCGCAGGAGGTCGTCGCCGCGTACGAGGGCGGCGACGAGGCCAAGCAGGAGCTGGCCGACTCGGTCATCCGCGTGATGTACGCGCCCGTGGTCGACGTCCACTGGGTCACCGTCAAGCAGCTCGCCGTCCTGGAGCCGACGCTCGTCGAGACGATCGCCTGCATGGTCGGCGCCCTCCTCACCGAGGCGCTGCACGAGACGGTCCACACCGTCGGCGTCCCGGAGAAGGCGGCCCGCGCGATGCTCCTGGGCCACACCCAGGTCGCCTTGGCCAACACCCTCAAGGGTTCCAACCCGTTCTCGGACGCCTGCCTGATCGCCATGGACTACGGCCGCGAGTCCATCGTGCGCGACGACTGGAAGAAGGTCTTCGAGGACGACGAGCTCGACAAGGTCATCACGCGCATGCTGAAGATCAAGCAGATCAACCGCTGACGCGTCCCGGTCCACCGGAGCCGGTGCCGGCCACCTGACGGGCCCGCACCGGCTCCGGCTCGTCGAGAGCCTGTGTCATATCCGCACGATGCGCCACCGGTTGTCGGCGGTGCCGTCGTCGGGCGACTGGACCGCGAAGGCCCCGGCAGCGGTGGAGCCACCCGCGACGGCGAGCAGTTTGCCGCTGTTGACGTTACGGATCTTGTACGTGCCGTCACCCTGGTCGAGCAGTGTCCACAGGTGGTCCGAGGTGCCGTTGTCCGCCCACTGGAGGACGCTCGCGTCGTCCGCGGTGGACATGTCCCGCACCCCGAGGACCTTGCCGCTGTTGACGTTCCGGATACGGACCGCCGCCCCGTCGTCGATCAACTCCCAGTCGTGGTCGGCGGTGCCGCTGTCGGTCCACTGGAGGGCGAGGCCCCCGTCGGCGGTGGACATGTCCTGGATGCCCAGTACCAGGTTGCTGGCGACGTTGGCGAGGCGCACATACGCGGGGGCGATGCCGCTGGTGTTCCAGTAGACGGTGTAGTTGAAGCCGTGCGCGTCGTGGAAGGGGCCCAGATCCACGGCGGAGCCGTTCGCCGTCGCGGTGAAGGCGAGTGCGCTGCCGCTGCTGCGTGTGATGGTGTCGGTGTCGAGCAGCGGCAGCCCGCCGGGTGTGCTGTCGCCGTAGTCGCCCGCCAGCACGACCGGCCCGTAGGTGACCGCGGCGGTGCTCGCGCTGTCGGGGGCGGGCCGCACGACGACCCGCATGGGCAGACGTACCGTGACGGTGTCGCCGGAGGTCCAGGCCCGGGTCAGGGTGGCGTAGGTGCCGGGGGTGGTGGTGAGGGTTTGCGCCACGCCGTTGACGCTGACCGTGGCGGCGGTGGTCCAGCCGGGAATGCGGATGCGCATCGCCCACGTTCCGGCGGCACTGCCGGTGACCTTGAGCGTGGTCGTGTCGCCGGTCGGGAACGTGGTGGTCTGGGTGACGGTGATACCGCGCTGGGACCAGGTGAGCACCGACGGCACGAACAGGTTCACGGTGAGCGTCGAGCCCCCGTCGTGGAAGTAGACGGAGTCCATCAGCCGGGTGTGCGTCTCCACGCCGGTGCCCTGGCAGCACCAGAAGCTGTTGTAGTCGGTGCTCCAGGTGCCACCGCCCCAGGCCGGACCCACACCGCGCCGGCCGCCCGGATCGAGCGGCGTGAAGTAGGTGACGTGGCCATGGGCGTCGGCCGGGTTCTGCTGGCCAATCATGTGGTTCAGCCATGCCTGCTCGTAGAAGTCGAACAGTTCGGCCCGGTTCGGGGTCACGGCGAACAGGTCCCGGGTGAGCTTGAGCATGTTGTACGTGTTGCAGCTCTCGCAGGTGTCCTGTCTCAGGTACGAGGCGATCGCGTTCGGCGCGCGGAAGTGCTCCGCCTGGCTGTTGCCGCCGATGGCGTAGGTGTGCGTCCCGACGGTCATGTTCCACGCGTTGGTGGCGATGTCCCGGTAGCGGGTGGTGCCGGTGGCCTTGTACTCGCGCAGGGCGCCGATCCACTTGAGGACCTGGGTGTTGGCGTGCAGTCCGTTGAGCTGGTCCGAGTTCGCGGCCAGCGGGGTGAACACCGCGGCGTGGTCGAAGCGTTGGGCGACGGTCAGCCACCGCGCGTCGCCCGTCTGCTGGTAGAGGTCGCACAGCACGTCGTTCATGCCGCCGAACTCCACGCCCAGCATCGTCTGCATCTGCTGACCTGTGAGCCGGCCGGTACGGGTGTCGACCCAGCCTGCCAGGGCGAGCAGCACGTCCCGGGCCTGGGTGCTGCCGAGCAGACGCCACACGTCCAGCAGCCCGGCGAGCGTCTTGTGGATCGTGTAGTACGGCACGTTGCCGTTGCTCAGGGTGCCCTGTTCAAGGGCGGCGAAGTCCGACTCGGGGTAGCCGCAGAGATAGCCGGCGCCGAATCCGGCGGCGCTGTTGTTGGCCTGGCACTTGGCCAGCTCCGCCACCGTACGGACCGCCTTGTCCCGGGCGACCGAGTCCCCGGTGACGGCGTACAACTGCGCCCAGGCGGTGAGGAAGTGCCCCTGGACATGGCTGCGGAAGGGGAAGTCGGGCGCGTCCCAGCCGCCGTTCGCCGCCGCGCCGGCCGTGGAGAGCTTGTGGTTGGCGCGGAAGACGTACAGCAGCCGGTCCACGTCCACGAACCGCAGATAGGCGGCCGTACGGTTCTGGTTGTCCAGCCACCGGCTCGCGGTCAGCCGCACCTGGCCGAAACCGAAGGAGTACGCGGAGACCCCGATGTCGGCACGGGCGGGAGGGACGGCCGCCTGAGCCGGGGAGGCGCCGACGACCGGGCCGGCCGTGGAGGCGGCGACCGTCGCCCCGGCCGCTTGCAGGAGGCGTCGTCTGCTGAGCGAAGAGGACATCTTGCACCTTTTCCGGATGGGTCGATGGGCCGGTGGGGCGGCGGGCGCCGGGATGCGGTACGCGCGGGTGCGGCGCCTCGGCGCTGAAGCGGATTCCGGTTTCTCGCGGGCGGCTCACCCGCGCACACTGTGCGCTGCTGTTCGTCATGTCGAACAATGGTCGACTCTTCGACAAGCACGGATGATAGGCGTGCGGACGACGCCGCCAACACCCTTCGGACCGCGTTTTTCGTCGACGGCCGTCAATTCGCCTCGTGCTGCGGGCACTTCACGCGACACGTCAGCAGACCGTGAGCCGCTCGGCGGCCGACCGGGTAGCCTAGTCGGTCATGAAAGCGGCGATCCGCTCGGCGACCACGACGGTCGGAAGTGCCGGGGTGGCCCGCGGGATGTCGGGGAACACCGATGCGTCGGCGATCCGCAGTCCGGTGACTCCGACGACCCTTCCCTGATGGTCGACGACCGTCATCGGATCGTCGGCGGCGCCCATGGCACACGTACCGGCGGGATGCCAGTAGTGCGAGTGGTGACGCCTGATCCAGTCGTTCATGCCCTCGTCGTCCGGTGGGACCGGCTTGTGCAGGGGAGTGCCGAGGTGGCGGTCCATGCGGGGCAGTACGTTCTCGGCCGTCCAGCGCAGGCCGTGGCGGACACTTTCGAGGTCGGCGCCGGCCGCGTCGCTGAAGAAGCGGGGATCGACGGTCGCCCGTACACCGGAGGCCTGCGACGCGAGCCGTACGGTGCCGCGCGAGCGCGGACGGAGCTGGCTGATGGGCAGGATGCACCGCCAGCCGTACTCCTGCGTCGGATCGGGCTCCACCCACGGATAGACGTGGAGGTCGTACGGTCCGTCGGAGACGGGGGAGCGGAGCTTGGCGATGCTCTGCTCCTGGGGCAGCCAGCCGCCCCCGGAGAACGCGGCCAGATCCTGTCGCAGTTCGGCGGTGCCGGCGAACTCCAGCAGGGCCGCGGGGTGGTCGTGCAGGTTGGCGCCGACTCCCGGACGGTCGCTGACCAGGGCGATGCCCAGGTCCTCCAGGTGGGCCGCGGGCCCGATGCCCGAACGCAGCAGGACCTCCGGACTTCCGTACGCGCCCGCAGCCAGGACCACTTCCCGGGCACCGATCCTGGAGGTCCGGCCGTGCCGGGTGACCTGGACGGACTCGACGGCGCCGTCGAGGAAACGGATCCGCTCGACCAGCGCGTCGGCCGCGACGGTGAGGTTCGGCCGGGCGCGCTGCGCGTCCAGGTAGCCGAACGCGGTGTTGATCCTGGTCAGTTCGCGGACGTTCACGGGCGCGCAGCCCACGCTCTGCGACGCCCCGAGATCGTCGAGGTCGTCCAGGGCCGGTACTCCCGACTGCCGGCAGGCGCGGATGAACTCGCGCTGGAACGGCTGGATCTCCTCCTGGGTGTAGCGGCGGAACCGCAGGAGCTCGGCGGCGGCCGTGAACAGGGGAGCGAGGTCGGCGGCACTCCAGCCCGGACAGCCGGCGGCGGCCCAGGCGTCGTAGTCACCGGCCCAACCGGCGCTCTGACTGCATCCGTTGTGTGCGGAACACCCGCCGATGACCCGTGCGCGGTCGTACGCCAACGGCTGCCCGGCGGCCCCCGCGCCCCGGTATCCCCAGTCGTGTGTCGTGGGCAGTTCGGCCGCGTCGAGAAGCTCCGCGGGCCAGTCGCCGTCGGCGAGCGGGCCGTAGTCGGGGCCGGCTTCCAGGACGAGCACCGTCCGCCCGGCCGCGGCGAGCCGCGCCGCGATGACACAGCCGGCCGTGCCACCGCCGATCACGATGGTGTCTGTCCGCTCCGGCAGCGATCTGACCGAGTTCATCGGGACCTTTCGGGTTCTTCCGTACCGTTGGGAATGTCGTCACGCCTGGAGTCGGGCCCGGCAGCGGCGATCGCGTCGGGAATCGGTTCGCTGAACGCGTGGACCACTCCGAGATAGGCGCTCGCCTGGACGGTCCAGCCGTCACGGTCCGTCCGCCCGGGAATGTCGGGATGCGTGCGCGAACGCAGCAGGTAGCCCACGGACAGGGCCTCGATGGCCCAGATCAGGTCCTCCATGGTGCGGTCGGCCTTCAGGCGGCGGCGCGAGTACCGCAGCAGAATGCCCAGCAGGTGACTCGTCGCGTTGACATAGCGTTCGTTCGCACCGGCCTGTGCGTCCCGCACCATGTCGACCGGTGCCAGCGCCCCCAGTCCGAGGGCCAGGAACAGTTCCGGTGACGCGCTCGTCCACCGGAAGTCGGCCTCGCTGATCTGACGGAAGATCTCCTCGGGCGCTTCCCCGTCGGCGACCAGCTCGAATGCGAGGGCCTGGATCTGTCCTGCTCCGGGCGTGGCGATCTCGTCCATCACATGGCTCATCAGTTCCCGCTGGAAAGCGGCCTGATCCTGCCAGATCTGGTAGAAGGCTCCCGTTGTCAGTTTCTTGTCGTCGGGATTGCGCCGGTTCACCTCGACGAGAACATCGGAGATACGGATGTCCGCGAGGGGATTGTGCCGTTTCGCCGACTCGGGGCGGGTCCGCTCGATGGCGAGGTTCGTCGCCGCGTCGAGCAGCATGGCTCGGGTTTCCTCACGGGGGCGGTGCCGGCGTTGAGGGCGCTTGGGGCCGGTCGACTTCGTGCGCGTCGACTTCGTCGCGCCATCCTTCGGGGTATCCACCATGCGGCCAGCGTACTCCGTATCGCGAGATCGTAAGAATTTTACCATCGGGGTTCGTCGCTTGTTCGGGGCTGTCGGGACCGACCCGGACCTGCGCGTCCGCGTCATGACACGTCGATCCACTCCGAGGTGTCGCGGGCGAAGAAGTCGGTGAGGGTCTCGCGGCGGACCACCTCGCGTGCCTCGCCGTCGGCGCAGAAGACGACCGGTGCCTTGAGCGCCCCGTTGTAGTTGTTCGCCATGGTGTGGCAGTACGCCCCGGTCACGGGTACCGCGATGACATCGCCGACCCGTGGTGAGCGCAGTGTCACGCCGGAACTGATCCGGTCGCCCGACTCGCAGTGCCGTCCCACGATGTCGACGCGTTCACCGCCGCCGACCCTGTCGACCAGGGTGGCCTCGAACCGCTGCCCGTAGAGCGCGACTTCCATGTTGTCCGCCATGCCGCCGTCCACGGCGACGGTGACGCGGTCACCTCGTTTGACGTTGACCACGCGGTACAAGGTCACCCCGGAGCGGGCCACCAGACTGCGCCCCGGTTCGATCATCAGCCGCGAGGAACCCGGCAGATGGCGCCGGGCGGTGTCGGTGATCGCGCCGATCCACTCCTCCGGTTCGGGCGGGTGGTCGGTGTAGGTGTAGCGCGCTCCCAGGCCGCCACCGAGGTTGTAGGTCTCGAACTCCCCGAGACCGGCGAGGGCCCGGACCGCGGCCGAGAACGGTTCCACGTCGAGGATCTGGCTGCCGACGTGCGTGTGCACGCCGGCCATGCGCAGCTTCGCACTGGCACGTATGCGCTCGACGGCTCGCGGCACCTGGTCCAGGGGGAGTCCGAACTTGGATCCCTTCTGCCCGGTGGCCACCGCCTCGTAGGTGTCCGCACGGACCTCGGGCAGCACGCGCACGAGGACGTCCTGGCGGCCGGCCACCGCGTGCTCCACCGCGCGTTCCAGGCGGTCGATGTCGTCGAAGTTGTCCACCACGACCAGGCCGACGCCGGCGGCCACCGCCATCTCGATCTCGGCACCGGTCTTCGCGTTGCCGTGCAGGACCAGGTTCCGGCCCTGGACACCCCCGCGGAGGGCGGCGGCCAGCTCACCCAGCCCGGCCACGTCCACGCCGATCCCCGCCTGCGCCATCAGTCTGTACGCGGCCACGCACGGGAAGGACTTGGAGGCGAACACGAGCCGCGAGTCGGGCCAACCGGCGCTCAGCGCCTGCTGGTAACGCCGGATCCGGGCGCGCAGGCCCGCCTCGTCGACGACGTAGGCGGGGGTCGAGAACCTATCGGCGACCTCGGACAGGGCGACGCCGCCGACGGTCAGGCCGCGGTCCGCCTCGACGGTCGTCCCCTCGGGGAACAGCTCCAGGATGTCGGGGTTCACGCCCATGCGAGCATCACGTGCTTGATCCGGGTGTAGGCCTCCAGCCCGTACAGGGACAGGTCCTTGCCCTCGCCGGTCTCCTTGAAGCCGCCGTGCGGCATCTCGGCGGCCGTCGTGATGTGGGTGTTCACCCAGGCGATCCCGAAGTCGAGCGCGCCGGTGACACGGAGGGCGCGGCCCACGTCACGCGTCCACACGCTGGACGCGAGGCCCTGGCGTACGCCGTTGGCCAGAGTGATCGCCGTCTGTTCGTCGGTGAAGGTCTGCACGGTCAGCACGGGGCCGAAGATCTCCTCCTGGACGATCTCGTCCGCCTGCTCGACCCCGGTGATGACGGTCGGCTCGAAGAAGAAGCCCGGACCGGCCTCCACCTTCCCGCCGGCGGCTGTCAGGGCGGTGCCGCGTCGGCGTTCGACGAGCCCCGCCACCCGTTCCAGCTGGGCCCGGCTGATCAGTGGGCTCCTGCCGTCCCGGGTGTTCCCCCGGTCCACGCGCGCGAACGACCGGGCGTGGTCGGCCAGGGCCCGTACGAGTTCGTCATGGACGTCGGCGTGCGCCAGTACGCGCGACGGAGCGGTGCAGTCCTGGCCCGCGTTGTAGAAGGCGGCCTCGGCGATCAGCTCCGCGCAGTGGGCCACGTCGGCGTCCTCGAAGACCAGGACGGGGCCGTTGCCGCCCAGTTCGAGGTGTGTGCGGCGCAGGTCGTGGGCGGCGTCACGGACCACCTCGCTCCCGGCGCGGCTCGAACCGGTGAGGGCGACCATGTCCGCGCGCGGATGCCCGGCCACCAGCTTGCCCGTCTCCCGGTCCCCGCAGACGAGGTTCACGCAGCCCGGTGGGAGGTGGTGACCACAGATCTCGGCGAACAGCAGCGCACTGGACGGGGTGGCCGCGTCAGGTTTGAAGACCACCGTGTTGCCCGCCGCCACGGCCGGAGCCAGCTTCCAGACCGCCGTCATCAGCGGGTAGTTCCAGGGGGCGATCGAGGCGATCACACCGACCGGTTCACGGCGGATCATGGAGGTGTGGCCCGCCACGTACTCCGCCGCGGCGCGCCCCTCCAGCATGCGGGCGGCACCCGCGAAGAACCGCAGCTGGTCGATGATGGGCAGCAGTTCCTCGGCCCGGAAGAGATCGGTCGGCTTGCCGGTCTCCCCGCACTCGGCGGCGACGAACTCGTCCGCCCGCGCCTCCATCTCGGCCGCCACGGCGAGCAGCGCTGTCTGGCGTTCCCCGGGAGTGCTGCGTCTCCAGGCCGTGAAGGCCGCGGCCGCCGCGTCGAAGGCGGCGTTCACCTCATCGGTCCGCGAGACCACGGCGGTGCCGCGGACCTGTCCTGTACGCGGATCGGTCAGGGGCGACCGCCCGGCGGCCTCGCTGCGGGCGCCGTTGATGAAGTTGACGACATGGTCGGTCATACGGGAACTCCTGTCGTGCTGCTCGTACTTCGAACACTGGTCGGTACTGCCGCGCACACCGGTCGGTCCTGCGCGCGGAGGCGGCGGCCGGTCACCCGGACCGCGACTCCACCAGCGCGCCGTCCATGTAGACGGCGTCGATCCGGTGGGCCAGGCAGCTGAAGTCGGAGGCGTCGCCGGACACGACGACCAGGTCCGCGCGCTTGCCGGGCTCGATGCTGCCGTACCGGTCCGAGACACCCAGCAGGCGGGCGGCGTCCAGGGTGGCGGCGCGCAGCACCTTCGCGGGGCTCAGGCCGTTGGCCGCCATCAGCTCCAGCTCTTCGAGATTGCGGCCCGGAGCGAGCCCGACCGCGTCGGTGCCCATGGCGATGGTGACGCCCGCGTCGCACGCCTTCTTGAACGAGGCGAGGTGGGTGTCGGCGACCTCGCGGGCCTTGGCGAGTGTGGCGTCGGTCAGCCGGGCGCCGTTGGCCGCCGCCTCCAGCACACTCCTCGGGGCCAGCAGGGTGGGCACGAGGAACGCCTCGTGTTCGAGCAGCAGCTCGATGGCCTCGTCGTCGAGGAAGATTCCGTGCTCGATGGACCGCACTCCCGCACGCAGCGCGTTCTTGATGCCGACGGAGCCCTGGGCGTGGGCCATCACCGGCAGACCCGCCGCCCGTGCCTCGACGACGGCGACGGTCAGTTCGTCGAGACCGAAGTGCGCGTGGTGGGGGTTGTCGCGCGGCGACATGACTCCGCCGGAGGCGGCGACCTTGATGACGTCGGCGCCGGCCCGGATGATCTCGCGGACCGCCTTGCGCATCTCGTCGACGCCGTCGACGACTCCACGGGGCCGCCCGGGATGGGCGATCCTGTTCTCGACGCAGTTCCCGGAGGCCAGCCAGCCGTCCGAATGCCCGCCGGTCTGGCTGAGCATGGAGATGGCGATCTGCAGCCGGGGCCCGTCGATCAGACCGTCCTCCAGCGCGGTCCTGACACCCAGGTCGGCGCCCGCCGCGTCCCTGGCGTGCGTGATCCCGATCCGGCGCAGGGTACGCAGATGCCGGGCGGCCTGGAAGAACGGATAGGAGAACGGGGTCTGCAGCCGGTCCACGGTGTCGATGCTGCCGATCATCACGTGGACGTGGCAGTCGATGAGACCCGGCAGGAGGGACTTCCCTTCCAGGTCCACCTCCACGTCGCCGTCCAGACCGGTCCCGACGTCGACGATCCGGGCACCCTCCACGACCACGTCGCTGTGCCGCGGCTCCGCGCCTGTGCCGTCGGCGACGAGGCCGCCCCGGAACAGGACCCGCCGCGGGCTTGCCGGACGCTCGATCGAACCCATCGTGCTACCTCCGTGTGCCGTGCGAAGTGCTGGTTCCCGACGACTCCGGAGCCGGCCCCGACCCCGGATCCGGGCCGAGGACATCACCGATGTCCATGGCGAGGAGCAGGGAACCGAGGCATTTGCCGTGTGTGTCGAGGCTGAGGCTGCGGGTGACCCCACCGTCCAGCGCGCCTTCGAGGACGAATTTCAGCGCGCCCAGGTGCGGCAGCTCGTACCGCCGGACGTCGCCTTCACCACCTTCGAGGAAGGCGGAGAAATGTCGCTGAACCCTCTCGGCGGTCACGAGTCCCCGCAGGAAGGGGAAGTCCCGTGCGTCGTAGACGATGACGGTGATGTCCGAGATGTTTCCCTTGTCGCCGGACCGGGCGTGGGCGAGTTCGTGCAGGAGCATCTAGACCTCCGCGAACGTGACCGACGGCGTGACGTCGGAGCGGGGCAGGAAGACCGACGCGATGGCTATCCGCTCGGTGACGGAACAGACCACTCCACCGCCGCCGGCGGGGCCGTTGAGCCACATCGCGCTCACCTCGTGCGCGATCCGGCGGGCTTGGTCGGCGGACTCGGTCCGGCCGGCGACACGGACACGGACCTCGTTCAGCCGGTCCGGATCACCCGTGCCGGGACCGGGGCCGAGGCCGCGGCTGACGGAGTCGACCCCGACGAGTTCGTAGCGCGCCGCCCCTGAGGCGATGCCCTGCTTCTCGATCCGCGCTCGCAGGACGTCCAGCGCCAGCCGGGCCCGGGCCAGTGCGTTGGGACCCGCGTAGGAGATCTGGCCCTCCCCGGTGAAGCCGTCGCGATAGCCGACCGAGACCTTCAGGTCGTCCGGGCGCCGTCGGCCACGCGCTCCCCGGACCAGCACGGTGTCGTGGCCGCGCTCGTCGAACCGGACCTCGGAGAAGTCGGCCACCACGTCGGCCGACGGATAGGCGGACGGGTCGTGCACTTCGTAGAGCAACTGTTCCGTGCACGTGGCGGGCGTCACCAGGCCGCCCGACCCCGGCACCTTGCTGATGCTGAAGGTCCCGTCACCGTGCACCTCGGCGATCGGGAAACCCAGATCGGCGAGTGCGGGAACGTCCTTGTAGCCGGGGTCCGCGAAATAGCCGCCCGTGATCTGGGCCCCGCATTCCATCAGGTGCCCCGCACAGGCGCCCTTGGCGATCAGGTTCCAGTCGCTGGTGTCCCAGCCGTATTCATGGACAAGGGGTGCAATATAGAGCGAAGGGTCCGCAACTCGGCCCGTGATCACTACATCGGCGCCCTGGCTCAGAGCGTGGGTGATCCCTTCGCATCCCAGGTAGGCGTGGGCCGACACCACGCGGTCGCCGAGGGAGCCGACGGTTCCCTCACGCTCCAGCAGCGGGAGATCGGGTCGCTCAAGGATGCGATCGAGTACATCGTCGCCCGTCACCACGGCGACCGACAGTCCACGCAGTCCCCTGCCCCGCGCGAGCTCGGTGACGAGCGCGCCCGCCGCCGGCGGATTGGCCGCGCCCATGTTGGTGATGACGCGGATCCCCCGGCGCGCGCACTCCGGCAGGACGGCCGCCATGCGGTCGGGGAGCCAGGGGTTGTATCCGCGGGCGGGGTCGCGGCGCCGCTCCAGTTCTGCCAGCGCGACCGAGCGTTCGGCCAGGCATTCGAAGACGAGGTACTGGATGTCGCCGGACTCGACCAGTTGCACGGCCGGCTCGATGCGGTCGTCGGCGAAACCGGCACCGGAGCCGATGCGCAACGCGCCCCGCTCGCCGCCCGAGGCCTGAAGATTGACCATGTTCGGAGTGTACATACATTTTTTGTAACTGGTAATATTTTTACGAACTTCGACCGAGGAGTAGTCATGTCCCCGACCGACACCGGATCGCACCGGGCGATCACCCAGGCCGTCGAGACGATGGAGCTACTGCACAGTGCCGACCTGAGCCCGGACGGCACGCTCGTGGCGTGGTCCTCGTCCCGTATCGAGGGGGACACCGAGCGGCGCGGTCTGCGCCTCACCGAAGTGGCCAAGGGCGCCCCGGCCGCCGCTGCCGCGCCCTCCGCCGCCATGACCGCCGCCGTGGAGTTCGGCGACTCCGACCACACCCCCCTCTTCTCGCCGGACGGCAGCCGGCTGGCGTTCCTCTCCCAGGACGGGCCCGTCACGCGCATCGTCCTCGTCCGTCCCGCCGACGCGCCCGACTTCGAGTTCGAGGTGCTCGTCGACCCTCAGGCGCCGGACCGCTCGGTCTTCGGACAGCCGGCGTGGAGTCCCGACGGCCGCCGTATCGCCTACGCGGCGACGCGGCGGACGCGCGTTGCCGGGGCGCCGTACCGGATCACCCGCGTGATCGGCTGGGTGGACCGGCTCGGCCTCGTGGACGACGTGACCGCGGACATCTTCGTCCACGACCTCGACACGGGGACGCACACCCGGCTCACGGACGACGAGTGGGTCAACAGCCAGCCCACGTGGTTGCCGGCCCCGGGCACCGGTGGGGACGGGGCCGGCCCTTCGTCTTCCTGGCGGATCGCCTACCGTGCGGGTCTCGGGCCCGATCAGTGGCAACAGAGCGTCGCCGCCGTCCGCTCGGTCGCCGCCGACGGGGGCGACGCGACTCCCGTCGAGCACCTGCGCGCGCTCGACATCCTTTCCGTGAGGGGATTGGACGACGGACGGATCGCGGTGACGTCCTCCGGCGCCAAGCCGCACTCGGTGGGGCAGTTGTGGACTCTGCGACCCGCCGACGGTGAGGTCGCGGACCACGCGCCCTGGCGGCGGACCGACCGTGCCGCAGGTCTGGATCTCGATCTCCAGGGTGATGTCCTGGGCGACATAGCCGTTCCGTTCATGGACCCCGACACGAGGCTGCTCCTGCACGGGGGAGACGCCGTGCTGCGCGTACAGGTCGAGGACCGCCTGGAAGTGCACCGCATCGCGCTGGACGGCGGGCCGAAGGCCGATCCGGTGCTGGCCGGCACGGGCTGCTTCTACCCGCTGGCGGTCGCCGGGCAGCGCCTGCTGTACGGCCACGGCACGCTCACCGGTCCGCCCGACCTGTGGCTCCGTGACCTGGATACGGGCGACGACATACGCGTCACCGACACCGCGGCCCACAACCGGTCCTGCGCAGTGCCGTGCACGGTCACCACTTTCCGGGTTCCCATCGGAGGCGGCTCGACGGTCCAGGCCAAACTGCTGCGGCCCGCGAACGCCGTCGGCGCGCTGCCGACCGTCCTGCTCATCCACGGCGGCCCCAGGTCGGCCTACGGCGAGGCCTACGTCACGGACGCCCATGTCCTGGCCGGTGCCGGGTTCGGGGTGCTCATGGTGAACCCCCGCGGCTCGCGCGGCTACGGCACGGACTTCGCCGATGCCATCATCGGCGACTGGGGCAACAAGGACTTCCACGACCTGATGGCCGCGGTGGACTTCGCGGTGGACGAGGGCTGGGCGGATCCGGACCGGCTGGGGGTCTCCGGGCTGTCGTACGGCGGCTACATGTCGAGCTGGATCGTCGGCCACACCCACCGGTTCAAGGCCGCCGTGATCGAGAATCCCCTGACGAACTTCTGGAGCATGTACGGGACCAGCGACGTCGGGCTCAGTTTCCTGCCCGCGGTGCTGGAGGCGCTGCCGCAGACCGACTTCGAGCGCTACCGGCGGCTGTCGCCGATCACCACGGCGCACACCTGCACGACGCCGACGCTGTTGATCCAGGGTGAGGCCGACCACCGGTGCCCGCCCGAGCAGAGCAAGCAGTTCTACTCGGTGCTGCGACGGGCCGGCTGCGTCGCAGAGCTGCTGATGCTGCCGGACGCCTCCCACGAAGGGGCGATCTCGGGGCCTGTGCCGTCCCGGCGAGCGCAGAACGAGGCGCTTGTCGACTGGATGGTGCGGCATGTGCAGGGATGCGATCAGGCCCGGCAGCACGACGCGGACAACTGACGTGCTGGTCCCGAAATCGTCTGACCTTGTGCAAAACCGCAGGTGGACGGCTGGTGTTCACTGGATGTCAGCCCGGTCGGCGCCCGCTTTTTCCAGCCACCTAGACGAGCGACGGAACCCGGCGTAGATTGAGGGCGTCACTTGGTAGATAACTTACGAAACTGCGAGGGAAGTTATGCGCAAGTCGACAGCCGGGACCACCGCGTGCGGTACGGCGCTGATGGCCACCGCCCTCCTCCTGAGTGGATGCAGCGCCGACGGGGCGAACTCGTCCTCGTCCGCAACCGCCTCCTCGCCCGCGAAGCGGGGCGGCTCGCTCGCGATGTCGCTCAGCAGCGCGATCGACACCTGGAACCCCCAGAAGGCGCTGGCGACCCAGAGCTACCGGGTGTTCCCCCAGGTCTACGCCTCGCTCCTGCGCTCCACGCCCGACGGCAAGACCCTTCAGCCGGCCCTGGCCTCGTCCTACAAGGCGGATCCGAAGGCCAAGACGCTGAAGTTCACCCTGAGCCCGGACGCCAAGTTCAGCGACGGCAGACCCGTCACGTCCGCGGACGTCAAGTTCTCGGAAGGCCTGTGGAGCAAGGGAGAGCTGTACGGCAGCTACTTCTCCTCCATCAAGTCCGTGGACACGCCCTCCCCGACCACCGTCGTCTTCCACCTCTCCCAGCCGGACGAGACGCTTCCCGCCGTCCTGTCGACCGCCAACGCCGCGATCTTCCCCGACAAGTACGGCGGCCGGAGCGCCGCCGCGTACTGGAAGAAGCCCGTAGGGGCAGGGCCGTTCGCGATCAGCGGTGAGACCGTGGGACGGTCCATCGCCCTCACCCGCAACCCGCACTACTACCGCTCGGGTCTGCCCTACCTGGACAAGATCGACTACAAGGTAGTCGCCGACGGGGGACAGCAACTCCTGCAGTTCCAGAGCGGTTCCCTGGATGTCGTCAACGGCGTGGAACTCGAATCCGCCGCCCAGTACCCCAAGGACGACATCGTCGGCGCGCCGTCCACCGGCGTCAGCGTCCTCACCATGAACACGAAGTCCGGACCCCTGGCGGACGTCCGCCTCCGGAAGGCGATCGCGCTGGCCATCGACTACCGCAAGCTCGTCCGCGGCGGATACGTCGGCGAGGCGAGCGTGGCCACATCACTGCTGCCGCAACAGGTCCCCGGCGTCACCAAATGCCCCAAGTGCACCTGGTCCACCACCGACGTGAAGGCCGCGAAGAAGCTGGTCGACGCGTCCGACTACGACGGCCGGAACATCGAGCTGATCGTGCCCAGCGACGGCGGACCCGGAAAACTCGCCGCACAGGCCCTGGCCCCGATGCTGGCCGAAGCGGGCATCAAGGCCACCGTCAGCCCGGTCCCCACCAGCTCGCTCATCGACGATCTGGGCAAGGGCTCCTTCCAGCTCGGCATGGTCACCTACAGCGCGCTCGCACCCACCCCGATCGACCCTCTCGGCTTCCTCGGGGCGACCGGCGTCGCGTTCTCCCAGTCCGACCCCGGACCGGCGAACAAGGCCTTGGCCGCAGTGCACGCGGCGAGCGACCGGTCCGAAGTGAGCGCCGCCGTCCAGGACTTCGAAGCGGCCGCCAACGCCGGTCACGCCGTGCTTCCCCTGGCCGTGCCCAACGCACTCGACGCGGTGGCCGACCGGGTGCAGGGCTTCGTCGCGGCGCCCTATCAGGCGTACTGCGCGGATGAGTTGAACATCAGGAGCTGACGACCGTGTCCGGCACTCTCCATGGAAGGGAGGGAAATTCGTGGTAGCGACGAGAACGGTGCTCGCCCGGCTGCTACAGCTGCTGCTGGTCCTGCTCGCGGTCACACTGGTCGTGTTCGTACTGACCCAGATCGCGCCCGGCGACGCGGCCAGGCTGCGCCTCGGACCACGAGCCTCGCCCGAGGCGGTGAGCGAACTGCGCCATCAACTGGGCCTCGACCGCAGCCTCCCGCACCAGTACCTGGACTACGTCACCAGGGTGCTGCACGGCGACTTCGGGACGTCGATCGACGGACAGAGCGTCAGCGACATCATCGGCCAACGCATCGGAGACACACTGTGGCTCCTGCTCGGCACCCTGGTGCTCGCGGTCACGACCTCACTCGTACTCGCCTGGACCGCCGCCTGGTTCAGGGACCGCCCCGTCGACCACGTGATCAGGCTGGGCGTACTCCTGGCCCTGTTCCTGCCGGCGTTCTGGGTCGGCTTCCTGCTGATCAGACTGGTGGCCATCCCCACCGGTTGGTTCCCCGTCGCGGACCTGGGGACGAGCCCGGCGGAACTGCTCCGCTCGCTGGTCCTGCCCTCCGTGACCGGAGCGATCATCCTCACGCCCGTCCTGGTACGGAGCCTGCGGTCCAGCCTGATCGACGTGCTCGACTCCGAGTACATCGCGGTCGCCAGGTCCCTCGGCGTGGGCGGTCGCACCCTGATCGTCCGGCACGTGCTGCGCAACGCACTCGGCCCGGTCCTCACCCTCCTCGCACTCAACGTCGGCTACCTCTTCTTCGGAGTCGTCATCCTGGAAGCCACCTTCAACATCGCCGGCCTGGGCAGCGCCTTGGTGGAGGCGTCCGCCAAACGCGACGTCTACACGGTCCAGGGCATCACGCTGCTGTTCGCCACGGGGGTCGTGCTGGCCAACATCCTCGGCGAGACCGTCGTCTCGCTGCTCGATCCGAGGACCGTGAGCACATGATCGACCTGTCTGTCATCGAGGATGCCGCACCGCACACCGAGCCCTCGCGCCGCCTGCGCCGACGCGGTGACGGCAAGCTGGCCGTCGGGGCGGTCATCGTCGGACTGTTCGTCCTGGCCGCGGTCTTCGCACCGCTCATCACCAGCGGACACCCCGCCGACCAGGACCTGCTGAACCGGCTCGCCCCGCCCTCCCGGGCCCACATCCTCGGCACCGACCAGCTCGGCCGCGACGAATGGACCCGACTGGTCCACGCGATCCGGATCGACCTGCGCGTGGCGGTGCTCGGCTCGCTCATCCCCGCCGTCCTGGGCAGCCTGATCGGCATCGCGGCGGGCCTCGGCAGCAAGTGGCTGGACGCGGCGATCATGCGCACCTCCGACATCGTCGTCTCGCTCCCGCTGTTCATCTTCTTCATCGCCCTGGTCGGCCTGCTCGGCCCCGGCACCGGCTTCCTGTTCCTGGGCCCCGGAGAACTGCCGCTCATCATCGGCTTCACGGTCATCTCCTGGGTCGTGTACGCCCGGCTGCTGCGCAGCGAGGTACGCAGGGTGCGCTCCATGGACTACATCCGGGCCGCGCGACTGGGTGGCCTGCCGCGCCGGCGGGTGATCGCCTGGCACATCGTGCCGAACGCCATCGGCCAGAGCATCGTCTACTTCTTCGTCGATGTCGGGCTGGCCGTCGTCGCGATCTCGACCCTGTCCTTCCTGGGCGTCGGCATCCCTGTGGGAACCCCGGAGTGGGGCTCGATGATCCAGTCGGGCCGCAGCGTCATCCAGACCAACTGGTGGTTGATCGCGGCCCCCGGAGCGGCGATCGCCCTGATCGGCATGGGCCTGGCCCTGATCGGGGACGGCCTGGACGATCGGATCAAGTCATGACTCGTACAGAACGCGTGATCGAGATCGAGAACCTGTCGATCGCCGCGGCACAGGGCGGAGTCACCCTGGTGGACGACGTGTCCCTGCACGTCGACGCCGGTGACTGCCTCGGGATCGTGGGCGAGTCCGGATCCGGCAAGAGCCTCACCCTGCGCTCCGTCCTCGGCCTGCTGCCGCCCACGCTGAAGCAGACCCGGGGGACCACACGGTTCCAGCGCAGGGCGGGCGAGGGACTGCGGTCCGTCGAACCGCGTGAGCTGCGCGGACACGGAGTCTCCATGATCTTCCAGGAGCCCATGAGTTCGCTGAACCCGACCATGCGCATCGGCGATCTGGTCGCCGCCGGCCCCCGGGCCCTGGGCATGTCCCGCCGGGCCGCCGCGGACCGGGCCCTGCAGTTGCTCACCGAAGTCGGTGTGCCGCACCCGGAGCAGCGGGCCAGGGCGTGGCCGCACCAGCTCTCCGGAGGCCAGCGCCAACGAGTGATGATCGCGATGGCGCTCTCGGTGGAACCCTCGCTCCTCCTGTGCGACGAGCCGACGACCGCGCTGGACACCACGGTCCAGGACCAGATCCTGACCCTCGTCGAGCGGCTGCGGACCGAGCGCGGGCTGGCCCTGATCTTCGTCAGCCACGACCTCTCGGTCATCTCCCGCATCGCCGGCCGCACCGCCGTGATGTACGCCGGCCGCATCGTCGAACAGGGGCCCACCCACGCGCTGGTCGACAACCCCAGCCACCCCTACACACGTGCGCTGATCGAGTCGATGCCCCAACTGCACGGCCCGCCGACACGGTTGAAGACCATCAGCGGATCCCCGCCCACCGCCGGCCTGCTGCCCCCCGGCTGCCGCTTCGCCCCTCGCTGCCCCTTCGCCGCGGACGTGTGCCTCGACGTGGACCCACCGCTGCTGGCCATCGGCCCGCACCGAGCCACGGCGTGCGTGCGGCAGACAGTCACGAACGCTGGAGAACAGGCATGAGCGCCCTCGTCGAACTGGACGACATCTCCGTCCACTTCAAGGTCAGGACGCACAGGTCCGTGCCGCCCACGACGCTACGGGCCGTCGACGGCGTCAGCCTCGCCGTCGAACGCTCCCAGTGCCTCGGCGTGGTCGGCGAGTCCGGATGCGGCAAGTCGACACTGGCCGGCGTACTCGTCGGTCTCACGGAGCCGACCGCCGGACTGGTCCGCTACGACGGTCAGGACATGGGAATCCGCAGGTCGAAGGAGCTGCGCCGGCGGATCCAGATGGTCTTCCAGGACCCGGTCGCGTCACTCAACCCCCGCCGTCGGGTCCGTTCCGTACTGGCCGAACTCATCGACTGCCACGACCTCGTGCCGGACGCCGGAATGACCTCCGCGCTGAACTCGCTCATGGAGATGGTGAACCTGCCCCCGCGCGTGCTGGACGCGCGACCGCGTGAATTGTCCGGGGGCCAGCGCCAGCGCGTCGCCATCGCACGGGCCTTGGCGGTCCGGCCCGACGTGCTGGTCGCCGACGAGGCGGTGTCCGCCCTGGACGTGTCCGCCCAGGCCACCGTGGTCAACCTGCTGGCCGATCTGCGCGCCGAACTCGGGCTGACGATCGTCTTCATCTCCCACGACCTCGGCATCATCCGAACGCTCTGCGACCGCGTCGCGGTGATGTACGCGGGCCGGGTGGTGGAGGAGGGGACTGCGGAGAGGATATTCGCCGCGGCGCAGCACCCGTACACGCGGGCTCTGTTGCGGGCCGCGCCCGACCTGCGGCGCCGCGGCACCGAACCGGGTCCGCCGGCGCTGGAGGGCGAACCGTCCGGCGCCCTCGACGTGCTCACGGGCTGTCCGTTCCAGCCCAGGTGCCCGGAGGCCGAGGCCGCCTGCGCGAAGGCCCCGCCGCCCTACGTCCACGACGGATCGCACCGCACCGCCTGCATCCACGCGCCGTCGAGCCACCAGGCACCGGCCGACACCCGGTAACCGCTGCCCACCGGCCCCTTGGCGTCGGCACCCGCACGTCACCGAAAGGCATCACAGTGAGTGTCGAACGTGAACTGCCGTCCGACGAGGCCCATGAGCTGATCAGACTCACCGCCGAGATCGCCGACAAGGAACTCGCCCCGCGCGTGGCCGGGTTCGGCGTGGACACCGGTACGCCCATCCTCAACCCGGGGGAGGCCGCCATCCTCGCCCTGGGGGACGTCCGACGCACCCCGTGGGTGGTCCAGGACCAGGCGGGGGAACGTATCGAGCCGCGTTGGACGGCCCAGCTCGCCCTGTCCTTCGACCACCGGCTCGCCGACGGCCGGCAGGGCTCGCGCCTGCCGGCCGACGTGGCGGACCTGCTGCGGGTGCCGGGGCTCGCCCTGCTGTGACACCGGTGGTCCGCACCCCCGGGAGCCCGGGATGCGGACCACTTCCGCGTCAGCCGCGATAGGTGCGCACGTAGTCGAAGCGGGCCGTCGCCCCGGCCGTGTTGAGCGACACCAGGCCGATCCGCAGCGCCTGCTCGTCCGGCAGGGCCCACACGCCGGTCCATGTCCAGTGCGTGCCGTCGGTGCTGGTGGCGGCCCGTACCTCGTGCTCACCGCCCGCCTTGTCGGCGTGGTACGCCAGCCGCATCCAGGCCGTCCGCGCGGGCGGCCCGCCGAACATCGGGCCGTAGGCCACGGCGGTCGGCGGTGTGGTCGTGGGCCTGGCGCCCTCCTTCGCGAACTCGGTCACGTGGGTGACCTTCCCCGCGGTGTGGCTCAGCGGCAGCACCGCGTGCACCAGCTTGAAGTACCGGTCGTCGCTCCCGTAGAGCACCAGCCCGGCCTGCTGATTGCCCGGACCGTTCGCCAGGTCGAGCTTGGTCTCGACCGTGAAGTCACCGGCGGGCGCGGGACGGGTGAGGACCGACGCGGTGTTGGTGCCGAGGTGGAGTTCGGCGTTCTGGGTCGGCCAGGACAGAACCCCCTCGCCGGTCGTCGCACCCGCGGCCGGCCCTCGGACCCAGCTCCAGTCGGAGGACAGGGTGGCGGAGTCGAACTCGTCGCTGTAGGAGCGCAGTTGAGCACCCGGCCGCGGGTCTGCGACGCGCCGCGTGACCGGCTCGTAGAGCTTCACGGCGCCCACGTTGTCGGCGGCCGCTCCCTCCCCGAGGGCGGCGGTGCCGACCTTCCCGGCCCGCGCGGCAGTCGCCGGTACGGTACGGGTCTGGATGGCGACGGCGTCGCGCAGCCGGTCCGCGCTCACCTCGACGGTGAGGCGGTTGCCGCGCAGCTCGGCGGCCACGTTGCGCCAGGCGTCCCACTGGTAGCCGGCGGGGAGCGCGGTCACCTGTTGCCCGGCGCTGACACCGTTCACCCGGACGTCGGTGACCAGGGCGTTGCGGGACCGGTCCAGCCACGCCACGACATGGTTCGCGGAGTTCTGGTAGGCGAGGACCAGACCGGCCGACCCGCCCGCCGCGGTGACCCGGAGGTCGGCCTCGGCCCGTACCCGGGCCGGGGCGTCGGCGGAAGTGACGAGGAAGGACGGGGCGGTGGTGCTGCCGGAGTGGGTGACGAAGGTGCCGGGGTCCTGCTCGGTGGCCGTTGCCCAGGCCTTCGTACCGGAGCCCTGTGCCTGCCAGCCGCCGAGCGAGCCGTCGTTGAAGGTGCCGCCTGCCCGCCAGGTGGTGACGGGCGCCTCGCTGCCGTCGGAGGAGGGACCCGCGCCGGCCCGGACGACGGGCCAGCCGTCGATCCAGTCGAGTCGGTCGACCAGCATCGGACGCCTGCTGAGGGTGCGGTCGATGCCCGGTACGAGGTCGAGGTCGGGGTCGGCGGCGGGTATCGCGTGGTAGACGAGCCAGTCCTGCCCGGACAGGTCGGTCTGCAGCGCGTTGTGGCCGGGCCCGATCCAGCGGTCGCTCGAACCGACCACGATGCCGCCCTTGCTGACGGGGGACATCAGGTCGACACCCCGGTCGTCGGTGAAGGGCCCGGTCGGACCGGTGGAGCGGCCCACCTTGACCTGGTAGCCGCTGTACGCGCCGTCGCAGCAGCCCGCGTCCGAGTAGAAGAGGTAGTAGTAGCCGTCGCGGCGGACGACGAAACCGCCCTCCATGCGCCGCCCCTGGGCGACCTCGGTGACCGTGCCCTCGATCCGGGTGCGGTCGCCGTTCATGCGCGCCACGCAGATGGTGTCGTAGCTGCCCCAGTACAGGTACGGCTGTCCGCCCACGTCGGTGAACTGCGCCTGGTCGATGTCACCGGTCGCGCAGCCGCTGTCCGCCGGCAGCACGGCACCCGCGTCGGTCCAGGGCCCGGTCGGCGTGGGCGCGGTGGCCACCCCGACGGTGTCCTGGTTCGGCACGGAGTAGAAGAGGTTGTAGTGGCCGTTCGTGTAACGGATGTCGGGCGCCCACAACCGGGAGCCCCCGTGCCAGGCAGGCTGGGTCCGGGGGGTGAACACCTCGCCGGCGTACGTCCAGTGCGTGAGGTCGGAGGACTTCAGGATCGGCAGCATGCGTTCGGCGGTCTGGCCCTGGGTCTGGAAGACGGGGTTCTGTGTGCCGTAGGCGTACCAGTAGCCGTCCTTGCCGCGGATCACCGCCGGATCGGGAAAGGTGTCGACGGTGCCCTCGGTCACCGGGTTGGTGTACGTGGACGCCCGTGCGGTGGCGGTGGCGGCGGTGGCGGTCCCGGTCGGTGGGAGGACAGCGAGCAGGAGGCCGGCGAGTGCGGCGACGGCCTGCCCGGTGCGACTCGCTCTTCGGCTCACGCGGTTCACGCGGTTCACGCGGTTCTCTCGGTTCAATCGGTTCAGTCGGTTCACGGGGGTGAGACCTCACTGCTCGAAGGAGCCTCGAAGGAGCTGAGGGTCGGGTCGTAGTCGGAGGCGCCGATGTCGTACATGGACGTCATCCAGTGGTGGAAGTTGTCGCCGCGCTCCCGGAGCAGGTCGTACAGACGGCGCATCAGGCGCCGCCGCACGGCCTCCAGTTCGGGATCGGGGTAGCGGTTGGTCAGTTCGTGCGGGTCGGTTTCGAGGTCGTACAGCTCGTTGACCGAGTCGGGATTGACGACCAGCTTGTAGCGCGTGTCGCGGAGCATGCGCTGGGGGTACGGGAAGTGGTGGCCGTGGAACTCGGCGAGCAACTCCTCGGGCCACTCCGGGTGTTCGCCGCGCACCAGCGGCAGCAGACTGCGGCTGTCGGTGGCGGGCTCCGGGTCGCAGCCCGCCAGTTCTAGGATGGTCGCCGTGCAGTCGGTGAGGCTGACGAACTCCCTCCGCTCCTGCGGGGGTTGACCCGGCACGCGCACGATTCCGGGGATGCGGTAGATGTCCTCGTACATCGCCGGACCCTTGTCGTGCAGCCGGTGGGCGCCGGTGAACTCGCCGTGGTCGGCCGTGAAGAAGACCGAGGTGTCGTCCTCCAGGCCGAGTTCGTCGAGCCGGGTGAGGATGCGCCCGATCTGCTCGTCGACGAGGGTGACGTAACCCCAGTAGACGGCGATGAGTTTGCGGGTGACTTCGAGCGGCATGGTGTCGAAGGTCCAGTGCGCGCTGTAGTTGCGCTGCACGGGCGGTTTGCCCTCGAAGGTCTCCGCGATCGAGGCGGGCAGTTCGACCAGTTCCGGGTCGTAGAGGTCGTAGTAGGCGTCCGGCAGCAGATAGGGCAGGTGCGGGCCGAAGAAATGGGTGGCCAGGTAGAAGGGGCGGCCGTCGGCTGCGTACTTCTCCAGGAGTTCGATGGCACGGGTCGCGAGGTAGTACTCGAAGGTGGCCTCCACCGGCTGCTGGAGGCGCGCGGCGAGGAGGTTGCCCGGGTTGCCGTTGGGGGTGGTCCCGCGCACCGGATCGGTGATGCGGTACGGGGGCAGGTCCCGTTCCTTGAGATAGGCGAGGTAGTCGGGGTGGTCGACGGGGTTGTGCCAGCCCGGCAGGTCGGGGCCCTCGAAGCCGTAGGAGGCGGCGTTGCGGTGGGTGCCGACGTGCCACTTGCCGACCAGGCCCAGCTGGTAGTCGCGTCGGGCCAGGGCGGCGGGGAAGGTGAAGGCGTCCTCGGCCAGGTCCTCCAGGTAGCCGACGTTGCGCTCGTGGTTGGCGAGCAGCTTGTGCCGGAAGGGGGCCTGGCCGGTGAGCAGGCTGGCCCGGGCCGGTGTGCAGATGGCGGTGGGCGTGTAGAAGCGGTCGAAGCGGGTTCCGGTGGCGGCGAGCCGGTCCAGGTTCGGGGTGGCGACATGCGGGTTGCCGTAACAGCCCAGTGTGTCCACGCGGTGCTGGTCGGTCATCAGGAAGAGGAGGTTCACGCGGCGGCCTTCGTGTAGACGTCGCCCGCGTAGAAGGAGGTCGCGGCCGGTGCCTTCGTGAGCTGACCGGTGCTCACGAAGAAGTCGCTCATGCCGTCCAGCCACTTGCCGACCGTGCCGTCCTTCGTCTTCGCGACGAGTTCGGCGGTCGTCAGTGTCTCGACGTGACTCGCGTCCGCCTTCACCTTGTCCTCCGGCAGCTTCAGGAGAGCGGCGGTGAGCGCGACCGACTCCTCGGGGTGTGCGGCACGCCAGTCGTTGGCCTCCTGGAGCACCTTGACGACCTTCGCCTCGGCGGGACCCTTCTTCCCGCCGGTGACGAACGCCGTGGGGAAGGAACCGCCGATGTCCTTGGTGCTCGCCACCTCGACCAGGTCGGGCACCTTCTGCTTGATGGTGTCGATGAGCGGGTAGTTGATGCCGGCCCCGTCGATCTGCCCGGAGGAGAAGGCCGAGACGATGGTCGGCGCGTCCATCGCGACCTTCTTGATGTCGTCCATCGTCATCCCGGCCTCGCGCAGGGCGAGTTGGAGGATCATCTCGCCGGAGGTGCCTTCCGGCACGCCGACCTTCTTGCCCTTCAGCCCGGCGATCGAGGTGATGCCCGGCTTGGCGATCACGCGGTCGGCATAGGTGAGCGTGTCGATGGCGACCACCCTGGCCTTGCCCGAGGCGGGCAGCCACAGCGCACCGGGACCGATGTAGCCGTAGTCGAGATCCCCACTGCCCAGCGCCTGGATCTGAATGGGCCCATTGACGAACGTCTTGTACGAGGCGGACAGGCCGTGCTTCTTCCACAGGCCCTGGTCGTCGGCGATGGCCAGCAGGCTGGCGCCGTTGTAGTCGGCGATGTACCCAAAGCGGATCTTGGTCGCACCGCCGCTGTCGCCGTCGTCGGAGGAGCAGGCGGACACGGAGAGCGCGAGTGCTGTGGCGGAGAGTGAGGTGAGGAGGGTGCGGCGGGACATGCTCATGGCGCTGAGCCTTTCGTTTCGTTTTCAGCCCGTCCGGCGTCCGGGGACGAGGCGTGGCATTTTCAGCCCGTCCGGCGCTTGAGGACGAGCGCGAAGCGCGACAGGGGGTCCAGGGGCGCAGCCCCAGGTGCGTGACGGGAAGGGGTAGGGGCGGCGGAGGCGAGGAAGTTCGCAGCCGACTGCCGGTCAGGTCACCGGGGTCACCGGAGCCACAGGGGTCCCCGAGGTCGCCGGGCTCGCCGGTTCCTGGTGGTACACGGCGTGCCATACCTCATTGCGGATGCGGGCGAACTCGGGGGACAGCCGCAGCTCCTCGGTCCGCGGATAGGGCAGGTCCACGTCGACGACCCGGTGGACACGTCCCGGCCGGGCGGCCATCACGACGACGCGGCGCGCCAGGTAGACGGCCTCGTCGACGTCGTGGGTGACGAAGAGGACGGTCCGCCGTTCCTGGGTCCAGGTGTCCAGCAACTGGTCCTGCATCTGCACCCGGGTGAGGGCGTCCAGGGCACCGAACGGCTCGTCCATCAAGAGGACTTCGGGATCGACGGCGTAGGCCCGGGCGATCGCGCAGCGCTGCTTCATACCGCCGGACAGCGTCTTGGGCAGCGCGTCGGCGAACTCGGTGAGTCCGACGAGCTCGATGGCGTGGTCGGCCTTGCGGCGCCGCTCGGCGGCGGACAGGGAGGTGAGCTTGAGCCCGAACTCGACGTTGCCGCGCACGGTGAGCCAGGGGAAGAGCGCGTACTGCTGGAAGATGACACCGCGCTCGGGTCCGGGACCTGTCACGACGGATCCGTCGACCAGGACCTGGCCGGTGGTCGGTTCGGCGAGGCCGGCGGCCAGGTTCAGCAGCGTCGACTTGCCGCAGCCCGAGGGGCCCACGACCGTGACGAACTCGCGGTCGGCGATGTCCAGCGACACCTCGCCGAGGGCGGTGAAGTCCCCTTGCTTCAGGGGGAACGTCTTGCCGGCGGCACGGAAGGAGATCTTGGCGGCGGATGAGGCGGATGAGGCGGATGAGGCGGAGGGGCCGGATGGAGTGGTGGAGCCGGATGTGCCGAGCGCACCGGCCGTACTGTTCTCACCGGGCATACCGGGTTCATCGGGCGCCCCGGGCGCGTCAGAGGGCACGCGTGTGGATGTCATCGTCGCTCCTGCCAGGCCGTCAGATGGCGTTCCGCGCGCAGCAGCAGCCGGTCCATCACCAGGCCGATCACTCCGATGCTGATCAGCCCGACGAAGATCGTCGGCAGGTCGTAGTAGGTCTGCGCGTGCATCATCTCGTAGCCGAGGCCCTTGTCCGCGGCGATGAGTTCGGCCGCGACGACCGTGGCCCAGGAGGCCCCGAGTCCGATGCGCATACCGACGAGCAGGAACGGGGTGGCGGCCGGGACGACCACCTTGAGGAAGATCACGCGGTCCCGGGCACCCAGCACACGGGCCGCGTTGACGAGCGTGCTGTCCACGCCGATCACCCCCTGGAACGCGGCGACCACGCTCGACAGGAACGCGGCCAGGAAGATCACGAAGACCTTGGGGGTCTCACCGATGCCCATCGTCACGATGGCGAGCGGAATGATCGCCAGCGGTGGGACGGTCCGGAAGAACTGCACGTACGGTTCGAGCAGACCGCGGGCCAGTGGGTACCAGCCCATGAGGAACCCGACGGGCACGGCGAGCAGGGTGCCCAGGGCGAAACCGAGGAAGACCCGGCGCAGGCTCGCCAGCGCGTCCTCGCCCAAGGTGCCGTCACCCGCCATGTCCAGGGCGCGGGAGCCGACCGACAGCGGGCCCGGCACGTCCACCAGATGGGCCGAGGTGGCTACGGCCCACACGGCGATGCCCAGGGTGAGTGCCGCCAGGTTGAGCACGAACGGGGGCACGGTCCGGGACCGGCGTCGCGGGGCGGACGGGGCGGGCGTCTTGTCGGGGCTCTTGCCGGGGGCGGTGAGCACGGTCATGGCGACCTCGGCGGTACGGGGACGGTCACGGTCACTCCACGGAATTCGGTGTGTGATAGCGGGTGAGCAGGGGGGAGTCGTGCAGGACCAGGGCGATGGCGCCGAGCGCGCCGCCCACCTCGCCGAGCGTGGCCGGCCGCAGATCGATGTCCGGTCGGGAGACCGGCATCAGATGGGCGGACAGGGCGCGTTCGACGGGTCCGAAGAGGGCGGGTCCGGCCTCGGCGAGTTCGCCGCCGAGCACCGTGACGTGCGGGCCGACCGCGTTGCACACGGCAGCGAGGACGGCCCCCACCCGGGTACCGACGTCGTCCAGCACACGGCGTGCGGCCGGGTCCGTGGACAGCGCCGCGAGGAAGCCGTCCAGATCACCGGCGGCGCGATGGGCGTCGAGCACGGCGCCGATCGAGGCCACCGTCTCCAGACAGCCGTCCTTGCCGCACGAACATCGGCGCCCGCCCGGTTCGGCCGTGATGTGGCCGAACTCGCCGGACAGTCCGCGGGCTCCCCGGTGCAGGGCGCCGCCGACGACGAGCCCTCCGCCGACGCCGTGCGACAACCGCAGATAGAGCACGTCCTGGACACCGGCCGCCGCTCCCCAGGTCGCCTCGGCCAGCGCCGCGAGCCGGGTGTTGTTGTCGAGCAGTACGGGCACGCCGAAGCGCTTGCGCAGCAGTATCGGCAGGTCCTCGTGGGGCCGGGGTGCGCCGGCCGCGGGGGAGCCAGGCCCTACGAGGGCGGGGGCAGGGATGCCGGTGGCGGAGGCAGTGCTGGCCGGGGCGTCGGTCGCGGAGGCGTCGTGCACGGGTCCGACCACGCCCACGCCGATCCCGCTGAGCGCCCCGAGACGCAGGGTGCCCCCGGCGAGTCCGCCGACCAGCCGTGCGGCGAGGTCGACACGCTTCTCCCACGTCAGACCCGCGCCGTGCGGGGCGCTCGCCGAACCGATCACCTCGTGGGCGACGTTGACCGCGGCGACGTGCACCGCGCGTCGCGCGAAGTCGATGCCGATGGCCTGGCCCGCGTCCCGGTGGAGGGTCAGCGTCTCGACTGGCCGGCCGCGGCGGCGCTCGGCGGGCGCGGGAGCCGTGGCCACGACGGCACCGCTGTCCACCAGGGCGGACACGATGTCGTACAGGGTCGTACGGGACAGCCCTGTCAGCCGCCCCAACTCGGCCCTGTTGAGCGGGCCGTGGGTGCGCATCTGCCGCAGGACGAGTTCCTCGTGCCCACGGCGCAGCCGTGCCAGGGGACCCTCGTGGTCGTGTGCCATGGGGCACAGGATGCGGACTCGGCTGCTTTTACGTCAACAGTCCGGAAAAAATAAAAGAATCCTGGATCAGGCCTTACATGGCCATGAAACAGCAGGTCAGGGCGGTGCCGAGAGCCGTCGCGCGGGGCGTCACGTTTCATGAGGCTGCAATGTTGCGGTCACCGACCGAGGGCCGGCCGCGCCGGGGCGAGGTCGCTCGAACGGGCCTCTCAGGCGTCCCAGGCGCAGCGGAAGCCGAGGTTGCCCGTGCTGCTGTCGGGAGTGTTGGCCGTACGGGCGGCGACGCGGTAGCGGTTGCAGTACGAGCTGTGGCAGAGGTAGGAGCCACCCCGCATGACGCGGGACGCGCCCTGTGAGGGGCCCTTCGGATCGGTGCGCGGGCGCTCGGAGTGCCGCGTGCCCCACCGGTCGGCGCACCACTCCCACACGTTCCCGGACATGTTGTAGAGCCCGTGGCCGTTGGGCCCGTACGCGTCCACCGGCGCCGTACCCCGGTAGCCGTCCTCGGCTGTGTTCTTGGTCGGGAAGTGCCCCTGCCAGATGTTGCAGCGGTGCTCGCCCGCCGGCGTCAGCTCGTCGCCCCAGGGGTAGCGGCGCTGCACCAGGCCGCCCCGCGCGGCGTACTCCCACTCGGCCTCGGTGGGCAGCCGCGCCCCGGCCCAGCGGCAGTAGGCGGCGGCGTCGTTCCAGGAAAGATGGACCACGGGGTGGTCGCCGCGGTCGGCCACCGAACTGCCCGGCCCTTCCGGGGTCCGCCAGGTCGCGCCCTCGACCCCGCACCACCAGGGCGTCTGCGGCGGCCGGGCCGCGCCGCGCCGCAGGGCGGCGGGCAGGAATCCGGCGAAGACGAACGACCAGCCGAAGCGCTCCGCCTCGGTGAGGTGACCGGTTGCCTCGGCGAACCGGGCGAACCGGTCGTTGGTCACCGCACAGGCGTCGATCCGGAAGGGGGAGAGGACGACCTCGCGCACCGGTCCCTCGCCGTCGTCGGGGAAGCCGTCCGTGTCCCGGGTTCCCATGAGGAAGGAACCGCCGCCCAGCAACACGCTCGCGTCCCGGTCCCGGTCCCGGTTCTGGCCCCGGCTCTGGCTCTGGTTGTGGGGCCGGTTCCGGTCCCGCCCCTCGTCCGTCGCGTGGCCCGCGGTGGCGCGGTCCGCGATGGCGTGATCCGCGGTTGCACGGACCGTCGGACCGAGGGAGAGCCCCGCAGTGCCCCGGTCGACCGAGGGCGCGCAACAGCTCCCGGACTCCGCCTCGTCCACCAGGCCTCCCTCAAGAAGTGATATCTGTCCGAGGCTACGGCACCTCACGGGAACTGATCATTGCGGCCTCCGCCGAGCCCGTGGCCCGGGAAATCCCCTCGGGAAATCACCTCGGACCCCGCGAAGTGGCAGGGGTCCGGACGCTGCCTGATGCTGGGCTGTACAGGCCGCCCGTACGCGCTGTCGAGTCATCTTCTGGCCGTTTGTCGGCAGATGCGCTGGGCAATCGGGACGAAGCGTTTCAGACGGACGATGTGTGCAGGAGGCCCGCGTGAACGCCACGCCCCCCGAAGTGACCGACCCCGTGCGCTCCCCGGAGCGGCGAACGGCTGACCTGTTCGCCCACTTCGTCGAACGCGAGGCCTCCGGAGTGCCCCTGCCGGGCAGGTCGACGGCGCACCGTTTCGCCGTCCTGAGCGCTCTGGGGCGCCGGGACCTGTCCTTGGCGAGGCTCGCGGAAGGACACCTGGACGCGGCGGCGATCCTGCACGAACTGGACGACTCCCTGCCCGCCGAAGGCGAACGGTGGGGAGTGTGGGCCGCGCGCCCGCCCGGCCCCGGGATGCACGCCACGCGCAGCGACCAGGGGTGGCGGATCAGCGGAGTCAAGCCCTACTGCTCAGGTGCCCGCAGCTGTACCCACGCCCTGGTGACCGCGGACGCCGACGACGGCTACCGCCTGTTCGCCGTCGCCCTGGACCACCCGGGCGCACAGCCCGTGGCAGGAACCTGGCCGGCGATCGGCATGGCCGGCAGCGACAGTCTGGACATGTCGTTCACCGACGTGCCCGCGCGAGCCGTCGGCGGGGTGGACGGCTATCTGCTGCGCCCCGGTTTCCAGCACGGGGGAATCGGGGTGGCGGCCTGCTGGCTCGGTGGAGCGCACGCGGTCGCCGCGCCGTTGTACGGGCGGGCGGCGGCGGGGCAGCTGAACGGTCACGCGGCCGCTCACCTCGGAGCGGTCGACATGCTGCTGCACACCGCCGACACCGTGCTGCGCCGGGCGGGCGACGACATCGACGCCGACCCCTTCGACGTACGAGAGGAAGCGCGGGTGCGCAGTCTGCGGGTGCGGGCCCTGGCCGAAAAGGTGTGCACGGAGGTTCTGGAGCACGTCGGACGAGCCACGGGCGCCGGGCCGCTCTGCCGCGACGAACGGCATGCCCGCGCGGTGGCGGACCTGACGGTCTACGTGCGCCAGCACCACGCGGAGGCGAACCTGGCCGAACTGGGCCGCCTGGCCACCACGGACTTCCCAGCCACGACGGCCGTGGACTCCGCGACCACGACGGACTCCGCGACCACCACGGACCCTGCGACCACCACGGCCCCCGCGACCTCCGCGACCGACGCCGCGGAGGCGACGCGATGAGCACGCCCCGGATCGCCGACGAGCTGACCGCCGACGAGCCGACCGCGTACGAGCCGACCGCGGACGACCTGACCGCTGACGAGCCCACCGTCGGCGGGAAGACCGCTGCCGACACGAGGCAGGCAGCCGCCGCGGCGATCGACGCGGAAGGCACCGACGAGGCCGAGTGGCAGGAGGCGCGGCTGCCGGACAGCCTGCCGCGCCTGGCCCTCCCGGCAGGTCCCGTCGTCGTCGTGGCCGCCCACCCCGACGACGAGGTCCTGGGGTTCGGTGGCACGATCGCCGCCCTCGTCCACGCGGGTGTGGAGGTCCACACCGTGTGCCTGAGCGACGGGGAAGCCTCGCACGGCCCCGGTACGCCGTCCACGCGGGCGCGGCTGGCCGCCCGGCGCCGAGGCGAACTGTCCGCAGCGCTGCGAGAGCTGGGCGAGCTGCCCGATCCGGTGTACGCGGGGCTGCCCGACACCGCCCTCGGCGAGCCCGTGCACGAGAACGAAGCACGAGCCGTGATCGGCGGACTCCTGGACGCCGTCGGAGCGGCCCTGTGCGTGGCGCCGTGGGAGGGCGACCTGCACAGTGACCACGAGGCCGCCGGCCGCGCCGCTCGGCGTGCGGGCCGCGACACCTCCACGCCGGTGTGGTCCTACCCGGTGTGGATGTGGCACTGGGCCCGCCCCCACGACCGCCGCGTGCCGTGGCACCGGGCCGCTGTCCTGCCTCTTCCCGAGCCGGTGATCGACCGCAAGAGGGCGGCCCTGGCACGCTTCACCAGCCAGTTGGAGCCGCGGGGCGCGGGCGTCGCGCCGGTGCTGCCGGCGGCGGAGATAGCCCACCACACCCGCACCTTCGAGACGGTGATGCGGTGAACACCCCGGCGGACACCCCCGGCAATACCAGCGCCGACACCTCCGGCAAAACCAGCGCCAACGCTCCCGGCGAAACCAACGCGAACCCTCCCGAGAAGACCGCCGTGAACACCCCCGCGCGTTACTTCGACGACCAGTACGCCCAGGCCGCCGACCCCTGGCACCTCGGCGAGCGCTGGTACGACCGACGCAAATACACCCTGACCGTGGCGGCGCTGCCCCGCCCCCGCTACCCGCGGGCCTTCGAGCCCGGCTGTTCGGTGGGCGTGCTGACCGAGCTCCTGGCCGCCCGCTGCGACCGCCTGCTCGCCACCGACCGCGTCGCGTCGGCCGTCGAGTCCACCGCTCGGCGCACCGCGAGCCTGGACCACGTCACGGTTCGACGGATGACGGTGCCCGACGAGTGGCCCGAGGGGCCCTTCGACCTCGTGGTCCTGTCGGAACTCCTCTACTACTTCGACACCGGCACGCGTACGCGGCTCGTCCGGCAGAGCGTGGAGAGCCTGAGCGAGGGCGGTCACCTGGTCACCGTGCACTGGAACCACCCGGTCGCCGAGCACACCTGCACGGGCCGCGACATCGCCGGGCACCTCGACACCCTGAGCGGCCTGAGACGGCTGGCGCGCTACGACGATCCCGACTTCACCCTCTCCGTCCACGAGCGCGGCCGGGGTCCGGGACCGGCGCTCTCTCCGGCCCGCGCGGAAGGTCTGGCGTGAGGTCTCGCACCAGGCCTCGTACGAGACCTTCCGCCGTGGCCGTCGTCGTTCCCGCGCACAACGAGGAACGCCGCATCGCCGCCTGTCTGCGCAGTCTGAGCGCCGCCGCCGCTCAGGTGGCGCCGCTTCCCGTGGTGATCGTGGTGGTGGCGGACGCCTGCACGGACGCCACGGCGAGGCTGGCCGCCCGTGGGGGAGCACACGTCGTGGAAACCCGCGCCCGCAACGTCGGAGTGGCGCGGGCGGCCGGCGTCGACCGCGCACTGGAACTGCTGGCCGACGCCGGCCAGGACGTATGGCTGGCCATGACGGACGCCGACACCACTGTGCCCACGGCCTGGCTCACCCACCAGGTCGCCCGGGCCGGGGAGGGCCACGACGCGGTCCTGGGAACCATCCGCCTCGCCCCCACCACGGCCGATGCCCTCCTGGTGGCGCGGCACGACGCCGCCTACTTCCTCACCCGCCGGTTCCAAGCGGCAGGGGCAGGGGCTGGGACAGGGACAGGGGGCGCGTGGGAGCACCCGCACGTCCACGGGGCGAATCTGGGCGTGTCCGCCGCGGCCTATCGGCGGGTGGGCGGTTTCGCCCCGCTGCCCACCGGCGAGGACCGTGACCTGGCGGCCCGGCTGGTCGCGACGGGCCATCGCGTCGCCCGCACCGACCGGCATCCCGTGCACACGGCCGCCCGCCTGCGGGGGAGGGCCCCCGGAGGCCTCGCCGACCTCCTCGCCTCCCTGTGTCCCGCCCCGGGGCCTCGTGTCACGCCCACCGGTTCGGATGGGGCCGGGGTGGATTGCGTTCGCACACCAGGGGTACCGGGAGGGGGCAAATCCGTACGAGACATGCCCGTACGCAACCTATGAGCTGTACGAGATGTGCAAGCTGCACGATCTGTACAAAATGCACGAGACAGGAGACACAGACATGGCTTCTCAGGCCACCCCCCGCTACACCGTCCCGGGCCTCACCGTGGAGAACGCCGCCTCGCTCATCGAGTTGCTGCAACTGCGGCTGCACGCCCTCAACGACCTCCACCTCACGCTCAAGCACGTCCACTGGAACGTGGTGGGACCGCACTTCATCGCCGTGCACGAGATGCTCGACCCGCAGGTCGACCGCGTACGTGACATGGCCGACGATGTCGCGGAGCGTCTCGCGGCCCTCGGAGGCGTCGCCCACGGCACTCCTGGCACGCTGGTCGAGGAGCGCACGTGGAAGGACTACAGCGTCGAGCGGGCCGACGCGATCGCCCACCTCGGCGCCCTCGACGTCGTGTACACCGGGCTGATCCAGGACGTTCGCGCCGGGGTCGAGAAGGCGGGCGACATCGACCCGGCCACCGAGGACCTGCTGATCGAGCAGCTGCGTGACCTGGAGCAGTTCCAGTGGTTCGTCCGCGCGCACCTGGAGACCGCGGGCGGCACCCTCACCACGGGCGACGCCACCTCGGAGACGGATGCCGCCAAGCAGGCCGGCAAGCACTGACGGACACGCCACACACCGCACCGCCTTCGGAACGAGAGAAAGGCTCACCTCCATGTCTGACAAGCCGCTCAAGGGCCACCGGGTACTGGTGCTCGTCACCAACTACGGAGTTGAGCAGGACGAGTTGGTGGTACCGGTCCGCCGGCTCCGGGAGAACGGGGCGGACGTCACCGTCGCAGCCGTGAGCTCGGATCCCATCCAGACGCTGGTGGGCGACAAGGACCCCGGAGAGACCGTCGAGCCCACCACGACGCTCGATGCGCTGGACCCCGGCGCGTACCAGCTGCTGCTGCTCCCCGGCGGCACCATCAACGCCGACCAGCTCCGCCTGCAGACCAAGGCCCTGGAGACGGTCAAGGCGTTCGCGGCGTCGGGCCGGCCGATCGCCGCGATCTGCCACGGCCCCTGGGCTCTGGTGGAGGCCGACGTCCTGAACGGCAAGACGCTGACGTCCTTCCCCTCGGTGCGCACCGACATCCGCAACGCCGGCGCCAAGGAATGGGTGGACGAGGAGGTCGTGAGCGACAGCGCGAACGGCTACACCCTGGTCACCTCCCGGACGCCGAAGGACCTCGACGCGTTCGTGGGCGCTGTCGACAAGGCCCTGGTCGGCTCCTGAGCCCCACCCGGCGGTACGCCGACCCCGCCCGAGCCATCGGCTCGACAGCCGTCGGTCTGATGTCCGCCCCGTGGTTCCTGTCTCATCGGACAGGAACCACGGGGCGGACCGCGTGCGGGATCAGACAGGCTGGGTGAAACGGTCCCAGGCGCGGTGACCGGCCAGCAGTTCGGTGACGCGCTCCAGCGCCGCGTCGGCCGAGTCCGCGGTCACCACGCCGGAGGCGTCGAGCGCGATGCCGGCCGCCTCCAGCGCGTCCGCCCCGTCGGACCAGGCGCCGAGCGCCTTGCCGTGGCGGAACGCCTCGGTGAGCATGAGCAGCAGACGGGGGTCGATGCCCGAGGCCACCGCGACGTCGTCGACCTTGGCGTCACGCGCTCCGTACGCGTCGGCGCCCGGCGTGGGCGCACCGGCCAGCAGGATGGCGTCGAACTCGGTGGAGCGGGCGTTGGCGAAGGTGCGCTGCACGGTGACGGGCTCGCCGTCGGCGTCGAGCACACCCCCGGCCGGGGCGATGACCAGGGGCACCATCCCCGCGTCCAGGGCCGCCTGACGGATCGCCCGTACGCCGACCAGATCCTGATCGCCGGATGCGACGATGCCGACGATCCGGCCGTCCAGCGGCCAGGTGGCGCCGAGCTGGGACAGCGCGGGGCTGGGGTCCGGCTCGGCCAGCTTCACGGTGGGCGCGGGTGCGGGCAGACCCAGTCCGGTCGCGACCTCACCGCACAGCTCGGAGTCGATGTTGGCCAGGACCTGCAGGGCCCGTTCCTTGATCGCCGTTTCCCAGCACTTGCTGAGTTCGAAGGTGTACGCGGCGACGATGTGCTCCCGCTCGGTGGGCGTCATGCTCAGCCAGAACAGCCGCGGCTGGCTGTAGTGGTCGTCGAAGGAGGCCGCCGCGTCGCGCACCTTGCGGGTCGCCGGCAGCGGCTCGGGGACCTCGATGTACGCGCCGGTGTCCTCGCCGGCCAGGAAGGGGCAGCCGCCGTCGAGGGAGTTGGGGCGGTAGGGGGCGGCACCCCGGTGGACGGCGGTCTGGTGCATGCCGTCGCGCAGCATGTCGTTGACCGGGGCGTGGGTGCGGTTGATCGGCAGCTGGCCGAAGTTGGGGCCGCCGAGCCGGCTGATCTGCGTGTCGAGGTAGGAGAACAGCCGGCCCTGGAACAGCGGGTCGTTGGTGACGTCGATACCGGGCACGAGATGGCCGAGGTGGAAGGCGACCTGCTCGGTCTCGGCGAAGTAGTTCGAGGGGTTGGCGTTCAGCGTGAGCAGACCGATCGGCTGCACCGGGGCCAGCTCCTCCGGCACGATCTTGGTCGGGTCCAGGAGGTCGATGCCCTCGAACAGCTGGTCGTCGGTGTCGGGGAACGTCTGCACACCGAGCTCCCACTGCGGATACGCGCCGGACTCGATCGCGTCGGCGAGGTCGCGGCGGTGGAAGTCGGGGTCCACACCCGCGGTGATCTGCGCCTCTTCCCAGACCAGCGAGTGCACACCGAGCTTCGGCTTCCAGTGGAACTTCACCAGCGTCGTGGCGCCCTCGGCGTTCACGAACCGGAAGGTGTGGACGCCGAAACCCTCCATCATCCGGTACGAGCGCGGGATGCCGCGGTCGGACATGTTCCACAGCGTGTGGTGCGTGGCCTCGGTGTGCAGGGTGACGAAGTCCCAGAACGTGTCATGGGCGCTCTGCGCCTGCGGAATCTCCCGGTCCGGGTGCGGCTTGCCCGCGTGGATCACGTCGGGGAACTTGATCGCGTCCTGGATGAAGAACACCGGGATGTTGTTGCCGACCAGGTCGAAGACGCCCTCGTCGGTGTAGAACTTCGTCGCGAAACCCCGGGTGTCGCGCACGGTGTCGGCGGAACCGCGCGAGCCCAGGACGGTGGAGAAACGCACGAAGACGGGTGTCTCCACATCCTTGCCCAGGAACGCGGCCTTGGTGATCTGCCCGGCGGTGCCGTACCCCTGGAAGATCCCGTGCGCCGCGGCGCCCCGGGCGTGCACCACCCGCTCCGGGATGCGCTCGTGGTCGAAGTGGGTGATCTTCTCCCGCAGGTGATGGTCCTGGAGCAGCACCGGCCCGCGCGGCCCGGCCTTCAGCGAGTGGTCGGTCTCGTACAGTCGCGCGCCCTGCGCGGTGGTCAGATACTCACCGCCCTGCGCCACCTTCTCCTGCGCGACGCCCGTCTCCTGCCCGGTGGGGCTGTACGTGTCCGGGCCGCGCTGGTCCGGCTTCGGCGGCAGCGGTCCGGCCGGTTCGGTCGGCTCGTCGAGCGGCGGTGGCACCGGACCAGGCGCGCCGGGGATCTCGTTGCCGGGGTGGACGGCCTCCTGAACCTTCTTGGCCACCTTGCCGGTGGCGGCTTTCACAGGGTTCTTCTTCGTGGCGCTCACAGCGTTCCGATCTCTGGGGGGGGGAATCGCGGAGCCGACTCTGTCCGTCACATGGACGGGTCGCCTCAAATCCGCGGATGCCAGGTACCCCTTCTGCTGAGGGCGACGCAGCGGCCCGCCCGGGGAGGCGCGGATTTTCACCCTGGGCGGTCGCTTCCGCCGGGCAGGTGGCGCAGCGCCGCCGACGGGACCCGCCGCACGGGGGAGCGGCGCCGCTCAGCCGAGATAGTGCGCGCGGCCCTCGTCGTCGAGCTCGAAAGGCCCGTCGGGCAGGATGCAGAACTCGTTGCCCTCGGGGTCCGCCATCACCAGGAACCCGCCGTCGGCGTACTGGTCGAGCCTGCGACCGCCGAGCGCCTCGACGCGCCGCTGCTCCACGGCCGGATCGGGCGCGGTGACGTCGAAGTGCATACGGTTCTTGCCCGTCCTGGGCGCGGAGGTCCGCTGGAATCCCATGCCGAGGCCCATCTCCCGGCGCAGCCACACGTAAGGGCCCGTGCGGCCCACCACCGGCCTGCCGAGCACTTCGGACCAGAACGCGGCCAGCCGTTCTGGGTCGGTGGCATCGATGATGAGGGCGTTGATCCGCGTCGCTGAGTCCGCCATGCCCCCATCGTCCCACCACGGCGTCAGCCGACCGGTGCGACAGGCGCGTCCCGGGCGCGGCGGTCACGGACGACGCGAGCCGCCCGCCCCCGGCGGACGGCTCCGCACGCCGGACCGACGGCCGGTTGTAGCCTCCTTCCGCGTGGTGGCCGCGTGGTAGCCGCGTGGTGCCCGCATGGTGTCCGCGAAGTCCGGGAGAAGAATTTCCGGGGGAATGTCGAGAACCCGTGCGCGGCTCCGTCCCCGCAGTGAACACGGCCACCAGGGGCCGTACCGCACCAGGGAGAACACGATGGCCAAGTACTTGCTGCTCAAGCACTACCGGGGCGGTCCGGCATCGGTCAACGACGTGCCGATGGACCAGTGGACGCCGGAGGAGGTCTCGGCCCACGCGCGGTACATGAGTGACTTCGCGGCGCGGCTGGAAGGAAACGGCGAGTTCGTCGACAGCCAGGCCCTGTCCTCGGAGGGCACCTTCGTGCGCCACGACGGCGAGGGCCGGCCGCCGGTCACCGACGGCCCGTTCGCCGAGACCAAGGACCTGATCGCCGGCTGGATGGTGATCGACGTCGAGACCTACGAGCGGGCGCTCGAAGTGGCCGGCGAGCTGTCCGCGGCGCCGGGCGCGGGCGGGAAGCCGGTTCAGGAGTGGCTGGAAGTGCGGCCGTTCCTGTCCCCGTGCGTGACCATCACGGACTGACACACCGTGGACGAGTCCCTGCTGCGGACGCTCACGCCCGCCGTGCTCGCCGTCCTCGTCCGCCGCGGAGCCGACTTCGCGGCGGCCGAGGACGCCGTGCAGGACGCCCTGGTCGAGGCCGTGCGCGTGTGGCCGGACGACGCGCCGCGCGACCCCAAGGGCTGGCTGGTCACGGCGGCCTGGCGTAAGTTCCTCGACGCCGTCCGCGCCGACACCTCACGGCGGCACCGGGAGGTACGCGTCGACCGCGAGCCCGTGCCCGGCCCGGGCGAGGCGGCCGACGACACGCTCCAGCTGTACTTCCTGTGCGCGCACCCGGCCCTGACACCCGCCTCGGCCGTCGCCCTCACGCTGCGCGCGGTCGGCGGCCTGACCACACGGCAGATCGCACAGGCCTACCTGGTGCCGGAGGCGACCATGGCCCAGCGGATCAGCCGGGCCAAGCGGACCGTCTCGGACGTCCGCTTCAACCAGCCCGGTGACGTCGCCACGGTCCTGCGCGTGCTCTACCTGGTCTTCAACGAGGGCTACTCCGGCGACGTCGACCTGGCCGCCGAGGCGATCCGGCTCACCCGCCACCTCGCGGCCAGGACCGAGCAGGAGGAGGTCGCCGGCCTGCTGGCACTCATGCTGCTCCACCACGCACGGCGCCCGGCACGGACCGGCGCCGACGGCAGGCTCGTACCCCTCGCCGAGCAGGACCGCGGTCTGTGGAACACCCGACTGATCGCGGAGGGCGTCAACATTCTCCAGACGGCCCTCGCCCGCGACCGGCTGGGCGAGTTCCAGGCGCAGGCCGCCGTCGCCGCGCTGCACGCCGACGCCCGGTGCGCCGCGGAGACCGACTGGGTGCAGATCGTCGAGTGGTACGACGAGCTGGTAGGGCTGACCGGCAACCCGGTGGCGCGCCTCAACCGGGCCGTCGCGGTGGGCGAGGCCGACGGCCCGCGCGCCGGCCTGGCCGCACTGGCGCGACTCGACCCCGCGCTGCCCCGCCACGCGGCCGTGGCGGCCTACCTGCACGAATGCGACGGCGACCTGGTGACCGCGGCACGGCTCTACGCCGAAGCCGCCCTCTCGGCGCCCAGCCTCCCCGAACGGGAGCACCTCACGCGACAGGCCGCACGGCTCAACGCGGAACTGCGCGGCTGAGTGGCTGCGCGGCTGCGAGGTTTGAGCGGTGTACGGCACACCTGGCAGTGTCAGATTTTCCTCCTGGTTTCCACATTCCTTATACACGGGACGAGTTGACGTCGTACGGTCGCCGCATGCCCGTCGACGAACACATGGCCGCCCTGCCCTCTCTGCGTCAGCGGCGTCGAGCGGCCGCCACCCGGGAGATCCTGGACGCGGCCGAGCGCCAGATCGCGGAGAGCGGCCCGGCGGCCCTGTCGCTGCGTGCCGTCGCCCGGAGCCTGGGTATGACCGTGCAGGCGCTCTACCACTACTTCCCGAGCCGGGACGAGCTGGTCACCGCCCTCATCACCAAGGCGTACGAAGCCCTGGGCGACGCCGTCCAGGCCGCCATCGACGCCTCGCGGGAGGACTCACCGCTGGAGCGGGTGGTGACCGCGGCCGAGGGCTATCGCCGATGGGCCGTCGACCATCCCGAGCGGTTCCAGCTCCTGTACGGCACACCGTTGCGGTACTACGAGGCTCCCGTCGAGGGTGCGACCACCCGTGCGGTGCGCCGAATGAGCGCGATCTTCGAGCGGGAGATGTTCGACGGCTTCACCCCGGCGCAACTGGCCGCGGTCGACGACTCGGACCTGTCGCCCGTGTTCGTGGCGTATCTGGACCAGTTGCCGCCGACCGGTGAGGATGCCCTGCCGCCGGCCGTGACCGCTCTCGTCATGAGCGCGTGGGGGCACATGCACGGCCTGGTCGTCCTGGAGGTGTTCGGGCACACCACGTTCCTCGGTGCACACCAGGCCGAAATCTTCCGCGTGGGGATGCGGAACACCCTGAAGGACCTCTTCAGCCGCATTCCCTCGGCGGACCAGCCCTGTTGACCACCGGCTCTGGCGAGAATCCGGAGTTCATCGGCATTTTCGCCGCTGTTTGCTCCGTGGCACCGTCCATAGGCTCGTGGCATCAACCGCCGACGAGAAGGCTGTCCGCATGTCCGACAAGAGCAATGACGGCACGAGCAATTCCCGTACGAGTAATTCCCGTACGAGAAGTTCCCGTACGAGAAGTTCCCGTTCGAGTGATGCGGGTATGAGCGACGAGGTGAAAGGTGTCACCCGGCGCGCGGCACTCGGGCGTGGTGCCGGGGTCGCCGCGATCGGCGCGGCCTCCGCGCTCGCCACCGCCGTGTCCGGTCCCCCCGCCGCCGCGGCGGGACCGGCGACGCGCGGCAACCCTTCGGCATCCCGCACGGACGCCCTGCCGAGAACCGTGGCCGGAGTGCGCATCCCGAGCAGTGAACTGGCCCGCAGGACAGCTCAGTTCGTACGGAGCGTGTCCTCCGGGACGCTCTTCAACCACGTCATGAGGACGTACCTTTTCGGCTCCCTGCTGTACGACCGCCGCGGCGACCCCTACGACAGTGAACTCGCGTTCGTCGCCGCCGCTCTGCACGACCTCGGGCTGGTCGAGGCGTACCGGACCCCGGCCGAGCGCTTCGAGGTCGACGGCGCCGACGCCGCACAGCGGTTCCTGCGGGAACAGCACATGCCGGCCGAACGCGTAGCGGTCGTCTGGGACGCGATCGCTCTGCACACCAACGCCGGTATCGCCACGCGGAAACGGCCGGAGATCGCCATGGTCTCCGTCGGCTCGGGAGCGGATTTCTCGGGGAACGAGCTGCGGCGCATTCCGTCCGACGCCCTGGAGGAAATACTGGCGGCCTTCCCCAGGGAAGGGTTCAAGCAGGACGCGCTCGACAACATTCTCTCGCTGTGCCGCACCAAACCCATGTCGGTGCTCATGCATCCGTTCGCCGAAGTCGGCCGCCGCCACATTCCCGGATTCCCGGTGCCCACGGTGGAGGATCTCCTGCTCGCCGCGCCGTTCGAGGAGTGACGGCCGGCCGGGGAGCGACGGCCGACCGACGGGGTCCCGTCACGTCAGGGCGGGACGCTCACTTTCCCGGTGCCGCCTTGCGCAGGGTGGTGATGCAGGTGCTGATGGCCTCCTGGAGCTCCTCCAGGCGCTGCAGCATGTCGTCCTCGTAGATGGTGTCGAGGTCGTCGGCGTCGTCGAAGGTCAGTTCCTCGAAGACCTTGGTCGCCTTCTGCAGGCTGCTGTAGAACTTCGTACGCCGTTCCTGCAGGCGGAGTTCTGGGTCGGCCTGGATGGTCTGGGCGACAATGTCCTTCATCGACTCGAACGCCTCGGAGGCCCACTCGCTGGTGTCCTCGTTCTCGTCCAGTTCGTCGATGAGCGAGAGGTGGCGTTCGGCCTCGGCGCGCAGCTCGGCGGGAGCGTCGATCGTCTGCCCCGCGGGAGTCCTGACCTGACCGTTCTCCACGATGTCGCGGACATAGCCGATGCGGCCGGCGGCCTGCGTCTCGGAGGCGACCGCCTTCTTCAGGTCGTCGGTGCGGGCGATGTCACGGGCCCACTCCGTCTGCAGCGCCGGGTCCTCCTGGAGCCGGTCGAGGAGCGCCGCCCGGGCCGCCTTCGCCGTGGAGGGGTCGGCGAGGATCGCCGCCCGCAGCGCGGTGGGGTTCTCGGCGACCTCCAGGGCCTTCGTCGGCCGGATGCCCTCGGCCTCGGCCGCCGCGGTGATCGCCGTGCCGCGCTCGGAGGAGGCACTGGAACGGGAGACGTAGTACGAGTGCCACACGTCGGAGTCCGGCAGCTCCACGTCCTGCCCGGGCGCCAGCGCCTCGAAGTACGGGACGAGACCGTCGTCGGCCGCCTTGTCCCACGCCTTGTAATAGCGCATGACCCGCTCGGGCGAGCACCCGGCCAGCTCGGCGAAGGCCTTCGCGGAGACCTTCTGCGTTTCGCCGGGCGTCTCGCCGCCGGGCCGCACGCTGCGCGCCACCTTCAGCGCGAACGCCCAGCCGCCGGCCCGCACGTACGCCCCGAAGTCCTGGGCGTCCTGCGTGATCTCGGCGGGCACGTCGTCCGGCGTGACGTCGGCGTGCGCGTCGGCGTGAGCGACCTCGCCGTGCGCTTCGTCCGCCGGAACCTCGGCGTGCGCGCCGGCGGCCGGAGCGTCCTCGCGCGCCCCGTCCGCCGGAACCTCGTCGACGGACGCCGCGGGCTCGACCCAGAACTCCCCGGTTTCCGCGGCAGCCTGGCCGGGCACCTGGTCGACGGGCGGAACGGCCGGTTCGGTTTGAGCGGTCACTACGGTCACTGGGAGACTCTCCTGGGGAAGGACAAGGCTGCAAAGAGCAGCGTACGCAGCCTATATGAACCTGTTCATGATGGTTCGAACTCCCTTGCGCGGACCGCTCCGACTCGCCCGCCCTCACCCCCACTCCTCTCCCGCCCCATGAGGGGCCGAGCCCGCAGATAACTCTCCGCCTTCACTCAAGTACGCTTAGTAAATGAACGTTTCGAGTGCGGGACTCCGTGAACCGCAGGGGCCGGCCGCGGTGGTGACGGGCGTGGGCTCCCATCTTCCACCCCGTCGCGTGACCAACGACGAGCTGTGCGCCCGGCTGGACAGCAGCGACGCGTGGATCCGGGAGAGAATCGGTATCCAGGAGCGTCGCCGCGCGGACACGGCGGTGTCCACGGGAGACCTGGCCCTGGAAGCCGCGCGACGGGCGATGCGGTCGGCCGGCGTCACGGACGTCGACGCCCTCGTCCTCGCCACGACCACCCCGGACCACCACTGCCCGGCCACGGCGCCCGCGGTCGCCCACCGGCTCGGTCTGCGCGACACGATCGCCTTCGACGTCACCGCGGGCTGCGCGGGATTCGTGTACGCGTCGGCCGTCGCCGCCGGTCTCATCAGCGCGGGCAGCGCCCAAAGGGTCCTCGTCGTGGGCGCGGAGACGATGTCGGCCATCATCGACTCCGACGACCGCGCGACGGCCCCGCTCTTCGGCGACGGCGCGGGGGCCATGGTCCTGGAGGCCGGGCTCGCGGGGCAGGACGGCAGTCTCGGATCCTTCGCCTGGGGAAGCGACGGTTCGCTCGCCGACGCCATCGTCATCCCGGCCGGCGGAGCCCGCGAGCGCGACCGGCGGGACACCGCGCCCGCGGGGGACTTCTTCGTTCACATGCGCGGAAACGAGGTCTTCCGGCACGCGGTGCGCCGGATGAGCCAGGCCGCCCGTGACGCGGCACAGGCCGCCGGATGGACGCTCGACGAGGTCGACCGGCTGATCGTCCACCAGGCCAACGGGCGCATCGCCGCCTCCGTGGCCGACGCCCTCGGTATCCCGCCCGAGCGCACGCCCTCCAACATCGCCCAGGTCGGTAACACCGCCGCGGCCTCCGTCCCGCTGCTGCTCGCCCACGCCGCGGACGAGGGGCAGCTGAAACCTGGGCACCGCGTGCTCGTTGTGGCTTTCGGCAGCGGGCTCGCCTGGGCCGCCACCAGCCTCGTATGGCCACCGGGCATCACCGCGGAGCTGTAGAGATCCATCTGCCCAGGAACGTAAGGAAACGAAGCACGTGCTGGAAGAACTCAAAGGCATCCTCACGGCGCAGGCAGGACTGCCCCCCGCGCCCATCACCGCCGACGCGACCCTGGCCGACGCCGGCATCGACTCCATGGCCGTGACCGTGCTGTCCATGCAACTGGAGGACCGCATGGGCCTGTTCCTCACCGAGGACGAACTGTCGTGCGCCCCCACCGTGAACGCCCTGGCCGACCTCATCGCGAGCCGAGCCGCCGGGAACGCGTGATGTCGATCGCCCCCTCCGTGTGGAACCCGCCCGAGTGGAACGCGCCCGAGGAGACCAGGGAGGAACTCGTACCCCTGGAATGGCGCGGCCTGCGCTACACCTGCCGCGTCATCACCTCGGACCGGCCCCCGGTCACCGAACCCCTGCTCCTGCTCGGTGGCGCTCTGCAGGACATGTACGCGTGGCCCCGGCTGGAGCGCAGGCTCAGCGCCCGGATGCCGCTGGTGTTCGTCGACCTGCCCGGTGTCGGCACGGCCGACGACCTGCCCGCCGAGCAGGGCTTCGACGCGCTCGCCGAGGCCGCGCTGCTGGTCACCGACCGGCTCGGGTTCGACCGGATCAACCTCCTGGGCGCCTCGTACGGCGCGCCGATCGCCTACCGTGCCGCCCTGAGCCGGCCGGCGCGGGTCGCACGGCTCGTCCTGGCGGGTGCCACGCACCGGATGAACCCGCGCCTGGTGTCCGACTGCGAGCAGGTGTGGAGTGCTCGCGCCGCGCTCGCCGACGACGTCGACGGGTCGCTCTCGGACTCCGGCTCGCACGAGATCGCGGGCCGCGCCGTCGCCACGCTGCTGAACACCGCACTGCGGGACCAGGTCTCCCAGGCGGCCACCGTGGCACGGATGTTGCACCGGCAGTTCGCCCGCATCACCCCGGCCGCGGCCCGCCGCCACGCCGTCTGCCACCGACGCCTGCTCGCCTCGGACCCGCTCCCCTCCGAGCGCATCGACGCGGTGCGCGCGCTGGTGTTCACCGGCGAGCACGACGACGTGAGCACTCCGGACGAGAACCGCGCCGTGGCAGCCGCCATCACCGATTCGACCTTCCTCCTGGTCCGCGACGCCGACCACATGGTGCACCTGGAACGGGAAGCCGAGTACGCCGACCTGGTCCTGCGCTTCCTCACCGACCTCCCGCTCGACGGCCTGCCCTACACGACCGCACCGGAACGGCTCGGGCCGCGCCGGTAGGAGCCAGAGGCCTGTACGGCACCGCCCGCCCGGACCATGGCACGGTCCGGGCGGGCGGGCTGTCATGTCGACAGGGTGTCAGCGGGCGTCAGGGAGTGATGCGCCACTGCTGGACGTACCCCACGTCGATCGCCGCCACGTCACGGACCCGCAGCTTCCACGTGCCGTCGACGGGCTGCGCCGAGGCGTTCACCGTGAAGGTCTGGTCCACGTTGTCCGCCGAACCCCCGCTGCGGTTCAGCAGCGAGTACACGGTTCCGTCGGGGCCCACCAGGTCGACCGTCAGGTCGCCCCGGTAGGTGTGGACGATGTTGACGTACACCTCCGTCGTCGCCGAGGCGTTGCCCGGGCGGCCCGTGATGGTGATGGGCGACTCGACCGCGGCACCGTTGTCAGGGATGTCGACACGGGTGGAACTGCCGTAGATGTCCGCCACACGCCACTCGAAGGTGTCGGAGGCGGTCGAGCCCGTGCCGTCGGTGACCGTCACGGTCACCTCGCCGGTGCCGGTGGTGGTCGGGACCCCGGAGATCAGTCCGCCGTCGCTCGCGGTCAGACCGTCGGGCAGGCCGGTGACCTCGTAGGTCAGGCCCGAGTCCGAGTTGGTGGTGTAGGCCTCGATCTGCAGGGACACGTCCTGGCCGACGCCGGAGAGCTGGTCGTCGATCGGGGCGAGGTTGGTCCCGAGCGCGATGCGGTCACCGACGTTGATGCCCGCCCAGGCGGCGGCGACGGCGAGGTAGGTGTCGCTGTAGGCCCCGAAGAGATCGGTCGCGGCCTGCAGGGTCGCGGTCCTGGCGCCCGCGTAGTTGGTCGACGAGGTCATGTACGTCGACAGCGCGCGGTACCAGATGTCGGCCGCGTTCTCGATGCCGATGCCCGCCACCGGCACGCCGTCGACGGTCGGACTGTCGTAGTCGACCCCGTTGACGGTCTTCGCTCCGCTGCCCTCGGACAGCAGGTAGAAGAAGTGGTTCGCCGGACCGGAGGAGTAGTGGACGTCGATGCTGCCCAGCGAGGCGTCCCAGTAGTCGCGGGACCGGCTGTCCTTGGAGGGCTTGTCCATGTAGCGCAGCGGCGTGCCGTTGCCGTTGATGTCGATCTTCTCGCCGACCAGGTAGTCGGGGACGTCCGCCTCCAGATCGGCGTTGAACTCGACGGCCGCGGCGAAGATGTCCGAGGTCGCCTCGTTGAGACCGCCCGACTCACCCGAGTACGTCAGGTTGGCGGTCGCGGCGGTGACGCCGTGGCTCATCTCGTGGGCGGCCACGTCCAGCGACGTCAGCGGCGCCGCGTTGCCCGCGCCGTCCCCGTACGTCATGCAGAAGCAGGAGTCCTGCCAGAAGGCGTTGACGTAGTTGTTGCCGTAGTGGGCGCGGCTGTAGGCGGCCACACCGTCGTTGCGGATGCCGTTGCGGTTGTGGACGTCCTTGTAGTAGTCCCAGGTCGCAGACGCGCCGAAGGCGACGTCCACGCCGGCGGTCTGCCGGTTGCCCGGTGTGCCGTCACCCCAGACATCGTTGTCATCCGTGAAGAGCGTGCCCGTGCCGGACGTTCCCTGGTTCAGGTCGTACGTACGCTGCCCGGCGCGGTCGCCGTCGACGAGCTGGTACGACGAACCGGAGAGCGTGCTGCCGACGGACACCTCGCCGTTGTACTGGCCGTGGCCCGCTCCGGTGTGCACGCCCTCGTACTCGGCGGCGACCTTCCCGGTGCTCGCGTCGGTGACGACATGCAGCTCGCTGGGCGTGCCGTCGTCCTGGACCCCTTCGACGACGGACTCCCAGGCCAGGACCGGCTTGGAGGACCCGGCGGCCCACACCACGAGCCGGGGCTTGCCCTCGATCGCGGACCGCTCCACATCGGCCGCCCTGCCGACGGCCAGTGCCTTGTCGGCGGCGCCGGTCGCGGAGATCTTCGGCGTGGTCGTCGGCACCGTGAGGGTGGCGCGGGTCGCCTTGGAGGTGGTGCTCCGGCCGTTCTTCAGGTGCAGCACGAGGTCGCCGCCGAGGACCGGTAGCCCCGCGTACGTGCGCTCGTACCGGGTGTGGGTCGTGCCGTCGGCGTCCTTGACGACGTCCTTGACGACGAGCTTCTCGCGGGAGCCGAGGCCGAGTTGCTTCGCCGTGTCACCGGACTTCGCGGTGGCGCTCTTGAGCAGCGCGGTACGCGCGGCGGGTGACAGGGTCGGCTGGGCGGCGCCGGCACGCGGTGTGGCGACGATCTTCGAGGGGCCGGAGCCGGGGTCGGCGGGCGCGGCGGACACGGGTGCGCCCTGGATGCCGAGGACGAGCAGCGAGCTCGCGGTGGTGAGGGCGAGGGCTGCGGCGCGTCTGCGCCGGTGGGCAAAGCGATGGGGCCCGGACAATGTCTTCTCCTCCTGCGACGGCCGGCGTCTGGTGGATACCGGCGGTGAGCGGGCCGACGGGGTACGGCCGGCCCGAGACGGGGGGTGGAGCGGGAAGAAGCGCAGCACGAGGTGCACACGAATGCGCCGGAGACCTCGGCGGCGCGTGAGACGTGGGGGTACGGGGGATGTGTGAGTGGGGGGTGTGAGGGTGTGAACGAAGGGTGAACGTTCGACAGCAGAGTGACATCCGATGCACAGGTTGTCATGGATGTGACAAGACAACGGCTTGAATTGACCATTGCTTGCTGGGAGTTCCTCACCCGCGGCACATGTTTTCGGCCGCGGTCCCTCGGGGCCGTCGACGGCTGTGCCGTGTGGCTGCGGCCCAGGTGCCGGTGGCGCACCGCCTGGGCCTGGAGGTGGCCGAGACGTCAGGACCCCACGACGAGGCGGGCCACGTACAGACGGCCCGGCTGCGCGACAACGACCTCGACGCGGCGACGGACCCCGGAGCGGACGGCACGGCAGCCGTACTCGCCCCGTAGGCCGGCGGCTTCGGCGTCCCTCGTGGTCCCCAACTGGGTTACGTGGGCGGCCCGTTGTCAGTGGTGGCGGCTAGTCTCCGGGACGGCATGGAGCACCGGCCGGTCGCCCGACCGCGTGTGGTGCAGTGGACGCTCGTGAGGAAATGCAATGGATCCTGTCTTCGCCGATTTCGCCGTTCGGCCCGCCGAGCTGGCGAACGCCGTCGTTCGCCAGCACCGCTGTGCAGTCGCCCCGTCCTACGTGGTGGTGGCGTCCGGCGGTCACCTCTACGTCGACTTCATGGTGGCGGAGGGGGAGGAGAACGGCGAAGCCACGCTGCGCATGTCGGTGCTCGGCGTCACCGCGCCGATCGACGTCGAGGTGAACGGGGAGCCGGTGGTCAAGAACTTCCTGCTGCCCGGCGCCGAAGGACCCGCCACCGTGCGGGAGTACGTGCTGACCGTGCCCGGCACGGCACTGCGGCCGGGCGCCAACGTCCTGGCGGTACGCAACACGGGCGGCGAGGGCATCGAGGGCGAGGGCGGGGACGACGGGGTGGTGCGGCTGCGGACCGTCACCCTGGATTCCGGCGAGCACGAGCACAAAGGCCGGGCACAGTCCGTATCCGGGCGCGGGGCGGGTGAACGGTCCGGGTGGGTCTATGCCACCGAGCGCCGCCGCCTCGGAGCCGCCGCCTGGCAGCCGGCGGCGGAGCTGCGCTTCCAACTCGACCGGAGCGAGACCCGCGACCGGGCGGCCGAGCGGGAACCCGTGACCCGACTGGCGTGGCGCGGGGCCACGGGAGCGGAGTCCTCCGTGGCGTTCCGCACCGATCTGTCAGGTTTCCACGGCCACTTCAGGGACGCCGACGGCTCCCTCGGTGAACTGCGCGGCACCCTCACCGGCCCCCTGCCCCAGGCCGGGCGCACCGCAGGTGCCGCCGTGCAGCACTTCACCACCGAGGAGGAGCACGACGGCGTGTGGAGCCCGGCCGGTCGGCTGCGGCTGCTGCTCGACGACGGCGGCGCCCCGGTGGACCGTGTGACGTGGAGCGACCGCGGCGGCGCGACCACCTCGCTCTCCGTGCTCGTCCCGGTCGTAGCGGGACGGTCCGCGGCACCCGGCGAGCGCCGTGACATCACCGAGCTGGTCTCGAAGGTGTGGGCCAGCGACGAGTTCACGGACTTCGGCGAGGTCGCGCGGAACCTGGTCAAGTCGGGCGGCAAATGGCTCGCTCACGAGCAGGACCCCGAGCTGAGCTTCACCTTCGACCTTCCCGTCGCCCTGAGCGCCTACAGCCTGACCTCCGCCAACGACGTCCCCGAACGGGACCCGCAGGACTGGGTGCTGGAGGGTTCCTCCGACGGCAGGTCCTGGTCGCTGCTCGACTCCCGTGCGGGCGAGACCTTCCAAGGGCGCTACCAGAGCAGGGAGTTCGTGCTCGCCCGCACCGAGGCTTACCGGTACCACCGCCTGCGGATCACCGACAACCACGGCGCGGAGGAGACCCAGCTGCTGGAGGTGCGCTTCTTCGACGGAGGTGCCGAGGCCGCCGCTCCCGGCCTCTGCGACTTCGTCGGCCACCATCAGGACGCGGACGCGGAGCCGGTGGGATACCGAGGGACGAGGGTCCCCGCGCCCGTGGCCGGAGCGGACAAGGAGGGTGACGACAGCGCCGGCGAACTGCTCGCCGCGGACTTCTCGGACACCGCCCGCAACCTCCAGGACGCCGCACGCCTGCTGGAACAGCTGACCCGGTACCTGCGCCCCTGACACCTCGACCAGGCAGGCAGCAGACGGACAGGGAGGAATGTGGGCAGGCCCGCCCGCCCGGGTGACCCGGGGTCGGGCCGGGCCGTCGCGACTCCTGTCACGCCAAGGGTCGCGTCCCGTCGATCGCGATGCGCTGCCCGTAACGGGAGTACGGGAAGTAGTCCCAGGTGGCGTGGTGCTGGACGCAGCGGTTGTCCCAGAACACCAGGGTGTCGGCCTGCCAGCGGACCCGGCAGTGCAGCAGGTTCGTGCGGGCGACGTGGTCGTACAGCATCTCCAGGACGGCCTTGCTCTCGGTGGCGGCCAGCTGCGTGATGTGCGAGGTGTACGGGCCGTTCACGAACAGGATCTTGCGTCCGGTGTCGGGGTGGCGCACCACGACCGGGTGCTCGTTGCGCGGCACGTCGTACTCCGCCGGGGCCATCTGCCCCTGCATGAGCCAGGGACGCGCACCGTCGTGCACGGCGGTCAGTCCGTCCAGGAACGTCTTCATCGCCGGGGACAGCATGTCGTAGGCGAGGTGCATGTTGGCGAAGAGGGTGTCGCCTCCGCTGCCGATCTCCGGAACCTCGGTCACGTAGAGCATGGAGCCGAGGGAGGGTTCGTCGTCGGCGGTCCCGTCGGCGTGCCAGCCGTTGCCGACGACGGCCTTGGAGTCCTTGTTCGCACTGACCTTGAGGATGTACGGGTCGGCCCCCTCCTCGGGCAGGGAGTCCGGGTGCAGCGGCCCGAACAGGGCGGCGAACCTCTTGTGGTCGTCGGGGGTGAGGTGCTGGTCCCGGAAGACGAGGACGTGGTGGGTCAGGAAGGCCGTCCGGATGTCCTTCTGCTGGACCGGAGTCAGTTCCTCGGAAAGGTCGAGGCCGGCTATCTCCGCACCGAGAAGTGGTGTCAGCGGGTCGACGGTGAAACTTTCGTAGGTCTCACGGGGAGCCGTCGTGATGCGTGCGACGGCGTCCAGGGTGAACTGGTCCATGGGTGTCTCCGATGTGAGGGGCGGCGGGGAGAGGGGCAGGGGACGGTTGGTGACGGCCACGGGCCGTGGCTCACCGGTCGGCGTCGATCACGCGGGCTATGTCCTGTACGTGCCGTCCGGTGACGATCTCGTAGTGCGTGGCCCGCACGTGACGCACCTGGGTGGGATGGGGAAGCAGCGCCGTCCACTCCTCGGCGGCCGTCCGTGCGGGCGGGGCGAGGGGCAGGTCGGGGGTGATCTCGGTGGCCAGCCACAGGGCGCTGGGCGTACGGGTCAGACGGGGTGCGATGTGTGCGCTCATCGCGGAGATACTGGCCCGGCAGCAGTGGGCGAGCCGTTCGGCGTAAGTCGTGCTGGTTGCCCCCGTTACCTCGGTTGCCCCGGTTGTCAGGGACGCCGACTGGGCCTTGTTGCCCTGCAGTTCGTGCTCGAAGACGGCACGCAGGGCGTCCTCATCCAGAATCTCAAGACTGTCCGGGCCGTCTTGGCCTTCCGGCTGCGGCGCGGCCTGCGGGGCGGGCGGATCCAGGAGATACAGCCGGGCCACGGGACGGCCCGCCGCTTCGGCGCTCGCGGCCATGGAGTGGGCGACCAGCGCGCCGAACGACCAGCCCGCGAGCCGCAATCGGGTCCGCGGGTCCGGGAACCGGGCGCGCAGCGCGGCGAGGTAGCGGTCGGCCCGCTCGGCGACCGACCACTGCGGCAGGCCGGGATCGTGCAGAGCGGGGTCGGGGACGAGGCAGACCGTGGTGCGCGCGTCCAGGGCGGAGACCAGGGGCCGGTAGGCTTGGATGTCGCCGCCGACCGGGTGGATCACGCACAGGACGTCCTGGTCGTCACCGGTCTGCCAGGTCTCGACGGTCACTGGGTCGTCGGCGGGTTCCGCGGTCCGCACGGGACGGTCGAGGCGCGCGAGCAGATCGTTGACGCTCACCTGATGGCTGAGATGCGAGAGCTCGATGTCCACTCCGTACCGTCGCTTCACCTCGGAGAGCAGGTCGAGCAGGGTGAGGGAGTCCGCGCCCAGGTCGTACAGGGACGCTGCCGGGTCCAGCGTGTCCGTGCCGAGCAACTCCCGGGCCGCCTCGACGAGTTCGGTGGCGTCGGGCGGTCCCGCCGTGAAGCCGGGGGACTCCGCGGCACCGGCCGGGCCCTGGCCGACCTGCGACGCCGACCCCGGAACCGAGGCAGGCCTCGCCCCCGGAACCGGCACCGGCGACGGCACCGACACCGGCGTCGGCTCCGGCTCGTAGAAGTACCGGGAAGCCTCCAGCGGCGTACTGGACACGAGCAGGTGCGGCAGCTGGAGTTCCATGGCGTCGGCGAAGACGCGCAGTCCCTCGGCGGTCGACAGTCCCGTCCGCAGATGCGCCTGGTGGCGCGCGTCGGTGCCGAGCGCGTCGCGAGCCATTCCGGCGTCCCGCCACACGTCCCAGCCGATGCTCAGGCGCACGGTCGCCGGCGCCGCCTCGCCACCGTGGTGGGCGAAGGCGTCGAGCACCCCGTTGGCAGCCGCGTAGTCGAACTGGCCGACCCCGCCGAAGAGGGCCGACAGGGACGAGCAGTAGACGGCGTAACGCGGCCGGTGGCGGGCGATCAGCCGCTCGGTGAGCAGGACGGCGTTCAGTTTCGCCCGGTCGGCGTCGCGCATGGTCTCGCTGTCGCGGCGGATCAGGAGGGCGCCGGACGCGCTGCCCGCGGCGTGCACGATGCCGTGGAGGCGGCCGGTGTGGGGTGCGAGGCGGTCCAGGAGGTCGTCGAGTGGCTCCTCGGCGAGATCGCTTGCGACGAGAGTGACACGGTCGGACCAGCGGGCGAGGGCGGGCGGCAGGTGGGGGCGGCGTGCGAGCAACACGAGCCGCGCCTCGGAGTGTTCGAGCAGCCAGGTGGCGATGCCGGTGCCGATGCCTCCGGTGCCGCCGAGGACGAGGTGTGTGCCGTCGCCTTCCACGAGCCCGGCGCTCCCCATCAGCCCGGCGGCGCGGGGGAGCGGTCGCGCCACGGACCGGGCGACCGGCCGCCACCAGTAGCCCTGGCGCAGGGCGACACGGCGCTCCGCGGCGGCGGCCTCCTTGGGGGTGTCCGCGAGGACGAGCGGCAGGAGGTGGGCCCAGTCGGACGGGTCGGCGCCCGGCAGGTCGATCCAGCGTGTGTCCAGGCCGAGTTCCTGGCGCGGCACCTCCACCGCCGCTGCCAGCAGGCCCAGTTCGGGGCGCGTCACCTCGCCCGTCACCGGTTGCGCGCTGTGGGACAGCCACCACAGGCGCGGACGTGCGCCGGGCGGCAGGCTCGCCACGGCCTGGCACAGGGCGGCCGTGTGGTCGAGGCAGACGCGCCTCGCGTCCTCCAACGACCGTTCCCCGACCGGCCCTTCGACGCCGAGGGGCAGCGCGTGCAGCCACTCGAATCCCTCGGGAGCTTCGTGTCCCACGTCCCGGAGCAGCCGGGCCAGCGAGGCGGGGTCGGCGGCATCGACCTCGTACCGGTCGGTGCCGGACCGGGCGTACGCGGTACCGGTCGTGACGTGGACGACGCGGCTGTGCGCGGAGTGCAGTGCCTTCCAGTCGACCGGCGTCGAGGTGCCGTCGGTGACGACCACCACCGGGTGCCCCGACAAGGGCCCGGTGTACGGGACGGCCCGGCGCAGTCGCGCCCACTCGGTCTGGTGCAGCCACTCGTCCTCCGGCATCCGCACCGGAGGCGTGGCGGCGGCGGGGTCGGCTGCCGTGACGCGCTCGGGTCGCCGGGCGCCGCGCGGGAAGTCGTAGTCGGTGAGGGCGAAGGCGGGGGGCGGAAAATCCCAGGGCGGGGGAGCGGAGTGAGCACCCGGCTCCGCGTCGGCGCTCGCGTCGGTAGGCTTGACCGGCCCCTGCCCCGGTTCCGGAACGGCGCCCGCGCCGGTCGTCGCACGCTCGGCGCCGTCCGCCACGGTCCGCAGCCACGCCACGGCCGTCCCGGCGTCCGGGCAGTCGGCCGCGACCCGGTGCGTCCGCGCCGGCCGGCCGCTCCGCAGATGGCGAAGGACCTGGTCGTACGTCTGCGGAGCGGCGGCCAGATGGTCGGCGATGCGCCGGGCGTCCGTACGCAGGGACTGCTCGCTGCTGCCGGACAGCACCAGGCGGCCGGCGTGGGCGCTCCGGCCCGCGCTCGGCGGTGCCTGCGCCGGTCCGTCGGCCTCGTGGTGCTCCAGGATCAGATGGGCGTTGGTGCCGCCGATGCCGAAACTGCTGACGGCGGCCACGCGAGGACGCCCCGTCGGCCAGGGCTGGGCGCTCGTCGGGATGTGGAAGGGGCCCGGGTCGGCGCCGATCTCCGGGTTGAGACGCCGGAAGTCGACGTTCGGCGGGATCACCCCGTGGTGGACGGCGAGCGCCGCGCGCACGAGGCCGACGACGCCCGCGGCGGCGCCCAGGTGACCGATCTGGCTCTTCACGGACGACAGGGCGCACGAGGCGGAGTCGGGCAGGTCGAGAGCCTGCCGCAGCGCGCCGACCTCCACGGGGTCGCCCAGCCGGGTCCCGGTGCCGTGCGCCTCGACGTAACCGATGTCGGTGGCCGGTCGGCCGCTGCGGCGCAGCGCGGTACGGATGACCTCCCGCTGCCCGGAGACGGAAGGCGCGCTGTAACCGAGCTTCGACGCGCCGTCGTTGTTGAGCGCGGAGCCGGTGACGACCGCGTAGACGGTGTCGCCGTCGCGCTCGGCGAGACTCAGCGGCTTGAGGACCACGACGCCGGCACCACTCGCGCCGACGGTTCCCGCGGCGTCGTCGCTGAAGGGCCGGCAGTGGCCGTCGGGGGAGAAGATGTGCTGCGGCCGGTAGGTGTACCCGTCCGTCAGCAGTGTGTCGACCAGTACCCCGCCGGCCAGCATGACGTCGGCCTCGCCCTGCCGCAGGAGCCCCGCCGCGATGTGCACGCCCACGAGAGAGCTGGCACAGGCGGCCTGGACCGTGAAGGCGGGGCCGGTCAGGTTCAGGTGGTACGCCGCCTTGGTGGCGAGGAAGTCCTTGTCGTGGTGGAGGGCCAGGCGGAAGCCGTCCGGGAGGGCGGCGGGGTCGGCCTCCCGCAGCATGGACTGGAAGTACGTGTTCTCCCCGCAGCCCGCTATCAGGCCGACGCGGCCGGCGGCGGGGTCGGCGATGCCCGCGTGGGCGAGTGCCTCGACACAGCTCATCAACAGGTGTCGCTGCTGCGGGTCCATCAGCCGTGCTTCCTGCGGGCTGATGCCGAAGTGGTGGGGGTCGAAGGCCAGCAGCCCGTCCATCTGGCTGCGGGCGCCCACGCGCCCCTCGGCGGCCGGGAAGTGCTCGATGCCCCGCTCTCCGGACTCGACCATCCGCCAGAACGACGCGAGGTCGGGGGCGCCGGGCAGCCGTACCGCCATCCCGATCACGGCGATCGGTTCGTCAGCGCCGCTGTTCCGTTCGACCGGTACACGCGCCGTAGCCGTAGCCGTAGCTGAGGCTGAGGCTGAAGTCGGGTCCGGCGTGTCGAGGAACCGGCTCAGGCTGCGTACGGTGACGTGCTCGAAGAGGTCCGCGACCGTGAAGGACAGGCCCAGGTCGACACCGCAGCGCAACTGGAAACGCATCAGGTCCAGGCTGCCCGCGCCCGCGTCGAAGAACCGCTGGTCCGGCAGCACCCTCTTGCCCGTGACCGCGGCGAACAGCTCGCACAGCCGGCTCTCCCGCGCGGACACGACGGGTTCCGTGGCCACCGGGACCGGTGGCCCGGAACGTGGTCCACTCCGCAGATCACGCCCCTGGGTGGCGACCGCGCGGCGGTCCAGTTTGCCGCTCGGGGTGCGCGGCAGCGCCTCCACCCTGCGGAATGCGCGTATACGGGCGAAGGGCGGCAACCGCCCGGCGAGGTGGGCGCTGAGCTGGTCCGGATCCGGGTCGTCGCCACGGCACTGCAGCAGCGCCACGAGGGAGTCACCGTCGCGGGACACCAGGGCACCGACGACCGACGGGTGCCCCAGAAGCGCGGCTTCCAGCTGGCCCGGCTCCAGCCGGTAACCGCTGATCTTGACCTGGTCGTCGTCCCTGCCGTCGAAGTGCAGCAGCCCGTCGGCGTCGAAGTGCGCCAGGTCGCCGCTGCGGTAGAACGTTCCGCGGCCGGGCAGTTCGGTGAACCTGGAGCGGTTGAGTTCGGCGTCGCCGAGGTAGCAGGGCGAGGCCATCGGGCCCCCGATCAGCAACTGGCCGACAGCCCCGGGCGGGAGGGGCGCGCCGCTGTCGTCGGCCACCCGGAGGACCGCGTTGGCCACCGGGCGCCCGATGGCCGGGCGGGTGGGCCACAGCGTCGGGTCGCCGTCGAGGCACAGACCGCTGACGACATGGGTCTCCGTGGGCCCGTAGTGGTTGAACAGACGGGCGTCCGTCAGACCGGCGAACCAGCGGCGGATGGCGTCGGTGCACATCAGCTGCTCGCCGGCGGTGACCACGTCACGCAGCCGCGAAGGGAAGCGACCCAGGTGGACAGCGTGCTCGGCCAGCAGTTGCAGCGCCACACAGGGCAGGAACAGCCGCTCGACGCCGGCCTGTTCCAGCTGGTCGAGCAGGGCGGGCAGGTCCTGCCGCCACTCCGGGCGTACGAGGTGCAGGCGCCCGCCCGAGCACAGCGTGGAGAAGATCTCCTGGAAGGAGACGTCGAAGGACAGCATCGAGAACTGCTGGGTGACAGCTGCCCCGCCGAGACCGCCCGCTTCGCTCTGCCAGTGGAGCAGGTTGCACAGGGTCAGGTCAGGCACGTCGACACCCTTGGGCGTGCCGGTCGAGCCGGACGTGAACAGCGTGTAGAGCGGCCTCAGTCCCGCGTGGGGAGCCGGTCGCGGTGCGGACGGCACGGCGGCGGCCAGATCGATCGGGTGCCGTGGCAGCTCCGGTGGCGCGATCTCGGCGACGTCCTCCTCCGCACCGACCGCGGTGAGGACGCACAAGGGGGCGGCGTCCCGCAGGACCCGGCGCAGCAGCGCCGGCGGATAGGCGGGATCGAGCGGTACGACGGTCAGGTTGAGCTGCGCGGCAGCGAGGAGCGCCACGACGTGCTCGGCCGACGGCGTGAGATGCAGCGCGACCCGGGCGGGCGCCCCGGGATCGGACGGCAGCGGCAGCCGGGCCGTCAACTCGGCTGCCAACGCCCTTGCGTGCGCGTCCAGTTGCGCGTACGTGAGGGTGTGGTCGCTCGTGGTCAGGGCCGGCGCGTGCGGAGTCCTCCGTACCTGCGTGGCGAAGCCCTCCGCCACGGTCGTGAACGCCGGTGCGCTCCGCGCCCCTTGTCCAGGATCGGGGAGAGCGCGCCGGTAGGGCGCGACGAGGGCCGCCAACGTGGGCTCGCCCTGGCCTTGGCTCCAGTCCTCGTCCTCGTCCGCGGCGGTGAGCAGGTCGATGGCCCGTACGAAGAGCCGATGGGCGGACGTCACCACCTCGGCGTCGAAGCGCCCGGCCGCGTACTCCCACAGGCAGTCGAACCCGAAGTCCTGCTCGACGACGGACAGTGTGAGCGCGCACTTGGTGTCGAGGGGCTGCGGCCAGAGGGGACGTACCCGGCAGTCCGGCAACGACAGCGCGCCGAAGTCCGTGTTCTCCAGGACGAACATGAAGTCGAAGAGCGGGCCGCCGCCGAAGTCGTGGTCGGTCAGCACGTCGGCGAGCGTCACGTCCTGCCGGTCCAGGACGTGCTGGACCTCGGCGGCCTGCCGGCCGAGCTGCCGGCGCAGGCCGTCGCCCGGCTGGAGCCGCAGTGGCAGCAGCACGGTGTTGGCGAACATGCCGACGGTGGAGGCGAAGTCGCCGACCGGCCGGCCCGAGACAGGGCTCGCCACGAGCGGACGGGTCTGGCCCGTCACGCCGTACAGGCTCCAGGAGAAGGCGGCCAGCAGGAGCTGGAAACGGGTGAGTCCGAGTTCCGCCCCGAGCCGGTCGAGACGGGAGCGTTGGACGAGGTCGAGGGACGCGGTCAGCAACCGGGCACCGGCGTCGGCGGTGCCCGTGACGGCGGGCGGGGGCGGGGAAGGTTCCAGGGCCGCGTAGTGGCGGCGCAGCGCCGACCGCTGCTCGTCGTAGGAGGGCTCCAGGTGCCAACGCCGCTGCCACAGGGCGAAATCGTGCGGCGTGTGCCGCAGGTCTTCGCCCTGACCGCGGTCGGCCGCCGGCGCGGTGAAGGTGGTGAGGTCGCGGAAGAGGACGTTCAGGGACCAGCCGTCGACGGCGATGTGGTGCAGGTGGAGCAGGAGGACCGGGCCGTCGGACGTGCGCAGCAGGCCGGCCCGCAGCATCCGCGCCTCGGCGAGGTCGAAGGGTGGGGCGAAGAACCGCCGCGCGGCCGGCTCCCAGCCCTCACCGTCGAGGGCGTCGGCCGGTTCCCAGGGGTCGAAGGGGGCGTCGATCTCCTGGAGCAGACCCTCCGGGGCGGAGCGGAAAGAAGTACGCAGCGCGGGGTGTTCGGCGACGAGACGGGTGAGCGCGGCGCGCAGTGCGTCCTCGTCGACGGCGCCCTGCAGATGGAAGGCGAGCGGAACGTCGTAGGCGCGGCTGTGCGGGTCGCTCCGGGCGAGGAGCCACAGGCGCTGCTGCTCGGAGGTGGCCGGCGCGGAACGGCGTCCGCTCGGGCCGGGCACCGGCGGGTGCGGTGGCGACTGCCCTGCGCCGGAGGAGCCGGCGGAGGCGGAGGTGATGGCCGCGGTCAGCGCGCCGAAGTCCTCCCGCAGCACGACCGACTGCGGCACCTCGACGTTCCAGCGGTGCCGGATCCGAAACCGCAGACGCAGCGCCTTCAGCGAGTCGCCGCCGTTGGGAATCCAGCGGTCGTCGGGCCGGAGCCCCGGCACCCCCAGGACGCTCCCGGCCATCTCCAGCACCTCGCGCTGCGCGTCGGTCACCTCGACGGCCGCGTCCGAGGTACGGCGCCACGCCGGCGTCGCCGAGCCCAGCAGGGCCGCGTCGTCGACCTTGCCGTTGGCGTTGCGCGGCAGTGCCTCCACGAGATGGGTGCGGTGCGGGCGCATGTACGGGGGCAGGGTGGCCGTCAGATGGCGTTCGTACTCCTCGTGTGTCAGCTCGGTGCCCAGTACCAGGTAGGCCAGCAGTTCATGGGCGCCGTCCACGTCGTGCCGGGTGCAGACCCGGGCCTGCCGGACGGCGGGGTGTGCGCCGAGCTGCTGCTCGACCTCCCCGGGCTCGATGCGGAAGCCGCGTACCTTCACCTGGCGGTCCGCCCGCCCGACGAAGGTGAACAGCCCCGTGGCGTCGCGGCGCGCGAGGTCGCCGGTGCGGTACCAGAGGGCGCGGCCCGCGTCGTGCCACGGCAGCGGGGCGAAGCGGTGGGCCGTCTCCTCGGGCAGATTGCGGTAGCCGGCCGCCAACCCGGCCCCGGCCACGTACAGTTCACCGATCTCGTCGGTCTCGGCGGCCCGTGAGCCGTCGGCGACCAGCAGCGCGTCCGTGGCGGGTACGGGCAGGCCCACGGGAACGGTGTCGCCGTCGAAGTCGCGGGGCACGGGGTGGTGCAGGGCGAAGGTCGACGACTCGGTGGGCCCGTACACGTTGACCAGGCACGTCGTGGTGCCGGGGTTGTCCCGGTACCAGCGCTTGACGCGGGTGGCGTTGAGCTGTTCGCCGCCGATCAGGACCCGGCCGACGGAGTCGAAGCAGTGCGGCACGCTGTCGGTGACGGCGTTGAAGAGGGCCGCGGTGACGAAGAGGGCGTCGATCCGCTCACGCCGCAGGGTCTCGGCGAGCAGCTGAGGGTTCTGGACCTGTTCGTCGCTCAGGACGGCACAGGTTCCGCCGGTCAGCAGCGGGACCCAGACCTCGTAACTCAGGGCGTCGAAGGCCGGGTTGGAGATGCTCGCGTATCGTGCGCCCGCGGTGGGGGAGAGGAAGCCGGGGTCGGCCAGACGCATGATTCCGGCGTCCTTGACCTCCACTCCCTTGGGGCGGCCCGTGGTGCCCGAGGTGTAGAACAGGAACGAGGTCGCCGCGTCCGTCGCGGGGGTGACCTCGTCGAAGGGCCTCGCGTCCGTGCCGGTGCCCGTGTCCTCCCCGAGGAGGTCGGCGACGTCCAGCGTCAGGCCGGGACCCTCGCCGGGCGCCCCGCCCCTGCCGTCGTGGACCAGAGCCACGGCCGCCGAGTCGTCGAGGATGTGGCGGCGGCGCTCGGCGGGGCTCTGCGCGTCGAGCGGGACCACGGTGGCCCCGGCACGGCGGATGCCGAGCATGACGCACACCAGTTGCCAGGACCGCGGCAGGCGGACGGCAACGGCCTGCCCGGCACACACTCCGCGGGCGCGCAGGCCGCGTGCCACGCGCAGGGAGGCCCGGTCGAGGGCCGCGTAGTCGAGGCTGTGGTCCCCTTCCACCACGGCGACGGCGTCGGGGCTCAGGCGTGCCTGAGCGAGTACGGCCTCGGCCAGCAGCGGACCGGACGTGGCGGAGCCGGACATCACGCCTCCTCGGTTACGACGGGCGCGACGACGGGCGCGACGGCGGGTGCGACGGACAGCGCGGCGAGTTCGGCGCCGAGCACGGCGGCCACCTGTGGCGAGGTACCGCTCTCCAGCACCTCCCAGTGGTCGCAGTCCAGTGGCTCGACCCGGAAGCCGTTCTCCGCGCGACGCCGCCAGAAGTCGCGTACCTGGGGCAGGGACGCCGGGTCGGTGGTCGTGCCGCCCACGGCCTGCATCAGGACGAGACGGGCCGCCGAGGACGCCGGCAGGTGGTCGCGGGCCGTCAGGCGATTGTGGTTGTAGATCCGGAAGTACTGGTCGATCTGCTCGTCGTCGATCCCTGGATACATGCCGTTGAACTTCACGAGCTTGTCCCGGAACTCGGCCAGGTCCACGGGCACGGACGCGGCGGCGCGCACCTCGGGGTCCTCGGTGGCCTGGGTGTCCAGCAGCACCACACTCACGTCGGCGCGGCCGGCGCCCGCCAGCCGGCGGCCCATTTCGTGTGCGACCAGTCCGCCGTAGGAGAGGCCGGTGAGGACGAGAGGGCCGTCGTCGAACGGTTCGATGAGCCGCAGATATGCCTCGGCCATGGCCTCGACGTCGGGGAGGAAGGCATCACCGGGATTCACTCCGGGGGACTGGATCCCGTACAGGCCGATGTCCGTGGGCAGTGTCCTGGCCAGGGGGAGGTAGCAGAAGGCGGTGCCGCCGGCGGGGTGGACGCACACGACGTTTCCACCGGTGCCGCCCTTGCGGAACGCGATGAGGTTGCTCGGTGGTGTCCCCGAACGGCCGCGGCGGACGAGACCGCCGAGTCCTTCGATCGTCGGGTGGAGCATGAGGTCGCGGACGGGAAGCGTGGTGCCGAGCGCTTCGCGGATGCCGTGGGCCATCTTGATGGCCGACAGACTCGTGCCCCCGATGTCGAAGAAGCTGTCACGGATGCCGAAGTCCGGGCCGAGGAGAATGCCCCGCCATATCTGATGAAGCGTCAACTCAATGTGGTCGCGGGGGCTTTGGGTGTTGACCTGGCCGGTGCCGGCTTCGGCCGCCTCGCGCAGCAGGGCCGCACGGTCCAGTTTTCCGTTCCTGCTCAGCGGCAGGACGGGCAGCTCGACGACGACCGCGGGGATCATGTAGTCCGGCAGCCGGTCCGCCAGGGCCGCGCGCCACTCGTGCGGAGGCCGGGCGGGAGCCTCGCCGACAGCCACCGCCGCCACCAGCCTGGGTTCGGTGCCGGTGTCCCGGTCGACGACCACGGCCGCCTCGCGCACCTCCGGCAGGGCGAGCAACGCGGCCTCGACCTCGGCCGGTTCGATACGGAAGCCGCGCAGTTTCACCTGGTCGTCGACGCGCCCCACGTAGACGGCGTTGCCGTCGGGCAGGTACCTGGCGAGGTCCCCCGTACGGTAGACGCGCTCGCCAGGGAGGAACGGGTCGGGCAGGAAGCGCTCGTCGGTCAGGTCGGGGCGGTGCAGATACCCGGCCGCCAGACTCGCGCCGCCGAGGTGGACCTCTCCCGCGACACCGACCGGGACCGGCTCCCTGTGCTCGTCGAGGAGGTACATCCGCGTTCCGGCGAGGGGCCGCCCGATCGGGCACTGCCGGTCGAGGGGCTGCGGATCGTAGTACGCCGTGCTGTACAGCGTGGTCTCGGTCGGCCCGTAGCCGAAGCACACCTTGAGATTCGCGAGATGCTCACCCATGCGGTGCAGCGCGGCCTCCGGCAGGGACTCCACACCGGTGAGCAACTGGCGCAGCGCGAGCCCGTCGAGCCGTTTGCCCGGCTCCTCGTCGATCCACCGGACGTAGGCGGGCGGCAGGAACGCCTGCACGATGCGGTGCTCTCGCATCCACCCCATCAGCTCCTCGGGATCGCCCCGCAACTCCTCCGGAACGAGGTGCAGTTCGGCGCCCGTCGTCAGCGGCAGCAGCAACTCGTGGACCGAGGCGTCGAAGCCGATGCTCGACCACGCGGAGGTGGCCTCCCCCGGCGTCGCGCCCATGCGGGCCACCCAGTTGTCGAACAGGTTCAGTACGCTCCGCCGGGTGACGGCCACGCCCTTGGGACGGCCGGTCGAACCGGACGTGTAGAGCACGTAGGCCACCTGCTCGTCATCCCTGACAGGCGCGGGCGGGACATCGTTGTCCGCCGACGCCTCGACCGTCGGCAGGTAGCGCCACGCGGCCGGCCTCTGCCCGCCGGGGAGGTCGCTCAGCACCAGGACGGGGGCCGCGTCCTCGACCATCGCGGCGAGCCGGGCGGGCGGCTGGGCCGGGTCGAGCGGCAGATAGGCGGCGCCTGACTTCAGGACGCCCAGCACGCCGACGACCAGCTCGACGGAACGTCCGGTGTGCAGCCCGACGATGTCGCCCGGGCCCACACCCTGGTCGGCGAGGGCACGGGCGAGACGACCGGCCCGCCCGGCGAGGGCGGCGTAGTCGAGCCGTTCGTCGCCGCACACCAGCGCGGTCTGCGTGGGGCGGGCCGCGACCTGCTCGTCGAACCGGTCCACCAGCCCGCCCGCGCGGGAGTCCGGACGAGAGTGCGTGCGGGACTCCGTTGCCCTCCCCGCCCGGGAGGAGGACTCGGTCGTGAGCGGCCGTCCGTTCGCGAAGTCCGTGAGCAGCAACCGCCGTTCCCGCTCGTCCATCAGCCTGAGCGTGCCGACGGGCGCCTCGGGCCGGGCCACCATGTCGGTCAGCAGATGCTCCAGCTGACGTACGTACCGGCGCGCGGTGTCCTCGTCGAACAGCGCCGACGCGTAGTCGAGATGCCCGACGATACGACCCCGGGACTCGGTCAGGGACAGCGCCAGGTCGAACTTCGCCGGTGCGTCCGGGATGTCGAGCGCGGTGACGTCCAGGCCGGACAGTTCGAGCAGTCCGTCCCGCTCGGGGACCCAGGCGCACATCGTCTGGAACAGCGGTGTGTGGGCGGCGCTGCGGACCGGGTTGACGAGCTCCACGATGTGCTCGAAGGGCAGGTCCTGGTGGTCCAGTGCCTCGCGCAGGACACCTCCTACGTGCGCGAGGGCGTCGCCGGCCGTCGCCGTGCGGGAGAAGTCGGCGCGCAGGGGCAGCGTGTTCACGAAGAAGCCGATGAGATCCGACAGGTCCTTGTTGTGCCGCCGGCCCGCCGTGGGTGTGCCCACGACCACGTCGGTACGGCCGCTGAGCCGAGACATCAGCAGCGACCAGCCGGTCAGGACGGCGCCGAACAGGGTGCGTCCGCGCTGGCGTGCCAATGCCCGCAGGCCGGCGGTGAGGTCGGCGTCAAGGGCGAACTCCACCCGGCCGCCCCGCAGATCCTGCTGGGCGGGACGCGGCCGGTCGGTGGGCGGCCCGGACAGCGGCGGCGCGTCGGCCAGCTGCCTCTGCCAGAAGTCGGCGTGCTCGGCGAGCCCGCCGCCGAGGACATGCTCCCGCTGGGCGCGGGCGTGGTCGGCGTACTGCAGCGGAAGCGGTGGCAGCGGCGAGGGTCGTCCCTCCAGCAATGCCGCGTACAGAGTGCCCAGTTCACTCATCATCACGGTCATGGACCGGCCGTCGAAGATGGTGTGATGGACCGTCAGCAGCAGGACGTGGTGGTCCTTGGCCAGCGTGAGGAGCCGGCCGCGGCAGAGGGGGCCGCGTGCCAGGTCGAACGGGGCCGAGGCTTCCCGCAGGCGCAGTTCGTCGAGGCGCGCCGCGGCGTCCGGCAGCCCGGTGAGATCGTCCGCCGCGAGGGCGAATCCGGTCTCCGGCGGATCGATGTGCTGGTACACCTCGCCGTCGACGGCCACGAGCCTGGTGCGCAGTGCGTGCTGTCTGACCACGAGCGCGTCGAGCGCGCGGCGCAGGACGGCCGTGTCGAGGGGGCCCCGGAGGGTGGAGGTGACGGGTTCGTTGTACGCCTCGTTCCCGCCCGGGAGTTGGGCGAGGAACCACAGGCGCTGCTGGGCGAAGGAGGCCGGGGCGAGGGCGGTGGGGGCCGAGGGCGCCCGCCGCGCGGGGTCGGCGGGGTGCTGTCGGGGAGACGGAACCCGGGGGGTGTACGGAACCTGGGGGGTGTCATGCACGGACAAGGCTGGGTCTTCCCGTCGTCAGGGTTACTGGTTCCGAGAGTCACGCTGGGAGTTCGGCCGCCCGTGCGGCGGGCCGCCGAGGCTGCTCTACGTCCGGTTGCCGGGCGGAGCTGCGGAGTCGGGGCGGGCGGTGATGCGGCAATTCATTGCGACAACGTTGCCAGGCGATAACGACGACGAGTTCATGCCTTCGTCGTGCGGCATTCTGCCCACCAGCTTTCTTGCTCACGGCGTCCCACGGGTGCGGAGACGTCGTCCGACTGGTGTACCGATGGGGAACACCTGGACGCAGGCCGATAATTGATCAGCGGACCAGAGCCTGTCAACGGTCTCCGGGCGGGTGGAACCGCCCGCCCGGAACATGCATATGCGACCGGTTTTTCGGGAAGTGAGGGCGTTCTGAGATGTAAAGATCGCCCTGTTTCGGGAGGTGTTCAAGCCGCGCTCCACGAGCCGGAAGAGAAGTCGACAACCGGCCCGATGGACGAGAAACGTCCGCCGCCGCATAAACGGGCGAGGCGCGTTCTTTAAAAAGACTTGACGGACCGTGAGTGCTTGCCGCCGCAATACCTGCTGAGTAATCGACAGCGTCCGAGCGCCGGTCGAGCACAGGTCGGGAGCGGGTCGCGCGCCCGTTCAGTGGCGGGCCGGGCCGGCGGACAGGTCCCGTCCGCCTTCTCCGGAGGCGGTCTTCTCACGGTAGTGGTGCGGGGCCGCGCCCGTGACCCTGCGGAACACCCGGCTGAAGTACGCGCGGTCGCGGAAACCCACGGCCCGGGCGACGCTCTGCACGCTGTCGTTGCTCGACCGCAGGCGCTCCGCCGCCCGCCGGATCCGCAGCCGGGTCAGGTACTCCCACACGGTCAGACCGTACCGCTGCTGGAAGAGCTTGCCGAGGTGGTCGGGGCTGACGCCGGCGGCCTGTGCGACCTGCCAGCGGGAGATCGGCCGGCGCCAGTGCTCGTAGAGGAAGACCAGGGCCTCGTCGAGGACGTCCCTGGTGCGCGGCGGCAACCGGGGTCCGTGGGCGGCCAGTTCGCGCACGAGCGCGGCGGCCTCCTGCGGCGCGAACACGTCCATGTCCAGCATGAGCAGCGCCGGGTGCTGACGCCCGCGCCGGGCGTCCGCCGCCGTCATCCCCTCGTGGTCGGCGATGACGACGGGACACAGGGCCCGGCCCGTGCCGTCGTGCAACCGGTCCACCACGTCCAGCGCCTGCAGGTCGGGCAGCGCCCGCTCCAGCACCACCAGCCGTGGCGTCTCCTCCGCGACCAGCGCCAGCAGCGTCGTCGCGTCGGTGGAGACCCGCGCCGGATGGTCCGGCAGCGCCGACTCGGCCAGCCGCCGCAACGCCTCCCGGGACTCCTGCGAGCCGCCCGCGACGATCACCGGCTCGGCGAAACCGTTGGGCCGCAGCGCGCGCAGGGCCTGCGGCAGATCGGTGCCGTCGGCGCCGAACAGCACGAACGGCGTGTGGCGCAGCGCCGGATGGTCGTGCAGCCGCTGCACCGCCCGCCACTCCTGGGGCCGGTCGGGCAGCGCGTCCCACACGACGGCTCCGGGCGTACGCCGCGCCACCGACGGCATGGGGTCGTGCGCGGTGTCGGGCCGGCACACCTCCAGACCGTGGCGGGCGGCGTGCGTGCGGATGTCGGCGCCGAGTTCGCCGGGGGTGACGACGAGCAGCGGGGCGTCGCCGGCGGCGGCGAGGTGTGCCTGTCCGTCGGGAGAGGGCAGGGCCAGTTCCAGGACGTACTGGGCCCGGTCCGTCGCGTCGGAGACGGTCAGCGCCCCGCCGTGCATCATGGCCAGCCGCCGGGCCGTGGTCACCCCGACATCCAGGAGCCGGCCGGGCTTGGTGATCGACGTACGGGCGTCCGGGACGTCGACCGTGATCCGCACGCCTGCCGGGCCGAGGGCGGCCGCCACCCGGGGCGGTGTGTCCTTCGCGCGGGCCGCCGCCGAGATCAGCACGTTGTGCAGGATCTGTTGGAGGCGCGTCTCGTCCACCCACACCGAGGGCAGCCGTTCGGGCAGGTCGAGGCGCCACGCGGGGCCGGCGGGCAGCGCGGAGGCCGCCGTCGCGCACGCCCGCGCGAGCACCGGCAGCGGGTCCATGAGCCGCCTGGTCAGGAGGAGGTCGCCGGCCTCCGACCGCGCGAGGTCCAGCAGGTTCTCCATGAGGTGCAGCACGCGCGCGGCGTCCCGCCGCACCTCCATGAGGGCCGCCGCGGGGTCACCGGACCGGTGCAGCATGGCCTCCACCGGAGTCCGCAACTCGTCGCCGACATGCGTCAGCAGCCGCGTCTGGAACCTGCTCGCCTGCTCCGCGGCGTCCCGGGCGCGCCGCACCTCGTCGAAGAGTCCGATGCCCTTCAGCGCGGCGCTGATCTGATCGCCCAGTTCCCGGTACAGGGCTCCGTCGGCTCCGTCGTGGTACGCCGTCCGGGCGGAGGCGGCTTGGAACACGGCCACTCCCAGGTGCTCCTCGCCGATGTGCAGAGGTTCGAGGACCAGCGTGAAGCGGTCCTCGCTCGGCAGCAGGGAGTCGGGAAGGAGCAGGGCCGGCGAGAACGCGGGGCTGCCGAGCGGGCCGGCGGGGCCCGGTTCACGGCCCGCTTCCGCACGGGCGAGCAGGGGACGCGCCATCCCCAGAGCCGCCGGACCGGAGGCGCCGGCGTCACGCTCGTACAGGACGATCCGGCAGTGCGGGACGCCCGACTGGCCCAGATGGCGCTCCAGTACGTCCGAGAGGCCCTCCAGGTCCACGACCGTGGTCAGCGCGGTACCGAACTCCCGCAGTCTGCGCGCGCGTTGGGTCCCCGACCAGCGCTCGTACTCAAGGAGGGCACGCGATCGCTCCGCCACGACGAGCCGGGCCTGTCCGAACAGGACCTCACCGGCCGGGCGCAGCGGGCCCGGCAGCGTGTCGACGACACCGCGGCGGGCGCTCTCCAACGCCTGGTGCCACCGGTCGACCTCGGCCTGTGTACCCGCGTTGCCGCGCAGCAGCCGCTCGACGAGAGAGAGGAAACTCCCGGGCCGTGCATCGCCGTTCACCGCGCCGTGGCCAGGGCTGTCCCCGCTGCCGCCACCACTGCCACCGGTGCTCGCCGGCGGGTGCGGATCGCCGTCGGCGCGGGCGAGTTCGGCGCGGAAGGCCGCGGCCAGGCGGGAACCGCCGGACGGCAGTACGCCGTCCACCGCGTCCCATCCCGCCGGGCGCCGCGCGGTGGGCGGCGCGGGGGCGACGAGTGGGGGCTGGTACGACGTCGGGTAGGGGCAGCCGCAGGAGCGGCGCGGCACCAGCGTGGCCGGGATGGTGGTGCGGTCGGGCGGGCGGGTGCCGCGCAGCCGGGCGACGAGGGTGTCCACGGCGAGCGCGCCCAGCTCCTCGAAGGGCAGCGCCACGGAGGTCAGGGGCGGGTCGCCGAGGCGGGCCTCGGGGGAGTCGTTGAAGCCGACCACGGCCACGTCCTCCGGCACCCTGATGCCGCGTTCGGTGAGATGGCGCAGAGCCCCGGCGGCGAGGACGTCGCTGCAGGCGAGCACCACGTCGAAGTCGACGCCGGGTGTCAGTCCGCGGGCATCCAGCAGCACCTGCATCGCCGAGGCGCCGGCCGCCGCCGCGAAGTCGACTGCCGCGCCCACGTGTTCGTTGCGGATGCCGTGGTGGCGCAGCGCGTCGACACACGCGCGGTAACGCTCCTCGGAGACCGGGTTGGCGAGCGGCCCGTGGATGCAGGCCGGCCGTCTGCGGCCGTGCTGGACGAGGTGCCCGACCAGTTTGCGCATGCCCGCGTGGGAGTCGATCGACAGTACGTCGGTCTGGTCGCTGAGCGGCTGGTTGAGACTGATCAGCGGCAGATGGGCGAGGCGGCGCAGCAGGCGGCGGGCCCTGGGTCCGGCCGAGGGCAGCCCGAGGGTCGAACTCCAGCAGACGACGCCGTCGAGGCGGGCGGGGCCGACGAGTTCGTACAACTCGCTGCGGGCCACGTCACCGTGCCGGAGGTTCCCGCCGGGGAAGCAGATCAGATTGACGTCGTTGCGTTCGGCGGCGGCGCGGGCCCCGGACCACAGGGTCGCCCCCACCCCCAGATGGATGTTGGCGGTGAGCAGCCCGACCGTCAGAGGCCGGTTCGCCCCGGGCGACGTACCGCCCACGATGTACGGACCGGTGTCCGGACCCGGGTCCATCGGCGCCCCCTCGCCCGGCAGACGGGAATTCGACGGCAGGGCCTGGGCCCGCCGGGTCCAGGGCAACGTAGGGGAGGCGGAAGCGCGGGGCAAGAGCGGTGACACGTCGGTCACCGGTCCTGCCCCGCGCCGTGTGGTGCTGTGCGGAGGTTCTGGTGCGGTGTGGAAGCCGGGATCAGATCTTGCCGACACCCGCACCGGCGGTCACGGTCGCCTTGACGGTGGAGGCCGACTGGGCGGTGTAGCTGTACGGGATCGCCGCCACGGAGCCACCGGTCTGGCCGGAGCCGGAGTTCACCGAGTGGTTGTTCTTGGCCACGAGCGAGCCCGCGTCGGACGAACCCTCACCGAGGTGGTAGGGGTCGTCGGTGTTCTCGAAGTAGTTGGCCTCCACGAGGACGCCCGCGTTCTCGGTGGACGCCACGCCGTAGGAGCCGACGTTGCTGAAGTAGTTGTTCAGCACGTGGACCGGGTTGCCGAAGCGAACGCGCGGGTTGCGCTGGTTGGTGCCGTCGAACCAGTTGTGGTCGTACGTCACCTTCAGCTTGCCGGTGTCCTCACCGGAGTTGTCGTCCGAGTGACCGAGCAGCATGTTCTTGTCCTGGCTGTGGGTGCGGTTCCAGGACACCGTGATGTTCGTCGAGGCACGCTTGATGTCGATGGCCCCGTCGTACGCGCCGGAGATGTCGTTGTGGTCGATGTGGACCTTCGTCGAGTACTGGACGTTGATGGCGTCGTCGTTGGACCCGCTGAACGTGAGGTTCTGGATGATCACGTTGTTCACGCTCGCGACGTTCAGTCCGCTGCCGGTGATCTTCCCTGCGGTGCCGACGCCGACGATGGTCTTGTTCGACGCGACCTTCGTCATCCCCGTCAACGCGATGGTGCCGTTGACGCGGACGATCTGGGTCGCGCTGCTCTGCACAGCAGCGATGAAGGCGGAGGCGTTGGTGACGGTCACCGTGCTTCCGCCGGCACCACCGGTGGTGCCGGCTCCGAAGCCGATGGGCGCGGCGGCGGCGGCGACCGCCGGCTCCAGCTGGGAGGAGGTGGAACTGCTCGCCGTATTGGCTCCGATGACAGCCAGTGCGACGGCACTCGCGGCTGCGGCTCCGGTCAGGGTGAACCGTGCGCTCGTCCTGCGCATGTGGATCTCCGTCCGTGGGGTTTTGGAGAAGTGACGTGCCAGTGCGGGTGCTGCGCCGGGGCCGCGCGGTCGGCTCGCTGTGAGACTAGAGCGACGGATGTGGACAATGACGTGCCGTGTGTGGACTATTGCGTCCTGCCTACGCTTGCTGTGGCCCGGGGCTGCGGGGCGGGCGGGCGGCCGGGCGCGGTGGGGAGTGGCGGGGCCGCAGGGTGAGGGAGGCGGGCACGCCCTTCCGCCCGGGCCCGCTGTACCACTGACGCGCTGTCAGGCACCCGGCTGAGGCGTACGCAGCCGGAGGGCACACTGCCGCATGCGCGGGCGATCCTCGGAGAACCATCCCTGCCATGGTTCGTCGAGCCGGTGCCAGACAGTCGGCTGCCCTCCTTCGGCCGCCAACCGCGTACGCCGGTCGACGACCGCCACGTAGGAAATGCCCGCGGTGGCCGGCCAGTCGGGGCGGTACGACCGCACCGTGGCGGCCGCGGGCACGGCATGCAGGTCCGCCTGTACTCCGGTCTCTTCGAACAGCTCCCGACGAGCGGCCTCCCGCGGTGTCTCGCCGGGGTCCACCTTGCCGCCCGGCGGCACCCACCCGCGCCAACGGTGGTGCACCAACAGCACATGGGTCCGCTCGCGGTCGAACACCCACACCTCGGCGGCGAGCGGACCGCGCAAGGCCACCTCGGGGCGGACCAGCCATTCCAGCACACCGTCGCGGGCATCCGGAGCGAGCCGCGCATCGATCACGGCAGCCGCGAGAACGCGCGCTTCGATAGGTTGTCCTGTCACTGGGCGGACAGTACGGCGGACCACTGACAACCGTGCGGGTGCGGCGGGGCCGGGGAGGGCAGCCCTCTTATGAACGGCCGTGCCCATTTCAGACCGACCGCCTAGTGGTTACCTTGGGTAACGGCTGCGCGCGCTCCGAGACCGTCCAGGCGCTCCTGAAGTGCTCGATCCCGGCCGTGCCGCCGTGGTGTCAGAGGCGGCAGCGGGGGAACTCGTCGCAGATGAGTGGCTCAGGAGGTGAACATGAGCATGATCCACGCGGCCGATGTGCGTGAGTGGCGCACTCACGATGTCGTCGATCTCAAGGGGCACAAGATCGGCGTGCTCGAATCGATCTACGTGAACACCGCTACCGACGAGTCGGCCATGGCGACGGTCCGTATCGGGCTGCCTACCCGTCAGCGGCTGGCCTTCGTCCCGCTCGACGACGCGGTCCTCGGACCCGGCTATGTGAGGGTCGCCTACGCCAAGGCTCTGGTGAAGAAGGCACCCTCGGTGGGCATGGACGACATCCTCCCGGCAGAGGAAGAGGAAGCGATCTTCCGGCATTACGACATGGCCTACCAGACGGGCGTGAATGGAGAGAGACAACTCGCGCGTCGTTGATTCCCTACTCGGTCTGAAGGTTCTGCCATGGCTCTCTTCCTGTTTCTGGTCCTGGTCGCCGTCGTGCTCGGAATCATCGGGGTGACCGCGGAAGGGCTGGGCTATCTGCTGGCGATCGGCATCGCGGTTCTCGTGGCGGCTCTGGCCCTCACGGCTGTGCGCTGGTCCCGGCGCTCCAGCCACCGCCCCATCCGCTGACGGCGGAGAGCGTCGATGGACTCGTAGTGCGGCACATGGCGGTGGCGCTCGAAAGGACTCGCCAGGACACACCCCCGCCCTGGCAGAACTCCGTGAGTCTGCCAGGGCGGGCCGGACCGGTGCGGGTTCCCCCGTCGTCACGCGGTGGCCGGGAGGAACGGTGGGTCAGCGGGTCGAGGTGACCCGGTGCTCCTTGAGAGCGGCACAGTTGGAGCCGGTCACCTGTACGTACACGTTGTTGATGTGGCCGCCCCAGTCGACGCAGTGGCCCTTGCCGTACACGTACGCCGGTCCCGCGTACGACGTGTACCAGCCGAAGTCCTCGTCGCTCTCGTCGGTGTCGGGGACGTAGACCCAGGTGGACATCTCCACGGCCGTGCCGGGGTTCTTGCGGATGGTCGCGACGCAGTTCTTGCCGTTCGAGGCGTTGTACGTCAGGTACACGGTGCCGAGCGAGCCGACGGGAGCCGAGTTCACGGTCTTGTAGGCGCTCCCGCAGACCTTCTGCGGTGTGGTGTTGGGTGCGGCGGAGGCGGGCGCGGCCAGAGCGGCCGTGGCCCCCACGGACAGGGCGGCGCATGCGACGACGGACAGAACAGAACGGTGGAATCCCATATTTCCCCCTTGTGATCTTTGCGGTCTGTTGCTCCTGCCTGATGTGACACGCGAGGTATGGGAAGGGTTGTGCGTAGCTCGCAAGAGATATGCGGGACGAGCGGAGCGGCGCCGGTGGTCGCTGGGCCGGGTACGCGAGAACGGCCGGAGCGGATGGCGCTGGAGGCGCAATATGCTGATGGCTATCCACCACAGTGCCTTGAGTACGAAACCGGCGCCGAGAAGGATCAGCGCGAGAAGCGGAACCAGAAGTGCCGACTCGCCGACGTGGAGCGGTACAGCCCGGCCGGGCCTACGCGGCTACCAGGGCAGTTCGCCGTTCTCGTCCTGGAAGGTTCCTGTCGGGCCGTCCGCGCCGAGAGTCGCCAGACGTACGACGACGCCGGCACTCTCCTCCGGTGTCCTTCCGATTCCGAACGCCGCCGTCATGTCGGTCGCGGTGGTGCCGGGTTCGACCGCGTTGAACTTGATGCCCGGCTGGGACTTGGCGTACTGGACCGTGAGCATCGTGGCCGCGGATTTCGAGGCGGAGTAGAGCGCCAGGGGCAGGCCGAACTCCGGCCGGTCCGGATTGGTCACCGCCCAGAAAGATCCCGCACTGCTCGAAACGTTGACCACGGTCGGGTTCGGGGAATTACGCAGGAGGGGCAGCGCGGCCTCTGTGACGCGCACGATCCCGACCGCGTTGGTGTCGAAGGCCCGCAGGGCCGTGGGCCCGTCGAGGACCCCGCTCCCAAGGACGCCCGCGTTGTTCACCAGGACGTCGAGTCGGCCCTCGGCCGCGTCGATCGTCGCCAGCGCGCGGCTCACCGACGCGTCGTCGGTCACGTCGAGCTGCACGAATCGTGCGCCGATCTCGGCGGCGGCCGCGCCATGCTGGTCTTCTGGAGACATGGCTACGAGGGGGCCAGCACCGCCAACCTGACGAACGCGATGGGCATCTCCACCACCAGCATGTACGCGGCCTTCGGCAACAAGGAGAAGCTGTTCCGCAAGGCACTGGAGCGCTACACCGAGGGCCCGAGCGCGTACATGGCCCGAGCCCTGGAGGAGCCGACCGCGCTCGGCACCGCCACCGCGATCCTGGCCGGCACCGTGCGCACCACCACCCGCCCGGCCAACCCGCACGGTTGCCTGGGCGTCCAGAGCGCCCTGACCGTCAGCGACTCAGCGGAGGAAGTCCGCGACCTCCTCGTCGCCTGGCGCAACGACGGCCACTCCTGCCTCCGGGAGAGGTTCCAGCGGGCCGTGGACGAGGGCGACCTGCCCGCGGACACCGATCCGGGGCTACTGGCCCGCTACCTCACCACCTTCGGCTACGGCATCGCCGTACAGGCCGCGAGCGGTGTCGGCCGGGACGAACTCCAGAAGACGGCCGACGCGGCGCTGCGCAACTGGCCACCCCTCTGAGACCCGCCCGCGTTCGTCACGGCGCGCCCCAGGTGACGGGAAGGCGCGAAACGCAGCAGACCCGGCTCCCGCTGAGCCACGAGAGGCCCCGCACGCCGTCGGGGGCCCATTGTCAGTGGCGGGTGGAAGGCTGAATGTCGTGAATGGCGACGAGCAGCTACTGCGCGGCCGGATATACGGCCACGACCACGACGACCCCGATCCGGGCCCACGCCCGGGCCGCTCCTACGTCGCCCTGGTCGGCGGCCCCTTGGACGGCCTGCTCCTGGACGTCACCGACTGGACGCCGGACCGGATCGCCGAGGGCGCCGCCCTCTCCACCGAGCTCGGCCGCTTCGGCGCGGGCGGCCGTGCGCTGTACGACCCACGCCCGTCCGACCCGACCCGCTTCGACTGGTCCGGCGACAGCCCTTGATTCGGCAGGGGAGTCCGGACGACGAGAACCGCTGGTGTTCCGGCCGCCCGCCCACACCCCCGGGCGCTGCCGCCCCTGGACCTTCGCATCGCGCAGACGTGCTCGTCCACAAACGCCGGACGGGCCTAAGACCTCGACCTGCTCGCGGTCATCGGCACTCAGGAAGTCGTCGAACCCACAACACGCTCAGCGTGCTGCGATGCATCGGCACCTTCAGGGAAGGAGCGCGGGGCCGCGGCGCCGGGGGAACGGTCACGGCGTTCGAGCCACAGCACCACCGAGGTGAAGACCACGATCACCGTGATGTCGAGGGCCGCCAGTTGCCAGGGCAGGTCGGCCGCGGTCTCGTCGGAGTCGAGTCCGCCGACGAAGGCCGCGGCCAGCGCGAACGACATCAGGTTGTTCACCGCGTGCAGCGCGATGGCCGCTTCGAGTCCGCCGGTACGCACCGTCAGCCATCCGGCCAGGACACCGAAGACGACAAGGTCCGCGAACCCGGCCGGCGTGCCCCAGCCGTGGCCGGCCGCGAAGAGCACCGCCTGCGGCAGCACCGCTATCCACGGCGAACGGAAGAGGCCGCCCACCGCCTGCAGCAGCCAGCCCCGGAACGCGTACTCCTCGGCGGCGGCCTGGAGCGGCACCAGCACCAGGAGCATGGCGAGCGCGGGCAGATACCGGTCCAGGCCGACCCAGACCTCGCCGCTCGTCCCCGCCGTCCCACCACCGGCCGGTACGAGCAACATGGCGCCCGTCCCCGCCGCCACGACGGGCAGCGCGACCAGCACGTACCGCCCCAGCCGGCGTGTGCGCAGCCGCCCCTGGACGGAGGAGACCGTCCCCGCCGGGCGGCGCCCCACCCATCGCACCGCCAGCAGCACCACAGGAATGGCCAGGGCCAGGTAAGTGAGGTCCAGGGCGGTGTTCAGCGTGGGGCCGAAGTCGATGGCCTCATCGGAATCCTCGGGGTATCCATGGGCGCTGCCCACCCCGTAGGTCACGACATACACCACCATGAACAGCAGGAGCCACATGCCGACCACCGTCACGGTCCCGATCAGCGGGCGCCACCAGCGGTGCCTCCCGGTCACATGGGCCATACGGTGGTAGGGCAGGGGTGCGCCGGCGCCGAGAACTCCGGCCGGGACGGGAGGGGTTGTCGAAAAGGTCATGGCACAAGCCTCCCGTAGGCCCGCCGCCGTCGCGTCGGCCTATGGCAGGAACAGGGACCCTGTCTCCCGATAGAGGCGCGTTTCCTGCGCACGGCGTAGGAGACGTTCCGTATCCGCCGGGGCATCCGCCGGGACAGTGGGTTCACGGGCAGAACCTCCATATGTTGTGCCCGACAGAACACGCATCGACGAGCGAGCCACCACGGCTGTCCTCCGTGACGGCTGTCCTCCCTGACGGCTGTCACCCGTGGATGTACGCCCGCAGGCCGATGACCGAGGCGCACGGGCGCATCTATGCTCGCGTCATGTCAGCGCCTCCAGGTCAACTGCCGCTGCTCAAGCGCCTGTCGCCCGGCCACTGGACGGCGGTCGTCTGGGGCGGGGCCATGGGTTTCGCGTGCGCCGACACGTTCTTCGTCCTCCCGGGCGACTACGTCCGCGACGACCAGGCAGCCCCCGGCTTCGACCTGACGTATGGGAGCGGCTCGATCATGCTGGGCGCCGCCGTCCTCGTGCTGACCGCCTGCCGGCTCCTGCGCGGTCGCCCGCTCGTGGCCTACGCCCTCCTGCTGCTCGGCTCGGTCCTCGGGGCGGGACTGCTCGGCCAGGCCGACGAGTTTCCGCTGGTGCAGTTCCTGGCGCCGGACGTCGCCCTGTACTTCGTCGCGGCCACCGCGACGCGACGCACCTCGGGCTGCGCGGCGGGGATGGCGCTCACCGTTCTGATGATCCCTGTAACAGTACGGCTGTCCGGGGGCGCCGGCATCAACACCGCGGCGCAGCTGGCCGTGGCCCTCACGGTGCTCGTGGCCTGGCTCCTCGGCAACTCCGCCCGGCAGTCCCGGCTCCATGCAGAGCAGTCCAGGGCCCAGGCCGCCGTCCAGGCCACCACCGCCGAACGTCTGCGCATAGCGCGCGAGTTGCACGACATCGTCGCGCACACCATCGGCATCGTCGCCCTGCAGGCGGGTGCCGCCCGCCGAGTCATCGACACACAACCGGCCCGGGCCAGGGAGGCCCTCGGCGAGGTGGAGAACGCGAGCAGGGAGACGCTGTCCGGACTGCGCAGGATGCTCGGCGCGCTGCGTCAGGCGGACGCCGCGGGTGCTCCACCGCATGAAGCACCGACCTTGTCGGACGTCGACGGGCTCGCCGCGGCCACCACGGCAGCGGGGGTGCGGGTCGTCGTGCAGTGGCACGGTCGGCGGCGGCCTCTGCCGCCGGACATCGACCTGTCGGCGTACCGCATCGTCCAGGAGTCGGTCACCAACGTGGTCAGACACGCGGGCGCCCGCTCGTGCCTGGTGCGCGTCGACCACCGGGACGCGGAGCTGACTCTGGAGATCACGGACACCGGCCGTGGGCCGGGCGGCGACGGATCCCCCGCCGGATACGGCCTGGTCGGCATGCGCGAGCGAGTCGCCCTGCTGCGGGGGGAGTTCACCGCGGGCGCGCGTCCGGAAGGCGGCTTCCGGGTGGTGGCCCGACTGCCACTACCCCAGCCGGCGCCCTACGAGGAGCCGACGCCGGTCGCCTCGTGACCACCTGTATGCCCGTCCGCGTCGTACGAGCCCGACGGCCGACCGTTGTCAGTGGTGTTCCCTAGGCTGCTGGACATGGCTTACAACTGGGTGCCGGCGCGCACATGTCCGGGGGATTCTCGTGGTCCTCTCTCCCTCGACCCACTGATCACTCGCTCACGGTCGTCCACCGGTCCATGGCCGGTGGCGGACGGCGGCGCGTGTCACAGTCGGCAGGCCCAGGTGCGGGGGAGGTCGTAGTGGTGCGCAGGCCGGTCGAGGGCGAAGTGCACGTGCACTACGGCCAGATCTATGTCGAGAGCGACCCGGACAGTTTCGGCCCGGGTCTGCCGGAGGCGTTCGCGGGTCAGACATCAGGGTTGTGCGGAGCCGCGATCCCCGGTGCGCTGGGGCTGTCGACCGGTTTGCACACGGGCTCTGTCGGCTTCTCCGTCGAAGTGCACGATGACGCCCCACCGGTGGATCCGGTGTGGGAGGAGGTCGTGGAGGTCTCCTTCCGTCCGGTGTCCGAGCGAAGCAGCCTTACGGAGTGGGCGGGGCAGGACAGTTGGGAGCTGGATCTGGCCGAGACCGACTACCGGGTGCGCTACTGCGGCCGGGGTATGGACCGGGCCCGGCAACTGGACACCCGACTGTCCGACGAGCCGCAGGTGGACTCCTACCTCCTGCAGTTGTGGCCCGCCCTGCCGGGCCCGGACCAGGTGATCCGGCAGACGGCGGAGACAGCCGCGTACTGGCACGACTACGCCCGACGGCAGCCGCCGCCTCCCACTCCCGAAGAGCGTGCCGAGGCCGCGCGCCAGGTGCGTGAGGCACAGGAGCAGGCCGAGCGGAAGCGGCTGCTCGCGGTCGAACAGTGGCGCTGGGGCGGCCGGTTGCCCAGCGAAGCGCTGCGTGCCGTGCGGGGCAATGTCCGCGGGCTGCTCGATTTCGACGCCGGCCTGGTACACACGCTGGATGCGGTGGGGCCCGAACGCCAGCGCGGTGTGGCGTTGTTGGCGGCTCGGCGCGCGTGCGCCGCGGCCGGTCTCGACGATCTGGACTGGGTCGCGGCGGCGCTCACGGCCCTTGCCGAGCGGCGTCCGCTGCCGCCGCCCTTCGACGACTTCGCACATGTGTGGGAGACCCTCCGCTGTGACCCACGTGTCCCCGACCGGACCGTCGGCCGAGCCATCCCTCCTGAGCGGCCTCCTTTCGATCCACCCGCGATCCCCGGAGCGCGCGTATCCGCAGCCGCACTTACCCCCGAGCCGCAGCCCGCGCAACGGCCCAAGGTGGCGGGCCCGGCGGCCACCGGGCCGCTTTCGCCGCTTCTGCCGGCCCCGCCCACCGACGGATCGGCCGAGTACGGCGTGCTGGTCACGATGGGTCCGCCGGATCCGGCCCTGCGGATGTCACAGCCACACATGGCGCTGCCCGCCGTGACCGGCGCGGCCGAAGCCGATCCGCTGCGGGCCGCCCTGGACGCGGTGTACGCGGCCGTGGTCACCTTCGGCGAGGACCATCAGACGCTGCTGGACGAGGTCCGCGCCGCGTGCGAAGGCCCATGAGGCAACGGAAGCCGCCGCCCCCGCGCATCGGCTCCCGAGGCGCGCGGACAGGCCTGTGTCGACACCTGGCGAGCATGGCATACGCATGCCCGGCTGGACGGGGGTTCCAGCCGGGCATGGGCTTGCGGGGGAGGGCCGGCGCGTCGCTGCGCGCTGGGCGACCCGCCTGTCAGTGGTGGCCGTGGGCAGAGCTCGATGCGCCGCCGAACAGCCGTGCCACGGCCCGGAATGGCAGGGTGACGACGGTGGCGATGGCTCCGCCGATGGAGCGAAGAACATCTGCGATGGCCTTCAACACGGTGGTCCTCCGTACTTCTGGGCGCGGTGCGCCGGGTCTGGCTTGCCGTTGTACGGCCGATCATCGAACGGGTGCCCGGTGATCGGTCGGGGAAACGGACCCCGCCCGCGGACACGCGGGCGTGCGTCGGCGCCGGACGAGTCGTGGGGCTGTGTTCCGCGCCGCGGGCTCCCGGGTCCCGAGCCGTAGCTGCCCGTCGAGGCCGGCCGGAGCCGCATCGCCGACTACGCGGCTCCGGCCTTCGTCCTCCAGGCGCGCCCGGAGAGGCAACTCCCGCCATCTCGCACCGCCGGGAGGGCGCCTCGCGCGAGGTCCGAGCCGGGGGGAATTCCTCGGTCCTCGCGCCGTCCGGCCGATGCCGCGCATCCGCGCGTCAGCGGTCGGCGACAACCAGCGTCCCACCCTGGGCGCGACATGTCCGCACACCGAACCGGCGCATTCGTCCGCGGGGCGCTCACCACGGCTTTCCCGCGAAAAATCTGCCCGTGGACACCCGTCTGTCGGTCACCGCTGTTCAGGCGCGGAGATCGTGTCGGCGAGCACCAGCAGGTCACCGTCGGCCACAGTCTCGGCGACGCTGTGTCCGAGTCGCAGCAGCAGCCCCGACACGGCGACCTTCACGATCACCCTTATGCTGTCGTCGCTCGAAGCGCAGCCGCCCCGCTCACGGGCCAGCGAGGCGAATTCGTCCGAGGCCGTCCAGCTGACCAGGGCGCCGGCCGCCACCTCGGTCACCCGCAGTCCCGGGACGCCGAGCTCCGCGTCGCTCAGTACTTGGAAGCCGGCCTGAACCAGGGCAAATCTCACTTGTGCAACGAGCTCCGTAGGTACATATGACACCGGACCCGGGTGCCCCCGAGGACGGAGATCATGCCTCCTCGTACGCCACCGAATTTCCATGGCGCCGAAAGCCACCGAAAGCCGCCGGATACGAGGCCTACCGCGCCGCCGCCCATGCCGGGAAGGTGAGAGCGTGCACCGCCCGTTCGAGGTCAGCACTGCTGCTCGTACTGGAGGTCGGCGTACCGCCGTGCGGCGATGTCCTCACGGGTGCCCACGATCAGGTTCATGGTGTAGACGTCGTAGTCGATCGCCTGCCCGGCCAGTTGTGCGAGGAGTACGAGGTCGCCCTCGTCCGGTGCCACGTCCCACGAGCGGGAGAAACCGCCGAGCTGCACGCAGACGCCCGGACGGGCCCCGCCGGAGGCCGCATCGAGGACGGCCTCCTCGAAAGCGTCCAGCGCGGCATCCTTTCCGCCGCCCTCCAGGAAGGCGCGGGTGGCGGGGGACTGCCGCCGGTCCTCGTCGAGGGTGAGTCCGGCCAGGGGGTACAGGGTTTGTGGTTCATAGACCTTGACCCGCATGGGCTCACCGTCGGATGCGTACGTCGCGGCGCGCTCGGTGGTGGGGGTGCCGGCAGGAACGTGCAGCACCACGGACGACTCCGGCGGGTACTCGATCTCGGTGAAGAGCAACAGGTGGCCGTCGGCGGGCAGTTCGATGTCCAGGACCCCGTGGGGCAGGGCCCCGCAGTCGACACTCAGCACCAGCGGCTCTTTCCCCTCCGGCCAGTCCATCCCCTCCGGCAATGAAGGGAGCCCGCCCGTTCGCGCGGCGGGGCGGACGTCCTCCTGCTGAGAGTGCGGCAGTTGCCCGTGCGGCACCAGATAGACGCACGGCCGGGACCGGGCCGTCAACTCCTGTGCGACGGGGCCGGGAACGCCGTACTCGGCAGCTGTCTCACGAACGAACTGCTCGTCGATCGATGTCATGTCCGCGATCGTGCCATCAGTCACGGACACGCCGCGAACCTCGGGCTGCTCTGGCCTCAGGCCGCCGAGCTGATCAGGAACTCCTGGTCCGCCGTCCCGTCGCAGGGCTCCACCGTGACGTCGGTTCCGGTCTCGGTGGAGCCGTCCTGCAGGCCCACGCAGCGACGGGTGCCCTCCAGCCGGAGGAGGTGGCGTGCGGGTCCGGGAGCCGGGTGTCCGTCTCCTCCTCGGCCCGTTGTCCGGCCTCCAGCCAGGCGGGCACGTCCGCCTCGGGAGCCCCGCAGGCGCGGACGTACGCCGCCGGTGTCCCGGGGCCCAGCAGGCGGGTCCCGCGAAGCAGGTCGCTGACCGTGCTGCGGGCCGGCAGTTCGCCCCGCTCCTGGGCCTGCCGACCATCCCGGGTCGCACGGGGCCGGCGGCACGGTCAGGGGCGTCGGCGTGACAGCCAGGCGGCGGCCAGGGCGCCGGAGATGTTGTGCCAGACGGAGAAGACGGCGGCGGGCAGTGCGGCCAGCGGGCTGAAGTGGGCGGTGGCCAGCGAAGCAGCCAGCCCCGAGTTCTGCATGCCGACCTCGAAGGCCATGGCGCGGCTCGCCGGCTCGCCCAACCTGGTGAGCCGTCCCGCGCCGTAGCCGAGTGCCAGTCCCAGACCGTTGTGGAGCACGACGGCGACGAACACCAGCAGCGCCGCCGACTTGATGGCGTCGGCGCTGCCCGCCACCACCACGGTCACGATCACACCGATGGTCACGGCGGACAGCCAGGGCAGCACCGGGAGGGCGCGTTGCACATGGCGGCTCGCCAGCAGCCGGACGGCGAGCCCCGCGAGCACCGGCAGCAGCACGGTCTTGAGGATGTCGACGACCATCGAGCCGGCGTCGACGGGCAGGTACTCGCCCGCCAGCAGCAGCGTCAGCGGCGGAGTGACCAGCGGGGCCACGAGGGTGGAGACGGTGGCCACGGAGACGGACAGCGCCACGTCACCGCGCGCCAGATACGTCACCACGTTGGAGGCGGTGCCGCTGGGGGCACAGCCGACGAGGATGACGCCCGCCGCGAGCTGCGGCGGAAGCTGCAGCAGGTGAGCGATGAGCCAGCCGAGTCCCGGCATGATGACGTAGTGCGCGACCAGCCCGAGGGCCACCGCCCAGGGCCGTCTGGCGACACCGCGGAAGTCCTGCGGGGTCATCGTGACGCCCATGCAGAACATCACCACGCCCAGCAGGTACGGCACCGACTCGCCCCAGCCGGCGAAGCTGCCCGGGAGCAGCAGCCCGGTGGCGCCCGCCGCGAGGACGAGGAGGGGGAAGATGGTGACGGCGCGGCGTGCGGAGCGGTCTCCCGCGGTGCCGTTGTCGGTCGCGTGCTGTTCGGGTCGTTCGGTACTCACCGTGAGAGACAACGCCTGGTCAGCGCCTTGACGCAAGCCTGTCTCGCGATGTGATCACCGGGCCCGGGCGCCCTCCCGCGACAAGTCCGGCAGGAAAGCGCCCGAGCGGTGCGTCAGCCGTGGTAGGTGATGTAGCCGTTGCCGTCGCGGTCGTTCGCGCGCTTGGTGTAGGAGTGGACGTCCGCCCTGGCGCCGCTGGGCTTGTACAGGTAGATGGTGTCCTTGTCGTTGTTCCAGATGAAGTTGCAGTTCTGGCGGTACACGACATTGCCGGCGTCGGAGTCGGTGGCACGTCCGCCGCGCAGCTTCACATAGTCACCGGGCTCCAGCTTGTGGCTCGCCGTGAAAGTGAACTTGTTCCCGGTGGCGTCCTTGACGACGTACCCCTTGAGGTTGACCGTCGCGGTGCGGGAGTAGTTCTTGATGGTCAGGTACTCGTTCTTCGTGTTCCCCCCGGAACAGCGGTTCGAGTCGGTCCCGGGTGCGTCGTACTGGACGCCCTTGACCTTCAGCGCGGACGAGTACTCGGCCGCCTGGGCGGTGCCCGTCGAAAGTGCGGCAAAGGTGCCGAGTGTGACAACTGCGGTCAGCGCACAGCGTATGCGCATGAGAAGACCCCCCTCAGTGGTGCGGATGAAGCTGTTGGAGCATACCTAATGTGAACTTAAGGCGTTCATTGTGTGCGAAATGTGGAGACGGATATTTCGACTGCCTTACGCAGCAGGGGAATGGCGGCCTCGTCGCGGCGTCCTCGTCCTCGACGTGCAGGTGGGTGGCGATGCCGAGCAGGGCGGACAGAACGATCCACCCGGCACGCCGTGCCCGCGTGCCCGCGGTCCTCGGACTCACGGTGCTGCGCGAACGGGTCACCCGAGCACAGGCGCTCGGTCCGATGAGCGCGGCCGTCGGCGGTCGTCCTGCTCGGTCTGGGGTGAGTGGTGACGACCGTCCACGGCCGCACCGCGAGGGCCCTCAGTCGACGGCGTAGCAGCGGATGACGATGTGGCCGTCCTCCTCGCGGGCGAGGCCGACGAAGACGGTCGCGGCGAGCCGGCGGTGGGCAGGAGCGTCGGTGCGAAAGACGGGTGAGGTCCGGAAGTAGGTCCCGGCCTCGGCCGTCCTCACGGTCCCGTCGTGTTGCTCCGGGCTGCCCGCGCCTTCGTGGTAGTAGCCGCGGTTGATGATGTCGATGACGGCTCCGTCGTCCGCCCGGATCAGATAACGGGCCTCCAACTCGCAGATGGGACCACGGGTGTTGGACCAGTCGCCGCCACCGGCGAGGACAGTGCCCTTCAGACGCGGTCCGTCGACGCTCCCGCCGGTGATGGGGGTGAACTCGGTGCGCTCGCCGTCTCCGTGGCCGATGTGCAGGCTCTGGGCGACCCGGGCGCGGATCTCGAACGCGTAGGTCAGGCTCGGGGCGGAGGTCATGACGCGGTTCCGTTCGTCGTGGTGCGGCGGGTGGGCTTCCAGCCCCGGCGGGGCACGGAGTCGAGGAGGGTGCGGGTGTAGGCGTCCCGGGGGTCGGTCAGCACCTGCTCGGCGGGGCCGCTCTCCACGGCGCGACCGCGGTGCATGACGACCACGTCGTCACAGATGTGCTGGACGACGCCCAGGTCGTGCGTGATGAACAGGTAGGCCACGCCGGTCTGTTCGCGGATCCGGCCCAGCAGGGTCAGGATCTGGGCCTGGACGGAGACGTCGAGCGCGGCGACGGCCTCGTCGAGGACGAGAACACGGGGGCGTACGGCCAACGCGCGGGCGATGGCGACACGTTGGCGCTGACCACCCGAAAGCGCGCGGGGGAGGGAAGCCGCCTGGCGTTCGTCCAGGCCCACCTGGTCGAGGTGCTCGGCCACCCGTTCCCGTAGCGCCTGCCCCTTCAAGTCCGTGTGCAGCGTGAGGACTTCCGCGATGCAGTCCTGGACGCGCTGACGGCGGTCGAGGGAGGCGTACGGATCCTGGAAGACCATCTGGATGCGGCGGGCATGGGATCTGCGTTCGGCGGCGCGGGCCCGACGGCCGGGAACGGCGTGGCCGCCGAGCCGGATCGTGCCGGCCGTCGGCCGCTCCAAACCGGCGATCATCCGCGCGGTGGTGGTCTTCCCGGACCCCGACTCGCCCACGACGGCCAGCGAACCGCCCGCCGCCAGGGTCAGCCCGATGTCGTGCACGGCCGTGAAGTCGCCGAACGTCTTGCGCAGTCCGGCCACTTCGAGCGCCGGGACGGGCGCCGGCACGGGCGCCTGCGCCTGCGCCTGCGGGTGCGGGTGCGGGGCCGAGTCAGCCATGCTGGGAACTCCTGTCACTCGTACCCGTACGGGTATCCGTGCTCGGGCCTGGGTCCGAGACGGTGTCGGACAGCGGGAAATGGCAGGCCGTGCGGCCGTCACCGGTGGGGCGCGGCTCGGGGCGTTCGACCGTGCACACCTCCGCCGCCGAGGGGCAGCGGGGCGCGAAGGCGCAGCCGGGACCGGCCTCGAAGGCCGACAGCGGGCGGCCCGCGATGGCACGCAGGGGCCGGGCGCCGGCGCCGGGTTCCGGACGGGAGGCCAACAGGGCCCTGGTGTACGGGTGATGGGCGTCGTCGTACAACTGCCCGGCGGGCAGGTCCTCCACCACCGTCCCCGCGTACATGACCGCGACGCGGTCGCACACGGCCGCCGCGAGCGCGAGGTCGTGGGTGATGAACAGCATCGCCAGCCCACGCTCGGCGCGCGCCTCGTCGATGATGGCCATGACCTCGGCCTGGGTGGTGACATCGAGCGCGGTGGTCGGCTCGTCGGCGAGCAGCAGCTTCGGCTCGGCGGCCAGCGCGGCGGCGATCATGACGCGTTGCAGCAGACCGCCGGAGAGTTCGGAAGGGTACTGGCGCAGCCGGCGAGAGGCGTCGGCGACACCCACGTCCTTCAGGAGGGCGGTGACAGTGGCCTCCGCGGCCCGGGGCCGGACAGCCCGGGTGGTGATCAGGCCCTCGGTGAGGAAGTCCCCGACGCTGCGGACGGGATTGATGTGCGCCCGCGGGTCCTGGAAGATCATGGCGACATCCCGGGTACGCAGGGTACGCAGCTGTGCCGGGCCCATGGCCGGGACCGAGGCGCCCCCGAAACGGATGTCACCGCTGGTGCGGGCGCCGTGCGGCAGCAACCGCAGCACGGACCGGGCCGTCATCGACTTGCCGGAACCGGACTCGCCGACCAGCCCCACGGCGGTACCGGCCGGGACGCTCAGACCGACGTGGTGGATGACGGGTCGGTGGCCGCCCCCGACGGGCAGGGTGACGCGCAGGTCCTCCAGTTCGAGGAGAGCGGGGGGCCGGGTCATCGCGGCTCTCCCAGGAGGCGCCGGGACACTCCGCTGCCGAGCAGGTTGCAGGCGATGACGAAGACGACGATCACCAGACCCGCGTACAGGGACTGTTCCGCGCTGCCCGCCAGGATGCCCGAGGATCCGTTCGCGACCATCAGCCCCCATTCCGCGGTGGGCGGCTGGGCGCCCAGCCCGATGAAGGAGAAGGCGGCGATGTCCAGGAGGGTGTACCCGAAGGACGTGACCACCTGCACGAGGACGAGGGGCAGGAGGTTGGGCAGCAGGTGGCGCAGGCAGATCCGCGGTCCCGACATGCCCAGCGTCCGCAGCGCGGAGATGTACGGAAGCCGGCGTTCGCGCTGGGCCGCGCTGCGCACGACACGGGCCACGTAGGGCAGATAGGCGAGGGACAGGGTCACCACCGCCACGGTCAGTCCGGCGCCGAACACGGCTGCCGCCACCACCGCGAGGACCAGACCGGGAAAGCCGAAGACGACGTCCAGCGCGGCGGACACGAGCCGGTCGTACCAGCCGCCGATCCAGGCGGCGCTGACGGCCAGCGCGGTGCCGACCGTACCCGCGGTCAGTGTCACCACCGCAGGGGCGAACAGGCTGGGCCGGGCCCCGTACATCAGTCGGGACAGGATGTCCCGGCCGGCGTCGTCGGTGCCGAGCCAGTGCGCGGCGGAACCCGGCTGGGACACGGCCGTCACGTCCACGGCGTCGGGATCGTACGGCGCGAGGAGCGGCGCGAAGAGGGCGGCCAGCACAGCCACCGCGACGACGGCGGAGGCGGCGATCAGCAAGCCGCGTCCCCGGGCCAGGGAGCGCAGCCGGCCCAGGTTCGTCCGGCCGCGTCCCGGCGCGGCGATCCGATACGTGCTCATGCGCGGGCCTCCAGGGAGACGCGGTGGTCGAGCGCGGCGGTGACCACGTCCACGAGGGTGTTGACGCTGACGAAGACGACGACGGTGATCAGAGCCAGTGCCTGGACCACCGCGAGATCCTGCTTGGCGGCGCTCTGGATGAGCAGAGCGCCGACTCCGTTGATCCCGAAGGCCTGTTCGACGATGGAGCAGCCGGCGATCAGACCGGCGACCGCGACGCCCGATACGGAGAAGATCGGCCCCGAGGCATTGCGGAGCACATGTCTGCGGATCACGAAACGCTCCGGGATACCGCGGCTCCGTGCGGTCTGGACATGCTCGGAGCCCAGTTCGGCGCGGACCGCGGACCGGGTCACCTGGGTGACGTAGGCGAGCCAGGAGGCGGCGAGCGCGAGGGCGGGCAGCGTGAGGTGTTCGATCCGTCCACCGAAGCCGGTGCCCGCGCCGTAGGCGGGGAACAGGTCCCAGCGTACGGACAGCCACCAGATCAACAGGACGGACATCACGAACGTGGGGACGGCCATGAGGACGGTGGTCAGTACGGTCACGAGGGTGTCGCTCCACCGGCCGCGCAGCGCCGCCAGGGTGCCGAGGAGCACACCCGGGACGATGATGAGCAGGGCCGCGTAGCCGATCAGGAAGGCGGTGGTGCCGATGCGGCTCCGCACCAGGTGCAGTACGGAGTCCTTGTAGGTGAGGGAGTCACCGGCGTCTCCGTGCAGGATCCCGGTCAGCCAGCGCCCGTAGCTCTGCGCGAAGGGATCGTCGAGGTGGTACTGACGGTGGATCTCCTCCAGCAGCCGCGGGCTGGGCGGCTTGCCGCCGCCGATCAGCAGGGTGGCGGGGTCGCCCGGCGAGATGAACAGCGCGCCGTAGATCGCGATGCTGGCCACCAGCGCGGTCACCACCAGCATCGCCGCACGACGGGCGACGAAGCGCCAGATCATGAGGTGGCCCCGCCCGTGTCCCCGCCGGTGGCACCGAGCTGCGCGGCCCACGGCATGTTGATGTACGCGAAGGACGCGGGCGCCCCGCTGAGCCGCTTGTTCAGGAACATCCGCTCGTAGGGGGCGGCGATGGGCACGATCGGCAGGTCCTCGGAGTACAGGGCCTGCGCCTGGGTGAACAGGCTCGCCGACTCCTCGGGGTCCAGGGCCGCCTGGGACCGGGTGAGCAGCGACGTCACCCGCTTGTTGTCGTAGTGGATCCAGTTCATCGGGGACGCGGGCGAGGTGAACATCTGCGCGTAGGAGAGGGGATCGGGGATCTCGACGTACCCGAGTGCCATCGTCGCGTCGAGGCCCTTGCGCAGCGACGCGTCGTAGAAGAGGCCCGACATCTGGGTGGGCTGGAGCTGCTTGATGACGATCTTCAGCCCGATCCTCTTGGCCGCCGCCTGCACGAAGGTGAGCGTCTGCAGGGACTGCTGGTCGCCCGCGGCCGTGGCCACCGTGACGGTTCGCCGCTTCGGGGCGGCCTGGTCGACCAGCTTCTTGGCCTGGTCGACGTCGACGTCCGGTACGGCGGGCAGCTCGTCGTAGCCCTTCGCGTAGACGTCCGCGGCCTCGCCGTTCTTCCAGACCAGGGACGGTATGAAGGTCTTGAGTTTCTGCGCGGCGCCGTCGAAGACGTTCTTGACCAGGGCGTCACGGTCCAGGACGAGGGAGAGCGCACGCGTCACGCGATGGTCGGCCAGCGGTGACGAGGGGCCCGTCGGTGAGATGAACACCGTCTGGGCGGAGGGCCCGTAGTAGAGGGTGCCCGCGTCCGACGAGCGCAGCGCCCTGGCGACGGTGGAGGGGATCTCGTAACTGCCGTCGATCTGCCCGGACAGCAGTGCGCTCGTCAGCGTCCCGTTGTCGGTGATGAACGCGAAGGTCAGCTTCTTCGCCCGGGGGCGCAGCGACGCGTCCCAGTAGTCCGCGTTGCGTACCGCGGTGATGGACTCGCCGGACTTCCAGCTCTTCAGCTCGAAGGGGCCGGTACACATCAGGCCGCCCTTGGCGGTGCCGTAGGAGGCGCCGGCCTTCTTGAGGTACGAGGCTTCGCCGACCGCTCCGAAACCGTTGGCCAGGTACTTGAGGAACAGTTCGTCCGGGGCCTTGAACCTGACGGTCACCTGGTGCTCGCCGGTCGCGGTGATCCCCGCGACGCTCGCCAGGACCTGGGTGTTGACGCTCTGGGTGGCCGGGTCGCCCTGCCGGGACAGACTGGCCACCACGTCCTTGGCCGTCATGGGCTTGCCGTCCCAGAACGTGACGTCCTTACGGAGGTCGAGTACGAGGGTCTTCGGGTCGGGGTGCTTCCAGGCGGTGGCCAGACCGGGGGCGAGGGTGTAGTCCGGCTTAAGCCGGATCAGCGGGTCGCAGAGGTTCGAGGTCACGGTGCTGGGGGAGTAGTCGCCGACCTTGGCCGGGTCGAGGGTGATCGGTTCACCCATCGGCAGGTTCCAGGTGACGTTGTCGAGCGCGCCGGAGGCCGCGGGCGTGGTCGAGGTCAGCTTGACGGCCCCGGTCGGGGCCGTGGAGGCGCCGTCGCCGGAGGAACAGCCGGTCAGTGCGAGGAGAGTGCCGACAGCGGTGGCGGCGAGGGCGGTTCTGGGAGCGTGCATGTCGGTGCTCCTGATGAGGGGAGTGCTGGGAGGGTGATGAGGTCCTTCGGGTGTGGGGGGCGCCGGGTGCGGGCGCGTCAGACCGCGTGTGTGCCGGTGCCGGTGTCGTTGCCATCGGTGTTGGCGTCGGTGGCGGCGAGCACGGTGACGGTCAGCCGGGTGACGGCGTCGGCGTACAGGGTCTGCGTGCTCGGCTTGGGTGCGAGCGTGGTCCAGGGGTTCTCGGTACTTCCCGACGACGGCAGGAACATGGGGTAGTCACTGCCGGCGACGGTCAGGGCCAGCCGGTGGCCGGGCCGCAGCCGGTAGCCGGTGTGGCCCAGCGCGACCGGGATCTCCGCGGGGGCCCGGAGCGTGCGGACGGACACCTGACCCCGGGCGATCATGTGCGCCTGTCCGTCGGGTGAGACGTCCAGGACCTTCGCGAAGACGTCGAACGTCTCGCCGGTGCCGGTGACACGCAGAACCAGGTCGATCGGTCCGACGAGATCGAGGGGGTCGGACAGGGCCGGAGTGCTGAAGACGAGTACGTCATCGCGGTCGGCGAGCTGTGCCTCGTCCGGGTAACTCTGCAGGAACGAGAAGGAGTTGGCGACCTGTGACGGGACGAGCGACTCGGGGTCGTAGACCCACTGCACGCTCTGTCCGTCGCCGTCGCCGTCGCCGTCGCCGTCGCCGTCACCTTCGTCCGGCTCGTCGCTGAGGGCACCCCCCGGCAACGGCCCGCGCGCACGGGCGGGTTCGGTCAGCCAGAAGGTGCGCTCGGTGCTGCCCGCGGGCGGCCATACCTCGGCCGTACGCCATCCCGCATGGCCCAGTTCCCAGGCCACCTTGGGCAGCGCGGACACCGGGCGGATGCCCTTGAGGAACACGTCGAAGAAGTCCAACGCGGGTCCCGCGTAGCCCGGCAGCATGCGGTCCAGGGCCGCTTCGTCGTGGGCGTGGTCGTCCGCGGGGGCGGCCGGGGCGAGACCGAGGTGGTAGTTCTCGTGGTCGATCGCTCCGGCCCACAGGTACTGGACGGCGTCCCAACCGGGTCGGGAGGCCAGCTCCAGGTAGTCCCGCATGTGCGGTACGGAGATGTTGTCGAACCAGCCGACACAGTGCAGCACCGGAACGGGCCGTGCGTCGAAGGGATGCCGCCCCAGCGCGGGCAGCAGGTTCGTGTAGCGGGGGGCGAGCAGGTCGAACCAGGCCGAGCGGGCACCCATCGCGCTGAACGCCCGCTCGTACTGCTCGATGACCGGGCGGACGGAGCGGTCGGGCGTGAAGTCGTAGACGGTGTTGTCGACCCAGTAGTGGGCGTAGTACTCGATGCCCTCCAGCCACACCGGTCTGCCGACGGGGGACGGGTCGTCGGGGTCGGACTGGGTGGTCCCGTTGAAGTCGACCGTGGTCACCCTGGGGACGACCGCGCGCAGCGCCGGGTGCTGCGCGGCGACGGCGGCCCACTGGGTGAAGCCGTAGTACGAGTCGCCGAACATGCCCACCACACCGTTCGACCAGGACTGATGGGTGATCCAGTCGATGGCGTCGTAGCCGTCCAGGGGTTCCCGGAGGAACGGCAGGGTCTGGCCGCCCGAGCGGAACTTGCCGCGCACGTCCTGGACGACCAGGGCGTAACCGCGTGCCGTGAACAGGGAGGCGATCCTGTCGAAGTAGACGTACCGGCTGTTCTTGTCGTAGGGCAGGCGGACCAGCACGGCGGGCAGTTCGGCGGTGCCGGAATCTGTACCGGGACCTGTACCGCAATCCGTACCGGAACCTGTGCCGGAGCCCGTGTCGGCGCCCTCCGGCAGGTAGACGTCCGTGGCCAGACGTACCCCGTCCCGCATGCGCACCCAGTGCTGTCGTGCGTGGTCCGGAACGGGTGCGGAGCCGGTCCGCTCGTAGCGAATGCTCATGAAAGATCTCCGGGAATCCAGATGCAACGCCGTTATGCAACAACGTTGTATGACAACATTGCAGCTCCACGTAAACGTGGTCAACCCATTGAGTTAAGGTCTGCGACATGCCGATCGAGGTAGACGAAGCCAGGCGGCTCGACGAGATCGCCGCCGCCACCATCCAGGTCGCCCGCGAGCGAGGTGTCCGCTCCGTCACCATCCGGGCCGTCGCCGCCCAGCTCGGCGGATCGACGGCCATGGTCACCAACTACGTCTCCAGCCGCTCCGCCCTCATGCTCAACGCCCTGCGCAAGGCGGAGGAGGAGTGGACCGAGGAGATGGAGGAAGTGCTCGAAGGTCATACGGGCCTGGACCGGCTGCGGGTCGCGACCCGATGGATGAGCACCACGCAGCATGACGACGAGGTGCTGCGCCGGCTGCTCATGGAGATCGCCAGCGCCGGTCCGGCCGCGGGTGAGGAGATCGAGGATCTGCGGCGCGTCACCTCCCGGCGCAACCGGGCGGAGCTGTCCGCCCTCGCCGCCCAGGCCGGTCTGCCCGACCCCGCCCTCAGTGCCGACATCCTGCATCTGCTGTTCCGTGGGTACTGGCTCTCCACCCTGGAGGACCCCGAGAGCTGGACGGCCGACCGGGGGTCCCAGGTGGCGCTGGCCGTCATCGACCTGCTCAGGGATGGCGTGCGCGAGGGTTGAGCGGGCCGGTCCCTGGCGGGCCGGGGGTTGACAACGCAGAGGGCGCCGCACAATCTGAGCGCTAAATAAAACGCCGTTGTACTACGTCGGTGTCCCTGCCCTCTCCCGCGCTGCCGTCCGCCCCGCCCCGCCCCGCTGTCCGCCCTGCCGTGGTGACGGCCGCGCCCTGTTCCCGAAGAGGTAGCCCATGGCATCAACCACCGCGCCGGACGAGCTGTGGCAGTGCACCGCCACCGAGCTCGCCGCCCGGATCCGCGCCCGTGACGTCTCGGCCGTCGAGGTCATGCGGTCCTGTCTCGGCCGGATCGAGGAGACCAACCCCGTACTGAACGCACTGGTCGACATCCGCCCCGGCGACGCACTCGCCGCGGCGGACCGGGCCGACCGAGCTGTCGCCGCAGGGGACGAACTGGGGCCCCTGCACGGCGTTCCCGTCTCCATCAAGATCAATACGGATCAGCGGGGCCATCCCACCAGCAACGGTGTCCGCGCGCTCGCACAGCGGCGGGCCGAGGGTGACGCGGCCTGTGTCTCCGCACTGCGCACCGCCGGAGCGGTGCCCGTCGGACGCAGCAACTCGCCCGCCTTCTCCTTCCGTTGGTTCTCCACCAACGACCTGTACGGCCGCACGCTCAACCCCTGGGACCACAGCCGGACGCCAGGCGGCTCCAGCGGTGGCGCCGCCAGCGGCCTCGCCGCCGGAATGACCCCGCTGGCCCAGGGCAACGACATCGGCGGATCCATCCGCTTCCCCGCCGCCTGCTGCGGTGTCGTCGGTCTGCGCCCCACCGTCGGGCTGGTCTCCGACTGGGCTCCGCCCGCGTACGCCGAAACGCCGGACGGGCCCGTCGAGTTGGACTTCCCGCCCACCGTGCACGCGATGGCGGTGCAGGGCCCGATGGCGCGTACCGTCGGAGACGTGCGGCTCGCGCTCGCGGCGATGAGTGTTCCGGACCTCAGGCACGCACACGGAATCCCCGCACTGCGCGGGCCGTCGGCCGGCGGCGGGGGCCGCCCGAAGGTCACCCTCGTCCGTGAGATCGGCACAGTGAAGAACCACCCGGCCGTCGACCGGGCCGTGGGGGAGGCCGCGGCCCGGCTCGCGGAGGCAGGGTACGAGGTCGAGGAGTCGGCGGACATGCCGCTGCTCGCCGAGGCCAGTCGGCTGTGGTCCCTGCTGATCACCGAGGACATCCGTCTCATCCGGCCGGTGGTGGCCCGGCTGGGGGACGACAGCATCCGTACCGCGCTGGACAACCACTTCGCGGCTGCCGCCGAACTGTGGGGTGAGCGGCCCGAGTTGGAGGCGTACATCAACGGCTGGGCCCGCCGCGCGACGCTCATCACGCGCCTTCAGGAGATGCTGGGCTCCGGGCGGCTGCTCCTCACACCGGTCTGCGCCGAACCCGCCTTCGAGCAGGACGCGGACATCACCGAACCCGGCCGGGCCCGTGACCTGTTCACCGCGATGTGGCCGATGACCGCGGTCCCCGTGCTCGGCTTCCCCGCGGTCACCGTCCCGGTGACCGTCAGCGACGGCCTGCCCATCGGTGCTCAGCTGATCGGCGGCCGTTTCGAGGAGCACCTCGTCCTCGACGCGGCGGAGGTGATCGAGGCCAGGTCCGTCGGCGTGACGCTGTGGAGCTGAGGTGAGGTGAACTGCGCTGGGCTGCGGCGGCCGTCGGCCGAGTTGCTCGGCCGGTCCTGTGCCCGGCCGGCGCTGAACCGCGCTCGGCCCCGATGCGGGACGAACGGACAGCCCGTGATCGGCCGCCTCACCGTACGGGCGGGCCGGTGGGTCCCGTGGGGAACTCCTGGACGCCGAGCACTCGCAGCAGGTCCAGCCGCTCGCGGGCCTCGGCGTCCGCCGGTGTGAGCACCAGCAGTTGCTGGCCCTGATCGGGAGTGACCAGGGTCTCGCAGTCCATCGTCAGTCGGCCCACCCTCGGGTGCAGGAAGGTCTTGCGGTCGGTGCGCCGGACCGCCACCTCGTGCTCGGTCCACAGCCGGCGGAAGTCGGCGCTCGCGGCCTGCAACCGTTCGACGAGACCGGCGACCGCGGTGTCGCCCGACCGGCGGCCGACCGCCGCGCGCAGGTCCGCCACGAGCCGGCGGCCGTGATTCTCCTGCTCCTCGGGCGGGCAGACGGCACGGGCGGCGGGATCGGTGAACCAGCGGTACACGACGTAACGCCGGTCGCCCGAGATGTCGGTGAGGTCGCCCATGAGCAGGAGGGCGGCCCGGTTCTGGGCGAGGATCTCGCCCAGGTCGGACAGCACCAGGGCCGGGGTGTCACCGAGCAGGTCGAGCATACGGATCAGGCCCGCACGGGCCAGCCGGGCCACCCCCTCGGCGGGCGGGGGCCGATGGCCTGCCAGGTGGAAGAGGTGGTCGCGCTCGTCGTCGGAGAGCCGCAGCGCCCGGGCCAGCGCGCCCAGCAGCTGCGTCGACGGCTGACTGCTGCGGCCCTGTTCGAGGCGTACGACGTAGTCCACCGACATGCCGGCGAGCATGGCCACCTCTTCCCGGCGCAGACCGGCGGTGCGGCGGCGAGGGCCGTCGGTGATGCCGACCTCGGCCGGGCGGATCGACTCCCGTCGGCGGCGCAGGAAGTCCGCGAGCTGATCACGTTCCATGCGGTCATGGTCCCTCGCGCGGGCGGGCCCAGCCAGGGAGCGGCGCTCCCATGATGAACGCTCCGCTCCCGTACGCGGCTGCCCGGACCCACAGTGGGTGGCGGACCGACGACGAGGGAGAACGCGATGACGACGGAGAACGCGATGACGAGGGGAAACACCATGAGGGCACGAACCCTGGGCAGCACCGGCCCGGCCGTCTCCGCGCTGGGCCTGGGCGCGATGGGGATGTCCGGCGCCTACGGTGCGGCCGACCGCGCCGAGAGCATCGCCACCGTGCACGCCGCGCTGGAGGCCGGAGTCACGTTGTTCGACACCGCCGATTTCTACGCGATGGGCCACAACGAGCTGCTGCTCGCCGAGGCGCTGCGGGGCCGGGACCGGGACAGCTACCAACTGAGCGTCAAGTTCGGCATGCTGCGGGGGCCGGGCCCCGGGTTCGGCGGGCACGACGGCCGTCCCGAGGCGGTGAAGAACTTCCTGGCCTACTCACTGACCCGGCTGGGCACCGACCACATCGACGTCTACCGTCCGGCCCGGCTGGACCCGGACGTGCCCATCGAGGAGACGGTGGGCGCGATCAAGGACATGATCGACGCCGGACACGTACGGCACCTCGGTCTCTCGGAGGTCGACGCCGCGACGGTCCGCCGGGCACACGCCGTGCATCCGGTCGCGGACCTGCAGATCGAGTACTCGCTGATCTCCCGCGCGGTGGAGGCGGACGTCCTCCCCGCGCTCCGGGAACTCGGCATCGGGCTGACCGCGTACGGCGTGCTCAGCCGCGGCCTCATCTCCGGGCACTGGTCCGCCGGCCGTGCCGCGGGTCCCGGTGATGCCCGCGGCTTCAGTCCGCGGTTCTCCGGCGGCAATGTGGAGCACAACCTCACCCTCGTGGAGGCGCTGCGCCGGGTCGCCGGCGCGAAGGGGTGCACCGTCGCCCAGCTGGCGATCGCCTGGGTGGCCGCACAGGGCGAGGACATCGTGCCGCTGGTCGGCGTCCGCACCCGGGAGCGGCTGGCCGAGGCGCTGCCCGCCCTGGAGGTGGACCTCACCGCGCACGACCTGGCCGAGATCGAGAAGGCGGTGCCGCCGGGGGCGGCACGAGGTGACCGGTACCCCTCCGCGTTCATGTCCGGCCTCGGTGTGGGGAACTGACTCCCGGAAGGCCGGCGGTCCGGCGGGTGACCTCGACCAGGCCGTCGCCCCGGTTGTGCCCAGCAGGTCGGCGAGCAGCGCGTTGTGGGTGGTGGCCACTGCCGAACATGAGGGGCCCGGGCGTGGGCACCTGTGGTCGGACCGATGCGCTGATCGGGTGTCAGGCAGCGCGGGTCAGGGCCTAGAGGTGTCAGCTCGCAGGACCGTGTGGGTGGCGCCGCCGCTGAGAGGCGTGGAGCGGCCCCGTTGCCGGTAGGAAAGGTGCGCGGCACTTCCCGTGCCGCCGCCACGGTCCCCGGACGGACCGCCCCGCCGTCACCCGCATCCCGCCATTCGCATCCCGCCTCCTGCACGAAAGGATCTCCCCCATGCGCGTTTCGTTGATCACGAAGGCCGCGTCCCTGCTCGGTGCTGTCGCTCTGGCCGGCGGAGGACCGCTGTTCTCCGGCACCGCACGGGCCGACGAAGGGCGCACGTTCGACTGCCAGATGGTCTACGTCTTCGGCAACGGTTCTCGCGTGGAGGGGTACGACTGCGGGGAGCCGCTCACCTACGACGGGCCCGGCAAGGTCCGGTACTTCAACGGTTCCAGCGGCTGGACGTGCACGAACATCAGCGTGCGGCCCGAGGCGGGCACCGAAGCGTTGTCGGTGCTCAAGGCGACGGGCTGCACATCGGACAACTATCCCGGCAGCACCCTTTCCTGACCCGGGCATGCCGGCCGTAGGGGGGTCAGTGACTGCTCCGGGTCGGCCGCGAGGCAGTCCGCGCGGCGCGGTGCGGATCATGGTCGTTGTTCCCTGGTGGTAGGCGGGTTCGCGGTGTAGCGTCATCCCCAGATGTCGTGGTTCGCAGTACCTGCCCGCGCTCCGGTGCGGGCATTTTGCTGTGCAGTGCAGGACCAGGGCGATCACCTCCGGGCTCACGCGGTGTGGGTCCGATATCGACTGGAAGGCACCAGCATGGCCAAGGGAACTGTCAAGTGGTTCAACGCCGAGAAGGGCTTCGGTTTCATCGAGCAGGAGGGTGGCGGCCCGGACGTCTTCGCCCACTACTCGAACATCAACGCCTCCGGCTTCCGTGAGCTCCAGGAGGGCCAGGTCGTGAACTTCGACGTCACGCAGGGCCAGAAGGGCCCGCAGGCGGAGAACATCACGCCCGCCTGATCTCGCGGTCAGACGTCGGTGGCCCCCGGAACATGTGTTCCGGGGGCCACCGTGTTTGCCTGAAGCCTCCTGGCATGCGCCGTGGCGACGCCGCCGGTAAGTTCACTGCCTCAGTCAGTCGAAGAGGATGTCCAGCACGAGGCCGACAAGACCGCCGACCTCCTCGGCCCGGTCGCGGTCGTCGGACGACTGCGACCGGCCGTCCTTGCAGAATCGGCCCGTCTGCCCGGAGGAGTCGTGGGGGAAGAGCAGACGGCAGTCGGCCACCGGAGCGGCGCTCGGGGCGGCGGCCTGAGCCGTGGGAACGGTCGCGAAGACAGCTCCGGTCATGCAGAGAATGGTGAGTGAGGCGCGCGCGATCATGCGCATGGACTTCCCCTTTGCGGAGTGGAAGAGGCACCGATGGCCTCTGACCTCGCGATCTTCGCCGCTGTCGCAGACCGGTCGTGCTGTCCACGCCGGGTCCCCGCCCGCTGTCACCCGGTTCGCTTACGAGCCGAACGGCCTGTTCAGGCATTGTCTGAAGCGCTGCTGGACGCGTATGACCCGGCAGGCGCGGAGGCGCGAGGCGGGCCGCGGGGCAGGTGTCAGCGCTCCATGATGCGCATCTGGGTTTCGTTGTGGGTGTCACCGGCGGCCGGCGGAAGGCCGGTGAGGCGGGCGAGTTGATCGCCCGTCAGGCGGAGGGCGTCGGCGGCGGTGTTCTCCTCGACGCGGGCCACCCGTCGGGTGCCGGGGATGGGCGCGATGTCGTCGCCCTGCGCCAGCAGCCAGGCAAGGGCGACCTGGGCCGGGGTGACACCGATCTGTACGGCGACGGCGGCGACCTGGTCGGCCAGACGCAGGTTGTGCTGGAAGTTCTCGTCGGTGAACCGGGGGTTGTCCGCACGGAAGTCGGTGGGGTCGAACTGGTCGGTGGAGCGGATCGTGCCGGTCAGGAAGCCGCGCCCGAGAGGGGAGAAGGGGACGAAGCCGATGTTCAGTTCGCGCAGCACGGGCAGCACACGGGCCTCGGGGTCACGGGTGAACAGCGAGTACTCGGACTGGACAGCGGTGACCGGGTGCACGGCGTGGGCGCGGCGGATGGTGTCGGGACCGGCTTCGGAGAGGCCGATGTGCCTGATCTTGCCCTCGGTGACCAGCTCAGCCAGACAACCGACGGTGTCCTCGATCGGGGTGCCGGCGTCGACGCGGTGCTGGTAGTACAGGTCGATGTGATCGGTGCCCAGACGCTTGAGCGACCCTTCGACGGCGGCGCGGACGTTCTCCGGGCTGCTGTCCGTGGGCCCTGGACGACCGGTGTGGGAAATCAGACCGAACTTGGTCGCCAGCACGACCTGGTCCCGGCGCCCCTTCAGGGCGCGGCCGACCAGTTCCTCGTTGCTGTACGGGCCGTAGACCTCGGCGGTGTCGATGAAGGTGACGCCCAGTTCCAGTGCGCGGTGGATGGTGCGGACGGACTCCGCGTCGTCGGCACCGGCGCCGGTGTAGCCGTGGGACATGCCCATCGCACCCAGACCGATACGGGCAACATCCAGGTCGCGCAGTTCGATGTGCTTCATCACTGTTCCTCTTCTCATGGTCCGCCGACGCGCCGACGTCCATTCTCCGGCAGGGCGCCCCCACATGCCCCTTCACCTGCGGATGCGGTGGCTCCTGCCGGACCGGGTCACCTTGCGGAGTCCAGGCGTCGGCGCTGATCGGTGGTCAGGTCCAGTGTCACCCCCGCGAACGCCTCGTCCAGTTGCTCGACCGTGCTCACACCGACGATCGGCGTGACAGCAGGGTTCCCTCCGGTCAGCCATGCCAGTACCACCCGGTTGCGGTTCGTGCCGGTCTCGGCGGCGATCTCGTCGAGCACCGTGAGGCGTCGGACGGTGCCGGGGTGGTCGTACTCCGCGGGCAGGGGCTTGTCCGTGCGGGTGTAGCGCCCGCCCAGCAGCGGCGTGTACGCCCACAGGGCCATGTCCGGGTGCTGCTCCAGGTAGTGCAGCACCTCATCGGTGACCGCGCCGAACCGGTGCACCACGGAGGGCCGGGTCGCGGGGCGCGGTTGCAGGTACGTGTGGTGCTGCTGCACCGCGGTGAAGCCGGCACCGCCGTTCGCCCGCGCGAGCTGCCGGGCCCGCTCGACCTGCCAGACAGGGTAGTTGGAGCAGCCGAGCCGACCGACCGTACCCGCGGACACGAGCTCGTCGAAGGCGGCCACCGTCTCCTCCAGTGGTGTGGCCGGGTCGGGCTTGTGGGCCCAGTACAGCTCGACGTGATCCGTACCCAGCCGTCGGAGACTGCCCTCGATCCCGCTCTTGACGGCCCCGGCCGCGAGACCTTCGGCCGTCTCCGGGAACCGTCCGGCCAGGGTCGGCTCGCAGCCCACCTTGGTGCTGATCCTGACGCGGTCGCGGACACCCGGGCGGCTCGCCAGCCAGTGGCCGAGCAGCGACTCGCTCTGCCCGCCGAATCCACTCGGATCCGCCCAGAACGAGTAGCAGTTGGCGGTGTCGATCCAGACACCTCCGGCGTCCACGAAACGGTCGAGGAGCGTGAACGACTGTCGCTCGTCCGTGGTGGTCCCGAACAGCATGGCCCCGAGGACCAGATTCTCCATCATGTCCCCGACGCTAGGCGGATTCGGATCGGCGGTACGCTCCAATCCTGTGACCGTTTCTCAGACCAATCTCGCGTGGGCGACCCTCCTGGACGTCGGACCCGCGGACGGCGGGGGACGCCGTCTGCACGATCGGCTGGCTCGCGCGCTGCGCACCGCGATCCGGGACGGCCGACTGGCGGAGGGCGCCGCCGTGCCCCCGAGCCGCGCGCTCGCGGAGGAACTCGGCTGTTCACGCTGGGTCGTGACGGAGGCGTACGGGCAGCTCGTCGCGGAGGGATACCTCTGCGCCCGGGTGGGCTCCGCCACGCGTGTCTCGTGGTCGCCCGACACCGCGCCGCCGCGCTCTCGCGCGCCGCGCGCACCCGCACAGCCACCGATCCGGTACGACCTCGCGCCCGGCCTGCCCGATCTGCGGGCGTTTCCCCGCCGTCGCTGGGCGGACGCCGTCCGGGCGGTCACCGGCTCGGCCGTCCACTACGACCTCGGCCTGCCCGACCCCGCCGGACACGCGGAGCTGCGTACCACCGTCGCGCAGTACCTGCGGCGCTCGCGCGGCGCGGACACACACGACGGGTCCGTGTCGGTGTGCGCGAGCGTCACCGACGGTCTGGTACGCACCTGCCGGGCCCTGCGCGCGGAGGGTATCGCCGACCTGGCCGTGGAGGACCCGGGCTGGGGGCGGTTGCGGGACGCCGCAACGAGCGCCGGTCTGCGCGTACACCCGGTGCCCGTGGACCACGACGGCCTCCGTGTCGCCGACCTCGCGCGTACGCCGGCCCGGGCCGTCGTCGTCGGCGCGGCGCACCAGTTCCCCACCGGGACGGTGCTGTCCCCGGCACGCAGGGCACGTCTGGTGCGCTGGGCCCGCGAGGTGGACGGGTTCGTCGTCGAAGACGACTACGACGCCGAGTTCCGCTACGACCGCCGTCCGGTCGCCGTCATGCAGGGGATGGACCCGAGCCGGGTCTTCCTTCTCGGCTCGGTCAGCAAGACGCTGTCGCCCGCCCTCGGCCTGGGCTGGTTGATCGCGCCCGCCGCGATGACCCCGGTACTCCGGGCGGCGAACCTCGTCGCCGCCGCGCCGCCCGTGCTCGACCAGCTTGCGCTCGCCACCTTCATCGACCGCGGATGGTACGACGCCCATCTGCGCGCGGCGCGGCGGCGGTTCCGGAGCCGCCGCGACCTGCTGGTTCGGACACTCGGCGAACAGGTGCCGCAGGGCCGGGTCGCCGGGACCGCCGCCGGGCTGCACATCCTGCTGCACCTGCCGGACGACACCGACACCCGCGGGGCGGTCCGGGCGGCCACCGCCGTGGGACTGCGGCTGTCGGACCTCGACGACTACCGCACGAACCGGCCGGTGGAACGGGCGCTCGTCCTCGGGTACGGCAACATCGGCGACACGGAGATTCCGCCGGCCGTCACGCTCCTGCGCGAAGCGCTGCGTACACCTACGGCATCGCGTGGGGGCGCAGGACCATGAGCGGGTCGTCCGAGACCGCCACCATGGCGAAGGGGAACCGGTCGAGTTCAAGACAGAGCGCGACGTCGTCAGGATGGACTCCCTGACGTATGCCCTGCGCCAGTTCGACGGCGGCGCGCGAGGCGGCAGCGCGGCGGAGGAACTCCGCGGCGTCCGCCCCGGTCCCGGTGGCCCGCCGGGCGATGTACTGAGCACACGCCAGGTCCTCGTCGGCCCGCCCGTCCTCGCCGGTGACCACGAACGTGACATCGGGAACGTTGTGCGTGCGCAGGAACTGAGCCGTTGCCTCCGCCACCACGAAGCCGGCGCACAGCACCAGCCGCGCCCCCTTGACCGCGAGGGCGCCTACCGTCCCTGCCGTGGTCTTCTGCACGACGGTCCGGCCGGTGAGGTCGACGGACCGCAGCAGCCCGGGCGAGTTCACGGCGTCGAACCCGGGCGCGGGCGGGCCGTCCTTGAGCGCCACCCAGTCCGGGTGACGAGCCTTGAGCGCCAGGGCCTCGTCCGGCGACTCGGCGAGAACGATCTTTTCCGCACCCTGGGCGAAAGCCCAGGCGGCCACGGTGTAGGCACGCATGACGTCGACCACGACCGCCACGGACGGGGTCTCGGCCAGATCCGCGATGCCGGAGAAACGAGTGTCCATTCCGAGCATGATCGTGCACGCCCGCCCCGGAGCCCCCGCAGAGTGAGGGGCTTCACACCGACGGTCCGGGGCGCTGTCACCGTGACGTTGTCCGGGCTAGGTGCGCTGGCGGCGCTCCGTGCCCTCTCCCGTTGTCGGGGCCTCGGCTGTTCCCGCGGACTTCGTGATGGTCTCGGAGCGGGGGCCGCCCCGGTCCATGAGGCCTCCGGTGAAGGCGAGGCCCAGGCCTGCCACGGCAAGGGCCGCGCCGACCAGGTTGGGGGAGGCCCAGCCCCAGCCGGCCGAGATGACCAGGCCGCCGAGCCAGGCGCCGCCCGCGTTGGCCAGATTGAAAGCGGAGTGGTTGGAGGCCGCCGCCATGGTCGGAGCGTTCTTCGCCTTGGCCATGAGGAGCATCTGGACGGGCGTGGTGATGAGGGAGCCCATCGCACCGATGAAGGTGATCGTGATCAGGGCGGGCACGGTGCTGTGGACGGTGAAGTAGAACGTCACCAGCGCCGCGGCGAGGAGTGCGAGTCCCCCGTACAGCGTCGGCCGGAGTGCGCGGTCCGTGAGCGGGCCCGCGAGCAGTGTGCCGCCGGTCATACCGACGCCGTAGAGCGCGAGAACCAGTGTGGTCGAAGTGTCCGAGATGCCCGTCAGGTGTGTGAGCATCGGCACCAGATAGCTGTAGACGGCGAAGAACCCGCCGAATCCGACCACTGCCGTGGCCAGACCGATCGCGACCTGACGGTTGCCCATCGCCCGCAGCTCGTGCCGGATGCCGGACAGCTGCCCGCGTGGCTGGTGAGGGACGAAGAGGGCCAGCGCGACCAGGGCTATGAGGCCGATGACGGCAACCGTCCAGTAGGCGGAGCGCCAGCCCAGCTGCTGCCCGAGCGCCGTGCTGGCCGGTACGCCGACGATGTTCGCGACGGTCAGCCCGAGGAACATCTTCGAGACGGCGCGTGCCGCCCGGTCGGGGGCGACGAGCCGTGAGGCGACGACCGCTCCCACGCCGAACAGCGCTCCGTGCGGCAGACCCGACAGGAAGCGCGCGGCGAAGAGAAGGCCGAAGTCGGGGGCGAGCGCGGACGCGGCGTTGCCGATCACGAACAGCCCGGTCAGGAGCAGCAGCAGCCGTTTGTGGGGGACGCGCGCACCGATGCCCGTGAGGACGGGGGCGCCGACGACGACCCCGAGCGCGTAGGCGGAGACGAGATTGCCGGCCTGCGGCACGGAGACCCCGACCCCGTCGGCGATCTGGGGCAGCAAGCCCATGGTGGCGAACTCGGTGGTGCCGATGCCGAACGCGACAACGGCCAGGGCCAGCAGGGCCAGGGGCATGGTGCGGGAGACCTTTCACAGACAGGGTCCGGTGATGGGAGGCGAGGTCGGGCCCGGAAACGTTCCCCGTGCCCGTGGCCCGTCGCGCTGAGCACCATTGCCCGGCAGCCCCAGAACGGGGCAAGCCTATAAGAAGGTGACAGGGCCTCTGACCTAGGCGTTCGGCGCCCTGACAAGCACCTCGCGACCCGCCGTCACGCACTGTCGCCCGCCGTGACAGGACGTATCCCGAGGGAGTCCGCGTACGCCCGGATGCTCCAGCCCGGCGAGAAGCCGCAGCGGTGCTGTTGGCTGTCCGGCAGCTCGTCAAGCAGGGCCACTGTCTCAAAGCGCAATCCGAAGCGTTAACTGGTGCGCTGTGAACAGATGCGGACAATAGGCGACCGAAGCTGTCCGAACGCGACCGGCGTCAGGGCTAGACTGCAGCAACCGAACGGCCCCTGTCCTGCGTGTAGTTGGTAGCTGAGAGCACCTGAGTGGTGAGAGGTGCCGATCGGACAGCGCATGTCCGGGCGCTCATTCATGCCTGAAGACAAGGGAGATTGGTCCCGATGCACCACGAGGACGCAGTGTCCCCGGCCGCGAGCCCGGAGCGGCTGGTCGCTGACCGCTACCGTCTGCTGTCCACCCTCGGCGAGGGCGGCATGGGAACCGTGTGGCGCGCTCGCGACGAGGTGCTGCGCCGCGAGGTCGCCATCAAGGAGGTGCGCGCTCCCTCCGGGCTGTCCGCCGAGAAGATCGAGCGCATGTACACCCGGCTGGAGCGGGAGGCGTGGGCCGCGGCGCGTATCACCGCCCCGAACGTGATCACCGTCCACGACGTGGTCACCGACGGCGACCGCCCGTGGATCGTGATGGAGCTGGTCCGTGGCCGCTCGCTCGCGGAACTGATCTCGACGCAGGGTGCGTTGAGCCCGCAGGAGACCGCGCGGATCGGCGTCCAGGTACTGAGCGCACTGCGCGCCGCACACGCCGCCGATGTGCTGCACCGCGATGTGAAACCGGCCAATGTCCTGCTGGCCGAGGACGACAGGGTGATCCTCACCGACTTCGGTATCGCCATGGTCGTCGGCGACACCGCGCTCACCATGACCGGCGAGGTCGTCGGTTCCCCCGAGTACCTCGCGCCGGAACAGGCCCTGGGCCGCGCCCTCGGTCCCGCCACGGACCTGTGGTCCCTCGGCGTCCTGCTCCATACCGCCGTGCAGGGACGTTCGCCCTTCCGGCAGGACAGCGCCCTGGGGACCCTGCGCGCCGTCGTCGACGACGAGCCGCCGTCCCCGCACCGGGCCGGTCCCTTGACCGCGGTCATCGAGGGTCTCCTGCGAAAGGACCCCGCCGAGCGGGCCTCCGCCGAACAGACGGCACGCGACCTGCGGCTCATAGCGGCCGGCGGGACGCCCGACGCCGACGTCACGGCGACGGAATCCACCCCGACGGTGGCCGTCGCCGCCCAGACCGGCACCGCGCCGACCGGTACCGCCCGGACCGGTACCGCGCCGACCGGTACCGCCCGGACCGGTACCGCGCCGACCGGTACCGCCCAGACCGGTACCGCGCCGACCGGTACCGCCCAGACCGCAGGGGTGAGCCCCGCGGCGCAGCCCTTTTCGGCGGACGTCACCTCGGACGTGACCCTCGACGCGCCCACCGAGGATCCGCGCCTCGCGACGCGGGTTTCGTCCTCGGACCTCACAGCGACGCAAACCGCGGCCACGGAAGCCGCGGCGGCACAGACCGCGGTGACGCACGCCGCGGCAGCACAGACCGCGGCGGCGCAGGCCGCGGCGACCGGAGCCACGTCGGCGGCGACCGTCTCCGCGCAGACCGGGGACGTACACCCCGCGGCGCGGCCCGCCCCCGCGGGGAGCACGTCGGAGACCGTCGTCGACGCGCCCGCCGGACAGGCGCACAGCTCACCGCAGGCCTCGCCCTTCGACGCGACGGCGACGGACACCACCGGCACCACCGGCGCCATGGGCACCTTTGGGCCCGCCCATCCGGCAGCGTCGCCCACACCGCCGCAGACCCCGTCGGCGTACTCGCTCCCGACGGCGAGCGGTCCGGTCACCGCGGAGACACCCGCCACGGACCGGCCGCGGCGCACCCGGCGCACCGGATACCTGCTGGCGGCGCTGGCCACCGTGTCCGCCCTGCTCCTGGGCGGGCTGGGCTACGCCCTGACACATGACGACGAGGACCGGGCGGACGACAAGAGCCCCGGCGCGGAGACGAGTTCCTCCGCACAGCAGGCACAGAACGGTTCCCCCTCCGCGGAAGGGGACGGCTCGGGCGCCGCGGCGCAGCCGCCGGTGACGGTGGCGGTCACGGGGACGAACACCACGTACACGGGAGCCTGCCCGCCACCGCAGGGGGAGGCCCCCGCGTTCACGGCCACCTTCGAAGTGACGGAGCTGCCCGTGCGGTTCACCTACCGATGGGTCTCGGCCGAAGGGAAGGTGGTCGACAAGACGTGGCGGGCGCTGACCTTCTCGGAAGGCGGCCCCCGCACCCACCAGGAGACGATACGTGTGACGACGTACGCGCACGAGGGGACGCTGGCGAGCGCGATGGGCGTGGAGATCAAGTCGTCGCAGCAGACCATCTCCGACACGGTGCCGTTCACGCTGACATGCCAGTGACGGTCCGGGCGGCGGCCGTGCACCCTCGGCGCACCGCCGCCCGCTGACCGGCCCGGTGCGGCCTGATCGCACCCGGGTCGCCTGCTTGTGATGGTCCAGTTGGCCCTCGTGCCGGACCGGCCCGCCCGGTCGGTCCCGCCCGGCACCGGGGCATGTCTGCAAGGAGTTTGAGTGTCGTCGGTCATCGTGGGACGCACGGGTCCCTTCAGCGGTCAGAGCGTGGTGCTGGGCACCGCCGCCCTGCGGTTCGGTCGCAAGAGCGACAACGACGTGATCATCGTCAGCACCAGCGCCTCCCGGTTGCACGCCGAGATCGTCGTGGAGGACGACACGTTCGTCCTGCACGACCGCAACAGCAGGAACGGCACCTACGTCAACGAACAGCGCGTCACCCGGCACCCGCTGGCCCCGGGTGACGTCATCCGGATCGGCGACGAGACCTTCCTGTTCGAGACGCAGGAGGCGCTGGAGACGGTCATGGACCTCTCCCAGCTCGATGTGCCGCGCCCCACGGCCCTGGCGAACCCCAGCGCGCTCCGCGTCACCGTCGCAGGCGGCGGCCCGGTCGGCCTCGCCTTCGCCCTGCTGCTCGAAAACGCCCTGCAGGGACGGGTGTTCATCACCGTCTACGAGGGGCGGTGGGTCAAGAACGGCACGAAGGTGACCTGGAAGGACGAGACGCTGGGCAACGTACGCCGCCAGCAGGTCGTGACCATCCAGAGCCGGCAGTACCTCGCGCTGACCGAGGAGATGCAGTCCGCGCTGTTCGACGAGGGGCAGCACTTCTCCGAGATGTGGCCCGTCGGTCCTGACTCCGTCGAAGGCCGGCCTCCCCGCAACATCCGGATCGCCTACGTCGAGGACCAGCTGCTGGAGCTGGCCAACAGCAAGTCGGCGATCCGGCTCGTCCCCCAGCGCTTCGACCCCTCGGAGCACGAGCACCGGGTCGCCAACGACCATGTCCTGGCGATCTGCGACGGCGGACGGTCCCGTACCCGCGAGCACTACGCCGACCGCTTCGGAGCGGCCGACGCGTCCATCTACTCCCTCGACGGCGAACACCTCCAGGACGTGGTGCTGGGGCTGCGGGTCAAGTCGCCGCTCACGGACCGGATGAGCGTCCTGCTGACCGTGTCGCAGAACAGGTTCCTGCTCAACTCGCTGCGCGGCGAGGGCTTCTTGAACATGAGGCTCACCCGTGAGGAGACCAAGGCCGTGATCGGCATCGATCCCGTCCGTCAGGTCTTCGAGGAGTGCATCGCCGCACGCCCCTGCGTCATGAGCCGCCACGAGGACAACGAGTTCGTCTGTCCCACCCACGGCACCCTCTTCCTGCCCGCCCTGCTGCGCGGCTCGCCCCTGTGGAAGCGGATCCGGGAGGGCCTCAAGCTGTTCGGTGTGGCCGAGGACGACCTCAGCGCCATCACCTCGTTCCGGCTGGACATGGTGCAGCGTCCCAGGTTCACGGCGCAGCTCACCCGTTCCACCGCGACGACCCCGGGAACGTACGGCTTCCTGCTGGGCGATGCCGCCAACGCCATCCACTTCTGGCCGGGGCGCGGTCTCAACAGCGGCCTCGGCTCCGCCGTGTCCCTGGCCCGCTCGCTCAGCCGCACCTGGCAGGGCCGGCCGTTGCGCGACGCCGACTTCATCCGGCACGAGGCCGCGATGTCCATGCTGCAGTACCGGCACAAGAGCCGCGCGTGGAACGCCATGGTCACCACGGACGAGCTGGGTGCCACCCGCGCGATCAAGGACATCATCGCCCGCAGCATGGAGCAGGCCGGGACTCCGGTCGCCGCCGTGGCCCAGGCGGGCGGGCCCGGGGCCGAGGTGGAGCAGCCCGACCTGGAGGCGCTGCTTGAGCGCATGCGCGCCATCCGTGACCGGCTGGAGACCCGCCTTCCGGGCATGCCCTCCGACGAGGAACTGCGCGAACACCTCTCCACGCTCGCGCCGTCGACCCTGCGGACACTCCAGGAGAGCGGTGCGTGGGACACGCTGATCGTCGGCGGAGAGGAGGCCGACATCGACCTCTTCTACCAGGCGGACGCTCCCATCTACGCCCCGCGCCCCGCGGACCCACGGGTGGCGGGACCCGACTCGGGTCCCCAGGGTCCTGTGGCCCTCGACCGGGCCTGACAGGTCCGCCCGGCCGGCAGCGAGGCCTACGACCCGGCTCCAGGAGAACGAGTACCGCTGCGACGTCCCGCGGCGCCGGTGGCCCCTCTGCCCAGCAGGGCGAGGAGCGGTGCCGCGGGCAGGGGGTGGCGGGTGTGGCCGTACGGACCCGTGGTCGTGGTGGCGGTGAGCAGCGAGTTGAGGACGGCCTCCTCGACGGCGTCGAGGACGGCGACGAAGAGGGGGTCCAGCCCGTCGTCCGGCACTACTGCGGGCCCGGCGGGCGTGCCCAGGGGACGGGTGCCGAAGGCGAGGCCGTAGTCGCCGCTGCCGTGTCCGTACGCGGCGCCCACCCTGGCGAGCCCGTAGACGGCGCGCCGGGCGAGGCGGGTCAACTGGCGGGCGTCCAGCGGCGCGTCGGTGGCGACCACGACCATGCAGGAGCCGGCTTCGGGCGTGGGGCTCGTGGTGGAGCCCGGGTCCGTGGTCGGTACGCCGACGTCGGCGGGCGTGACCACACGGCCCGACACCCGTAGCGTGCCGCCGAAGTTGGCCTGGACGAGCACCCCGAGTGTCACGCCCCGGCCGGCCAGCGGTACGCGGCGCGACGAGGTGCCGATGCCGGCCTTGAACCCCAGCGCGGTCATCCCGGTGCCCGCGCCGACGCAGCCCTCGGCGACCGGCCCGCCGCACGCGGCGTCGAGCGCGGCCCGGACGTGTTCCTCGCGGACCGGACGTGAGCGGATGTCCGACAGGAGCCCGTCGTTGCATTCGCCCACGACCGGGTTCAGGCTCCGCGCGGCAGCCCCCTCGGGCCGCTCCAGGACCCAGCCGACCAGGGAGTCCGCGACCCTGAAGGCGGACAGGGTCGAGGTGAGCAGCACCGGTGTCTCCAGCGCGCCGAGTTCGGCGAGTTGTGTGGTGCCGAGCAGCTTGCCGTAGCCGTTGCCCGTGAAGACCCCGGCGGGCAGTGGGCTGCCGGGGCCCACCCCGTCCGGCACGATCGCGGTGACACCGCTGTGCACTCGCGGCGGCCGGACGAGTGTGGTGTGTCCGACGCGGACCCCGGGCACATCGGTCAGGGCGTTGTGCGTTCCCGTGGGCAGGTCACCGATGCAGATCCCCAGCTCACGGGCTCTGCGGGCGGGGACGGGCGGGGGTGGCTCGGGCAGTGACTCGCGCATGCCGGCACGTTATCGGGACGGCGTACGACCCGGACCACTCGGCCTCCCGGACCACTCCGCTTCCCCGGGCGCCCCGGGACCCGCCCGGCGCGGCGCGTGCGGATTTCGCGGACCGGTGCGTCCGAACGCATCCGCAGTCCGGAATCAGAGGTGGGGAGCGCGCCCGACACCCGCCGGACGGAACCGGCGGGACGGGTGCCGACCCGCACCGGGCGCGGGTACCGCATGCCACGCGCGCCCGCGAGCGACCGCCCGACAGGAGAACACGGCACCGATGAAACCGAACAGACCATCCCGCGTCGACGGACTGCGGGAACGCCTGGGCAGCGGGCTCTTCGCCCGGGTGGCAGGACCCGAGGGCCCTCGCAACCGTGCCCGCATCCACGACACGCCGGGCCCGCGCTGGTTCGGGCCCGAGCGCCCTGTCCGCCGGGTGCACGGGGACGCGTCGATGTTCATCGGTGGTCTGTCGGCCCTGCTCCTGCAGTCGCTCCATCCGCTCGCCATGGCCGCGGTCGCCGCCCACTCCGGCTTCCGCGGCGACCCGTGGGGCAGGCTCCAGCGCACCAGTACGTTCCTGGCGACGACGACGTACGGCATCGCCGAGAGCGCACGGCTGGCCTGTGCGCAGGTGCGCTCGGTCCACGAACGGGTGTCCGGGGTGACCGCCGAGGGCATGGCCTACCGTGCGAGCGACCCGCGTCTGCTGGGCTGGGTCCACGTCGCGGAGACCGACAGCTTTCTGCGCGCCCACCAGCTCTACGGGCGCCGCCCGCTGACGGCCGCGGAGTGCGACGGGTACGTCGCGGACATGGCGCGCGTCGCCGCCGCGCTGGGTGTCGTCGATCCGCCGCGCGACCGGGCGGAGCTGGCCGCACGGCTCGACGCCTACCGTCCGGAACTGCGGGCGACCGCACAGGCGCGCGCCGCCGCCCGCTTCCTGTTGCTGAATCCGCCGCTGCCGCTGATCGCCCGGCTCCCTTACGGAGTGCTGGCCGCGAACGCCGTGTCCCTGCTGCCCGCCTGGGCCACCACGGAACTCGGCCTGCCCCGGCTGGCGGTGGCCGAGAACCTGTGCGTACGGCCGCTCGGCTCAGCCATGACGTCGGCCGTGCGGTGGGCCATGACACCGCCGCCGGCCGCTGCCGCGGCTCCGACCAAGACCGCGACCGAGACCGCGCCTGACTGAGGGGACCGATCCGAGATGCCGTGCCGGCGCCGGACCAGGCGCATCCCACGTACCAGGCGCATCCCGCGTACCGGACGCGTCCGGCGTACCGGACGCGGCGCCTGTGCCAGCCGTGCCACGCGCACCGCACACGCCACGCGGACCGCACACGCCACGCGCACGTCACACGCCACGCGCAGCATGTGCGTCCCCTACGACCACCGCTCCGGCCCCTGCCCGAGCGACGCCCACGAAGGACGGTCACCGTGCTGAGGAACCTGCCCGAGCCCCCTGACGAACTCGTCGGACGACGCCGGGAACTGGCGCACGTCGCCGACGCACTGGACCGGCACCGCCTGGTCGTCCTCACAGGCGTGGGCGGTGTGGGCAAGAGCCGGCTCGCGCTGCACGCGGCGCACCAGGTGATGCGTACCGGTACCCGAGGCGTTGCCTGGGCCGACCTGTGGCCGCTGACGAATGCCCGCCTCCTGCTCGCCACGGTCGCCGACGCCCTCGACTTCGCCGACCACGCGACGGCCGAGCCCTTGGACGCGCTGTGCGCATGGCTGGCGGGCAAGGACGTCCTGCTGGTGCTGGACTCGTGCGAGCACCTTTCGGCGGCCTGCCGCGACCTGCTCGCCCGTCTCCTCGACGACTGTCCGGGAGTGACCGTGCTGGCGACCAGCCGGGAGCCGCTGGGGATGGACGGCGAGCACCGCCTCGTCGTGGAGCCGCTGCCACCGGCCTCCGACGCCGTGGAACTGTTCTGCCGTCGTGCGGCTGCGACGGGAACCGGCCGGATGGGCCCGGAGGACGTCCTGATCGCCGCCCGTCTGTGCCGGCGGCTGGAGGGGATCCCGCTCGCGCTGGAGCTGGCGGCCGGCCAGCTGGCCCACCACTCGCTCGAAGAGGTGGAGGGCCTCCTGCGGGCACGCCTGGACCTCTCCGCACAGAACTCGGTCCGCGCGGGTCGCGTCCACTTCCGGCAGCGGACGCTGCGCACCGCGATCGGCTGGAGCCACGAGCTGTGCGAGCCGGCGGAGCGTCTGCTGTGGGCCCGGTTCTCGGTGTTCCGGGACGCCGTGGACGCCGACGCGGTGCGCGCGGTGTGCGCCGACGAAGCCCTGCGCGCCTCGAACGTCGAACGGGCGCTCGCCGGCCTGGAGCGCAAATCCGTCGTGGCCCGCGTGGACGGCCGCTTCCGGATGCTCGACACCCTGCGCGAGTACGGCCGTATGTGGCTCGGAGAACTGGACGAGACCCAAGTGCTGTCCCGGCGCCACGCCGCGTACTTCCTGCGCCGTGCCCGGCGGGCCCACGCCGACTGGCTGGGCCCGAGCCAGATCGACGCGTACCGCTGGATTTCCGCGGCGCACTCCGACCTGTGCGCCGCGCTCGACCACTTCCTCACCGCTCGGCCTCAGCAGGCGCTCGAACTGGCCGGGCTGCTGGGCTTCTTCTGGAGCTGCTGCGGCCACCTGCGGGAAGCCACCGGCTATCTGGAGGAGGCCCTGGCACTGACGGAGGAGCCGGGAGCGGTGCGCACCCGGGCCCTGTGGTCCTTGGGCGTCGTCCGGGTGCTCTGCGGCGAGCACGACGCGGCGCAGCGGCTCGCCCTGGCCTGCCAGCGACAGGCCGCGGCCCAGGAGGAGACCGAAGGCGCGCTGCACGCCGCCTATCTGCAGGGGTTGGTCCATCTGCTGGGGGGCCGGCCGATGGCCGCGCGGTTCATCGTGGACAGGGCCCTGGGCAGCGTGGACGGTGGGCCCTTCGCCTCTGTGGGCCGCGTGCTGTGCCGTCTGGTCCGCGTCTTCGCGCTGACGGGCGAGGGACTGCGCGAGGAGGCCCGCCACGAGGCCGGTGAGCTGCGTAGGGACTGTGTCGTACGCGGCGAGTGGTGGACCCGGTCGTACGCCGAGTACCAGTTGGCGCTGCTCGCGCTGTTCGAGGACCGCGCGGAGGACGCCGCCGGACACGCGGCCGCCATGCTCGACGGCAAGCGCCGCATCGGCGACAGCTTCGGCATCGCCCTCGGCCTGGACCTGCTCGCCTCGGCGCTCGCCGCGCAGGGCGCCGGCGGGCCCGCGGTCGCCGCGTACGGGGCCGGCGAGAACTACTGGGCCGCCGTCGGCCATCCGCAGCGGGGCACTCCGGAACTCGGGCCGGTACGGGACCGGTACGAGTCGACGGCCCGCTCCCTGCTGGGCGACTCCGCGTACGACAAGGCCCTGCTCGTCTCGGTGCTCCGCGACCCCGAGTCGGTGCTCCAGGAGCTCCTGGAACACCGAACCGGCTGAAGGACGGCGGCGACGGCGACGGCGACGGCGACGATGACGGTGACGGCTGTGCGAGGGGCGCCCGCGACGCGGCTACCGGCCGAGGTCCCGGGCCACCTCACGGGCCGCACGGGCGCCCGAGGCCAGTGCGCCCTGTACCGATCCGGTGGCCCGGTGGTCGCCGCACACGTACCGGCCGGGAGCGATGCGGGCGGTACGGCTGAGGGGCTGCGGAGGCGCCATGACGGGCAGCGCGTCGGGCACGGTACGTACGGTGAGCAGATCCCAGCCACCGGTGTCGGCGCCGTACGCGTCGGCCAGTGCCGACCGGACCTCCCGCTCGCGGCCCTCCGTGTCCTGGCCGAGCACCGAGGTCGCGATCAGGGACATGCCCGCGGGCGCGTAGGAGGGGACGACCTCGCTGAGGACACAGGAGTTCAGGAAACGTCTGCGGGTGTCGGTGACCAGGGTGGGCTCGGGGAGCGGGGAACGTGTCGCGGCGTGGTAGTACGTCGTCACCACCCGGTACGCGGGCACGTCGAGGCCCGGCAGCAGACGGGCGGCCGGGCCGGGGCCGGTGGCCACCACCACGGCGCGGGCCGGCAGCTCGGTCCCCGTGGCCAGTTCGACTCCGTCGTCCGTGAGCCGGGCGACCGGGGTGCCGAGACGTACGGTCGCCCGGGGGAGCGCGGCGGACAGCGCGCGCGGGACCGCTCCGATGCCCTCGTCCGGCAGACACAGCGTGCCGCGCAGCATGCTGCGCCAGACGAGGTGGAAGACGCGCTCCGAGGTCTCCAGCTCGTCCTCCAGGAAGATGCCGGAGAGGAAGGGCCGGAAGAAGCGCTCGACGAACTCCTCCGAGAACCCCGCCGCCGCGAGCGCGGTCCGGGTGGTGCGCTCCTCACCGCGTTCACGTTTCAGCAGCCGTACGGGCGCGAGCATGTCCCGGGCCGAAAGGGCGCCCAGCGCGATGAGATCGCGGGTGCCCGCCAGACGGCCGGGACGCAGGTCGCGGAGACTGCGTGTCATGGAGGGCATGTGGGGAGTGCGCGGCCTGCGGGTCGGGTCGCTGAAGCGCCGCGGCCCGTCCTCGGTGTGCACGAGAACACCGGGGGTGACGGGCCTCAACCGCAGTTCGCGCAGCGGCAGCCGGCGGCGGACCTGCGGGTAGGCGGTGTTGAAGACCTGGAAGCCGCGGTCGACGACGAAGCCTTCGTGACGGTCCGAGCGCATGCGCCCGCCCACCTCGTCGGACGCCTCCAGGACCTTGACGTCGAGACCGACATCCACCAGGTCGCGGGCGCAGGCCAGACCGGCGGGACCCCCGCCGACCACCAGGACATCCGGTTCTCCGCGAGTAGCGGCCATGGGCACTCTCCTTGTTCGGCATGCGACGTTCGACCGGCGGCGTGCGGCGTGCGACGTGCGACGTGCGACGTGCGACGTCCGGCGTCCGGCGTCCGGCGTCCGGCGTCCGGCGTTCGGCGTGTCGCGTGGAATCCGCCGACGTGGCCGCTGTCGGCACCCCGACTCCGCGTACCCGCGCACGCACGTTCCACAACCGATCTTCCAGCCGCGGCACGCGGACGGATGCGGGACGCGCTGAGACGCATGCCCACCCGCAGGTCGCCTTCGAGCAGGGGCCGATGACGCGATGACGCGATGACCTGGTGCGCCTGGTGCGCCTGGTGCGCCTGGTGCGCCTGGTGCGTCTGGAGAGTTTGGGGTGTCTGGGGTGTCTGGGGTGTCTGGAGCGATCTGCACCCGGATCGCCCGTACGGGGCCCGTATGGGAACGGGTCCGCCGCGGTAGGCATGCTGCGTGCAGACCTTTCTTCCGTATTCCGACTTCACGCGGTCCGCCGCGGTCCTGGACCAGGCGCGGCTGGGCAAGCAGCGGGTCGAGGCCCTTCAGGTGCTGCGCGGCCTGACCGTGCCCGGCTACGGATGGCGGCACCATCCCGCGGTACGTATGTGGATCGGTTACGAGGAGGCCCTGGTCCGTTACGGCCTGGACGTGTGTGCCATGTGGGTGGCGGAGGGGCGTGCCGACACCTGTGCCACCACACTCGTCACCGACTTCGCCCTGCACCGTCCCGGGGCCGTTGTCCGGGTCCAGGGGGATCTCGCCGAGGACGGGGAGCTGCCGCCCTGGCTGGGAGACCCCGCCTTCCACCGCAGCCACCAGTCGGCGCTGGTGCGCAAGGCACCCGAGGTCTACACGCCGTTCTTCCCGGACGTACCCGACGACCTGCCCTACCTCTGGCCCGCCTCCGACCGCTTCACGTCACTGGGCGAGCCGTAGGCGTCAGTGCGGTGTGCCGGCGCGCAGGCCGTCGATGATGACGGTGAGCATCCGCCGACTGCGATCCGGGCACGAGGGTCCACCGTCGCCCCTCCAGAGGGAGGACCCCAGCAGCAGGACCTCCTCCGCTTCGGCGTCCGGACGCACCTGCCGCGCCTCCTTGCCCGCGTTGAGCAGCAGGTCCAGGGCGGCGACGATCGGCGGGTGGTGCCGGCCGGCACGGGTGGCGGCCGCCACGGCCTGGGACGCTCCACCGGTGAGCCGCCCTTCAGCGGCGAGGCGCTCCAACCAGCGGCGCAGGGCGTCCAGCGGCTCGTGCTCGTGCAGCAGGAGCGGGGCGGCGGCGGCGAGCACCGCGAGCTCGTCGCGGTAGACGGCCAGCAGCAGGGCCTCGCGGTCGGGGAAGTGGCGGTACATCGTTCCCTGGCCGACGCAGGCCGCCCTCGCGATCGCCTGGAGGCTCGCCGAGGGGGCGTCGGCGAAGGCGGCGTGCGCGGCCTCGATGATGCGGGCGCGATTCTCCAGGGCGTCCGATCGCGGCGCACGACGAGGGGTTCGCATCATCCGACGCCTCCCGTTCCGGTCTACGGCGTGCTCCGCGGCATGCGCCGCCGACAGCGCATTCTTATGCACTTGTTGGTCGTATGACAAGTTTCTTGTAGAGTCCGTCTCATGACCACCGCCCGCCGCACGCAGAAGCAGCGCCGTGAAGAGGCCGAAACCGCACTGCTCACGGCTGCCGCCGAGTTGGTCGACGAACAGGGCGTGCGCGCGCTGACACTGGCGGGCGTGGGGGAGCGCGCCGGTTACAGCCGCGGACTCGTGACCCACCACTTCGGGTCGAAGCAGGCGCTCGTCGAACGCCTGGCACGCTCGGCGCAGGCCGGATTCGTGCCAGGACTGGACGGCCTGCCACCCGGACTGGACCGTCTCCTGCGACTCATCGACGGATACATCGGCGGACTCGGCCGCATGGGTGTACTGAACAGGGTCTTTCTCCAACTCTGGACCGAGGCCGCGACGACGGCGGAACTGGCTCCGCTCTTCCGTGAGCGGAACAAGGCGTTCCACGCGGACCTGTACGAGGACATCGCGGCCGGGATCGCCGAGGGCACGATTCGCCCCGAAGTCGCACCCGACGAGACCGCGATCGCCATCGTCGCGCAGCTCCGGGGCATCGGTATGCAACGGCTGATCGATCCCGAAGGCGTCGACACGGAACGCCTACGGCCTCAGGTCACGGGCCTCTGGCGCCGGGCGCTGGAAGAGGACTGAAGGGGAACAGGCCTGACCCGGGTCGGGCCTGACCCGGAACAGGCCCGACCGGGTGCCGGTGGCTAGCGACTCGTCACCCGTCCTTGTTGCCGAACGCCTCGACTCGGCAACGCTGCTGCAGTTCGGGCAGGTTGGGCACGTCGACCTCGCCCGAGGGCCAGCTTGCTGATGCACGCCTTGGCGGCCTCGGGGAAGGCGGCGTGGGACTCGTCGGGGACGTTTCTGCCGTCCTTGACCACGCTCTGGTCGGGCACCCCGTGCTCATGAACGCAGGCCGACCAGACGTTGAAGAGGCGCCTCTTCTCCTCTTCGCTCGTGTCCAGGCGCAGTTGGGGGCGTCCGGCGTCTTGGTACGGGGTCTGTTTCGCCTGCGGCTCATCGGACGGAGCGGTGACCGTGTCGGGCACGGACGCCACGTTCGTACCGGCGTCGGCTGGGGTTTTGCCCGCACGCGGTGAGGGTGGCAAGCGCGAGGACCGCCGTGACCGGTACGAGGAGGGTCGGCAGCCGCCGGATCCGGGGCAGCTGGAGCTGGGGGCGGGTGGGGGACCGGAGGCGGTGATGGTTCATGTCTCCTGGTTTCTCTGCGAGGGCAGGGGGTTGGGGGGACCGGGGGCGAGCGCGCTTCGACAGGTCGCGCGGCGGCAACCTGACGCTCGACGTGTGACCTGACATGACCGGCAGCGTCTCGACCGCGCGGCGAACGCCGTCGCGACATGCCTGACCGGCGCGGGTGTGCCCTTCGAGCGATCGGCGTCCCCCTCGGGCCGCCCGGTCATCGCGTTGCTGCAGGACGTCTCCCTCCAGGAGCAGATGCGGGGCACGGATCAGCAGCAGTACCGCGCCAAGCGCGCCGACGACTGCGGACTGCTCGAACTGAACATTCCGACCGCCGGTGAAGACCACGCACTCACCGCCCTCAACGACGCCGTCGACGCGTGTCTGCGCCGCCAGAAGCTGCCCGAGGTGGAACTCGGGCCGGACATCATGTCCGGCACCGCGGCGGCGCGGGGCGACGTCCCGCTCTCCGCGCGGAACTGCGTCGACACCGGCCGCCGCGAACAGCTCGCGCCCTACGTCGCCCCCTCGGCGCTGCTCTACGTCAGCGACACCTCCGGTTCGTCCGCCGCGCCCTTCGACCTGTCGCCGGCCAACGCCCCGCGGACGCTCGTCGTCACCGCGGTGGTCCTGCTGCTCGGCGCGTTCGTCACCGTCGTGACCGGCGTCCATCTGGTCCGCCCGCTGCGAGCCCTGACCAGGGCGGCGCAGGGCCGCGACGAAGACCTCCCCCGGTGCCGGTCGCCCGGTACGACGAGATCGGCCGGCTCACGGCGGCGTTCAACGAACTGTCCGAGCACCGGGCGCGTACCGAACGGCAACGCAAGGTCATGGTCAGCGACATCGCCCACGAACTGCGCACTCCGCTGGGCACCATCCGCAGCGCCCTGGAGGCGACTCAGGACGGCGTCATCGAGGCGGACGAGCACTTGACGGTCTCTCTTCTGGAAGAGGTCCTGCTGCTCCAGCACGTCATCGACGACCTGCAGGACCTCGCCGCCGCCGACGCGGGCACCCTGCGCCTGTACGCGGAACAGATCCTGGCCGAGGGCGTGCTGCGGCATGTGGCGGCCGCCCACCGGGCTTCGGCGGAGAAGGCGGGGGTCACGCTGCTGGTGGACAGCGCGGGCCGGCTGGACCTGTGGGCCGATCCGTTGAGGCTGCGTCAGATCGTCGGCAACCTCGTCTCCAACGCCGTCCGCCACACACCGCCCGGCGGCCGGGTCACCCTCCACGCGCGCGAGGACGATGCCGCGGCCGTCATCGAGGTGACCGACACCGGCACCGGTATCGCGGAGGAGGAAGCCTCACCAGCCAGGAGCGGCTGAGCGCTCGTCACTCCGCACGCGCGAGGCGACCTTCACTCGGGCGAGAGGACTTTTTTACGTACGCGAGAGCACCTTTACGTGCGTGAGAGGACGCAGAACTCATGGCCCTCCGGGTCGGCCAGACACGTCCACGGGACGTCCCCCTGGCCGACGTCGAGGTCGGTGGCACCGAGGGCCCGCAGCCGGTCCACCTCCGCCGCCTTGTCGTCACCGGGGCCCGGCACCAGATCGAGATGGACGCGGTCCGGCACCGTCTTCACGTCGGGCGAGCGGAGGAACTCAAGATACGGACCGACACCTTTAGCCGAGCGCCACACCGCCTGGTCGTCGGTCACCTCGTGCAGGGTCCAGTCCATCGCGCCGTCCCAGAACCGCGCCATGGCCCGCGGATCCGCGCAGTCGACCACCACCGCGGCGATCGGCCCGGTGTCCCGGTAGATCTCCCGAGGCTCCAGCACACAGAACTCGTTGCCCTCCGGGTCGGCGAGGACCGTCCACGGCACAGCGCCCTGGCCCACGTCGGCGGGTGTCGCGCCGAGAGCTCTGAGGCGTGCGACCAGCTCCGCCTGATGGGCCTCGGAGGTGGTGGCGAGATCGAGATGCACACGGTTCTTCGTCGGCGTCTTCGGTTCCGGGACGGCGATGACGTCGACGCAGACGGTGCTCGGGTCCAGCCAGTCGAAGCCGGCGGGTTGAGCGGCGGTGGCGCCGGATCCCTCGCCGGTGACCCGCCAGCCGAGAGCCTCGGCCCAGAACCGGCCGACCGCCGCGTCGTCAACGGCCTTGATGTTCACCAGAACAGGTCGAAGGGTCATGCGGGCGATCCTATGCACCCGCCCTGCGACGCCCCCGGGGCGCTCGCCATGCTGGGAGGAACGGGGCGGGCTCGGCGTCGTGGCGGCGGGAACGTACGGCGGGCCGGCGGGCTGCGCCGGGTCGGAGCGGTCTGCCAGTTCCGGCACATCGGCAGCAGCACCGGCTGGCCGAGGCGGACACCCGAAAGCGCGCACAGGGGTGTAGTGGCCTCGGCCCGGGAAGAGGACCCCTCAGGCGCCTTCGCCCGGGCGGGCGGGGACCTCGTGCAGCCGGCCGGTGGCGACGTCGAAGACGAATCCCCGCACGGCGTCGGTGTAGGGCACGAAGGGGTTCACCGTGATGCGGCGGATGGACTGCCGCACGTCGTCCTCCAGATCGGAGAAGGATTCCACCGCCCAGGCCGGTCGAATTTCTGTTTCCTTTTCGATCTGCTGCTTGAATTCATCGTCGGTGAACGTCAGCATGCCGCAGTCCGTATGGTGGATGAGGACAATTTCGCGCGTCCCCAGAAGGCGTTGGCTGATCGTCAGCGACCGGATGGCGTCGTCCGTCACGGCACCTCCGGCGTTACGGATCACATGGGCCTCGCCTTTGGTGAGCCCGAGAATCTCGTAGATGTTCAGGCGTGCGTCCATGCAGGCCACCACCGCCAGGTGACGGGACGGCAGCAGAGGGAGCGGCCCTTCGAAGGAAACCGCGTGGGCGGCGTTGTTGCTCAGGTACTCGTCCGTCACGGACATGATTCTGCTCGCTTTCCATGGAGACCGTCCCCGGAAAGATAACGGCACGGGCGCCGGGCGGGATTCTGATCCGAGATTCGGCCCCTTGGCGGTCGTACATGGGGTATGCCGAATCTGCTGCCGTTCGTGCACTGGACCTACGCCGATCTCCAGTAGCGGCCACAACCCTCGCCCCGTAATCGCTGTCCCGTAATCCCGGGCGGTGTCCCGCCAGGCGTCCCGGACAAGTCTCCGGCCGGGCCGGACACGCGACGCCTGTCCGGGACAGCTGCAGGCTGTTGCCCGGGCATAGGTATCGCGCGGACAACACCCAGCAGTGCAAGGACATGGCCGCGACGTCCGAGTTCATGCCCTGGCTGCGCAAGACCGACGCAGCGCAGGCGGAGGGCGGCACCGACTGGACGGCGATCGGATCCGAGGCGGACTTCCTGGTCCTGCCCGGCAGTTCCACTCCGAGCGGCCCTGTACGCGGAACGCGTGGCAAGATGATCAACCATCTATCCTGCTGCGGGAGTTGCAGGTGACAGGGCGAGCGGACGCAGTATCAGCCGGAGGCATCGTGGTGCGCGCACACAGGGCAGCAGTCCCGGTCCTCGTCCTGTTGCCGCTGTTGGCACTGCTGGCGGGATGTTCCTCGTCCGACGGCAGGGACGAAGAGCGGCTGACGGCCCAGCGGGAGAACTACTGCACGCAGTTGGGCGCGTGGCAGAGGGCGCGGGACACGGCGCGAACGGACACGTCGGACCAGGCAGGGGACGATGAGGCCGGAACCGTCGCCCGGGACGCCTTCCTCGCGATGCGACCCCTCCAGGACGAGACCGTCGGCCAGGGCCGCACCTTGGCGGAGGCGACCGTGGCCGCGATGAACAACAGTGACTCCGAGGCGGAACAGCGCATCGTCGAGTACTGCGCAGACATGGGCTTCGAGACGCTCACCCGTTAGTGATCTCCCCGGTTCCTGGGTGGGACGCACCCAGGATGAGCGCGGCCTGGTTGGTGTGCGCGGGGTCCAGCACCTTGGAGATGCGGGGCGGCCGGCCCGTTCCGCGGTGATCGACATGCGTGCTTTCGAAACGAGGACCTTCCATGCGTTACACACTTCTCGGCCGATCCGGCATTCGCGTCTCCGAGTTCGCGCTCGGCACCATGACCTTCGGCGAGGACTGGGGCTGGGGCGCGGCGCCGGAGACCAGTGCGCGGCTGCTGGACATCTACGCGGACGCGGGCGGGAACTTCATCGACACCGCGAACGTGTACACCGGTGGCTCCTCCGAGTCGATCGTCGGCCGTGCGCTGCGGGGGCGACGCGACCGGTTCGTGCTGAGCACCAAGTACACGGCGCAGACCGTTCCCGGCGATCTGAACACGGCGGGCAACCACCGCAAGAACCTGGTCACCTCTCTTGAGGCGAGCCTGCGGCGTCTGGACACCGACCACGTCGACGTGCTCTGGGTGCACGCCCGCGACACCCTCACTCCGCTGCCCGAGCTGATGCGCGCGCTGGACGACCAGGTCCGCGCGGGCAAGGTCCTGCACGTCGGCGTCTCGGACTGGCCGGCGTGGGAGATCGCCCAGGCGAACACTCTCGCCGAGCTGCGCGGCTGGTCGCCCTTCGTCGGCGTGCAGTTGCGCTACAACCTGCTGGCCCGTTCGGTCGAGTCCGAGCTGACGCCGATGGCCCAGGCGCACGACCTGGCGATCGTGGCCTGGGGCCCGCTGGCCGAGGGGCGCCTGACCGGCAAGTACCTGGGCGGCTCCGAAGGCCGACTCACCCGCGGGGGATGGGACTTCAGCGGTGAACGGGGCGACCACATCGTCCGCGAGGTCGTCGCCGTCGCCGACGCCGGCGGCTGGACCCCCGCGCAGGTCGCGTACGCATGGCTCCGCTCCCGGCCCGGCACCGTCGTCCCGCTGCTCGGGGCGACCGGCGAAGAGCAGCTGACGGCCAACCTCGCCGGCGTCGACGTCGTCCTCGACGACGACGCGCTGAGCCGGCTCGACGCGATCAGTGTTCCGGAACTGGGGTTCCCCCACGACGTGATGGCGGGCGAGGACATGATCGGCCTCGTCTACGGAGACCAGTGGCGGCAGGTCGTCGACCGCCGGCGCGCCTCGCGGCGCCCCGTCAACGACAACGAGCAGCTTGCGTGAGAGCGCAGTTCCGGCCGGGAAGCGTGGGGTTGCCGTACCGAACTGAGGCGGGTGGGTCTCCTGTCGCCTGCCGTTCCGCGCTGCCCGTGGCCGCTGTCCTGCGGTCGCTGTCCTGACAAGGGCCTGAAAGCGCGAGCGCGCCTACGCGCCAGGCGAGTGCGCCCCGCGTGCTCCGGGCGGGATTCGGCCGAAGTTGCTGCCGGACCGGCCGGGTGGCCGACGGTAGGGGGAGTTCGGCCACCAGGCACGGTGCCGAACGCCCCCGGGCTTCGGGCGGTCTTCGAATGAAGTGTTCCGCTTTTTTATGGCCATGCTCGCGATGCTGCCGCGAACAATCTCTGTGCAGGTGAGGCGAGTTGTGGCCTGTGGGTGCTCAAGAGGAAGTCCAGATTCTATGTAATCGGCTGTTTAGCCATCTGCTTCCGGGGCACGCGTCGAGGGCGGTGGAGCAGGCCAGGACCATCACCGACGCGTTTGGTTCGGGCTGCTCGCAGACAATGCGCAATGGCTTGCCGATATACCCTCCACCCGACTTCGGGGGGTTGCCCTCGCTTGACCCACCATGAAGACTGTCGCCGGGTTCGACGGGGTCGAGGGTATTCGCCCCGTTTATTTCCGCTCCGCCCGGCGGCTATGCACAGTCTCGCGTGTGTCGGCAGGACTCAGGCCCCACCCAAAGGCCTGGCATACGTGAGGTAAAGGCAAGGGGAAGTCGCCGCGCGAACGCTGCGCGGTACGTTCACTCACTGGAGATGTGTGATGTCAGCTACTCACGCACGACGAGTGCCACCGGTTGTCCAGCGGTGGGCGTGGAGCCGATACGGTCCGCGCCGCATATGTTGACGCGTACGACCGAAGCCGATGTTGCGAGGCACACGGCTGTACGGGTCGGCATGCCCGACGGCGGTGACCGAGTTCGGTGGTCGGGAACTTCCAGCGAGCCGCCCAGCCATCCGCTCAGGGCTGTCGCCGGTCGGGATCACACCAGGTCGCGATCCGTATCCGCCTCCGAGCCCGGGCTCGACGTCGACCATCCCGCTTGTGGTTTCGCTGTCCCCGCGTACCGCACGAAGGAGAACAGGTGACCGGCAACGCATCGCAGCAGGAGCACTTACCCTTCGACGCGCTGAGCGATCGATGGCGGTCCTTACGCGCACTGAGACCGGTGCGTTACGACGAACAGCAGAGTGCCTGGCAGGTGGTGGACCACGAGTCGGTGGCCGCGGTTCTGGCGGACCCGGCGACGTTTTCCTCCGACTTCTCGTCCATCGCGCCCACGCAGGAGGACTTCGAGGTCTTCCGGCAAGGCAATTTCGTCGGTATGGACCCGCCGGAGCACCGAAAACTGCGAACTCTCGTGAGCCAGGCATTCACCCCCCGCGTGGTGAGCGGATTGCAACCACGCATCGAGAATGTGTGCGGCCGGTTGCTCGACGACGTCGCCGACCGCGACCGGTTCGATCTGGTCGACACGCTCGCCTACCCGCTGCCCATCATCGTCATCGCCGAACTGCTCGGCATACCGGCAGCCGACCACAGGCTTTTCCAGGAATGGGCGGCCACGCTCTTCGGCGGCGACGAACTCGGCGAAGCGCCCAACATGGACGACCTGGCCCGCGCTCTCAAAGCCATCGCCCCGACCGTCCGGGAGATGAACGGCTACGTCCTGGACCATATCCGGCGCTGCCGGGCGAATCCCGGGAACGACCTCACCAGCAAACTGCTGGCCGCCGAGGTGGACGGGGTCCGGCTGGAGGACCAGGAGATCGTCGGGTTCGTCGCCCTGCTGCTCGTCGCCGGGCACGTCACCACCACGGCGCTGCTGGGCAACGCGGTCGTCACGTTCGACCGGCACCCCGGCACGCTCCCGTCGCTGCGTGCCGACCCCGGCCGGCTGCCGGACGCCGTCGAGGAGGTACTGCGCTGGCTGCCTCCCTTCGCGGAACTCGGCCGACGCGCCACACGGCCCGTGGTGATCGGCGAGCAGGAGATCCCAGCGGGCGCGATGGTGGTGGCCCATCTGGGCGCCGCCAACCGCGATCCCTCCCGCTTCGAGGCACCGGACGTCTTCGATCCGGCCCGCAGCCCGAATCCCCATCTGACCTTCGGTCACGGCATCCACTTCTGTTTCGGTGCGCCGCTGGCCCGGCTGGAGGCGCGTATCGCGCTCCGGATGCTGCTTGAACGTTTCTCCGACCTGCGTGTCCCCACCTACGGAGAAGTCACCTTCCAGAACCCGGGCGTCATCGTCGGCGTACGTCATCTGCCGGTCGAGGTCGCAAGGAGTTAGCCGACAAGAACACGTCACCCGCACCGACGCGCGGGCCGTTCCGCTCATCCCCATCGGCCCCCGACGTCACATTCACACCAAGCATCAGTGGGAGTCCCCTTCACATGCCTTTCCCCACCACCGCTCAAGTCGCCCCCCCGTCGTCCCCCTTGCGCCGAACACTGCAGGACCGTCTCGACAGCCTCGCGCGGACCCACCGTGTGCCCGGCGCCCATCTGGCCGTGGACACCGGGACGGAGATCGTCAGTGTGCACACCGGCACGGCCGACGCCGTCCGGGGTACCGCGTTCACCGCCGACACGGCCGTGCCGCTCGGCAGCGTCACCAAGACGTACACGGCCGCTACTGTCATGCTCCTGATCGATGATGAGGATCTCGATCTGGACGAGTCCGTCGCAGATGTCCTGCCGGAGTTCCAGGACTTACCCAAGGTGACCGTGCGTCACCTGCTCTCCCACACGGCCGGTCTGCCCACCGGCCCCGACTCGGACACCGCGGCGGGGATGACGGCCTCCCGCTATCTCTCGGCGGTCTGCACCGCCGAGGACGCGCTGTTCGCCCCCGGGACGGACTTCTCCTACTCCAACGCCGGTTACGTGGCGGCGGGGCGGCTGATCGAAGCCGTCACGGGCATGACCTGGCACGAAGCCGTACGCGTGCTGCTGCTGGAGCCGTTGGACATCACGCCCGCCTTCCTCGGCGACACCATCCCCGGCCGTCCCACCGCAAGCGGCCACGCCCTGAACACGGCGACGGGAGCCATGCGGCCGGCCCGGCAGAGCCTGGCGCCCGTAGAGGCCCCGGCCGGCGCCCTGCTGGCGAGCGCCCCTGATCTGCTGGCCCTGGGCAGGACCCTGATCGGCCGGTCCGCCGTCGTCCCGTCCGTCACCGCCGCGCTGATGCGGCGCCCCGAGGAGGGGACCGAAGCCGGCCCTTTGGCGGACGCCTGGGGGCTGGGTGCCGCCCTCTACCAGCAGGACGGCCGCTGGTGGTGCGGTCACGACGGCAATGCCCAGGGCACCTCCTGCCATCTGCGCGCGGAGCCGCGCAGCGGCGTCGTGGTCGCCTTCACCGGCAACGCCGGCGGCGCCACCGCACTGTGGCGCGATCTGGCCGACCAGCTCACCCGGCTCACCGGCATGCGCGTGCCGGCCACTCCCGCGTGCCCGGACCGGGACGGACCCATCGCCTTCCCCCAGTGCGCGGGGACCTATCGCAACGGGACGAGCGAGTACCGGATCAGCCTCGGCGCCGACGGCCTGCCCGCCCTGTCCATCGACGGTGACCTGTCGCTGCCCCTGGTGTGCTACCCGGATCTGAGCTGCGATCTGGTCGACCCGGCCACCGGTCTCCGGGAACCCGGCGGACGCTTCCACCGAGATCCCGTCGACGGAAGCGTCGACCGCGTACAGATCTCCGGTCGTACGGCCCGTCGCGTCGGCACCGCCTGACGCCGAGTCGTCCCGCCGTACCCCTCCCCGCGCCGAGGAGCCGCCCCCGGGCGGCCCGGCGCGCCCGGGCGCCTCCCCACGTCCGCGCGCACCCGCGTCACCACCGCTTTCGAAGGACCTCCCATGACGGACCTGCACAACGAGCCCGTGCCGATGTCCCCCTCCGCCCGGGCGGAGGGCGTCACCGCCGGAGGCGGTACCGACGGCGCGGTGGAGCCGCTGCCGCTCGGTGAACTGTTCGAGTCGTGGGTGCGCCGTACGCCGGACGCGCCGGCGGTGACCGACGGCCGGCGGACCTGGTCCTACCGGGAACTGGCGGAGCGTACCGGGCGCCTGGCCGCCGATCTCGTACGGCGCGGGGCCGGGCCGGAGCGGACGGTGGCGCTGGTCCTGCCGCGCTCACTGGAGCTGATCGCCGCCGAACTGGCCGCCGCCCGTGCGGGCGCCGCCTTCCTGCCGGTGGACCCCCAGTACCCGGGCGAGAGGCGCGCGTTGATGCTGGCGGACGCGGCGCCGGCCGTCGTCCTCGACGACCCGGCAGACCTGCGCGCCGTCATGGAGGCCGCCGGGCCGGCCCCCGACGGCCCGGGCCCCCGGGTGGACGCCGACCAGGCCGCGTACGTCATCTACACCTCGGGCTCGACAGGAACGCCCAAGGGAGTGACCGTCACCCACCGGGGCATCGCCGCTTTCACCGCGGGCGCCGCCGGACAGTACGCCGTGGGGCCGGGCGGCCGGGTCCTGCAGTTCTCCTCGCCCAGCTTCGACGCCTCCGTGCTGGAGCTGTTCATCTCCGTCCTGTCCGGCGCCACCCTCGTCGTACCGCCCGACGGCCCCTGGCTGGGCGACGAACTGGCCGCGGTGGTGAACGAGCACCGCATCACCCACGCGCTGATCCCGCCGGCCGCCCTCGCCACCGTGCCCGACCCCGCGCGGATCGGCCCGGGACGGCTGAGCACGCTGATCGTGGGAGCCGAGGCGTGCCCGGCGGCACTCGTCGACCAGTGGGCGCCCGGCCGACGGATGATCAACTCCTACGGTCCCACCGAGACGACCATCGTGGCCTCCTGGACCGGACCGCTGGCGGCGGGCGGCGGCACACCGAGCATCGGCCGGCCCCTCGCCGGTACCGGGACACACGTCCTCGACGCGGCCATGCGCCCCGTACCGCAGGGAACCGACGGGGAACTGTATGTCGGCGGCGTCGGAGTGGCCCGCGGATACCTCAACCGGCCCGGCCTCACCGCCGGCCGCTTCGTCGCCAGCCCCTTCGGCCCGCCCGGAGCCCGGCTCTACCGCACGGGCGACCGGGCACGCCGGAACGCGAACGGCGAACTGGAGTACCTGGGCCGGGTCGACCGCCAGGTCAAGGTGCGGGGCTTCCGTATCGAGCCCGGGGAGATCGAGACGGCACTGCGGCGCCACAGCGGGGTGCGCGACGCGGTGGTCGTGGTGCGCGAGGACGAGCCCGGGCGACGTCAACTCGTCGGATACGTCACGGCCGGCGACCCGGAACACGCCCTGGACGCGGCCGACTTGAGGGCGGTCGCCGCCGCCGTCCTGCCACCGCACATGGTGCCGTCCGCCGTGGTCGTCCTGGACGCCCTGCCGCTCACCCCGCAGAACAAGATCGACCGGCGTGCGCTGCCCGCCCCGGTCCGGGCGGTCGCCCCGGGTCATGTGGCGCCGCGTACCTCGCAGGAGCGGGTCCTCGCCGACATCTGGGCGGACATCCTCGGGGCCGACGCCGTCGGCGTCGAGGACGACTTCTTCGACCTGGGCGGTGACTCCATCCTCGCCGCCCGCGTCCTGGCCCGGATCCGTGAGGAACTCGGCGCCCGGCTGTCGATCCGGGACGTGTTCACCGCGCGAACCGTCGCCGCGCTGGCCCGGCTGGTGAGCCCGTCGACCCTCGTGGCACCCCCGGACCCGATCCCGGCCGTCCCCCGCGACCGGCCGCTCCCGCTCTCCAGCGCCCAGCGACGCCTGTGGTTCCTGGACGACCTCACCCCGGGCGGCACCGAGTACAACACCGGCCTGGCGCTGCGGCTGCGCGGCGAGCTGGACGCCGGGGCTCTGCGCCGGGCCCTGGACCGGCTGTCCGCCCGGCACGACTCCCTGCGCACGACCTTCGCCACGGAGGACGGCCAGGGCGTGCAGCACGTCCACGCGCACACGGAACTGCCGTTGCGCACCGCCGACGTGGCCCACCTGCCCGCCGACGGGCTCGACGAGGCCGTCGAACAGCTTCTCACCGAGGAACTCGGCCGCCCCTTCGACCTGGCCACCGGTCCACTGACCCGGGCCCTGCTCGTCCGCCGCGGCGACGAAGACCATGTGCTGCTGCTGGCCCAGCACCACATCGTCACCGACGGCTGGTCCGTGGGCATCCTGACCCGTGACCTGGCGGCGCTGTACCGGGCCGAGGCGTCCGGGCTGCCGTCCGGCCTGCCCGAACCCCGCGTGCAGTACCCGGACTTCGCCGTGTGGGAGCGGCAGCGGCGCTCCGGGGACGGCGACGCGTCGGACCTCGCGTACTGGAAGCGGCATCTCTCCGGCATGCCGCAACTGGATCTGCCGACCGACCGGCCCCGGCCGGTGGTGCGCACCACCGAGGGCGAGGCCCACCGGCAGCACCTCCCGGCCGAACTGGTCGCACGGCTGCGGCACCTGGCCGGCGGCCGCGGCACGACAATCTTCACCCTGTTCGCCGGCGCCGCCGCGGTGCTGTTCTCCCGGTACTCCGGGCAGCGGGACATCGCCTTCGGCACTGTCACCACCGGGCGGGGGCGCCGCGAACTGGAGGACGTGACCGGGTTCTTCGCCAACACCGTCGTGCTGCGCGGCGAGGTGGACGACGCCATGACCGTCGACCGGTTCGTGGAGGGCATGCGCGCGACGGTCCTGGACGCCTTCGCCCATGAAGGGGTGCCGTTCGACCGGGTGGTGGAGGAACTGGCCCCGACCCGGGACCCGAGCCGTACCCCGCTGGTGCAGGCGCTCGTGGTCCAGCAGACCGCCCTGAGCGACCTTCCGCAGGCCGGCGGGGTACGGATCGAGCAGCAGCCGCTGCCCCGCCCGGCCGCCCGGCTGGACCTGGTGCTGGAGTTCGTACCGCGTCCCGACGGCGGCTGCGAGCTGACGGTCGAGTACAACACCGGTCTGTTCGAAGCGCGGACGGTGGCGCGGATGGCCCGCCAGCTGCGCCGGCTGCTGGAGGGCATGGCCGACGGGCCGCACCGCACCGTGGGTGAACTGGCCCTCCTTTCGGAGGACGAACGGCACACGGTGCTGGAGGAATGGAACCCGCCGGCCGAGGACCCCGACCGCACACCGGCCCGTACGCTGCCCGCGCTGTTCGAGGCACAGGTGGCACGGACACCCGACCGGACCGCCGTGACGTGCGGGCCCGAACGCCTGGACTACGCCGAGGTCAACCGGCGTGCCAACCGGCTCGCCCGGCTGCTGGCCGCCCGCGGCGTCGGACCCGAGACACTGGTGGCCCTGTGCCTGCCGAGGACGGCTGACCTGCTGCCGGTCCTGTGGGCCGTGCTGAAAGCGGGCGCGGGTTACCTTCCGGTGGACCCCGGCTATCCGGTCGAGCGCATCCGCTTCATGCTCGCCGACGCGGCTCCCGCCCTGGTCCTGGCCACCCGCGAGACCGCCGCAGCGCTGCCCGAGGACTGCGTCCCGCTGCTCATGGAGGACTGCCTTCCGCGGGAGGCCACCTCCACCCCCACCGCCGACGGCGACAGCACCGACGGCGACAGCACCGGCAGCGACCTCACCGACGCCGACCGGGTGCGGCCCCTCGATCCGGAGCATCCCGCCTACGTCATCTACACCTCGGGTTCGACCGGACGTCCCAAGGGCGTCGTGATCACCCATCGCAGTGTCGCGGCGCTCGCCGCGTGGGCGGGGGATCGCTTCGGGCCGGGGCGACTGGCCCACGTGGTGGCCTCCACCTCGCTCAACTTCGACGTGTCGGTCTTCGAGATGCTCTGCCCCCTGCTCGTGGGCGGCGGCATCGAGGTGGTCCCCGACCTTCCGGCCCTCGTCGACACCGTCGACACCGCCGCTGCCGCGGAGACGCGGCGGGCCGGGCTCATCAGCGGTGTGCCGTCGGTGATCTCCCGGATGCTCGCCGAGGACGGCGCGCCCGTGACGGCGGACACCGTCGTCCTGGCCGGCGAGGCGCTTCCCGCGCAGACCGTGCAGGACCTGCGGCGGACGATGCCCGGCTGCGACATCGCCAACATCTACGGCCCGACCGAGGCCACCGTCTACGCCACCGCCTGGTTCGCCGGTGACGCGGCACCGGACCAGGCGCCGCCGATCGGCAGGCCCGTGGCCCGAACCCGGGCCTATGTCCTGGACTCCTTGCTGTGTCTCCAGCCGCCGGGTGTGACCGGCGAGCTGTATCTGGGCGGCGGGGGACTGGCCCGCGGATATCTGGGGCGCCCGGGACTGACCGCGTCCCGGTTCGTCGCCGACCCCTTCGGCGCGCCGGGGGACCGCATGTACCGCACCGGGGACCTGGTGCGGTGGAGCGCCGACGGCGAACTGGAGTACGTGGGCCGCACCGACCAGCAGGTCAAGGTACGCGGCTTCCGCATCGAACTGGGCGAGGTGGAGGAGGCGCTGCGCGGCCTCGACGGTGTGGCGGAGGCGGCGGCCACGGTGTGGGAGAGCCAGGGCCACCGTCGGCTGGTCGGCTATGTCGTCCCCGCTCCGGACGCGCGCGTCGAGCCGGAGGAGGTGCGCCGGACCCTCGGCCACACCCTGCCCGACTACATGGTGCCGACGGCCGTCATGGTCCTGACGGACCTGCCCCTCAACCCCAACGGCAAGCTGGACAGGGGGCGCCTCCCGGACCCGGGACCGGCCCGCGGCCGTTCGCACCGCGTGGCCCCGCGTACGCCCACCGAGCGCGTCCTCGCCGCCGTCTGGGCGGACATCCTGCGCGTGGACCGCATCGGGGTGGACGACAACTTCTTCATGCTGGGCGGCGACTCCATCCTCAGCATCCAGGTGGTGGCCCAGGCCCGGCAGGCGGGCCTCACCCTGACCTCCCGGGACGTCTACCGCCACCAGACGATCGCCGCCCTCGCCCGCTGTGCCGACGCGGCCGGCGGCCGTGAGCCCGCGACCCCGGCGCTCGTCGACGCCACCGGCGCCGCGCCCCTGACCCCCATCCAGCGCTGGCTGTTCGAGAGCGCCGCCCGCCACGCGGGCCGCTTCGCCCAGACCCTGTCGTTCCAGGTCCCCGACGACCTGGACCCGGCGGCGCTGGAGGAGGCCCTCAACGACCTCGTCGCCCACCACGACGCGCTGCGCTCGCGTTTCCTCACCGAGGAGACACCGGGTGCGGGGGCCGAAGATGCCGACGTCCGACCGCCCGTCGTCTGGCGCATCGAGGACAAGGCGCCCCGCGTCCCGCTGGCCCGCCACGCGGGCCCGGACACCGACTCACCGCACCACGGCGCCTTCGACCTGCGCCAAGGCCCGCTGCTGCGCGCCGTGCTGCACGACCGCGGCCCGGGCCGGTCCCGCGTGCTGCACCTGTCCGTCCATCACCTGGTCGTCGACGGCGTGTCGTGGCGCGTGCTCATGGAGGACCTGGACCGCGCCTACCGCGCCCGCCGGGAGGGCCGGGACGGACAGGCGGCGCTGCCCCCGAAGAGTTCACCGCTGCGGCACTGGGCCCGGCGGCTGTCCGCCCACGCGGCCGGCGGCGGCTTCGACGACGAGGCCGCGTACTGGACCGATGCCGTCACCGGCGCCGGTGCGGCCCTGCCCACCGACGGAGACGGCGCCAACACCTACGCCTCCGCCCGCTCGGTGACCGTACGCCTCACGCCGGAGGACACCTCCGCCCTGCTGCGCACCCTGCCGGACACCTACCGCACCAGGGTCAACGACGTGCTGCTGAGCGCGCTCGGCCGGGTCCTGTGCTCGTGGACCGGGCACGAGCGGGTGCTGGTGGACGTCGAGGGGCACGGCCGCGAGGAGCTGTTCGCCGACGTGGACACCAGCCGTACCCTCGGCTGGTTCACCACACGCCACCCCGTCGCCCTCGCCGTGCCGCCCGACGCCGACTGGGACGTCGTACTCAAGCAGGTCAAGGAGCAGTTGCGGGCGGTGCCCCGGCACGGCGTCGGGCACGACGCGCTGCGACACCTCGCCCGCCCGGGGGCACTGCCCGAGGCGGTGGAAGCACAGGTCAGCTTCAACTACCTGGGCAGGTTCGGCCTCCCGGACGCCACCGGAGGCCTGTACGAGGGCCCGTTCCGCACGCTGGAACTGGACGCCGACCCCGCCGCCCTGCGCCCGCACCCGCTGGAGGTCGTGGGCCGACTGGACGGCGACGCACTGGAGTTCAGCTGGTTCTACTCCGACGCACTGCACACGCGGACGGCCGTCGCCGAGCTGGCCGCACACTTCGCCGACGCGCTGGCCGGCATCGCACGGCACGCCGGCCTGCCCGGCAGCGGCGGACGCACCCCTTCGGACTTCCCCCTGGCCCGCCTCGACCAGGCGGCCGTTGACCGGATCGTCGGCGACGACCCGGACGCGGTGGAGGACGTCCACCCGCTCACCCCCACCCAGACCGGCATGCTCTTCCACCGGCTCTCCCAGGACGACCTGGGTGTCTACTTCCAGCAGCTGACCTTCGACCTGGACGGCGTGCCCGACCCGGCCGCGCTCGCGGCGGCCTGGCAGCGCGTCACCGACCACACACCCGTGCTGCGCGGCCGTGTCGTCTGGCAGGACGTACCCGAGCCGCTCCTCGTGGTGCAGCGGCACGCGAGCCTGCCCGTGACCCACCTGGACTGGCGCGACCTGGGCGAGGAGGAGCACGGGCACCGGCTGCGGGACCTTCTCGACCGGGACCGCCGACAGGGCATCGACCTCGACCGGGCCCCGCTCCAGCGGCTGGTGCTCGCCCGGATCTCCGACGGCGGTGTACGGGTGGTGTGGTCGTTCCACCACCTGATCCTGGACGGCTGGAGCCTGTTCCAGGTGCTGTCCGACGTGTTCACCGGACACGCCACGGGCGGGCGGGAGCCGCTGCCCGACCGGCGCCCCTTCCGGGACTACATCGCCTGGCTGCGCGAGCGCGACGGGGCGGAGGCCGACGGACACTGGCGCCGCCGCCTGGCCGACCTGGCCGAGGCGACCGTGCTGCCGTACGACCGCGAGCCGCGGGAGAGCCACCGGGCCGAGTCCACCGCGGCCGTCCGCACCACCGTGGACACGGCCACCAGCCGGGCACTGGAGGAGCTGGCCAGGACGGCCGGGCTGACCGTCAACACCCTCGTGCAGGGCGCCTGGGCGCTGCTGCTGCGCCGTCAGGCCCGCAGGGACGACGTCGTCTTCGGCACGACCGTGTCCGGGCGGCCCCCCGAGCTGCCGGGCGCGGACACCATGACCGGCCTCTTCATCACGACCCTGCCCACGCGGGTGACGGTGCCGCACGACAGGTCCCTGCTCGACTGGCTGCGCGACCTCCAGCAGGAGCAGAGCGAGGACCGCCGCCACGACCACGTGCCGCTCACCCGGATGAAGGGCTTCACCGAACTCCCCGAACGCGTCGCCCTGTTCGACAGCATCGTCGTCTTCGAGAACTACCCGGTCGACGACGAGCTGGCCGCCGCGCACGGACTGCGGCTGAGCGCCCTGGACGGCATCGAGACCACCAACTACCCGCTGAGCCTGGTGGCCTACCCGGGCGCCGAACTCGGTCTGCGGCTCGGCTACGACCCGCGGTTGTTCGACGCGGACACCGTCGGGCGCATGGTCGAATACCTCACCGTCCTGCTGACGAACATGGCGGCCACGCCCCAACTGCCGCCCGCCCGGCTGCCGTTGCTCTCGGCCACCCGCCGCGCCCAGGTGGTCGGGCAGTGGAACGACACGGCCACCGGGACACCCGGGGCCACCGTGGCGGAGCTGTTCGCCGCGCAGGTCCGGCGCACCCCGGACGCCGTGGCCCTGGAGACGGACGCGGCGCGGTTCACCTACCGGGAACTCGACGCCCGGGCCGCCCTGCTGGCCGGCCGGCTCGCCGCGCTCGGCGTGGCCGCCGAGGTCTCGGTCGGCGTGCTGATGGACCGCTCGGCCGACCTCGTGGTCGTCCAGCTCGCCCTGGTCCGCACCGGCGGTGTGTTCGTGCCGCTGGACAGCCGGGCACCGCACGAGCGGCTGCGCCGGATGCTCACCGAGGCGGGGGCGCGGCTGCTGCTCACCGATGCCGACGCCGACCGGCGGGCGTCGGCGGGAGAGGTGCTGCCCGACGGGACCGTACTGCGCGTGGCCGACCTTCTAGCCGCAGACGTACAGGACGCGGACGTACAGGACGCGGACGTACAGGGCGCAGACGTACAGGGCGCGGAAGGAGAGGTCGCGCAAGGCGAGGTCGCGCGCTTCGGGGAGATCCACCCGGACAACGTCCAATACCTGATGTTCACTTCCGGCTCCACCGGCATCCCCAAGGGCGTCGCGGTACGCCAGCGGGACGTCGCCGCCCTCGCCCTCGACAGCGCCTTCGCCGGACACGACCGGATCCTCGTGCACTCCCCGCACGCCTTCGACGCCGCCACCTACGAACTGTGGGTGCCGCTGCTGCGCGGCGGAACGGCCGTGCTGGCTCCGCCGGCCGACGTGGACGCCGCCGTCGTCCGCCGTGCGATCACCGAGCAGGGAGTGCGCTGCCTGTGGCTCACCGCGGGCCTTTTCCGGCTGCTCGCCCAGGAGGACCCCACCTGCCTGCGCGGCGCCCATGAGGTGTGGACCGGCGGCGAGGCCGTACCCGGAGCGGTGGTGGGCCGCGTGCTCGACGCCTGCCCCGGCCTCACCGTCGTCGACGGCTACGGACCGACCGAGACCACCACCTTCGCGACCCGGCGGGTCTTCCGTGCCGGTGACCCGCTGCCGCCCGTGCTGCCCATCGGACGGCCGCTCGACAACACACGCGTGTACGTGCTGGACGGCACCCTCCAGCCGCAACCGCCCGGCATACCGGGGGAGTTGTACATCGCGGGTGCCGGACTGGCCCGTGGCTACGCCGGACGGCCCGGTGCGACCGCCGCACGCTACCTGGCGGATCCGTTCGGTCCGTCCGGCGGGCTGATGTACCGCACCGGAGACATCGTGCGGTGGAGCGCCGACGGCGAACTGCACTTCGTGGGACGCGCGGACGACCAGGTCAAGATCCGCGGATTCCGCGTCGAACCCACCGAGATCGAGGCCCGGCTCACCGCACATCCGTCCGTCGCCGAGGCGGTCGTCTCGGTGTACGAGCACGCCGGACGCAAGCGGCTGGCCGCGCACCTCGTGCCCGCGCCCTCGGCCGCCGTGCCGTCCGCGGACGAGCTGCGCGCGCACGTCGTCGCCGAACTACCCGACTACATGGTGCCCGCCGCCTTCGTCACGCTGGCCGAACTGCCCCTGACGGCCAACGGCAAGGTGGACCGGCGCCGGCTGCCCGCACCCGAATGGACGGCGGCCGGTGACGCCGGGTACCGCGCGCCGCGCACCGAGGCCGAGCGGACCCTCGCCGGGATCTGGGCGGAACTGCTCGGAGTGGAACGGGTCGGCGCCGACACCAACTTCTTCACGCTCGGCGGCGACTCGATCCTCAGCATCCAGGTCGTCTCCCGCGCCCGCGCCGCCGGACTCGCGCTCACACCGAGGGACCTGTTCCGGCATCCGACGGTCGCCGCTCTGGCCGCCGCGGCGACCACCGGCACGGCCGTACCGGTCGCGGGGACCGGTCCCGTGAGCGGCGAGGTCCCGCTCACCCCGATCCAGCACTGGTTCCTCGAACCCGGGCCGCGGCGACCGGAGTTCTTCAACCAGTCCGTCGTCGTGGAGACGCCCGACGACGTCGACCCGGCGGCCCTGCGCCGCGCCCTGGCCGCCGTGTACGCGCACCACGACGCCCTGCGCTGCCGTTTCGTCCGGTCCGCCGACGGCTCCTGGCGCCAGGAGTGCCCGGGAGCCGACGAGGAGGCCCCCGAACTGCTGGCGGTCCACGACCTGCGCGGGCTCGGGGAGACGGCGACGGCGGAGACCGAAGCCCGGGTGACGGCCGAGGCGCACGCCTCCTTCCGGCTCGCGGGCGGACCGCCGCTGACGGCCCGTCTGTTCACCGGTACCTCCGGTGCTACGGGCGGAACGGGCACCACCGGCGCCCGCCTGCTCCTGGTCGTGCACCACCTGGTCGTCGACGGCGTCTCCTGGCGTGTCCTGCTGGAGGACCTGGAGACCGCCTACGGGCAGGCCCGTACCGGCGAGTCCGTACGGCTGCCGGCGCGGACGACCTCCGTCCAGGAGTGGACGCGGCGGCTGCACGCGCACACCGCCTCGGGCGGTTTCGCCGCGCAGCGCGAGCACTGGGAGACGGTGGCCCGGCACTGCGCCGCACCCCTGCCGGTGGACGGCGACGGCGGCAACACCATGGCCGACGCGGACGCCGTGACCGTACGCCTCGACCGGCGGCGCACGGATGCCCTGTTGCGGGCGGTGCCGGGTGTCTACCGCACCCGCGTCGACGACGTCCTGCTGACCGCCCTCGGCCGGGTGCTCGCCGACTGGACCGGACGGCGGACCGTCGCCGTCGGCCTGGAGGGACACGGCCGCGAGGACCAGCTCTTCGACGACATCGACCTGTCCCGCACGGTGGGCTGGTTCACCAGCCTCTTCCCCGTCGCCCTCGACCTCCCGGACGGGGACGGGGACTGGGGTACCGCCCTGAAGTCCGTCAAGGAGCAGTTGCGGGCGGTGCCCGCGCGGGGTCTGGGCCACGGCGCCCTGCGCCATCTGGCACGCGACGAGCGGCCGGCCGACGCGCCGATGCCCGGCGTCAGCTTCAACTACCTGGGCCGCTTCGACTGGTCGGCGCGGGGCGGTGCGCTGGTGCGTTCCGTGCCGGGCGGCCTGGACGGCGCCGAGGCACCGGAGTCCGTACGCCCGCATCTGCTCGACGTGGTCGCCCGCGTCGAGGACGGCGAACTGGAGATCACCTGGCACTACAGCCGGCACCTGCACCGCGAGGAGACCGTCGACGGCCTCGCGTCGGGCATGCTGCGGGCACTGGAGGACGTCGTCGCCCACTGCGCCGGGCCGGACGCGGGAGGCCGTACGCCGTCGGACTTCCCGCTGGTGCGGATCGACCAGGCCGCCGTGGACCGGGTCGTGGGCGACGGCCGTACGGTCGACGACCTGTACCCGCTGACGCCGATGCAGGCCGGCATGCTGTTCCACAGCCTGCTGGACCCCGACAGCCGCACCTACGTCAACCAGGTGCAACTGGTGCTGTCGGGCGTCGCCGATCCGCACGCCCTGGCCGAGGCGTGGCAGCGGACGGTGGACGCCAACGCGATGCTGCGCACCCACCCGGTGTGGCAGGAGACCGCCGAGCCCATGCAGGCCGTACGGCGGCGGGCTGCCGTCCCCGTCACGCACCACGACTGGTCCGGATGGTCGGACGAGCGCCGGGCGACGGAACTCGCGCGGCTGGTCGACGAGGACCGGCAGGCGGGCCTCGACCTGGAGACGGCCCCGCTGATGCGCCTGGCCCTGATCCGGCTGTCGCCCGAACGGGTGCGGATGCTGTGGACCTTCCACCACCTGCTGCTCGACGGCTGGAGCGCGGCCCAGGTCTTCGACGAGGTGTGCGAGCGGTACGCGGCGATCACCTCGGGGCGCCGCCCGGACGTGCCCGACCGCGCCCCCTTCGGCGACTACCTGGGCTGGCTGGCCCGGCAGGACACCGAGCGGGCCGAAACGTACTGGCGCGAGGCCCTGGCCGGTTTCCCCGTCGCCACCGCACTGCCGCGCGACCGGCGGCCCGCCGAGGCGCACCGCACCTCCTCCTCCGGGTCGGTGCGGGTGACGCTCGACGCCGACGTGTCGGCGCGGCTGCGGGAGACGGCACAGACGGCGGGTCTGACCGTCAACACCGTCCTCCAGGGCGCCTGGGCGCTGCTGCTGTCCCGCTACGGCGGCGGGGACGACGTGGTGTTCGGCACCACCGTCTCCGGCCGTCCGGCCGATCTGCCGGGTGTGACCTCCATGGTCGGCCTGTTCATCAACACCCTGCCCACCCGGGCGCGGATCGACGGCGGGCGCCGCCTGCTGGACTGGCTGGGTGAACTGCAGGCCGCCCAGTCGGAGTCACGGCGCCACGACTTCGTCTCCCTCGCCCAGCTCCAGACGTGGAGCGAGGTACCGGGCGGCACGTCCCTGTTCGACAGCATCGTGGTCTTCGAGAACTATCCGTTCGACGCGGACGCCCTGGCCCGGCACGGCCTCGCCATGGAGCAGGAACGCGATGTGGAGCCGACCAACTACCCGCTCAGCGTGGTGGTCGCGCCCGGCGACTCCCTCACCGTCACCCTGGACTACGACCCCGCCGCCTTCGACGCGGCCACCGTCGACGGCATCGGCGCGAGCCTGCGCACGCTGCTGACCGAGATGGCCACAGGACCGGAACGCGCCCTGGCCGACCTGCCCCTGGTGTCCGCCCAGGAGGGCCGCCGACTGCTGGACCGCTTCGGCGGCCCGGTGGCCGAGGCCCCGTACCGCACCCTGCCCGAGGCCTTCCGCGCCCAGGTGGCGCGTACCCCCGACGCCCCGGCCGTGCTCGGCGGTGGCCGGGAACAGCTCACCTACCGGCAGCTCGACGAGCGTGCCAACCGGCTGGCCCGGCTGCTCGTCGAGGCGGGGGCCGGGCCCGAGCGGTTCGTGGCGCTCGCCCTGCCGCGCACCCCTGACCTGATCGTGGCGCTGCTGGCCGTCCTCAAGAGCGGCGCCGCCTATCTGCCCGTCGACCCGGGCTATCCGGCCGAGCGCATCGCCTTCCTCTTCGACGACGTGCGGCCCGAGGCGGTCGTCACCTGCGCGGAGACGGGCGGGCGGCTGCCGGACGGGCCGTTCACCCGGATCGCCCTCGACGACCCGGACTGCGCCGCACGTCTGGCCGCCCTGTCCGGCGACGACCTCACCGACGACGAACGGCACGGACGGCTGCTGCCGGACCATCCCGCCTACGTCATCCACACCTCCGGCTCGACCGGCCGGCCCAAGGGCGTCGTCGTCGCCCAGGCGTCGGTGCTGGCCCTGACCGACTGGGCCGCCGCCGAGTTCGGCGGACGCGGCCTGGAGCATGTGGTGGCCTCCACCTCGCTCAACTTCGACGTGTCCGTGTTCGAGATCTTCTCGCCCCTGCTGGCGGGTGGCCGCGTCGAGATCGTCCACGACCTCCTCGCCCTCGCCGAACGCGAGGAACCCTGGCAGGCGGGACTGCTCAGCGCGGTGCCCTCCGCGCTCGGGCGGCTGCTGGCGGAGGACACCGTCCACGTCAGCGCCGACACCGTCGTCCTCGCCGGCGAGGCGCTGCCCGTGCAGACCGTGCGCCAGGTCCGCTCGGCGGTCCCCGGCTGCCGGGTGATGAACATCTACGGCCCCACCGAGGCCACCGTCTACGCCACCGCCTTCACCTGCGACCCGGCGGAACCCGACCGCGTACCGCCGATCGGCAGGCCCGTCGGCGGAGCCCGCGCCTACGCCCTGGACGCCCGGCTGCGCCCGGTGCCCGCCGGAGTGCCGGGTGAGCTGTACCTGGCCGGGACCGGGGTGGCCCGCGGTTACCTCAACCGTCCGGGCCTGACCGCGTCCCGCTTCCCGGCCGACCCGTTCGGCCCACCCGGCGGCCGGATGTACCGCACCGGAGACCTCGTGCGGTGGACGGCCGACGGCGAGCTGGTGTACCTCGGCCGCTCGGACGACCAGGTGAAGGTCCGCGGCTTCCGCATCGAACTCGGCGAGGTCGAGGCCGCGTTGACCCGGCACCCCGAGGTGTCCGCGGCGGCCGCCCGCGTGGTCGAGCACGACGGTCACAAGCGTCTGGTGGCGTACGTGGTCCCCGAGGGCCCCGGGCTTCCCGGCTCCGCCGAACTGCGGGCCTTCCTAGCGCGTACGCTCCCCGACCACCTGGTCCCCGCGCTCGTCGTGCCGCTGGAGCGGCTGCCCCTGGGGGCCACCGGCAAGCTGGACCGGCGCGCGCTGCCCGACCCCGTGTGGTCGGCGCCGGGCGGGAGCGGCGACCGCCCGCCGCGCACCGAGGCCGAGCGGGTGCTCGCCGCGATCTGGTCCGAGGTGCTGGGCGTGCCCGACGTGGGCGCGCAGGACAACTACTTCGCGCTCGGCGGCGACTCCGTCCTCGGGATCCAGATCGTCTCCGCCGCCCGCAGGGCCGGTCTCGCACTGACACCCCGGCACCTGTTCCGCCACCAGACCGTGGCCGAACTGGCCGCCGCGGCCGAGAACCCGGCGGTCCCACGGACCGCGGCGGAACAGGGCCCGGTCGTCGGGGACGTACCGCTGACTCCGGTCCAGCACTGGCTGTTCGACGAGCTCACCGGCGACCCCGCCCAGTTGACCCAGGCCGTCTCCTTCCACCTCGCCGCCGACACCGACGAGACGCTGCTGCGGGCCGCCCTGGCCGTCGTCCTGGAACACCACGACGCCCTGCGTCTGCGCTTCGAGCCGTCCGGCGACGGACGGTGGCGGCAGTACGGGACCGCGCCGGGGGAGGCGCCGCGACTGGAGACGCATGACGTTTCCGGCGGCCCCGACGCGTCGACCCCGGGTGAGGCGTCCGACGCCTCCGACGCGGCGATACGCGACCTCGCCGACCGCCTGTGCGCCGGGTTCGACCTCGCCGAAGGGCCCCTGCTCCGGGCCGCCCTGTGCCGGCGCGGCGACGACCGGCGCCCCGTCCTGCTGCTGGCCGCCCACCACCTGGTCGTCGACGCGGTCTCCTGGCGCCTGGTCCTGGAGGACCTGGAGACCGCCTACCGGGCACTGCGCGCGGGCGAGCGGGCCGATCTCGGTCCGAAGAGCACGTCCTTCCGTACGTGGGCCCGGCGTCTGGCCGCCCACACCGCCTCCGGCGGCTTCGACGACGAACTCACCCACTGGCAGGCCCTGTCCGCCGATGCCACCCCGCTGCCGACCGACCTCACCGGCGCCAACACGGCCGCCTGCGAGGAGACCGTGACGGTGAGCCTGGACGCCGACGACACCCGGCGGCTGCTCCAGGACGTACCGGACGTCTACCGCACCCGCGTCAACGACGTCCTGCTGTGCGCCCTGGGACGGGTCCTCGGCCGCTGGACCGGCCGGGAGCGGGTCATGGTGGCGCTGGAGGGCCACGGCCGTGAGGAACTGTTCGACGACGTCGACCTGGCCCGTACCGTCGGCTGGTTCACCACCATGTTCCCCGTCGCGCTGGACGTGCCCGGGGACGCGGGCACCGGGGCGGCGCTGAAGTCCGTCAAGGAGAGCCTGCGGGCCGTGCCGAGGAGCGGGCTCGGCTACGGCGCCCTGCGCCACCTGCACCCCGACCGCGACCGACTCGGCCTGCCGGGACTCCCGCAGGTCGGCTTCAACTACCTGGGCCGGCAGGACCGCAGCCCCACCACGGACGGCTTGCTGCACACCCCGTACGCCGGACTCGCCGGCGGCCTCGACCGCGCGGCGGACCGGCCGCACCTGCTCGACCTGCTCGGGCAAGTCACCGATGAGCGACTGGAGTTCACCTGGTCGTACTCGCGCGAGGTGCACCGGCGGGACACGGTCGCCCGGCTGGCGACCGAACTGGCCGACGAACTGCGGCACATCGTGCGGCACTGCGCCGAAGCCGGCGCCGGAGGCCGTAGCCCGTCCGACTTCCCGCTGGTGGCGCTGGACCAGAAGGAGGTGGACCGGCTGGTGGGCACCGGCCGCGACATCGTGGACCTCTATCCGCTCACCCCCACCCAGACCGGCATGGTCGTGCACGGCCTGGACGAGCCCGGCCGGGGCATGTACGTCGAGCAGATCACGTTCGTCGCGGACGGGGTGCGCGACCCGCGCCTGCTCGCCGCCGCCTGGCAGCACGTGGTAGACCGCACACCCGTCCTGCGCACCACCGTGGTGCTGAACGGTGTCCCCGCCCCGCTCCAGGCCGTGCACCGCACCGCCGTGCTGCCGGTCACCGAACTCGACTGGAGCGCGCTGACCCCGGACGCGCGCGACACCGCACTGGAACGGCTGCTCGCCGAGGACAAGACCCGCGGCCTGGCCCTGGACCGCGCCCCGCTGCTGCGCCTGGCCCTGATCCGGCTCGGCCCGGACCAGGTACGGGTCGTGTGGACCTTCCACCACGTCCTGCTGGACGGCTGGAGCGTCTTCCACGTCCTGGCCGACGTCATGGCCGCCCACGCGGCGCTCGTCCGGGGCGAGGAACCCCGGCTGCCGGACCGCCGCCCGTTCGGCGACTACGCGGCCTGGCTCGCAGCCCGGGAGACCGCACCCGCCGAGGAGCACTGGAGGAGCGCCCTCACGGAGCTCACCGCTCCCACGCCGCTGCCCTACGACCGCAGGCCCGCCCAGAGCTCCGCGGCCCGCTCCGACACCTGGCTGTCCCAGTGGCTGGACACGGAGGAGACCAAGCGGCTGGAGGACTTCGCCCGCCGCAACCGCCTGACCCTCAACACCGTCGCGCAGGGCGCCTGGGCGCTGCTGCTGTCGCGGTGGAGCGGCGAACGGGAGGTGTGCTTCGGCACCACCGTCTCCGGGCGGCCCGCCGACCTGCCCGGCGCCGACACCATCACCGGCCTGTTCATCACCACCCTGCCCGCCCGGGTCACCGTGGACGGGAGCGCGGCCTGCGACACCTGGCTGCGGGACACCCAGGCCGTACGGGCCGAGGACCGGCGCTTCGATCACGTACCCCTGACCGACCTGCAGGCGTGGAGCGGGCTGCCCGCCGGGACGCCGATGTTCGACAGCCTCCTGGTCTTCGAGAACTACCCGGTCGGCGACGCCACGGCCGGCGCCCACGGCGTCCACGTACACGACCTCGACGCCCGCGAGGCGACCAACTACCCGCTCACCGTGGTGATCTCGCCCGGCGAGCGGCTCGGCATCGAACTCGGCTACGACCCGCGCCACTTCGACGCCGCCACCGCCACCTCCCTCGCCGCCCAACTCCTGCGCACACTGGGTGAACTGGCCGCCGCCCAGGACACCGACCGCCTGGACACGATCGACATCCTGCCGCCCGGGGAACGGGCCCGGCTGCTGCGCGGCCCCGCCCGCCCACAACTCGCACCGGTGGAGCCGGCGACCCTGCCCGCCCTGATCGAGGCGGCGGTGGACCGCCGTCCCACGGCCACGGCGCTGAGCGCGCCCGGCCTGTCCCTGACCTTCGCCGAGACCGAGGAGCGGGCCAACCGCCTGGCGCACCGGCTCATCGCGCGTGGCGCGGGCCCCGGCAGCCTCGTCGCCCTGGTCCTGCCGCGCTCGGCGGACATGGTCCTCGCCCAGCTCGCGGTCACCAAGGCAGGCGCCGCCTTCCTGCCGGTGGACCCCGACTACCCGCCGGAGCGGGTGGCGTTCATGCTGCGGGACGCGGCGCCCGCCGTCACCCTCGACGCCGCCGAGGTGTCCGCGCTGCTCGCGGACGAGCACGGTGGGTCCGAAGCCCAGGAGGGGCGTGACACGCCGGACGGTACGCCCGGCCACCGGCCCACCGACGCCGACCGCGGCCGTCCGCTGGACCTGGACGATCCCGCCTACGTCATCTACACCTCCGGCTCCACCGGCACCCCCAAGGGCGTCGTGGTCACCCACCGGGGTCTGGCCGCCTTCGCCGCCGCCGAGGCCGCGCACTACCAGGTGGCACCGGACGACCGGGTGCTGGCGTTCGCCACACCCAGCTTCGACGCCTCGGTGCTGGAGCTGTGCATGTCCCTGCCGCAGGGCGCCCGCCTGGTCGTCCCACGACCCGGTCCGCTGCTCGGCGCCGAACTGGCCGACACGCTGCGTACCGAGCGCATCACCCACACCCTGCTGCCCCCGGCCGCGCTCGGTACCCTGCCGCCGGACACCCCCGGCACCCTGCCCGACCTCAAGACCCTGACCGTGGGCGCCGACGCGTGCGGCGCCGACCTGGTCGCCCGCTGGGCCCCGCACCACCGCCTGGTCAACTCCTACGGACCGACCGAGGCCACCGTCGTCGCCACCTGGTCGGACCCCCTGGAGGCGAACGGCAGCGCCCCGCCCATCGGCCGCCCGCTGCCCGCCACCGGAGCGTACGTCCTGGACGCCCGGCGGCGGCCGGTCCCGGACGGTGTGGCGGGCGAACTGTGGCTGAGCGGACCGGCGCTGGCCCGCGGCTATCTGGGGCGTCCCGGTCTGACCGCGACCCGCTTCACCGCCGACCCGTTCGGGCCGCCCGGCACCCGTATGTACCGCACCGGCGACCTCGTACGACGCGACGCCCGCGGCGAACTGCACTACCTGGGCCGCACCGACCACCAGCTCAAGCTGCGCGGTCACCGCATCGAGGCGGGCGAGGTCGAGGCCACGCTCGTACGCCATCCGGCCGTGCTGGACGCCGTGGTGAGCGTACGGGAGGACGAACCGGGCCTGCCGCGTCTGGTCGCCCACCTGCTGGGCGTGCCCGACGCCGAGACCCCCACCGCCGCCGAACTGCGGGCGCTGGCCGCCGCGAGCCTGCCGGGCCCGATGGTGCCTTCCGCGTACGTCGTCCTTGAGCGCTTCCCGCTCACCGAGAACGGCAAGACCGACCGGGCCGCCCTGCCCGCGCCCGCACCGGACGCGCCGCGGACCGCGGAGCACGTCGCTCCCCGCACCCCCACCGAGGAGATCCTCGCCGGTTTGTGGGAGGAGGCGCTGGACACGCGCGTCGGCGCCGAGGACGACTACTTCGACCTGGGCGGCGACTCCCTGCGCGCCCTGCACATCTCCTCACGGGCCAACGACGCCTTCGGCGTGCACCTCACACCCCGTGACGTCCTGGTCCACCGCACGGTCGCCGCCCTGGCCGACCTGGTGGAGGAACAGGTGCTCAGCGAACTCGAAGACGCCGCACGCGGCGACAGCGACCACGACGAACGGTGAGGACCGGCAGACCATGACGTCTTCGAAGCGAGACCGCGCCAAAGCCCTGCCCCAGGACCTCCAGGAGGCGATGCGCCGCCGCCTCGCCGGCCGGGCCGCCACCGCCCGCCAGGGCATCCCGCACGCCGACCGCACCCGGCCGCTGCCCCTGTCCTTCGCCCAGCAGCGGCTGTGGTTCCTGGACCGGCTGCGCCCCGGCGACGCCCGCTACAACAGCGCCGTCGCCCTGCGCCTGACCGGCCCGCTGGACCGCACCGCCCTCTCCCGCGCCCTGGACACCGTCGTCGAGCGGCACGAGGCGCTGCGCACCACGTTCGAGGAGAGCGACGGACGGCCCGCGCAGACGGTACGACCGGCGGCCCCGGTGCCGCTCCCGGTGGCCGACACGCCGCCGTACGCGCTGGAGGCGGCGCTGCTCGCGGAGTACGAGCGGCCCTTCGACCTGGGCGCCGGTCCGCTGCTGCGGGCCCTGCTCCTGCGCGAAGCGGACACCGCGCACACCCTGCTGCTGACGGCCCATCACATCATCACCGACGGCTGGTCGATGGGGATCGTGCTGGAGGAACTGTGCACCGCGTACGACGCCTTCGCCCGGGGCGCGGCGCCGGAACCGGGGCCGGTGGCGACGCAGTATCCGGACTTCGCGGCATGGCAGCGCGAACAGCTCACCGGCCCTCGGCTGGAGAAGCAACTCGGCTACTGGAGAGACCAGTTGTCGGGGGCCGTCGCCTCCCGGCTGCCACTGGACCACCCCCGTGACGGTGAGGAGTCCGGTGCGGGCGCCGTACGCACCTTCACCGTGCCCGCGGAGACCACCGCACGGCTGCGGGAGCTGGCGGGCGAGCAGCACACCACCCTGTTCACCTCCCTGGTCGCGGCCTGCCAGGCCCTGCTGGCCCGCTGGTCCGGGCAGGACGACATCACCGTCGGCTCCCTCACCCCGGGCCGCTCCCGCACCGACCTGGAACGTGCCGTCGGCTTCTTCGCCAACACGGTCGTCCTGCGCACCCCCGTGGACACGGACGGCTCCTTCCGCGACCTGCTCGGGGCCGCGGCGACCACCGTCAACGACGCCTTCGCGCACGGCGACACGCCGTTCGAGCGGTTGGTGGAGGCGGTGGGCGTGGCCCGCGAGGCGGGCCGCAACCCCCTGTTCGACGTGATGGTCCTCCTCCATCCGGCGCCGCCCGCCGCCCCCGCCCTGCGCGATCTGACCGCCTCGCCGGTCGCGGTGCCCCGGCAGGCGGCCACCTTCGACCTCAGCGTCGAGTTCGTCCCCGACGGGGACGGGCTGACCGGCCTGCTGGAGTACCGCACCGACCTCTTCGACACGGCCACCGCGCAACGGCTGACCGACCAGCTGTCACGCACCCTGGAGGGCGCCGCGACCGCGCCGGACCGCCCGTTGGGCTCGCTGCCCCTGCTCGGTCCGGACGAGGCCCGGCGGATCACGGAGGAGTGGAACGCCACCGCACGGGCCGTTCCCGCCCTCACCTGCCCCGAGCTCTTCGCCCGGCAGGCGGACCGCGTTCCGCACGCCACCGCGCTGGTCGCGGGGGAGGAGCGCCTCGACTACGCGACGCTCAACACCCGGGCCGACCGGCTCGCCCGCCACCTCGTCGCCCGGGGCGCCGGCCCCGAACGCCTGGTCGCGCTGCGGCTGCCGCGTACCGCCGACATGATCGTGGCGATCCTCGCCGTCTGGAAGTCCGGCGCCGGCTATCTGCCCCTGGACCTCGCGCTGCCGGAGGAGCGGGTCCGCTTCCTGCTGGAGGACGCCCGACCCACGCTGGTGCTGGACGAGACGGCGCTGCGGGCGGTGCCGGTGCCCGAGCCCGAGCCCGAGCCCGCGCCCGCGCCCGGGTCAGCGGAAGCGCCCCTGCCGGACACCGCCTCGGACACCGCCCCGGACGCCGCCCCGGGCGGGCACCGGGAGCCGACCACCGATCCGGGCGCGCTTTCGGGCTCGGGGGCCGGCGTGGCCGTCGCGGCCCCCGACCCGGACTCCACCGCGTACGTCATCTACACCTCCGGCTCCACCGGGCGTCCCAAGGGTGTCGCCGTGACGCACCGGTCGCTCGCGCATCTGCTGGCCGCGCACCGCGAGGGCTTCGTGGCCGACGCGGGAGGCGGTCCACTGAGGGTGGCGCTGACCGCGTCGTTCTCCTTCGACACCTCGTTGGAGGGCGTGCTGCTGATGGCCGACGGCCACCCGCTGCACCTGGTCGACGAGGCGACCAGGCTCGACGCCGCCGCGCTGGTCGAGTACGTCGTCGAGCACCGCGTCGACTTCCTCGACCTCACCCCCTCCTACCTGCGCCAACTGCTGCCCGCCGGACTGCTCACCGACCCGCGCCACCACCCCCGCGTCCTGATGCTCGGCGGCGAGGCGATCGGCCCCGGCCTGTGGCGCGAGCTGGCCGGCCACCCGGGCGTGGCCGCGTACAACTTCTACGGCCCCACCGAGTGCACGGTCGACGCCCTCGTCTGCCGTATCGAGGGCGACGGGCGCCCCCTGGTGGGCAGGCCGCTGCCCAACGTCCGCGCGTACGTCCTCGACGGCCGCCTCCACCCGGTGCCGCCCGGTGTCGGCGGCGAGCTGTACCTGGCGGGCGAGCAGGTCGCCCGCGGCTACGCGGGCCGGCCCGGGCTGACCGCCGCGCGCTTCCTCGCCGACCCGTTCGGCCCGCCCGGAACCCGGATGTACCGCACGGGCGACCTGGCCCGCTGGACCGCCGACGGACGTCTCGACTACCTCGGGCGGGCCGACGACCAGGTGAAGGTACGCGGTCACCGCATCGAGCCCGGCGAGGTCGAGGCAGCCCTCCTCGGCCTGCCGGGCCTCACCGGCGCCGCGGTCGTCGCGCTCCCCGACGCGCACGGCCATCTGCGGCTCGCCGCCTACGCCGTACCGGCCGCGGACGCCGAACCGCCCGCCGCCGCGGAGCTGCGGGCCGCCTGCCGGCGTGTCCTGCCCGACCACATGGTGCCGTCGTCGTTCACCGTGCTCGACGCGCTGCCGCTGACCACCAGCGGCAAGCTGGACCGCCACGCCCTGCCCGCCCCCGATCTCGAATCGGCCCCGCGCGAGCGGGAGTTCGTCGCACCGCGCACCCCGGACGAGGAGACGCTGGCCGGTGTCTGGGCGGAGGTACTGGGTGTCACGCGGGTGGGCGTCACCGACAACTTCTTCGAACTCGGCGGCGACTCCATCCTCAGCATCCAGGCCGTCTCCCGCGCCCGCGCGGCAGGTCTGCACCTGACCTCGCGGGACGTCTTCCGCCACCAGACCGTCGCCGACCTGGCCGCCGCCGCGTCCCTGCGCACCGCCGAGACACCCGCGCCCCGCCGGCCGAGCGAGGACGGGCCCGCCCCGCTGACCCCGGTGCAGGAGTGGTACGCCGCCACACACGGCGACCGGGACGGCCGCCTGCGGCCCTTCAGCATGTCGATGCTGCTCGACCTGCCGTACGACGTCGACGAACCCGCGCTGGAACGCGCCGTGGAAGCGCTGGCCGCCCACCACCCGTCCCTGCGCACCCGCTTCGCCCGCAGCGGCGGGACCGGCCAGAGGGGAGAGACCGGTGACACCGGCGATACCGGTGACACCCGTGGCGTTTGGTGGCAGCACCCCGGCGAAGGGCCGACCACGGGGCTGCTGACCCGGCACGACCTGTCCGGCGCCGCGGACCCCGCGGCGGCCCGCCTCACGGCCGCCGACACCGCCCGCGCCGCCCTCGACCCGGCGACCGGCGCCCTGCTGCGCGCCGCCCTGCTCCTGCCCCCGCCCGGCGAACGCCCCCAACTGTTCGTCACCGCACACCACTTGGCCGTGGACAGCGTGTCCTGGCGGATCCTGCTCGCCGACCTGCAGCAGGCCTACCGGCAGGCGGCAGCGGGCGAGGCCGTCCAACTGGAGCCCGTACCCACGCCGTTCACCGACTGGGCCGCCGACCTCGCCCGCCTGACGCGGGCCGGCGACCTGGACGACGACCTGCCGTACTGGACCACGGAGGCGACCCGGCCCCGTACCCCGCTGCCGGTGGACCGCCGGGGAACCCCGCTCGCCGCAACCGTGCGCACCGTCCGTACCCGAGTGGACCGCGCCACCACCGAGGCGTTGTTGCGCCGGGTGCCCGCCGCCTACCGCACGCAGGTCAACGACGTCCTGCTCAGCGCGTTGAGCAGAATCCTTGCCGACTGGACGGGCACCGGGCACGTGACCGTCGCCCTGGAGGGCCACGGGCGCGAGGACCTGATCCCGGGGGACGTGGACCTGTCCCGCACGGTGGGCTGGTTCACCTCCCAGTACCCCGTCACCCTCACCCCGGCCGGAACGCCCGCCGCACCCGACTGGGGCGGCACCCTGAAGGCCGTCAAGGAACGGCTGCGGGCCGTGCCCAGGCGCGGACTGAGCTACGAGGCGCTGGCACGCCTGGGCTCGCCCGACCCGGCCGCCCGCGCCCTGCGCGAGGTGCCGCTGCCCCAGGTGTGCTTCAACTACCACGGGCAGTGGGACAGCGCCGCCGGAGCGGACTTCGCACCGGCCGCCGAAGTGCCCGGCCGGGACATGGCCGCCGACGAACCCCTCGACCACCTGCTCGACATCTCCGCCGTGGTCGCCGACGGCGAGCTGGAGATCACCTGGCACTACAGCGACCAGGCCCACACGCCGGACACCGTACGGGAGTTGGCGCAGGGCATGGTGGCGGCCCTCGCCGCGATCGCCGAGCACTGCGCCCGTCCCGGCGCGGGCGGTCGCACCCCCTCCGACTTCCCGCTCGCCCGCCTGGACCAGGCCGGCGTGGACCGCCTCGCCGGCGACGGGCGTGCGGTGGAGGACCTGCTCCCGCTCACCCCGCTCCAGGAGGGCATGCTCTTCCACCGCCTGGTGGGCGGCGCCGACGACGTGTACGTGGACCAGGCCGCCCTGCTGCTGGACGGTGTGGCCGACCCGCACACGTTCGGCCTGGCCTGGCAGCGGGTCACCGACCGCACACCCGCGCTGCGGACCTCGGTCGTGTGGCAGGACGTGCCCGCCCCCCTCCAGATCGTGCACCGGGACGTGCGGGTGCCCCTCACGCAGCTCGACTGGCGGGACGTGGATCCCAAGGAGCGCGCCGACCGGCTCGACGGGCTCCGCGCCGACGACCTCGCACACGGCATCGACCTCGCCTCGGCACCGCTGATGCGGCTCACCCTGGTCCGGCTGCCCGACGCCCGGCTGCACCTGCTGTGGACCTCCCACCACCTCATCCTCGACGGCTGGAGCCTGGCCCAGGTGCTGACGGAGGTGTGCGAGGAGTACGCCACGCTCACCGTCGGCGGCGAGCCGAGCCCGCCCGTGCGCCGGTCCTTCGCCGACTACGTGCGCTGGCTGGCCGACCAGGACGCCGAGGCCTCGCGTGCGCACTGGCGGGAAACCCTCCGGGGCTTCGCCTCACCCACGCCGCTGCCCGTCGACCGGCCCCTGACCGGCACGCACGAGAGCCGGTCGGCGGACGTCCACACGGCGGAGCTGTCCGACGCGGTGTCCGCGACGCTGGCCCGCACCGCGCGCGACGCCGGACTGACCGTGAACACCGTCGTGCAGGGCGCCTGGGCGCTGCTGCTGGCCCGCCACAGCGCCGAGCCGGACGTGGTGTTCGGCACCACCGTCTCCGGCCGCCCCGACGAACTGCCCGGCGTGGAGTCGATGGTGGGCATGTTCATCAACACCGTGCCCACCCGCGTCCAGGTCGACGGCCACCGCCCGGCCGCCGACTGGCTGCGCGAACTCCAGGACGTACAGGCCGAGTCACGGCGGTTCGCCGCCGCTTCCCTGGCCGAGCTGACCGCCCTGAGCGACGTACCGTCCGGCACCCCGCTCTTCCACAGCATGGTCGCCTTCGAGAACTACCCCTTCGACGCGGCCCGCACCTCCGGCTCCGGAGTGCGGCTGGTGGACGTCGCCTCCCGGGACGCCACCAACTACCCGCTGGTGCTGCGCGCCTACCAGGGTGAGCGGCTCGGCTTCGACCTGGCCTACGACCCGGACCTCTTCGACGTCGACACCGTCCGGGCGCTCGCCGACCGCCTCCGGTTGCTCCTCACGCAGATCGCCGAGCATCCCGACCGGCCGCTGCGCGCCCTGGCCTGGACGACCGCCGAGGAACGGCGGCGCATGCTGGTCGACTTCAACGGCACCGAGCACGGCCGGCCGACGGACACCCTGGTGGACCTGTTCGAGGCCCGGGCCGCCCGCACCCCCGACGCCCCCGCCGTCACCTGTGGCACCGACCACCTCGACTACGCCACGCTCGACGCGGCGGCCGGCCGCCTCGCCCACCGGCTGGCCGAGGCCGGCGCCGGACCCGAGCGGTTCGTGGCCCTCGCCCTGCCCCGCTCCACCGACCTCGTCGTGGCGGTCCTCGCGGTGCTCAAGACGGGCGCCGCCTATCTGCCCATCGACCCGAAGCTGCCCGCCGAACGCGTCGCCCAACTGCTGGACGACGCCGCCCCGGTGACCCTGGTGACGACCACGGAGGCCGCCGGACGCGTGCGGGGCGCCGGTGTCCCGCTCCTCGTACTGGACGCCCCCGACGTACGGGCCGACCTCGCCCGGCGCCCGGCCACCGGACCCGCCCCGGCCCGCCGCCCCCTGCCGGAGAGCCCCGCCTACGCCATCTACACCTCCGGCTCCACCGGCCGCCCCAAGGGCGTGGTCGTCCCGCACGCCAACGTCGTGCGCCTGTTCAGCCGCACCCGCCACTGGTTCGGCTTCGACGAGAGCGACGTGTGGACCCTGTTCCACTCCTACGCCTTCGACTTCTCCGTCTGGGAACTGTGGGGTGCCCTGCTGCACGGCGGCCGGCTCGTCGTCGTCCCCGACGACACCGCCCGCTCCCCGGAGGACTTCCTGCGGCTCCTCGCCGACGAGCGGGTCACCGTCCTCAACCAGACCCCGTCCGCCTTCTACCCACTGGCCCGCGCCGACGCCGAACACCCTGAACTCAGCGCCCGACTGGCGCTGCGCACCGTGGTCTTCGGCGGCGAGGCCCTGGACGTCGACCGCCTCGCCGAGTGGTACGCGCACCACCCCGACACCGCGCCACGCCTGGTCAACATGTACGGCATCACCGAGACCACCGTGCACGTCACCTACGAGCCGCTGGACCGCACCACGGCCCGCACGGGCGCCGCGAGCCCGATCGGCACCGGCATACCCGACCTGCGGATCCATGTCCTCGACGGCGACCTGGCCCCGGTACCGCCCGGAGCCGTGGGCGAGATGTACGTGGCGGGGGAGGGCCTGGCACGCGGCTACCTGAGAAGGCCCGGCCTGACCGCGACCCGCTTCCTCGCCGACCCGTTCGCGGCGTCCGACCCGTTCGCGGCGCCGGGGCGGCGGATGTACCGCACCGGCGACCGGGCCCGCCGGCGGGCCGACGGCACGCTGGAGTACCTGGGCCGCGCCGACCAGCAGGTGAAGATCCGCGGCTACCGCATCGAACCCGGCGAGATCGAGGCCGCCCTGCACACCCACCCGGGCGTCGGCGACGCGGCGGCCGGCGTGTACGAGGACGGCTCGGGGACGCGCCGGCTGGTGGCCCACGTCGTCGGCCGGGGCGGCACCGAACCGCCGCCCGCCGCCGAACTCCGCGCCCACCTGGAGCGGCTGCTGCCCGCACACATGGTGCCCGCCGCGTACGTGCCGATGGCGGCCCTTCCGCTGACGGTCAACGGCAAACTCGACCGGCGCGCGCTGCCCGCCCCCGGACCGGACGGCTTCGCCATGGACACCGAGCGCGTCGCGCCGCGCACGCCCGCCGAGCGTGCGGTCGCCGCCGCCTGGGCGGACGTCCTCGACACCGACGAGGTGGGAGCCGACGACGACTTCTTCGCCCTCGGCGGCGACTCGATCCTCGCCGTCCGGGTCGTCTCACGGCTGCGCGCCGCCTTCGGTACGGAGGTCTCGCCCCGGCTGCTGTTCACCCACTCGACGCTGTCCGCCCTGGCCGCCGAACTCGGCGACCCGGCGCGGAACGGCGGGGCACCGGCGGATGTCATCCCGGCCGTGGACCCGGACGCCCCGGCGCCGCTGTCGTACGCGCAGCAGCGGCTGTGGTTCCTCGACCGCTTCGAGCCGGGCAGCACCGAGTACACGACCCTGTCCGTGCTGCGCCTGCGCGGCACGCTCCATGCCGACGCCCTGCGTGCCGCTCTCGACGGACTGGTCGCCCGGCACGAGGCGTTGCGCACCACGTTCGCCGAAGCCGGCCAGGACGGCCGTGCCCGGCAGATCGTCCACCGGCCGTACCCGGTGGACCTGCCGCTGGACGACCTCACCGGCGCCCGCGACCGCCTGGACGCCCTCGTGGAACGCGAGGCGTCCGTCCCCTTCGACCTGGGCGCCGGGCCCCTGCTACGGGCCCGCCTCGTACGCCTGGCCGAGGACGAGCACGTCCTGGTCCTGGCCGTCCACCACATCGTCACCGACGGCTGGTCGGCCGGTGTACTGGGCCGGGACCTGAGCGAGCTGTACACGGCCGCCCGCGAGAGCCGCGCGCCCCGGCTGCCGCACCTGCCCGTGCGGTACGCGGACTTCGCGGCCTGGCAACGCGCCCGCACCGACGAGGTGGCCGAGCAACTCGCCTACTGGCGGCGCACCTTGGACGGCATCACCCCGCTGGAGCCGCCCACCGACCGGCCGCGTCCCGCCGTACGCAACCGGGAAGGCGCCCTGGTGACCTTCGCCCTCCCCGCCGCCCTCACCGAGCGGCTGCGGGAGACGGGCCACGAGGCCGACGCCACCCTCTACATGACACTGCTGACGGCCTGCACGGTCCTGCTCTCCCGCTGGTCCGACCAGGAGGACATCGCCGTCGGCACGGTCACGGCGGGCCGTGAACGGCCTGAACTCCACGACGTGGTCGGCATGTTCGTCAACACCCTGGTGCTGCGCAACCGGGTGGAGCCCGGAGTGTCGTTCCGTGCGCTGCTGGAACGGGTGCGCACCAACGCCCTGGACGCGTTCGCCCACCAGGACGTGCCCTTCGAGAAACTGGTGGACGCCCTCCAGCCCGAGCGGGACACCAGCCGCACCCCGCTGTTCCAGGTGATGGTGGCGCTGCACAACCTGGGCGCCGAGAACCTCGACCTGCCGGACCTGGACGTCGAACCGCTCACGCCCCCGATCCGGTACGCCGCCTACGACCTCGCCTTCGACTTCGTCGAGAACGACGCGAGTGACGGTGGCGTGACCGGCTATCTGGAGTACGACACCGGGCTGTTCGACGCGGACACCGCCGAACGACTTGCCGTACGGCTGCGGTTGCTGCTGGAAGCGGCGGTACAGGATCCGCACCGGGACGCCCGTGCTCTGCCGCTGCTGACGACCGCCGAACAGCGGCAGGTCCTCGACGAGTGGCAGGGCGGGCGGCTGCCCGTGCCGGACAGTGACTTCCCCGCCCTGTTCGAGGCGCGGGCGGCCCGCACCCCGTACGCCACCGCCCTGGTGGCCCGGGACGGCACGCTCACCTTCGCGGCCCTGAACGAGCGGGCCAACCGGCTGGCCCATCACCTGATCACGCTGGGCATCGGCCCGGAGCGCGTGGTCGCCGTGCGGCTGCCGCGTACCTCGCAGCTGCTGGTGGCCGTGTTCGCCGTGCTCAAGGCGGGCGGCACCCTGCTCTGCCTCGACCCGGACCTGCCCGAGGAGCGTGTCGCGTTCCTCGTCGAGGACGCCGCGCCGCACACGGTCCTGACGGCCGACACCCTGCGCGGGACGCCCTGGGACGAACTGCCCGCCCACGACCCCACCGACGCCGACCGGCTCGCTCCGCTGCACCCGGACAACGCCGCTTACATCATCTACACCTCCGGCTCCACCGGCCGCCCCAAGGGCGTCACGGTGGAACACCGCCACCTGGTCAACCTCTGCCACGACCACCGGGAAGGACTCGTCGCCCCGCACACCGCCGACGGACGACGGCTCAAGGCCGCGCTCAGCGCCTCCTTCTCCTTCGACACCTCCTGGGAGGGTCCGCTGCTGCTCGCCCTCGGCCAGGAGGTCCACCTCGTCGACGAGGACGTACGCCTGGACCCCGAGGCGTTCTGCGCCCAGGTCGACGAGCGGGAACTGGACCTGGTGAACGTCACCCCGTCCTTCCTCCGCGAACTCACCGCCGCCGGACTCCTCACCCCCGGCCGCCACCACCCGCGGCTGCTGCTGGTGGGCGGCGAGGCGGTCGGCCCCGACACCTGGGCCGAACTGTGCGCGGCCCACGACGACTTCGGCGTCACCGCGTACAACATGTACGGCCCCACCGAGACGACCGTGGACGCCGTCTACGGCCGCTGCGCCGACCACCGCGGACGCCCGGTCATCGGCCGGCCGGGCCGCAACCTGCGCGCCTACGTGCTCGACCGCGCCCTGCGCCCGGTCCCGCCCGGCGTACCGGGCGAGCTGTATCTCGCCGGGGCGCAGGTCGCCCGCGGCTACCTGAACCGGCCGGGCCTCACCGCCGCCCGCTTCATCGCCGATCCGTTCGGAGCGTCCCGTCCGGCCGACGCGTCCGACGCGTTCACGGCACCGGGGGAGCGGATGTACCGCACCGGCGACCGGGCCCGGTGGACCGCGTCGGGGGCGCTGGAGTTCCTGGGCCGGGTCGACGAGCAGGTCAAGATCCGCGGGTTCCGTATCGAGCCAGGCGAGGTCGAGGCCGCGCTGCTCGCGCTGCCGGACGTCACCGACGCCGCCGTGACCGCCCGCGAACACGCCGGACGTACCATGCTGGTGGCGTACGTCGTGCCCACCGGGCAGCACGCCCCCTCCGCCGACGAGCTGCGGGTGCGGCTGCGGCGGACCCTGCCGGACCACCTGGTGCCCACCGCGTTCGTGCCGCTGACCCGCATACCGCGCACCAGCGGCGGCAAGACCGACCGCCGCGCACTGCCCGCACCGGCGGCCCAGCCCGACAGCGGCACGCCGTACGTGGCACCCCGCCCAGGCACCGAGGAACGGCTGGCAGCCATCTGGGCCGAGGTGCTCGGTGTGGAGCGGGTCGGCGCGCGGGACAACTTCTTCGCGCTCGGCGGCGACTCCATCCTCAGCATCCAGATCGTCTCCCGCGCCCGCCGGACGGGCCTCGCCCTGACCACCAAGGACGTCTTCCGCCACCAGACCGTCGCCGAACTCGCCCTGCGCGTCGCCGAGTCGGCGCCCCGGCCGGCGGACGGTACGGACGACACCCCGCCCGCCGAGGCCCCGCTGACGCCGATCCAGCGCTGGTACCTCGACCACCGGCGTCCCGGTGACGCGTTGCGGTTCACCATGACCCAGCGGCTGGAACTGGCCGTCGGCACCGACCTCTCGGCGCTGGAGCAGGCGGTCGACGCCCTCGTGGGCCGCCATCCGGCCCTGCGGACCCGCTTCCGGCACACCGAGGACGGCTGGCGCCAGCAGGTGCTGCCGCAAGCACCGCACGCCGTGTTCACGAGCTACGACACGTCCCACCTGGACGCCCCGGATCTGGAGGCGCAGGTACAGCGCGCGGCGGACGCCGCACAGGGGGCGCTGGATCCCACCGAGGGCCGGGTCGTACGGGTCCTGCTGTTCGACCGGGGCCCGGAACGCCCGGCCCAACTGCTGTTCACCGTGCACCACCTGGTCGTCGACGGCGTCTCCTGGCGCATCCTGCTCGCCGACCTGGAGACCGCCCACCGCGCCGCCGCGACCGGGCAGCCCGTCGAACTTCCGCCGGCCGGCACCTCGTACGGCCGCTGGGCGCAGCGACTGGAGCAGCACACGCGGTCCGGTGCCCTGGACGCCGACCTGGCGCACTGGACCCGCACCGTCGCCGCCCCCGCCGACCTGCCCGCCGGGAGGCCGGGCCGCAACACCCACGACGCCGCCGCCACCGTCACCGTGACGCTGGCCGAGGAGGAGACCGAGGCGCTGCTGCGCCGGGTGCCCGAGGTCTACCGCACCCAGGTCAACGACGTGCTGCTCAGCGCGCTCGGCCGTACGCTGGCCCGCTGGTGCGGGCGCGACACCGTCCTCGTCGGGGTGGAGGGGCACGGCCGGGAGGACCTGTTCGACGACGTGGACCTGTCCCGGACCGTCGGCTGGTTCACCGCCGAGTTCCCCCTCGCCCTGACCGTCGCACCCGGTGCCGACTGGCGCGCCACCCTGCGCTCCGTCAAGGAGCAGTTGCGCGCGGTGCCGCTGCACGGCCTGAGCCACGGAGCCCTGCGCCACCTCCTGCCGGACAGCCCGCTCGCCGACGCCTCCCACCCACGGGTCGGCTTCAACTACCACGGGCGCTGGGACACGGGCGGCGGCACCGAGGACGGCCTGTACGGGGCGGCGGCGCTCCCGCCGGCCGGCCGCGACGCCGACCCGGACGAGACCCGCCCCTACCTGCTGGACATCACGGGCGTGGTCCAGGAGGGACGGCTCGAACTCGGCTGGACCTACCCGGCGGCCGTATACGACGAGTCCACCGTGCGGCACCTGGCCGAGCAGATGTGCGTGGCGCTGCGCGACATCGTGGCCCACTGCGCGGAGCCGGACGCGGGCGGCCGTACCCCCTCGGACTTCCCCCTCGCTTGTCTCTCCCAGCAGCAGCTCGACCGGCTGGTGGGCGACGGACGGCACGTGGCCGACGTCCTGCCGCTGACGCCCCTGCAGTCCGGCATGCTCTTCCACGGACTGGTCGACACCGCCGGGGCCTACTTCGACCGTACGGCCGTACGGCTGACGGGAGTCGGTGACCCGAGGGCGTTCGCGGCGGCCTGGCAGGAGGTCGCCGACCGTACCCCTGTCCTGCGCACCGACGTCCACTGGCAGGGCCTGCCGCACCCCGTCCAGGTCGTCCACCACCACGCGGAACTGCCCGTCACCCACCTGGACTGGCGGACCCTGACCCGCGAGGAGCGCGCCGCCGCGACGGAGCGGCTGCTCGTCGAGGACCGCGCGGCGGGCATGGACCTGACGGCCGCGCCGCTCACCCGGATCACCCTGGCCGCGCTGCCCGGTGACGAGGCACTGCTGCTGTGGTCCTCCCACCACCTCATCCTCGACGGCTGGAGCACCGGGCAGCTGCTCACCGAGGTGTGCGAGCGGTACGCCGCGCTCACCGGCGGCCAGGACACCGCACCGCCGGTGCGGCGGCCGTTCGCGGACTTCGTGCGCTGGCTGCGGGAACAGGACGAGGGCGCGGCCGAACGCCACTGGACCGACACCCTCACCGGTGTCACCGAGCGCACCCCGCTGCCGTACGACCGCACCCCCGCCGAGGCACACCGGGCCCGCTCCGCGGAGTCCGTGCACCACGAGCTGGACGGGGAGGTGTCGCTGCGGCTGCGGGAGACGGCGGCCCGCGCCGGACTGACCGTGAACACCGTCGTACAGGCGGCCTGGGCGCTGCTGCTGGCCCGCTACAGCGGGCGCGACGACGTCGTCTTCGGTACGACCGTCTCCGGCCGGCCCGCCGAACTGCCCGGCGTCGACACCATGATCGGCATGTTCATCAACACCGTGCCCACCCGGGTACGGGTCCGGGGCGACGGCGTCCGCGCCTGGCTGCGGGGCCTTCAGGAGGCGCAGAGCGAGGACCGGCGCTTCGACTTCCTCTCCCTCGCCCGTATCCAGTCGCTGACCGAAGTCCCCGCCGGACAGGCCCTGTTCGACAGCATGGTGGTCTTCGAGAACTATCCCGTCGACGAGTCGGCCACCGCCCGGACGGGTGTGGGAGTGGCCGAGGTACGCGCCGACGACGCGACCACCTTCCCGCTGTGCCTGCGCGCCCACCTGAGCGACCGGCTCGGCTTCGACCTGGCCTACGACCCCGCCTTCTTCGACCGCGCCACGGTGGAACGGGCGACAGCTCGCCTGGCCACCCTGCTCACCCGGTTCGCCGACGGCATCGACGGCGAGGTCGGCGCTCTCGATCCGCTCACCGCCGGGGACCGGCGACTGCTGGAGCGGTGGAACACCACCGCCCGCCGGGTGGAACCGCGCAGCCCCGTGGACCTGTTCGCCGAGCAGGCCCGCCGCACCCCGGACGCGCTCGCCCTGGACGACGGCGACCGACGGCTGACCTACCGTGAACTCGCCGACTGGTCCGACCGGGTGGCGTCCCGGCTGCTCGCCGACGGCCTCGCCGCCGAGGACGGGGTGGCCCTGCTCATGGACCGCTGCGCCGAACTCGTCGTCGCCCAGCTCGCGGTCCTCAAGGCGGGCGGCGCCTACGTGCCGGTCGACGGCCGCGCCCCCGAGGAGCGGCGCCGGACCATGCTCGCGCAGGCGAACGTCAGGGCCCGGCTCACCGCCGAGGACGTCGCCGCGGCCAGCCACGTCCCCCTGACGGGAACGGCGTCCGGACCGGCCCCCCTCGCGGGAGCGGCGACCGGGCCGGCGGATCCCGACCGGCTGGCCTACGTCATGTTCACCTCCGGATCCACCGGCCTGCCCAAGGCCGTGGCGGTACGCCATCGCGACGTGGCGTCGCTGGCCACCGACAGCCGTTTCACCGACGGTGTGTGCGCCCGCGTGCTGCTGCACTCGCCGGTCGCGTTCGACGCCGCGACCTTCGAGGTGTGGGCGCCCCTGCTGACCGGCGGCTGCGTGGTCGTGGCCCCCGGGGAGACGGTGGACGCGGCCTTGCTGCGGCGTCTGATCGGCACGGCCCCGCGAGCCGCGGACGACGAACAGACCGCCCCCGACGGCATCGACCGTTCCGGCGCCGACGGGCGAACCGAGACCGTCGGGCGCTCCGGTGCCGGCCTGTGCGCCGAGACCATGGGAACGTCCGAGGACGGCGGGCGCGTCGGCGAGATCGGCCGCTCCGGTGACGGCCTGCGAGGCGCGGGCCTCGGGCGGGCCGGGGATGTCGAGTGCTCGGACGGTGGCGGGCGCGTCGGCGAGGTCGGGCGTTCCCGTGACGGTCTGCGAGGCGCGGATCTCCGGCGGCCCGTGGAGACCGGGCGTTCCGGCGGCGCCGGTCTGACCTCCGTGTGGCTGACGGCCGGTCTCTTCCGGCTGCTGGCGCAGGACGCGCCCGACGCCTTCGCGGGCCTGCGCCAGGTGTGGACCGGCGGCGACGTGGTCCCCGCGGCGGCCGTACGACGCGTACTGACCGCCTGCCCCGGCCTGACCGTGGTGGACGGCTACGGACCGACCGAGACCACCACCTTCGCCACCTCCCACGCCCTCGACGACGCGGCGGCCGTCCCCGACACCGTTCCCGTCGGCAGGCCGCTCGACGACAAACGGGTCCACGTCCTGGACGCGCGGATGCGCCCCGTCCCGCCGGGCTGCGCGGGCGAGCTGTACATCGCCGGCGAGGGCGTGGCACGCGGCTACCTGGGTCGCCCCGGTGAGAGCGCACGCCGCTTCCTCGCGGACCCCCTGGGACCGCCCGGCGCCCGGATGTACCGCACCGGCGACCTGGCCCGGCGCCGCCCGGACGGCACGGTCGAGTTCCTGGGCCGCGCCGACGACCAGGTGAAGATCCGCGGCTTCCGGGTGGAGCCCGGCGAGGTGGCCGCCGCGCTGGCGCCCCACCCCGGCGTCGCGGACGTGGCGGTGGTGGCCCGCGAGGACCGGCCGGGCGCCCGCCGCCTGGTCGCCTACATCGTCGGTCCGGCAGGGGACGACCCGGACGAACTGCGCGCCCACGCCCGCCGCTCGCTGCCCGACTACCTGGTGCCCTCCGCGTTCGTCGCGCTGACGGCCCTCCCGCTGAGCGGCAACGGCAAGGTGGACCACGCCGCCCTCCCGGCTCCGGAAGGGGACACCGGCCCGGGACAGGGCAAGCGGACCGCACCGCGCACGGAGGCCGAACGCCGTACCGCCGAGGTCTTCGCCGACGTGCTGGGCGGCCGGCCGCCGGGCGTGGAGGACGACTTCTTCGCGCTGGGCGGCGACTCCATCCTCAGCATCCGCCTGGCCTCCCGCCTGGCCGAGGAGTTCGGCACCACCCTCTCACCGCGGGTCGTGTTCACCCACCCGACGCCCGCCGCGCTCGCCGTGCTGCTCACCGGGGACCGGACCGCGGACGACGAGCGCCCCGTCATCGTGCCGGTGGCCCGGGACGCGACGGCACCGATGTCGTACGCGCAGCAACGCCTCTGGTTCCTGGAGGAGTTCGCACCCGGCGGCACCGAGTACGTCACCGCCCTGGCGCTACGCCTGCGCGGCCGGCTCGACACCCGGGCCCTCGCGGCGGCCCTGCGGAAGCTGGTGACACGGCACGAGTCGCTGCGTACCACCTTCGACACGGTGGACGGCAGGGGCGTACAGATCGTCCAGCCGCCGCAGGAGGTACCGCTGCCGCTCCACGACCTGTCCGAGCTGCCGGAGGGCGACCGCACGGCCCGCCTGGAGAAGCGGCTCGCGGCCGACCGCGCCCTCCCCTTCGACCTGCGTGAGGGCCCGTTGCTGAGGACCGGCCTGATCCGGCTGGCCGACGACGAGCACGTCCTGACGCTCACGCTGCACCACATCGTCACCGACGGCTGGTCGACCGCCGTTCTCACCGGCGATCTCGCCCACCTCTACCGGGCCGAACTCGACGCGGCCACCGGGCCGTTGCCGCCGCTGCCGGTCCAGTACGCCGACTACGCCAACTGGCAGCGCACCACCAGCGGACATGAACAGCAACTGGGCTACTGGAAAGAGCAGTTGGCGGACATCGAGCCGCTGGACCTGCCCACCGACCGGCCCCGCCCGCCTATGCGCACCCGGTCCGGTGCGACCGCCCGGCTGACCCTGCCGTCCGGCGTCGCGCGCCGTCTCGGACAGGTGGGCCGGGACCGGGGAGTGACCCTCTTCACCACGCTGGTCGCCGCCGCCCAGACCTTCCTGGCCCGGCTGTGCGGCAGTCAGGACGTCACCGTCGGCACGGTCACCTCGGGCCGGGACCAGGCCGAGATCCAGCACCTGATCGGCTTCTTCGTCAACACACTGGTACTGCGCTCGCGGGTCGACGCCGAGCGTCCCTTCGCCGAGTTCCTCGACGACGTCCGGCGGACCGTGCTGGCCGCCTTCGCCCACCAGGAGGTGCCGTTCGAGCAGGTGGTCGACGAGGTGCGTCCGGTACGCGACACCAGCCGGACCCCGCTGTTCCAGGTGATGGTCGTCCTGCAGAACACCCCGGCCGCCGGTCTCGATGTGCCGGACCTGGAGGTGTCCGCCGTCGAGACCGAGCTCCAGCACGCGGCGTTCGATCTCACCCTGGAGTTCGCCGAGGCGGACACCGGCGCGCTGGACGGCCTGCTCACCTACAACACCGACCTGTTCGACGCGGCCACGGCCGAGCACCTCGCCGATCAGCTGGCCACGCTGCTGACCGCCGTGGCGGACGACCCGCACCGCTCTCTCGGCGCCCTGCCGCTCGCCTCCGACGAGGAACTGAAGGCCCTGCTGGAGCAGGGGCGCGGCACGGCCCGGCCGGTACCGGTGGCGACACTGCCGGGCCTGTTCGAACGGCAGGTGGCCGCCACCCCCGACGCCGTGGCGCTGGAGGACACCGGACGGCAGCTGTCGTACGCCGAACTCGACCGCGCCGCCGACCGGCTCGCGCACCGGCTGATCGCCCGCGGGGTCGGCCCCGAGGACGTCGTGGCCCTCGCCCTGCCCCGCACCGCCGAGACGGTGGTGGCGCAGCTCGCCGTCGCCAAGGCGGGCGCCGCCTTCCTGCCCGTCGACCCGAACTACCCCGCACAGCGGCGGGAGTTCATGGTCCGCGACGCGGGCGCCCGGGTGGTCCTCGACGATCCGGCCGAGATAGCGGAGACAGCGCGAATATGGGTGGCGGACGGCGCGGACACCGCACCCACCGGCCCGGACACCGCGCCCACCGGCGCGGACACCGCGCCCACCGGCCCGGACACCGTGCCCTCCGGCGCGGTCCGTGTCACCGCCCTCACCCCCGACCACCCGGCGTACGTCATCTACACCTCCGGGTCCACCGGGAAACCGAAGGGCGTCACGGTGACGCACCGGGGGCTGGCGGGCTTCGCCGAGGCCGCCGCCGAGCGGTACGCGGCGGGCCCCGGCGACCGGGTGCTGCAGTTCGCCTCTCCCAGCTTCGACGCCTCTGTCCTCGAACTGTGCGTCTCCCTGCTCAGCGGCGCCACCCTCGTCACAGGGGAGGAAGGGCCGCTGATCGGTGAACGGCTGGCCCAGGTGCTCGCCGAGCGCCGCATCAGCCATACCCTCGTCCCACCGGCCGCGCTCGCCACCGTGGCACCGGAGACCGCCGAGCACCTGCCGCACCTGCGCACCCTGATCGTCGGCGCCGAGGCCTGCCCGGCCGACCTCGTGGAGCGGTGGGCCCCCGGCCGCCTGATGATCAACTCCTACGGGCCCACCGAGGCGACCGTCGTCGCCACCTGGACCGGCCCGCTGAGCCCGGCAGGCGGCGCACCGCCGATCGGCCGCCCGGCCGGCGCCACCCGCGTGTACGTCCTCGACGCCGCCCTGCGCCCCGTACCGGCCTGTGTGACGGGGGAACTGTACGTGGCGGGGCCCGGACTGGCCCGCGGCTACCTGCACCGACCTGGCCTGACCGCCCGGCGGTTCGTCGCCGACCCGTTCGGCGCGGCCGGGGAGCGCATGTACCGGACCGGCGACCTGGTGCGCTGGGGCGCCGACGGCGAACTGCGCTTCGTCGGCCGCGCGGACGACCAGATCAAGCTGCGCGGCTTCCGCATCGAGCCGGGAGAGACGGAGAGCGCGCTGCGCCGCAGCCCGTACGTGCGCGACGCGGTGGTCGTGGTCCGCACCGACGGCCCGGACGGTCAACCAGCGGACGGCCACGGGCGGTTGGTGGCGTACGTCGTCCCAGCAGGCGGTGACGCAGGTGCTGGGGCAGGCGGTGACGCTGGAACTGGAACTGAGTCTGGAGCAGGCGCCGATGCCGATGCCGTCGCGCAGGGGCTGCCGATCGCCGCGCTGCGCGAAGACCTCGCCGCGCTGCTGCCCCCGCACATGGTGCCGTCCGTGTTCGTGCCGCTGGAGCGGCTGCCGCTGACCCCCAACGGCAAGACGGACCGGCGGGCCCTGCCCGCACCCGCCACCGCGCACACCGCCGTCGCGGCCGGCCCGCGCACCGCGCCCCGTACCGGCACCGAACGCCGCATCGCACAGGTCTGGACCGACGTCCTCGGCGTGGAGGACATCGGCGTGGACGACAACTTCTTCGTCCTGGGCGGTGACTCGATCCTTAGCATGCAGGTGGTCTCCCGGCTGCGCCGCGAGGGCCTGCATCTGGCCACCCGGGACCTGTTCACCCACCAGACCGTCGCCGAGCTGGCCCGCGTCGTCGGCACCGCTCCCCAGCACACCGGCGACGGACCGGCCACCGGCGCGGTGCCGCTCACTCCGATCCAGGAGTGGTTCCTGAGCACACCGCGCGCCGACCGCACCCACTTCAACCAGTCGGCGCTGCTGGAACTCGACGCCGCGCCCGACCTCGCCGCCCTGGGCACCGCCCTGGACGCGCTGAGGGAACACCATGACGCGCTGCGCATGCGCTTCACCGAGGACGCCGACGGCTGGCACCAGTTCAACCCGCCGCCGGGAGAGGGCGAGGAACTTCTCGTCCGGTACGACCTGTCGGGCCTGCCGACGGAGGAGGCGGACGCGGCCATGAAGAAGGCCGCCGACGATCTGCACACCGGCTTCGACCTGAGCCGGGGCCCGTTGCTGCGGGCAGCGCTGTTCACCGGAGCGGGCGCGGACAGGACCGCCGAGGTCAGCGGCGAAATTGGGAGCAGGACCGCCGAGTTCGGCGGCGGACGTGGGGACAGGACAGCTGACGACGTCTCGGCGGATCGAGGAGACGGGACGGCCTTCCTCCTCCTGGTCGCCCATCACCTGGTCGTGGACGCCGTGTCCTGGCGCATTCTCGCCGACGACCTGGAGGCCGCCTACCGGCAGGCCGTGCGCGGCGAGCCCGTCGGCCTGGGGGAGCGCACCACCTCGTTCCGCGACTGGGCCCACAAACTCGCCGGGCATGTCGCCGACGGCGGCCTGGACCACGAACTGGCCTACTGGGAGGAGGCCGTGACCGCCGGACGGCTTCCGGTCGCCGCCACACCCGACCCGGCCGCCCAGGAGGCCGGCTCGTTCACCGTCGAACTGGGCGAGCAGGACACGGAGTCACTGCTGCGCGCCGCGCCGGCCGCCTACCGCACCCGCGTCAACGACGTCCTGCTGGCCGCGCTGGCCCTGGCGCTGGCCCGCTGGACCGGAAGCGAACGCGTCCGCCTGGACCTCGAAGGGCACGGCCGCGAGGACCTGCTCGACGACGTGGATCTCTCCCGCACGGTCGGCTGGTTCACCACCATCCACCCGGTCGTCCTCCAGGTCTCCGAACTGGACCGCCCCGGGCCCGCCCGGAACTGGCGTTCCCTGGTGAAGTCGGTACGCCGCCAACTGCGCTCCGTACCCGGCAACGGGCTGGGCTTCGGCGCCCTGCGCACCTTCGGGCCGCCCGAGGTACGCGAACGGCTCGGCGCGGCCGCACACGGGCAGGTGGTCTTCAACTACCTCGGCCAGTGGGACGCCCGCCCCGCCGCCCCGGACGGCGGTCTCGTACGTACCGAGCACGGCTCCTTCGGCCAGGACCACGACCCGCGGGACAGTGGTTCGCATCCGCTGGAGGTGGTCGGCGCGGTGCGGGACGGACGCTTCGCCTTCACCTGGCACCACCACTCCGGGGCGTACGCCCCGGCGACCGTGCGCCGCGTCGCGGGGGACTTCGCCGAGGCACTCGGCCACATCGCCCGGCATGCCAGGGAGAGCCTGTGACCCCATACCCACACGGACCCGGCGACCCGAAACCGCCTCTCCACGGACCGACCCCACCAAGACCAACTCCATCACGATCGGCTCCATCACGATCGGCCCCACCCACGACAGGAGAGAACGACATGGACGAGAACACCCGCTACCAGGTGCTGCGCAACGACGAGGACCAGTACTCCCTCTGGCCGGTCGACGTCGAGGTGCCCGCGGGCTGGCAGCCCGTCGGGAAGGAGGGCACCGAGGAGGAGTGCTCCGGGTACGTCGACGAGGTGTGGACCGACATGCGTCCGCGCAGCCTGCGTGAGCGGATGGAGAACACAGAGGTCTGACCCGTCCGTGGCCGCGGAGGGACGGAACCCCGTCTCTCCGCGGCCGGGCGCACCGCCAGGCCTTGAGACGGAGGGTTGTCGCTACGCTCCGCGAGACGAGGTCACATCTCCACCTCACCCCAGGAGTCCACCGATGACACCCGTCCTGAAGACCGAACGCCTGGAGTTCACGCCCTACCGCCCCGAGGACGAGCCCCACTTCGTCGCCCTGCTGCGCAACGAGGAGGTGTGCCACTGGATGGGCCAGGACATGGTGCCCGAGGCCGACCTGCGCACGGCGTTCCGCTCCATCCTCACCGACGTCTATCCCACGCAGCGGTTCGATGTGTGGGGGGTGTGGTGGCAGGGGACGTACATCGGCCACGCGGAGGTGAAGAAGACCGGCAACGTCGACGGCCACGAACTCATCCTCGCCCTCGCCCCCGACTACTGGGGGCGGGGCATCGGCACCGAGGCCGTGCACGGCCTGCTCCGCCACGCCTCCGACAACCTCGGGCTGACGGAGGCCTACGGCATGGTGGGCGCCGGGAACACGGCGAGTCTCGCCCTGTGCCGGCGCCTGGGCTTCCGGCACGTACGCGATGTCGTCGGCGAGGACGGCACGGTGAACCGGATGGTCGTCATCTCCGTACCCGGTGCCTGAGGCTCACCGCCCGGAGGCCGAGGCTCAGTTCGGGGCCGCGGGCACCGGCGACGGGACAGGCTCCAGGCGAACCACGATCGCCTTCGACGTCGGCTGGTTGCTCGTGTCGGCCACGCTGTCCAGGGGCACCAGGACGTTGGTCTCGGGGTAGTAGGCGGCGGCGCAGCCCCGGGTGGTGGGGTAGGGGACCACGCGGAAGTCCCCGGCGCGCCGCTCGGGGTCGTCGCCCCACACGCCGACCAGGTCGACGTGCTGCCCGGCGGACAGGCCCAGTGCGGCCACGTCCTCCGGGTTGACGAGCACCACCCGGCGGCTTCCGTGGATGCCCCGGTAGCGGTCGTTCGACGTGTACGGGACGGTGTTCCACTGGTCGTGGGAGCGCAGGGTCTGCAGCAGCAGATGTCCCTCGGGGGCCCGCAGCATCGCGAAGTCGTTGGCGGTGAACAGCGCCTTGCCGACATCGTTGTGGTAGACGCCCTCGTTGACCGCGTTCGGCAGTTGGATGCCGCCGGGCCGTGTCACGCGCCGGTTGAAGTCGTGCAGTCCCGGGACGATACGGGAGACGTGGTCACGGATCGCGCCGTAGTCGGCTTCGAACCGCTCCCAGGGAATGTCGGCCGTGCCGTCCAGGGTGCGGCGGGCGAGCCGGCACAGAATGGAGATCTCGCTGAGCAGCAGGGGTGAGGCCGGCTGCAGCCGCCCCTGAGACGTGTGCACCTCGCTCATCGAGTTCTCGACGGTGACGAACTGCTCCCCGTCGGCCTGGATGTCCACTTCCGTGCGGCCGAGGGTCGGCAGGATGAGCGCGGTCTCGCCGCACACGGTGTGGGACCGGTTGAGCTTGGTGGAGATGTGGGCCGTCAGACGGCAGGCGCGCATGGCCTCTTCGGTGACCTCGCTGTCCGGAGCGGCCCGGACGAAGTTGCCGGCCAGCGCGAGGAAGAACTTGACACGGCCTTCGCGCATCGCCCGGATCGAGTTCACGGAGTCCAGCCCGTGGGCGCGCGGCGGGTCGAAGCCGAACTCCTCCTGGAGCGCGTCGAGGAAGTCGTCCGGCATCTGCTCCCAGATGCCCATCGTGCGGTCGCCCTGCACGTTGCTGTGCCCGCGCACCGGACAGGCGCCGGTGCCGGCCCGGCCGACGTTCCCGCGCAGCAGCAGGAAGTTCACGATCTCCCGGATGGTGGGGACGGCGTGCTTGTGCTGGGTGATGCCCATCGCCCAGCAGACGATGACGCGTCGACTGCCCAGCACCTCGTCCCGGACCTGCTCGATCTCCTCGCGGGCCAGACCGGTCGCGGCGAGGATGTCGTTCCACCCGATGGTGCGGGCGTGCTCGGCGAACTCGTCGAAGCCCTTGGTGTCGCTCTCGATGAAGTCGCGGGCGAGCACCTCACCCGGCCGGGCGTCCTCGGCCTCCAGCAGCAACCGGTTGATCCCCTGGAACAGCGCCAGGTCGCCACCGTTGCGGATGTGGAGGAACCGGTCGGCGATCTGGGTGCCCTTGCCGATCACCCCGCTGGGCTTCTGCGGGTTCTTGAACCTCAACAGCCCCGCTTCCGGCAGGGGGTTCACCGCGATGATGCGGGCGCCGTTCCGCTTCGCCTCTTCCAGCGCGGACAGCTGGCGCGGGTGGTTGGTCCCGGGGTTCTGTCCCACCACGAAGATCAGGTCGGCGTGGTGCAGGTCGTCGAGGCTGACCGTCCCCTTGCCCGTACCCAGCGTCTCGTGCAGCGCGAAGCCGCTGGACTCGTGGCACATGTTGCTGCAGTCGGGCAGGTTGTTGGTGCCCAGCGCCCGGGCGAACAGCTGCAGAACGAACGCGGCCTCGTTGCTGGCCCTGCCGGAGGTGTAGAACACCGCCTCGTCGGGGGAGTCGAGTGCCGTCAGCTCCGAAGCCAGCAGGTCGAAGGCGTCGTGCCAGCTGATCGGCTCGTACGAGTCGGACCCCGGCCGTTTGACCATCGGCTCGGTGAGCCGTCCTTGCTGGTTCAGCCATTTGTCGGAGCGCCGGCCCAGCTCGGAGACCGTGTGCGCACGGAAGAAGTCGGCGCCGACGCGCCGCGACGTCGCCTCGTCGTTGATGTGCTTGGCGCCGTTCTCGCAGTACTCGTTGCGATGCCGGTCGCCCGGCGAGGGATCCGCCCACGCGCACCCGGGGCAGTCGATGCCGCCCACCTGGTTCATGGTCAGCAGCGTCTCCCCGGTGCGCCGTACGGAGGTCTCCTCCAGGGAGTACTCCAACGCGTGTGCCACCGCGGGTACGCCCGCGGCCCACTTCTTCGGCGGCGTGACACGCAGAGCCTCGTTCGATTCCTCGCCGGGCGCCTTCTTCATCAAATTGCCTTTCACCTGCTCCGATGTGTGCTCGCGGCGTCAGCCGACGGGCCAGTGGGGCACACGGCTCCGGTGCGGCTTGGGGTCCTCGGGCCGTACGCGTCCGCCGTGGATGGTGCCCCGCCAGGCTCCGCTTTCCGCGCCGAGCCCCTCGATGTACGCCTTGTAGTGCCGCAGCTCTCGCTGGACGACGCGGCCGACCAGTTCGGGGAGGCCGCCGAGCAGGGCGGTGGCGCCGGGTGAGTCGACCTGGATCCGGACGGTGACGGTCGTGCTGTCCGTCGTACCGTCCGCCGGGCCGTGCGTCGTGCCGTCCGTCGCGGTGGGCCGGAACGACACCTCACCCTGGTGGACGAAGTGCCGTTCGAGGCTTTGCCACGTCAGATGGGAGTCGGGTTCCTGTTCCACGATCTCGGCCTGGAACTCGCGGCGCAGGGGTCCGACCGCGAGCGTCCAGGAGAGGAGCGCCGGCCGGACCTGCTCGACCTTCTTCACCACGGTCATGAACCGGGGAAAGCTCTTGAACTGCGTCCACTGGTTGTACGCGGCACTCACCGGCACCGCGACCTCGATCGTTTCCTCAACGCTGAACATGCTCCACCCATCGTCAGGCGCCGCTCGCCCCAAGTCTCACCGCAGGTCCGGCGGGCCGCCACACGTCGCCCCCGCTGCCGGGCGCCGGGTACCCGTCAGCCGGGCCGCCTAACACACCGATCGCGAGAGCGGAAGTTAATATTCCGTTTTTGCGTGCGGCGCGTTCGCGTTTCAAGGTGGATAACCTGTCCCTGATGCCCAGCTATTCGTGATGCAAACGGGGATCGATGGAATTCAGGGGGGTGCTTTTCCGAGGCTCGGGTTCTCCGCCGTCGCGGTGCCTCTGAGGTGCGTCGTTGTCTCCGGCGTCCGACCCGGTGGCGTGGACGAAGATCGCCGACCGCTGCGCCGTGCGGGGCATTGGCGGGCGCGTGTGGCCTGTTAACGGCACATCACGTTTTGGTTGCCGGTGCTGCTGGGCGGCTGATACGGTCGCTTTGTCTTGGAACTGCTGTTGACTAAAAGGTGGAATGGCAACTCTTTCACCATGCTTGATCGCGCCCGAGATGATCTCTGCTGCATCTCTGGCGTGCTCTTCGGGTGACTGCGTGGTGTTGCGCGTCGTCGATGCCCCGAGCGGTGTGGGTGGGTTCGGCTTTCCACTGGACAGACGGGACAACTGGCCGAAATGCACGGGGGTGTGCTTTGAGTCGATCAGCCTTTTACTTTCGCGCTCACGCGGGTGGAGAACTTTTCGGCCGCGTGCCTCCACGGGCGGACGCCCTCCGATGTCTTTTGCCATCGTTGTCGTCCTGTAAAGCTCCAGCTCGCCCCAGGGGGATAAACTCATGAACGGTCAGCGATTAGCTGACGCTTCCGCACTCATTTCACGTCCGTCCACCGAATTGGTGTCGTTGAGCGGACTGACGCGCTTCGATTCACCCCGGCTTTCGGGCGCGGACAATGAGCACGTGCGCCTCCTCGCCGAATCGGACACCGAACTGCCGCCCATTCTTGTGAACCGCCGGACGATGAGTGTCGTCGACGGAATGCATCGCGTGCGCGCGGCAGAACTGCGCGGTCAGGAGAAGATCGAGGCGGTCTTCTGCGAGTGCGACGACGAGGAGGCATTCGTCCTCGCGGTGAAGGCGAACATCTCCCACGGCCTCCCCCTGCCGCGCTCCGACAGAAACGCCGCAGCCGAACGTATCGTCAGCTCCCACCCCGAGTGGAGCGATCGGGCGATCGCCTCCGTCACCGGACTCTCCCACAAGACCGTCGGCGCGATCCGGCGCCGTGCGAGTGGGGAAATTCCCCACTCGCCCACCCGGCTGGGGCGTGACGGCCGGGAGCGGCCGGTCGACGCCGCCGAGGGGCGCGAACAGGCGGGCAGGATCCTCGCCGAGCGTCCCGGCGTCTCGTTGCGCGAGGTCGCCAGGGAGGCCGGGGTCTGCACCGCCACCGTGCGAGACGTCCGGGAGCGGCTGCGGCGCGGCGAGGCACCCGCCGGCCCCACGCGGCGCGGGCCGGGGACGGCGCCTCCCGAGGCGGCCCCCGAAGGGGCCCCCGAGGCGGCGGGAGCACTGTCGCGGCCGAAGGCACTGGCCCGTATCGACGGTGGCGCCGACCACGACGTCGACCTCGCGGGACTGATCCACAACCTCCGCAAGGACCCCTCGCTGCGGTTCTCCGAATCGGGCCGCACCCTGCTCCGGCTCCTGGACGTCTGCACGGTGGGCCCGCAAGAGTGGACCCGGATCAGCGAAAACGTTCCGCCGCACCGCGCGGAGATCATCGTCTCGGCCGCCCGCGCGTGCAGCCGGGCGTGGCAGGACTTCGCGACGGAGCTGGAACGACGCTCCGATCGGCAGGCTTCCGGCTGACGTTCGTCGTCCCTCCGTCTCTCTGCCTCGGTGCTGGATGCCGCTCCGCCCGTCTCCCCCTTCGCTCGCTTCCCTCTGCTCTCTCCCCTCTCCTCCCTCCCCATCTGTTCCGCCTCAAAGGACCGACGCCCGTCGCCTTGTGCGGCCTACTTCACGGCGCCCAGGAAAGGCAGGCATGACGATCAGCACTGTCCGGGACTCCCGCGAGACGTGCGCTCGGGACCTCCTCAACTCCCTGCTGACGCCCGACCCGCCCCCGTTCGCGCTCTTGCGCAGAGCCGGTGCGCGGACCCCGGAGGTGGAGGTACTGACGGGGGAGGTGCGAGAGGTGACGACGCTCGCCGACGTGCCGCTGCCCGGGGGACCGGCGGAGGTGCTGGCGGCCATCCCCTTCCGCCAGATCACCGAGCGCGGGTACGCCTGCAACGACGACGGCGAACCCATCCTGACGCTGGCCGTGCGGCAACGAGCCGCCCTGCCCGTCCAGGAGGCGCTGGAGCTGCTGCCCGACACCGAAGTCGCCCTGGCCGACGCCGGGTTCGACGTCGCGGACGACGAGTACGAGAAGATCGTGCAGAAGGTCCTCGACGAGGAGATCCGGTCCGGCGAGGGATCGAACTTCGTCGTCAAACGGTCCTTCCGGGCGACCCTGCGCGACTACCGGCCCGAGGTCGCCCTGACCGTCTTCCGGCGCCTGCTGACCATGGAGTCCGGCGCCCACTGGACGTTCGTGGTGCACACCGGCGACCGCACCTTCGTCGGCGCCTCCCCGGAGCTGCACGTCCAGGTGGCCGAAGGCACGGCGCGGATGAATCCGATCAGCGGTACCTACCGCTACCCGCCCTCGGGCGCGGACGCGGACGGCGTACTGGAGTTCCTCGGCGACCGGAAGGAGACCGACGAGCTCTTCATGGTGGTGGACGAGGAGCTGAAGATGCTCGCCCGGGTCTGCGACGGCGGCGCCCGGGCCCGCGGCCCCTACCTGCGGCAGATGGCCAGGCTGGCGCACACCGAATATCTGCTGGAAGGCCCTACGTCCCTGGACGTGCGCGAGGTGCTGCGCGAGACGATGTTCGCGCCGACCATCATCGGCAGCCCTCTGGAGAACGCCTGCCGGGTGATCGCCCGGCACGAGGAGAGCGGCCGCGGCTACTACGGCGGGGCCCTCGCCCTGCTCGGCCGGGACACAGCGGGCCGCGCCACCCTGGACTCGGCGATCCTGATCCGTACCGCCGAGATCCGCCGGGAGGGCGCCGTACGGATCGACGTGGGCGCCACGCTCGTGCGCGACTCACGGCCCACCGCCGAGGTCGCCGAGACATGGGCCAAGGCCGACGCGCTGCTGGCCGCCACCGGTCTGACGGGACGCCCGCGGACCCCAGGACCCTCCGCGCCGGGCGACGGGCCCCCGAAGCCGGAACAACTGTCGGAACAGCAGTCACAACGGCCGTCGGAACACCCGTCGGACCACATGCCGGAATCCCCGGCGGGCGGCCCCCGCGTGACGGACGACCCTCGTGTGACTGACGCCCTGGGCCGCCGCAACGTGGGGCTGTCGGCGTTCTGGCTCGGCAAGGAGGACGACCGGCCCGTACGCGCCCAGGCACCCGACGCGGGACGCGTGCTGATAGTCGACGCCGAGGACAAGTTCACCGACATGCTCGGCCACCAGACCCGGGCCCTGGGACTGGACGCCACCGTCCGCCCGTGGTGGTCGGTGCGCCCCCCGGACCTGGACGCGTACGACTGCGTCCTGCTCGGCCCCGGCCCCGGCGACCCCCGGGCCACCACCGACCCGAAGGTCCGCGGGATCACCGAGATGATCAGCCGTCTCCTCGCCAGGGGCACCCCGTTCGTCGGCGAATGTCTGAGCCATCAGGCACTGTGCACGCTGCTCGGGCTTCCGCTCTTCCGCCGCGAGCGGCCCAACCAGGGCACGCAGCGCCGTATCGACCTCTTCGGGCGCCCCGAAGCGGTCGGCTTCTACAACTCCTACGCCGCCCGCCACACCGAGGACGTCCTGCGCTCGCCCCTCGCGCGCGGAGCCGTGCACCTGTGCCGGGACCCCGTCAGCGGGGAGGTGCACGCCCTGCGCGGTGAGCGGTTCGCCGCCGTCCAGTTCCACCTGGAGTCGGTGCTCACCGAACACGGCACCGGACTGCTCGCCGACCTCCTGGAACGGGTGCTGCGCCGAGCGGCGGACCATGACGAACGCGGCGCCCACCGATGACCGGCGACGGAGCGCGAGACACCTCCCGGCCGCCGTGGCCGGCGGGCGCCGAGGCGGCCCAGCAGCCGGACTGGGCGACGCACCCCGCCTACGGGCCCAGCTGCACCGTGCTGGAGTCCGCGCCCGCGCTGGTGACCCCGGAGGAACTGGCGTGGCTGCGGCGGGCCCTCGCGGTGGTGGCCGGGGGCGGCGCGGTGATGCTGCAACTCGGCGACTGCGCGGAGAGTTTCGAGGAGACCGACGCCGGCCAGGTCCGGGCCAAGACGGCGGTGCTGCACGCCCTCGCCGACGAGGTGGCCGACGGTACGGGCCTGCCGGTGCTACGGGTCGGCCGGATCGGTGGCCAGTTCGCCAAGCCCCGCACCCGGCCCCACGAAGAGGTAGGCGGAGTACTGCTGCCGGCCTTCAGGGGCCACATGGTGAACGGCGAGAGCCCCACCCCCGAGGCACGGGTGCACGACCCGCGCCGGATGGTCCGGGCCTACGAGGCGAGCGCCGACGTACTGCGCGCGCTGGCCCGCGAGCGGGACCAACGGGCCCGCCACGTCCCGGAGTTCCACGAGGCCCAGGGGCCGCAGGGGTTCGAGGACGGACCGTGGGCCAGCCACGACGCCCTGGTCGTCGACTACGAGGCCCGGCTGATCCGTACGGAGGGCGGGCGACGGTTCCTCGGTTCCACGCATCTGCCCTGGCTCGGCGACCGCACCAGAGCTCCCGACTCGGCCCATGTACGGCTGCTCGCATCCGTCGTGAACCCGGTGGCCCTCAAGCTCGGACCGTCCACCACGACGGTCGAACTGCGGGAGGTGTGCGCCCTGCTGGACCCGCACCGGATACCCGGCCGGCTCACCCTGATCGTGCGGATGGGCGCGGAGCGGGTGACCGGACAGTTGCCGCCGCTCGTGGCCGCCGTACGGGACGCGGGGCACCGGCCGGTCTGGCTGAGCGATCCGATGCACGGCAACACGGTCCGCGAGGCCGGACGGAAGACCCGGCGCCTCACCGACATCGTGGACGAGGCGAGCCGCTGCAAACGCGTGCTGGAGCGGGCGGGGGAGCACCCCGGCGGACTGCACCTGGAAGTGGCCGCGTCGGATGTCACCGAATGCCTGGGTGGAAAGGTCGACGGCGTCGACCGGCTGGCCGAGCGGTATACGACCCTGTGTGATCCACGGCTGAATCCGGACCAGGCCGCCGAATTGATGCGCGCCTGGGTCCGGGCCTAGGGCGTTTCTTTTGGATCAGCCCGGGTCCGCGGCGCCCGGCACGGCACCTCGCGGCGTTGTCGCACGACCCGAGTACGCCCAGTACGCGGATCATGCTCCGCCTTGCGATGCACCGCACCGGACACCGCGGCCTGATCCGACCTGATCCAAAAGAAGCGCCCTAGCGCTGTGACAGGAAATAGGTTCCGCCCGCGTCCACACCTGGATTCGGGCACAGGAATCCGTAGACTCGCGATATCCCGCCGTTGCCCTGTGAGTTGTGCCGGCGGACGCCCTTCTTTTCTGGAACCTTTCTGGAAGGTGGGAATGTGACCGAGCACAGTGAAACCGTCTGCCGGGTCGCGCTGGTGACGGGAGCGGCGGGCGGAATCGGAACCGCCGTGGTGCGCGCCCTCGCAAGCCGCGGAGCCGTGGTGGCGGCCGTGGACAAGGACTCCGCGGGACTCGCCGATCTGGTGGAGAAGTCGGCGGCGGACGGGCTGAAGGCCGTCGCATTTCCCACCGACATCACCGACAGCGGCCGGATCGAGGAAGCGGTCGAGCGGATCGAGAACGAACTCGGTGCCATAGACCTGCTGGTGAACGCCGCCGGAGTAATGCGCTCCGGATCCCTGGTGGACATGTCCGACGCGGACTGGCGGGCGATCTTCTCGACCAATGTCGACGGACTCTTCCACTGTTCCCGGGCCGTGGCCGCACGGATGAGGGAACGCGGAAAGGGCGCGATCGTGACCGTCGCCTCCAATGCCGGGCGGATTCCCCGGATGCAGATGGCCGCTTACGGTGCCTCGAAGGCAGCCGCGTCCCTCTTCACGAAGTCACTGGGGCTGGAACTGGCGGAACACGGAATTCGCTGCAACGTGGTGTCGCCCGGCTCCACCGACACCGGGATGCTGCGCTCGCTGTGGACGACGGAATCGGGCCGCCGGTCGACGATCGACGGTTCGGCGGAGACGTACAGGACCGGAATTCCGCTGCGCCGGATCGCCGAGCCCGGTGACATCGCGGACGCCGTCGTCTTCCTCGCCTCCGACCGGGCCCGGCACATCACCATGCAGGACCTGTGCGTCGACGGCGGCGCCGTCCTGGGGGTGTGAGCAGCGGACATGAGCATCCCCGCCATCCCGCCCTATCCCATGCCCACCGCCGCGGAGTTGCCCGAGAACCGGGTCGACTGGCGGCCGGACGCCGACCGGGCCGTCCTCTTCCTGCACGACCTCCAGGCGTACTTCCTCGCTCCCTTCGACTCCGACAGCTCTCCGTACGGGGAGCTGCTCGCCCACATCGGCGCCCTGCGCGAGCGTGCCGTGGCCCTCGGGATACCGGTGGTCTACTCGGCCCAGCCCGGCGACATGGACCGTGAACAGCGCGGCCTGCTCCACGACTTCTGGGGCCCCGGCATGTCCGCGCGGGAGCACGACACCGCGATCGTCGACGCCCTGAAGCCGGCCGACGGTGACCTGGTGCTCACCAAATGGCGCTACAGCGCGTTCGTCCGCTCCGAACTCCGTGACGTGATGGAGAAGTCCGGACGGGACCAGCTGATCGTGTGCGGGGTGTACGCCCATGTCGGCTGCCTGATCACCGCGGTCGACGCCTTCAGCTCCGACATCCAGCCATTCCTGGTCGCGGACGCGGTCGCCGATTTCACCGCCGAACACCACCGCTCCGCACTCGACTACGCCGTCCGGTGCTGTGCGGCCGTGTATACGACCGCGCGGATACTCGATTTCCTGGACGCGCCGAACGCAGGAGGGGTGACGCAGTCATGAGCTCCACCGAGACTTTCCGCGTCGATGTGACGACCGACGTGCGGGCGGATCCCGCGACGGTGTTCGCCTACGTCAGCGATCTCACCAGGAGCGGTGAGTGGAGTCCCGAGTGCCGGGGTGGTGAATGGACCTCGGGAGATCCGGCGAAGGTCGGTTCCGTCTTCACCGCACGCAATCACCGAGAGCCGGAAGTGGTCGCCTGGGCACCGGTCGTGCGCGGTGAATGGACCACCGAATGCGAGGTGGTGGAGGCCGTTCCGCCGCGGGTGTTCAGCTGGGCCATGAGGGACAGCGGCGGGCGCGCCCAGGAAAGCGTATGGTCGTTCACGGTCGCGCCGGCGGCGGAGGGCAGTGCACTCACCCACGCCTTCTGGATGGGCGAACTGACCGAGGGCATGCGGGGAATTCTCGCCGGCATGAATGACGACGAGGTGAAGAAGTTCCTCGTCGACTGGGCGGACAAGATCCAGGGCGACATGCGTCAGACACTCGCGCGTATCAAGGCCCGAGTGGAACCCGCCTCCTGACGACAGGACAGCGAACGGCACGGCTGAATGCGGACGCCCGTGGAAGGTGGCAGCACCGTGATTCTGCAACGCATCGGGAACAGGGGACTGTTCCTGGGTTCCTTCTTCGACGGCGCCGCCAGGAAGAGCCCGTACCAGCGCATCACCCTCGACCACGAACTCGACATCGCGCCGGAGCTGGGCAGTGACCTCACCGTCTACGCCTGTGCGAACCTCGTCGCCGAAATGGCGTCAGCCCTGCGTGACCAGAACGTGCGCCCGGGCGACAAGGTCGCCGTCTACAAGCAGGACTGCTTCGACATCTTCCTGCTCATGTGCGCGGTGGCCCGTATCGGCGCCGTTCCCGTCGCCCTCTCCCCGAGCCTCGACGGCGAGACCGTGACGCGGCTGCTGGAGCGCTGCGCGTGGCCGCATCTGATCACCGACGAGAAGAAGCTGCGCGAGGAACTGCCCGCCGAGGTGGCCGGCCGCTGCGCCCGCGTCCTGCTGGTGTCCGGCGAGGCCGAGGGCGCCCACGCGCTCCGGCGGAACCCCGCGACGCACCCGCGCCCCTTCGCCAGGCCCCGGGCGGACCGCCCCGCGCTGCTCACCCACACCTCCGGCACCACCGACGTGCCCAAACTCGTCGTCCACACGGCCCGTTCCCTGCGTGCCCGCTACCGCCCCCAGGCACTCGCTGCCCGGTTGCTGATTCGCGGACGCGAAACCCTCGCCGTGCGGGTCTCGTTCGTCCACTCGCGTCTGGTCACCGCACTCGCCATCGCGCTGGACCGCGGCTTCCCGATCGTCATCACCAAGGACGCCACGCCCCAGCGGATCGCCGACATCTTCGCCGAGGTCAAACCCGGCGTCCTGGAGGCCCACCCCAACACGTTCGTGGAATGGGAGACGCTGGCCGACGACCCGCGCGGTCCCCTGTCCAACGTGCTGGCCCTCAGCTCCACGTTCGACGCCATCCACCCGCGGACCGTGCAGCGGATTCTCGGCGCCTCCCGGCGTCGTCGCCCCTTCCACCTCCAGCTGTACGGGCAGAGCGAGATCGGGCCGACCGTCGGCCGGGCCACCTCACGGCGGCGCGCGATGTCCGCCGACGGCCGGTGCGTCGGCTTCCCGTTCCCCGGGATGACCGCGGTGCGGGTCGTCGACCGCGACGGCCGTACGCCCGGCCCCGGCACCCCCGGTTTCATCGAGGTGCGCTCGGACGGCCGGGCACTCACCTACTTCGGCGAGGACGCGCGCTTCCTGCGCCAGATCGACGACGGCTGGTGGCGCATGGGCGACGTCGGCCACCGCACCCGGTGGGGCTGTCTGCACGTCTCCGACCGCGAGGTCGACGTCATCCCCGGCTTCGGCAGCGCGCTGGAGGCCGAGGACACGCTCATGTCGCGGCTCGACGCACTGCTGGAGGTCGTGGTCGTCCCCGGCGAGGAGGGCGCGCCGACCCCGGTCGTCGTCACCCGGGACGACGCCCCGCTGGACCCCGCCCACTGGGCCGCGGCCACCGCGGGACTCCCCGCCATGCGGCCGCCCGTCCAGTTGCGCCTCGCCGAACTGCCGCGCACCGCCACCGCCAAGGTGCGGCGGCTGGAACTGGCCCGCCGGTTGTGGGCCCCGGACCCCGGCGCCGAGCCGGTCACGTGAAGGGGGCAGGTCACCTTGTCGCAGCGTAAGACGGCCGACCACGAGCGGCTGCTCGGCTGGCTGGACGCCCCGTCCGACGAACGGGGGATGCGGTTCCGGCTGGACGACGGCTCCTGGCAGCGGCTCACCTACCGCGAACTCGCCCGCCGGACCCTGGGAGCCGGCGCCGCGCTCGCCGACGCCGGGGTGCGTCCGGGCGACGTCGTACCGCTGGTGGTGCCGGGCGGGGAGGACTTCGTCACCCAGTTCTTCGGGCTGCTGGCGATCGGCGCCACCCCGTCCGTGCTGCCCCTGCCGCTCGCCCTGCGGGCCGGGGAGGGCTACCAGAGCCAGCTGAAGGCCATCACCGCCCGCATCCACCCGCGTCACGCCGTCGCGGACCCCCGCTACCACGACATCGTCGCGGAGAACGTGGCCCGTATCGGCGGCGGCACCGAGGTCATCGCGCCGCGGTACGCCGACCGCCCCGACGAGGCGCCGCGCGCCCGGGGCGACCTCGCCGTCCTCCAGTTCACCTCCGGCTCCCGCGGCTCCCCGCGCGCCCTGCGCGTCTCGGTCGCCAACCTGGCCGCCAACCTCCGGATGATCGGGAGCTGGATGGACCCGGTCGGCCACGGCGCGGTCACCTGGCTGCCGCTCTACCACGACATGGGTCTGGTCGGCGGGCTGCTGGGCGCGCTGACCCTCCAGGTGGAGCACGCCCTGATGCGCCCCGAGCAGTTCGTCCGCGACACCCCGGGCTGGCTCGCCGAGTACGGCCGCACCCCGTACACCTGTATGTGCATGCCCAACTTCGGGTTCGAGCGGGTGCTGGCGACGGTCCGACCCCAGCATCTGGAGGGCCTCGACTTCTCCGCGCTGACCGCCGTCGTCAGCGGCGCCGAGCGGATCGACCCCGCGGTGCTGGCCCGGTTCGCCGCGCTGCTCGGCCCGTACGGCTTCGACGTCCGGGCGCTGATGCCCGCGTACGGTCTGGCCGAGGGCACCCTCGCGGTCACGGGCGTCGGCAAGGGGGACCTGCCCCGGCTGGTGCGCGTCGGCGGCCTTGAGCGGCGCCTCGGCGAGAAGCTGGATGTGCGCGAGAGCGCCGTACTCGGCACCGAGCCGGTCGCCGAACCCTGGAACTGGCAGGTCAGTTGCGGTCCACCGCTGGAGAGCGCGCGCGTGGAGATCCTGGACGAGGAAGGCAGCCCGCAACCGGAGGGCGTCCTCGGTGAGATCTTCGTCCAGGGCCCCTCGGTCGCCGAGGGCTACGCGGACGCGACCCCCGAGGACCTGGCCAGGCTGGGCGACGGCAAGCTGTACACCGGCGACGCCGGATTCCTGCTGGACGGCGAGCTGTATGTGATCGGCCGGCTCGGCGACAGCGTGAAGATCAACGGCCAGAACGTCTTCGTCGAGGACATCGAGATGGAACTCGTCGCCTCCGGAGCCGTCTCCAAGCGCCACGCCACCGTCGTCGCCGGAGTCGTACGCGGCGAGCCGCGCGTGCTGGTGGTCACCGAACGTCCCCTGGGCGACCGGCTGGACGACGTGCTGTCGGTCGTCACGTCGTTCACCGGCGACGCGGGACGGGCCGAGGTGCTGTCCGTCAAGCGGGGGACCATCCCCCTGACCTCCAGCCGCAAACCCCGCCGACGTTCGCTGTGGCTGGCGTACCTGGCGGGCGAACTGAAGGAGCGCGGCGACTCGTGAGTGTGGTGGACACGCAGGCGAACACACCGGCCAGGACACCGGCGCGGACCTCCCGCCTGTTCGCGGCGGGACCGTTCGGCGAACGCGTGGAGGAGGCCCGCGAACGGGTCGCGGGACTGCTGCGGCAGACCTTCCAACCCGTCGCCCGACAGGCCGAGACCGAGGGCCTGTTCCCCCGGGAGCTGCTGGCCGGACTCGGCGCCGCCGGGCTCTTCCGGGAGCGCTGGGCGCAGGCCGACGCCGCCGAACCGTACGGCGACCCCGGACTCGCGGTGATCATCGCCGAGGAGAGCGGCCGGCTCGGACACGCCGGCCTGTCGGTCGGGCTCAGCCTGCACTGCGAGACGGTCCTGTCGGTCCTCACCCGCTACGGCGACACCCCCCTGCTCGCCGAATACCGGGCCCGGGCGCTGGAGGGGCGGCTCGTGGGCTGCCTCGGCGCCTCGGAGCCGACCGGCGGCTCGGACCTCAACGGGGTGCGCACCGTGGCCCGCAGGACCCCCGGCGGCTGGCACGTGACAGGCGAGAAGAAATACCTGTCACTCGGCCTGGTGTGCGACATCGCCCTGCTGCTGTGCCGCCTCGACGAGGGCGCCGGACCGGTCGCCGGACGCCTCGGGCTGCTCGCCGTCCCCGCGTCCGGACTCACCCCGCGCAAGCGGCTCAGCAAGGCCGGCACCGCCGCGCTCGACACCACCTGGATGCTGGTCGACGCCGAGGTGCCCGAAGAGGCACTGGTCGGCCGGCCGGGCAGCGGACTGCTGGTCGCGACCTGGGGGCTCAACCACGAACGCCTCTCCATCGCCGCCCAGGCCGTCGGCGGCGCCGCCCGCGCCATCGGCCTCGCCACCGCCCATCTCCAGCGCCGCGAGCAGTTCGGCGGACCGCTCATGGAGCAGCAGGCCCTGCGGCTGCGGCTGGCCGAACTGTCCTCCCGGCTCGTGACGTTGCGCTTCGCCGTCTACGCCGCCGCCCAGGGCGTACCGGTGCCGGGAGCGTGCGGCACCCGGGAGATCGCGGCGCTCAAGACCACCGCGGCCCGGTTCGTCGCCGAGGCGACGAGCGAGTGCATGCACCTGTTCGGCGGCCCCGGCTATCTGGAGGACGAGACGCCGATGTCCCGCATGTGGCGCGACTCCCGGCTGGCCCGGATCGGCGGCGGGACGGACGAGATGCTGTGGGAACTGGTCGCCGGCGGACTGGTCCCCGACGACGCCGCCTACGACGAGAGTGTCGACCTCGGATGAAACTGCTGCTCACCGGAATCACCGGACAACTCGGCACGGCGGTCGCCGGGATCGCGCCCGAGCGCGGTGTCGCGATCGTGCCGCTCGTGCGTCCCGCCCGCCCCGGCCAGGTCCCCTTCGAGCGGGCGTTCCCGTCACTGGCCGCCGCCAGGGTCACCGGCGACGTCCGCGAACCCCTCTGGGGCCTCGGCGAAGCCGACCTGGACGACCTCGCGAACGACGTCGACGCCGTCGTCAACCTCGCCGGGGACACCAACTGGGCGGGCAGCGGACGGGACCTGTACGCCGTCAACGTGCTGGGCGCCCGCAACGGCTACGACGTGGCCCGTGAGCTGCAACGCCGCTCCGGCCGCCGCGTGGCCTACGTCCAGGCGTCCTCGATCTACGTCGTGGGCGGCACCCTCGGCCGCATCGCCGAGACGCCGCTCGCCCCCGACCGCCACCGCACCGCGTACGAGCACAGCAAGTGGCTCGCCGAACGGGAACTGGAGCGGCAGCACGGCCCCGGCGACCCCGACATCCTCATCAGCCGGGTCGCCGCACTGCTCGGCGACTCCCGTACCGGCGCCACCCGTAAGCGCAACTCGCTGTACCTGCTGGCCGAACGGTGGGACGAACTGCCCGGCCGGGTCCTGCCCGCCATGCGGGGAGCCAAGGTCGACGTCCTGCCGCGCGACCTGGCCGCCGGGACGCTGCTGGACGCGGTGGCCGGCCTGCGGCGTTCGGGACCGCACCCCGAACCCGTCATCACCCACCTCTCGGCCGGCGAACGGGCCCCGACGCTGCGGGCCCTGCTGGAGACGGCGCGTGCCCTCTCCCCCCTGGCCTTCGGCAAATGGGTCCGGCTCGTGCCCGCCTCCGCCGAACAGGTGCTGTGGATCTCGGCCAACGCCGAACGCTTCCTGCCCCTGTCCCCGGCCTGGCGCAACAGCCTCATCGGACTGCGCTACATCGGTCTGGACCGCGTGATGGAACGCGGACGGCTGGCCCAGCTCGTCGACGGGCCACTGCCCGAACCCTCCACGGAACTGCTCGCCCGGCTGCTGTTCGATCTGCCGGAGCCCCAGCGGCCCCTGGCCCCCGCCGACCGCGGATTGTCGAGGTTCCTGGCATGAACGTGTTGATCCTGGGCGGCTCCGGATTCCTCGGCACGGCCGTGGCACAGGCGTGCGTCCGCTCCGGCGCCACGGTCCGGGTCCTGTCGCGCACCGGCCGCACCACCGACGGCGAGGGGGTACGCGGCGACGTACGGCTGCCACGGCTCGGCCTGTCCGCCGCGGACCTGGCCCGGGTCCGGGCGGAGACCACCCACGTCGTCCTCTGCTTCGGCTCGGTCTCCTGGACCTCCGGACCCGGCGAGGTACTGGAGACCCACAGCTCCGGGACCCGCTCGGCGCTGGCCTTCCTGCGCGAACTCCCGCACCTGCGGCAGGCCGTGCACATCTCCTCGCTGCTCGCGCTCGGCCGGTCCGAGGGCCGGATCACCAACCGCGAGCTGTACACCGGCCAGCGGTTCCGCAACTGGTACGAGTACGGCAAGTACTGCGCCGAACGCCTCGTACGGGACACCCCCGACCTGCCCGTCGGCGTCGTCCGCTTCGGGCCGGTGCTGGGACCCGATCCGCGCGGCGGACGCCCCGACACCCGGCACGGACTGCCGATGGCGTTCCCGCACCTGCTCGCGGGCTATCCCGTACACCTGGCCCGCCGGGGCGACTTCCCCTGCTGGGTCACCGACGTGTCCTCGGCTGCGGAGATCGTGCTCAAGGCCCTCGACACCCCCATCGGGCGGGCCACCTGGACCTGGTTCGACCCGGCGCTGCCCACCCTCGGCGAGGTCTTCACCGAGGTGTGCCGGCCCTGGGGCGTCGTACCGAAGATCGTGGAGGCCGCGCCGCTGGGCCGGTTCACCCGGCTGATCGGCGAACGCGTGGGCACCCCGCGGGAACTGGCCGACTACGCCGAGCCCTGGCTCGACCTGGACGTGGACGTCCTGAAGGAGATACCCGAGCCCTGGCCGGTACCCGACCCCGACTACCTGGGCGCGACCGGCGAGGCCCTACGGGCAGGCACGGAGAGGAGGGCCCTCACATGACCGGGCGACCCGCGTCGGTGGACACCGATCCGCACCCGTACTTCACCGTCTACTCGGCGGGCAACTTCGGCGAGGTGGCCCCCCAGCGGCTCTCGCCCATGTCCTGGTCACTGGTGGGCGATCCGATGGAACGCGGCACCCGGGCCCTGGCACGACGGCTGTGGGGCCGCCCCGCCTGGGCCGAGGGCGGCCACTACGTCTTCGTCGGCTACTTCGGCTGCCGTCCCTACCACAACCTGGCCGCGTACTGTCATCTGTCCGCGTCCATCCCGGGACTGCGGCCCAGCGACGTCACCGACGCCTACTTCGAGGGCGTCGACTCCCCGGCGGAACTCACCGCCCTGCGCTCCGGGCGCACCCGCCAGTTGGCGGGCTCCGCCCGACTGCTGCGGGAGATGCGGGACGCCGGACCGCGGCTGCGCGCCCTGGAGGAACAGGTCGCCGAACTGGAGTGGGGGCTGCGCGCCGCGACCACCGCGAACAGCCCGATCGCCCTGGCCGGGGTACTGCGGGACGCGCGGCCCGTCCTGGAGGAGGCATGGGCGGTGCACATCCTCACCACCTCCGGTCTTGTACCGGTGCGCGCACTGCAACGCCGGGTCTACGGCAAGCTGCTGCGGCACGGCGAGGAGATCGCGCACTGGCTGACCCGGCCCCGCGAACTGGTCTGGGACCGGCTGCACACCGCCGCCGCCACCCTCGACCCCTACGGGCCGGGCGACTTCCTGTCCTCGTCCTTCTACGAGGTCGCCGACGGACTGGCCCCCTGGCAGGACTACGCGGTGCGGCACAAGCAGGTGGCGAGCGGCGGCGCCGGGGCCGCCGTGGCCCCGATCGACCCGGCCGAGGCGCTGGCCGGGATGGTGTCCCCGTGGCGCAGCCGCACCGTACGGGCCCTGGCGGTCGCGGTCGGCGAGATGATGGCCGGACGCGAGCACTCCAAGTCGCTGGCGATGCGCACCCTGCACGTCTACCGGCGGCTGCTCCCGGCGCTGGCGACCGCACTCGGCGAGGACGCCGAGCGGCTGTGGCCGTATCTGACACTGCGGGAGTTCACGGACCTGGCGGCCTCACCGGGACGGATCGAACGGGCCCGCCCGCGTGTCGAGGCCTGCCGGGCGGCGCTCGCCACCCCGATGCCCGAACACCTCGACCTGAGCGCCGGCGACGACGTCATGCGGCCGTGGCTCAGCACGACACCCCAGGAACAGCGCGGTGTGGCGCCGGGCATCGGCACCGGCACGGTGATGGCCCCGCAGGACGACCTCCCCGACGAACCGGTGATCATCGTCTGCTCGTCGGCGGACGCGGACATCGCCCCCCTGCTGCCCTTCGCCGAAGGCGTGCTCAGCGAACGCGGCAGCGACCTGTCGCACATCGCCATCCTCGCCCGCGAGTACGGGATTCCGTGCGTCGTGGGCTACCCCGGAGCGGCCTCCCTGCCCGCGGGCACGGCCGTCTCCATCAACGGCAGTACCGGAGAGGTGAACATCTTTGACCGTTCCTGACCACACTTCGACGCCCAGCGAGACGCTCACGGCACTGGAGGAGATCTACGCCAAGGTCAAACGTGTCCAGCGGGACCTGCGGCCGGCCGACCGGATCGTCCAGGATCTCGGGGTCGACTCGCTGGCCACACTGGAGATCCTGCTCGCCCTGGAGGAACGCTTCGGCGTGGCGCTGGTGGACAACCCCCGCACCGCCGGGATCGTGACCGTCGGCGACCTCGTCGGACTCCTCGACGAACTGCGCGCCGACCGCGCCTCCTGACGCCCCGTGCCCGACGACCGCCCGACCACGACGACGGGAGATGCCGTGCTTCCCGAGACCGCCGCGTTCGATGTGCTCCACGTGCTGGCCCTCAAGGGGATGGCCGCCACCGACCTACTGGTGACGGGCAGCCGGTACGCGCGCGAGGACGTGCTCGCCGAACTGGAGAAGCTGCGGGCGGACGGGCTCGCCACCCATTTGGAGCGGCGCGGTCTGTGGCGCGTCACGCCCGAGGGACGCGACCGGCACGCCGCGCTGCTCGACGAAGACCTCACGGACGAGGACCCCACCGACCACGACGAGGGCGTCACGGGTGACGCCCTCGCCCGGCTGCGACCGGGGTACGAGCTCTTCCTGCCCCTGAACGACCGGTTCAAGGAGCTGTGCACCCGCTGGCAGCTCCGCGACGGCACGGCCAACGACCACACCGATCCCGCGTACGACCGCGCGCGGCTCGACGAACTCGGCGCGCTGCACGAGGAGTCCATGCCGGTCGTGGACCGGTTCACCGCCGTGCGCCCGCGCTTCGGGCGCTACACCGAGGGACTCACCCGCGCACTGGCCCGCCTGCGCGGGGGCGAGCAGCAGGCGTTCACCGGCGTGCTCTGCGACTCGTACCACGATGTCTGGATGGAGCTGCACCGCGATCTGCTGGTCTCGCTGAAGATCGAGCGGGATACCGAGGAACGTGCCAGGACACCACGATGAGCGGCGCCGACGCGCTGCTGCGGCTCACCGGCGACCTCGGGGATGTCGGGGATGTCGGAGACCGTGACCGGAGCGTGCTGGGCGGCAAGGCCGTGGGGCTCGCCGCGCTGCTGCGGGTCGGGGCGGTGATCCCCGACACCTGGGTGGTACCGGTCGGCGCCGACCCCACCGCCGCCGCACTGGCGCGGCTCGCGGCCGTGGCGCCGCGCTGGGCGGTGCGCAGCTCGGCCACGGTCGAGGACGGCACCGGCCTGAGCTACGCCGGTCTGTTCCGCAGCGAACTCGACGTCCCGGCGGGGGAGTTGGCCGAGGCGATCGCCGCCGTCCGGGCCTCGGCGCACAGCGGCCGGGTCGCCGCCTACCGGGAACGGACGACCGCCGGGTCCCCCGACGTGGAGATGGCGGTGCTGCTCCAGCCGTTCCGTCCTCCGGTACGCAGCGGGCTCTGGCTCGGCCGCGGGCCCGGCCGGGGACGTCTGGAGTGGACCGCGGGCAGCGGGGAGACGCTGGTCTCCGGTGCCGTCACGCCCGCCTGGGAGGAGTGGACGCCCGAGGGCCGTACCGCCGGATCGGAAGCCGACGCGTGGGAGAGCGGCGGACAGCCCGTCGGCACGGCGTGCGCGATGCTGCAGGAAGCACTCGGCGTCCCGGCCGACCTGGAGTTCGCGCAGCTCGACGGGACGCTGCTGTGGCTCCAGTTCCGTCCGATGACGGCCGCGCTGGGCGAGGCGCCGGGCGAGCGGGCCCACCAGCCCGGCGACCAGCCCGGTGACCAGCGCGGTGACCAGCGCGGCGATCAGCCCGGCGATGAGCGTGCCGACGAGTGCTCCGACGGGCGTGCCGACGACGGTGAGCAGGTCGTGCGCGGCATCGCGGCTTCCGGCGGGCTGGCCACCGCGCGGGGCCTGCGGCTGCGGGACGTGGACGATCCGCGCTGGGAGCCCGGCGCGGTGCTGCTGACGGAGCACACCGACCCGGACTGGGTCCCGCTGATGGCGGAGGCGGCGGCACTGGTCACCGCCGAGGGCGGCATGCTGTGCCACGCGGCCATCGTCGCCCGCGAGTTGGGGGTGCCCTGTGTGACCGGCGTGGGCGCCGCGGCGCTGGCACGCCTGGGTTCGGGGCGCCCGCTCGCGGTCGACGGCTCGGCGGGAACGGTGGCCGTGCTGTGATCCCCGTGCAGGAGGCACTGGCCGGTCTGGCCGACGAGCAGCGGGAGTTCGCCGAACTGCTGGGGGCCCTCCAGGACGCCGACTGGCGGCGGCCCTCGGCGGCGGACGGCTGGACCGTCGCCGACCAGGTGGCGCATCTGGCCGACACCGAGGAGGTCGCCGCCGACACCCTGGCCGACGGGCCGCGCGCGTTCGCGAAGACCGTGCCCCGCTACGCGACGGCCGAGGACTTCACCGCCGCCGGCTGCCGCCGGGGCGACGGCCTCCCGCCCGGTGAACTGACCGCGTGGTGGGACCGCGCCGCCGCGAGAACCCGCCGGCTGCTGGCCGAGCGCGCCCCCGAGGACCGCGTGGCCTGGGGCTTCGGCATGACCGCGGAGACGTTCGCGTCCGCCCGGCTCATGGAGCACTGGGCGCACGGCCTCGACATCCGTGACGCGCTGGGACTTTCGGTGGACGAGACACCGCGGCTGCGCAGGATCGCCGTCCTGGGCCACTCCACCCTGCACTACGCCCTGGCCGTGGCCCGCGTGCACCGGCCCCAAGGGCGCAACCTGCGGCTGGAGTTGACCGAGCGCGACGGCACCGGACACGTGATCGGCCCGCCCGACGCCACCGATGTGCTGCGCGGCCCGCTGCTGGAATGGTGCCGGGTCGCGACCCGGCGCGTGCGCGGCAGCCCGGCCGTACTGAGCGCACCGACCGCGTCGAGCGCATCGACCGAAGGAGGTGAACTGACCGCCGGAGGCGAAATGCCTGCCGGAGGTGAACTGATCGCCGGAGGCGAAATGCCTGCCGGAGGTGAACTGATCGCCGAAGGTGAACTGGCCGAACTGGCCGTGCTGCACGCCCGGGCCTATCTATGAATCCTGTGACGCGATCTTTTGGGTCGACCGAAAAGAGTGGAGACACGCGGAAGGAGCGCAAGCTGTCAAGCCGGTAGTGTGACGGCATGGTCAAGGTGGAGAAAGAACAGACGATCGCCTGTACACCGGAAGCCTTTCTCGGCTTTGTGCTGGACGTCGAGCGCTACATCGAAGTCGACGACAAGATCGGCGCGATCTCCTGGGTGCGCAGGGACGGCAATCTCACCGAGTTCAAGTTCCAGCCACGACTGCCCGGTCTGCCCCTTCCGGAGCCGAAGGCAATTGCCCAGATGCGGCTCACGCCTGGCAAGAGCATCGACATCCAGCTGGCCCCGCTGCCCCTCAACAAGTTCAACCACCGCATGGCGGAATTCGGCGCACGGTTCTCCTGCGAGCCCGTGGACGGCGGGATCCGGGCCACCCGGATGATTTCCTTCCGCTTCAATCCCTTCACCCGGTGGATGCTCGACCCGGTGCTCAGGCGCACACTGCCCACGTCCGTCGAGCGCGAACTGCGGTTGAGCAAGGCGATTCTGGAACGCGGCGAAACCGGATAGCCTCGGAACGCAATCCGCGCACAGGTCGACGACAAGGGGAAACCCATGCCCGTATCGGCGAACGACGCGACCCCGGACGCCCATCCGGACGCGACCCCGGATCCGGCCGGGGAACGATACGCGCATGTCATCGTGATCGGCGCGGGATTATCGGGAATTGCCGCAGGGGTCAAACTGCGACGCGGCGGCATCACGGACTTCCTGATCCTGGAGAAGGCCGACCGGGTCGGCGGGACCTGGCGGGAGAACACCTATCCGGGCTGCGCCGTAGACATTCCCTCGCCGATCTACTCCTTCTCCTTCAACCCCAATCCCGAGTGGAGCAGGAACTTCGTCGGCCAGCCCGAGCTGCTGTCCTACATCGAGGCCACGGTCGAGAAGTTCCGCCTGGCCCCGAACCTGCTCCTGGGCACCGAACTGCTCGAAGCGTCCTGGTCCCAGGAGCGCCGGCGCTGGGTGCTGGAGACCAGCCGGGGACGCCACACCGCCCAGCACGTCGTCTTCGCCTCGGGCCTCCTCCACGAGCCGATCGTCCCGGACCTGCCAGGACTGGACGGTTTTCCCGGCCCCATGTTCCACTCGGCCCGCTGGAACCACGACGTGGACCTGACCGGCAAGCGCGTGGCCGTCATCGGCACCGGCTGCTCGGCCGTCCAACTCGTCCCCGAGATACAGCCGCAGGTACGCGAGCTCTACGTCTTCCAGCGCACCGCCGCCTGGGTCATGCCCCGGCTCGACTTCCGGGTCCCGCGGGCCGTCCAACGGCTCTTCCGGCACGTACCGTTCACCCAGCGGCTGTTCCGCGGGATCTGCGACACCGCCCTCAAGACGCTCGCGCTCCTCATGCGCCGCGCGCGTGTCGCCCGGCTGCTCACCCCGGTCGGCACACGCGTCCTCAAACGCCAGGTGCCCGACCCGGAACTGCGTGCCCGGCTCACCCCGGACTTCACCATCGGCTGCAAACGGCTGCTGCTCTCCAACACCTATCTGCCCGCCATGTCCCGGCCCAACGTCCAGCTCGTCCCGCACGCCCTCGTCGCCGTCGAGGGCAGCGAACTCGTCGCCGCGAACGGCGAGCGGGCCGAAGCGGACGTCATCGTCCTCGGCTCGGGTTTCGAGCTGCGCCACCCGCCGATCGCCGAACGGATCATAGGGCGCGACGGCAGAACCCTCGCCGACACCTGGGCCGTCGACAGCCCCGAGGCCTACCGGGCGACCACCCTGCCCGCCCTTCCCAACGCCTATCTGCTGCTCGGCCCGAACATCGTGATGTACAACTCGCTGCTCGCGCTCGCCGAAGCCCAGCTCGACTACATCGTCGACGCGATACGCACCGCACGCGACCGCGGCCTCGACGCCCTGGAGATCCGGCCCGAGCCGTTCCGCTCGTTCAACGACGAGGTGCAGCGCGGTCTCGCCTCGACCGTCTACAACAACGGCGGATGCACCAGCGTCTACCTCGACGAGAAGGGCAAGAACTTCGTCACCTGGCCCTGGTCCACCAAGAGGCTGCGCAAGGACCTGGCCCGCTTCGACATCGAGAACTACGCCACGACCCCCGCGGAGCGCTGAATGTACGACTACACCCAGCCCCTCATGCGCAGCGAAGCCAGCCGGGCGAAAGTACGGCAGCAGACGGACATCGAACTGCGCGGCCGATACTGGACCCTGCTGCCGGACGTGTTCTCCCCGGCCGACTCCAAGTCCAGCCTGGTCCATCTCGATCTGCTGAAGTTCCCGGTCGGAGGCACCTTCCTGGAGATCGGCTCCGGCACCGGGCTGATCGCCGTCAGCGCCGCACTCGCCGGCTGCCGTGCCGTCCACGCCACCGACCTCAACCCCGCCGCCGTCCGGAACACCGCGCTCAACGCGGAGCGCTTCGGCGTCGCGGACAAAGTGACCAGCGTCGAGAGCGACCTCTTCGACGGCCTGCGCGACGCACCCGCCTCCGACGTCGTCTACTGGCACTCCAACAACGTCTGGGCCCCGCCCGAACTCGCCATCAACGTCCACGAGCTGGCCTATGTCGATCCCGGATACGACGCGCACCGACGGTACTTCCGCGAGGCCCGGCACCATGTGGCGCCCGAGGGGCGGGTGCTGATCGCGCTGAGCAGCCGCGCCGGCCGCGCCGAACTCGAAGAGCTGGCGGCGGCCGAGGGACAGGGCCTGCGGACGGTCGACACCACAACGGTGGAGGAGCCGGAAGGGCCGGTGGTCTACGAACTGCTGGAGGTCGTCCCCCTGTGATCCCCGACCTGGCACCGGACGCGCCCTCGTCGTGAGGCCGCCACCCGTCGCTCGTCCCACAAGCCCGAGAAGAGGCCACCCTTGATCTTCGACAAGCTGCTGGCTCTGCCCAGCGACGCCGAGCCCTGGATCGTCGACCATCAGCCGATCATCGTCGCCGCCCAGGACGAGCGGATCGCGCCGAGCGAGATAGCGGACGCCGCCGCGCGGGCCGCCACCGCGCTGCGCTCCCGCGGAGTCGTCCCGGGGGAGCGGTGCGTCGTCTGGCTGGAGTCCCCGACCGACATCATCGTCGCCTACGCGGCCATCACCGCGCTCGACGCCGTGCCCATCCTCCTCAGCCCGACCCTCCCGGGCCCCGTCGCCGCCTCGATGGTGGAGAACGTCTCCCGGATCACCGCCGTGATCGCCACCGACGACCGGCTCGCGACCAGCGAGAAGACCTTCCCGGACATCGGCCGCCTCGTCGACTGGCGCGACATCGCCGCCGAACTCCCGGGCCACCGACGGATCTCCCGGCGCCGCGAGGTGGCCTCCGACGCGCCGTACGTCATCGTCCACACCTCCGGCACCACCGGCACCCCCAAACTGGCCGAGTGCTCCAGCGCCAGCATCCGGTTCAACGCCCGGGTGCAGGCGGTCATCCACTGGCTGTCCCGCCTGGACGGACATCTGGCCCTGGTCATCTCCCCGGTGCACGGCCGGACCGTGGTCGGCATCCTCGCCGCGCTCATGCGGCGGGCGCCCCTCCTGCTGCTGCAGGACGACTCACCGGACAACGTGGACCGGATGCTCAAGCGCCACCGCCCCGTCTACCTGGAGACCCACCCCAACACCTTCCGCTCCTGGCAGCACCTGGCGCCCGGCGGCGCGTTCCGCTCGATCCGCTTCTTCGGCGCCGGGTTCGACGTCATCCACCCCGACACGGTCGGCGCCCTGCTCGCGGGCTCGGCCCACCGGTTCGCCGTCTGCGTCGAGGTGTACGGACAGAACGAGACCGGCCCCATTGCCATCCGAAGCCATCTGAAGGGGATGCAGAGGGCGACCCGCGCACTGCGCCGGATCCAGCGGTCCAAGCTGCTGCGCGGGCACCCCGCGGGCCAGCACTTCCCGTTCTGCCGGGTCCGTATCGTCGACGACTCCGGGCGCACGGTACCGGCCGGTACCCCCGGCCGGATGGTGGTCAACACCCCCGGCGTCTTCTCCGGCTACATCAACCGGCCGGACCTGACCTCCCGGAACTACCCCGACAACCGCTGGTGGGACACCGGCGACTGGGGAGCGAAGTCGCGTACCGGCCGCATCACCCTCATCGACCGCCAGGTCGACAAGGTCTCCGGCGCCATCAGCGGCATCGGCATCGAGGACATCCTGCTGGAGAAGTTCCCCGAGTTCCTGGAACTGGTCGTCCTGGAGATGGACGGAACCCTCCAGCCCGTCCTGTCGCTGCGCCCCGGCACCGAGTTCCGGCAGCGCGCCTGGGCGTCCGCGGCCGGCCGGCTGCCGAAGATGGCCGAACCCGTCGTCGTCCCCGACCGCGACTTTCCCCGGACCGTCACCGGGAAGATCCAGCGGGAGCAGCTGAAGAAGACGCTGGCCGATCGGCGCCCGGCCGGCCAGAGCCGTTCCGTACGTCTTTGAGGGAGCGTTCGTATGACCGCCACCAGCGCGTCCGGGGCCACCAAGAGCTCAACGGCCTCGAAGGCCATGGGATACGTCAGGCTGGGCAAGGTCCGGATCTATCACCACGCCTACGGGTGGATCCTCGCCCTGCTCCTGCTGCGCCTGGACGGCCACGTGGGAAGCGACACCGCGCCCGCGCTCGCCCTGCTCCTGCTGATGGTGCTCGCCACCCAGTGGAGCGGGGGCGCCGCCGACGACCTCGGCGGTTTCCGGGACGGCAGCGACGCCCGCAACTACGCGGGCCGGCCACCCGGCACCGTCGCCAAGAAACCCCTGCTCACCGGGGTGCTGACGGAGGCGGAGGCGGTCCGCTTCGGCGTCGTGATGTGGGTGATCGCGGTCGCGGCGGGACTCATCGCCGTCTTCACCCTGGACGGCAGGGCGCCGCTGGCAGCCGTCCTGGTGATGCTCGTGGGCCAGATCGCCTCGGTGCAGTACTCGACCGGCCTGAAGCTCAGCTATCTGCCGGGCGGTCTCGAAGTCACCATCTTCTACGTGATCGGCTGCATAGGCCTGGTGCCGTACTGGCTCGTCGCCGGCCAGGTCACCGCCGAAGCGCTGTTCACCGCGGCCCTCGTGGGGGTGTGGTTCCTGCTGATCGTGTCCTACGGGAACGCCTCCGACAAAGAGGGTGACTCCGAGGTGTCCCGGCACACCATGGCCGTGCTGCTGCCGCTCGGCGGCTTCAAGGTCTTCCTGTCCCTGCTCTTCGTCGCCAGCGTCACCCTGCTGACCTTGCTGTTCACCATCACCCGGTTCGACCCGCTGCTCGCACTGACGGTCGTACCGGTCGTCGTCCTGCACGCCGTACAGCTCTATTTCGGCGCCGCGAAGGAAGAGTGGCGCAAGGCGAGGTTCATCGGGCTCAGTTCGGTCGACCTGGGCTGCCTGGGACTGGCCCTCGCCTTCGTACTGGCATGAGGGAGGCAGCGAACGCCGACATGGCGGCGGCCTACGTCACGGGCTTCGGCGGAGCGGACGACATCCGCGTGGGCCGGCTGGCCAGGCCCGTCCCCGGCCCGGACGAAGCGCTCGTCCGCGTCGACGCGGTGGCCGCCAATCACGTCGACACCTTCGTCCGCTCCGGTGCGTACGCGACCGACGTGCCCTTTCCCTTCGTGATCGGGCGGGACCTGGTCGGCAGCGTCGCCGTGCCCGCCGGTCCGTTCACCGTCGGTGACCGCGTGTGGTGCAACAGCCTCGGCCACGACGGCAGACAGGGCTCGTTCGCCCAGTACGCCGCCGTCCCGGTGGACCGGCTGTATCCCCTGCCCGCCGGAGTCGATCCGGAGCGCGCGGTGGCCGTACTGCACACGGCGGCCACCGCGCATCTCGGCCTGTTCCGCACCGCCCGCCTCCAAGCGGGCGAGACGATCCTCGTCCAGGGCGGCGGAGGCGGGGTCGGCAGCGCCGTCGTCCAGCTCGCCGCCACGGCCGGTGCGCGGGTCGTCGTCGTCGACCGTGCCGAGAACGCCGAGTGGTGCCGCGCCCGCGGAGCCGACCAGGTGCTCGACCGCGACGACCCGAAAACGCCCGAGGCGGTCCGTGACCTGGCGCCCGGCGGAGTGGACGTGCTGTGGGACTGCTCCGGGCACCACGACTTCGAGACGACCCTCCCGTTGCTCGCACGGGGCGCTCGCGTCGTGCTCACGGCCGGGCTCCGGGTACGCGCCGTGCTGCCCGTCGGAGCCGTGTACACCCGGGACATCAGCGTGCGCGGCTTCGTCATCAGCAACGCGTCCGCGGCCGAACTGGCCGAGGCCGCCGAGGACATCAACCGCGAACTGGCGCGGGGCCGCCTCAAGGGCAGGGTCCGGGCCAGGCTTCCGCTGACCGAGGCCGCCCGCGCCCACCGCATGCTGGAGGGCCGCGAGGGTGCGGGCGCCCCGGGCCGCGTGGTGCTGCTCCCCGAAGACCTGGGCGACAGCGTCTGAACAGGGCCGACAAGGAAGGAAGGCACACGTGCCGCGTCTGCTGAGCAAGGAATGGTGGGAAGAGCGGGTCCTGCGCATGTACGACTCGTGGCGGGACCCGGTGACCTGGCACGTCACGGAGACGCCCGACGGCCCGGGGGATCTGCGGCAGTTCAAGCGGCGTCGCTTCGCCCTGCTCGTCACCTACAAGCGCAGCGGTGACGCCGTACCGTCGGCGATGTGGTTCGGCCTCAAGGACGGCCGGGCGTATCTGCGGACCGGCTGCGACTCCTGGAAGGTGCGGCGCATGCGGAACAACCCGCAGGTCCTGTTCGCGCCGTCCAACATCCGGGGCAAGCCGAAGGGAGCGGTCCTCGCGTGCACGGCGCGCATCCTGCCGGCCGAGGAGAAGCCGGCAGCCGCGCGGATCATCGCGGGCGCCTACGGCACCGGCCGCAAGCTCTACGACCGTACGGTCGCCACGGTCTACGAGGAGGCGGCCTACATCGAGATCACGCCCAACGCCCTGCTGAAGGCGGAGGCGGAGGCGCAGGCGCGAGCGGCGCGGGCACGGGACTGACTGACCCGCGCCCGCAGGCGCACGTCGGGCGTGTCCGGGGGTGTCTCCGTCCCCGGTCACGCCCGACGCGCGCGCGGGTCCTGATGTTCGCGCAGGCCGGCCTTGGCGTGCAGCGCCCGCAGCGGTTTCGGCGCCCACCAGTTGCCCTTCCCGACCAGCCGCATGAACGCGGGCACCAGAAGGCCCCGTACCAGGGTGGCGTCCATCAGGACCGCCAGCGCGAGTCCGAGTCCGATCGCCTTGAGATAGACGATGCCCGAGATGAGGAAGCCCAGGAACACGATGGAGATCAGTACCGCCGCGGCCGTGATCATCGAGCCGGTGCGTTCGAGCCCGCGGGCCACCGACGCCGTGTTGTCGCCGGTTCTGTCGTACTCCTCCTTGATACGGGACAGCAGGAACACCTCGTAGTCCATCGACAGCCCGAACGCGAGGCAGAACAGCAACAGGGGCACGGTCCAGGTGATCGAGTCCGTCACCACGAAGTCCCCGACGACGCCCCGCAGATGGCCTTCCTGGAACCCCCACACCAGTACGCCCAGTGTGGCGCTCAGGCTCAGGCAGTTGAGGACCAGTGCCTTGAGGGGGAGCAGTAGACTGCCGGTGAACAGGAACAGCACCACGAAGGAGCTGACCGCGATCACGGCCAGGGCGGCGGGCAGCCGGGCGTTCATCGAGTCGATGGAGTCGGTGAGCTCCGCCGCGGGTCCGCCCACCTGCACGGCGTACGGGGCCGGGAGGCCGCGCAGGTGTTCCACCAGCTGCCGGCCCTGTTCCGACATCGACTGGTCGCGCGGCACCACGGACAGGTAGGTGCTGTCCTCGGCGCCGAACCGCGCGGAGTGGACCGACGGCTCTTGGACGAGCCGGCCTCCGGCGAAGGTCCCGGCCTCGCTGTCCACCCGCGCCACCCCGTCGAGCCCGGACAGCCGCTCGGCGTACGGGGCCACCTGGCGGGCGCCGGGTGCAGGCGTGTCGCTGAGGACCACATTGAGCGCCTGGGTCTCCTGCGCCCGGAAGTTGTCCCGGATGACGCCACCGACCTGCCGGGCCTGGCTGTCGGCCGGGAGCACCCGCTCGTCCGGCAGGCTCAGCCGCAGACCGAGGAAGGGCGCGCCGAGCAGCAGCAGAAGCGCGACGACGGCGCCGGCGACCGGCAGCGGGAACCGCATGACGACCATCGCGAGCCGGTGCCAGAATCCCTCCTCGGCCGGGCGTTCCCCGGCCTCCTGCCCGCCGCTTCCCTGTGCCCCGGCCTTCGCGGAGCGACGGCCGGGGAGCCGCCCCTTCTCGATGCGGTGGTCCAGCACCTTCAGCAGCGCGGGCAGGAAGGTGAGCGAGACGAGGGCGGCGAGCAGGGCGGTCGGGATCCCGGCGTACGCGAACGACCGCAGATAGTAGAACGGGAACACCAGCAGCGCGGCGAGCGCCAGGGTGACCGTCACCGAGGAGAACAGCACGGTACGGCCCGCTGTACGCAGCATCAGGGTGATCGCCAGGTCGGTCCCGGCGCCCCGGTCCCGTTCCTCCCGGTAGCGCTTGATGAGGATCAGGCTGTAGTCGATGGCGAGGCCGAGCCCCAGTCCCGTGGCGACGTTGCTCGCCAGCGCGGAGACCTCGGTGAACAGGGTCAGGACACGGATGACCAGGAGGACGGACAGGATCGTGAGCCCGCTGACCAGCAGCGGCACCACGGCGGCGACCACACTGCGGAACACGAACAGCATCACGATCAGCAGGACCGGGAAGGTCACCGCCTCGATCTTGACGAGGTCCTTCTCCGTGGTCTCGGACATCTCCTTGTCGGCGAGGGCGTTGCCGCCCACCCGGACGTCCAGCCCCTGGGGTGTGTGCCGGTAGCGGTTTTCCAGCCGTTCGAAGGTGTCCTGCACCTGGTCCTCGTCGCCGGAGATCCGGGCCATCACCAGGGCCTGCCGTCCGTCCTTGCCGCGCAGCGGTTCGGCCTTGCCCAACGACCAGTAGGAGACGGCCTGTTCGACCCCCGGCTCACGGGCCACCCGGGTGGTGAGCCGCGCGCCCGCGGCGGCGACCGCGGGGGAGTCCACACCTCGCTCGTCGGAGACCAGGAGGACGAGGTCCGGGGCTCCCGCCCCGAATCTGTCGTCCATCGCCTTCGCGGTTCTCGCCGATTCCGTCGAGTCGTCGACGAACCCTCCGGCGGACAGTTCCTGGAGCACGCTCCCGCCGAGCGCACCCGCGACGACGAGCAGGACTCCGGAGAGGTACAGGACGAGTCTGCTGCGGCGGCAGGCGAGTCGGGCCAGTGAGGCGAACACTTCGGCTAACCCCTTTCGCGCCGCGGCTTCCTGGACGAGCGGTTCACCCGCAGTGCGCGCAGCAGAGTGGCGGGAGCGGCCAGGGAACTGGGATGGCTGCGCATATAGGTCACGGAGTTGAACCGTACGGCGACCTCCCGGTCCGTGATGGAGGCCTCCGCTATCTGCTCGGCGAACCACTTCGTGAGGCGGTATCCGCGTGGGTAGGGGCCATCTACGTCGTGACGGGCCAGATCGGCGGCGGTGGATATCTGCCAGGCCGCGTCCACCACGACACGCTGGTCGGCGAAGAAGGAGCGGGCGGGCCTGCGCAGGTCCGGCGCCGAGCGCAGGTGGTGGGAGAGGGCGGACGCGTGCAGGGCCGCCGACGACATGCCCTGTCCGTAGATCGGGTTGAACGAGGCGACCGCGTCACCCACGCTGATCAGCCGCGCCGGGAACCGTTTCAACAGGTGGTAGTCGCGGCGCCGGCTGTCGGCCTGGTGATAGGTGAGGATGTCGCCGAGCTGTTCGCCCTCGACCGCCTCTCGGTACACGGGCGGCAGCTCGCCGCACAGCTTCCGGAACTCGTCCACGTCCCGGATCGGAGGCTGCTTACCGTAGTTGGCCAGGGTGATCAGCCAGCGGTCGTCCTCGATGGCGGTGATCGCGCCGCTCGCCACCCGGGGCGGGGTCGCGGTGGGAGTGCGGTAGGCGATGGCAGCGGCCAGTTCGGGGTCGCTCGTGGTACGCCGGAAGTAGCCGGTCGCGTAGTCGATGTCGATGGCCATCCGGCGCATCGCGGGCCGTTCCCAGCCCGCCTTCTCCAGCCAGTCACCCAGTTTGCTCGCGCGCCCCATCGCGTCGACGACGAAGTCCGCGTCCTCGACCCACTCGCCGCCTCCGGTCCCGGAGGCGGCCCCGCGGCGGGTGACCGGGCCGCACCGCACCCCGCTGACGGCACGGCCGCCGACGCCCCCACCACTCACGGCACCACCGTGGAACTCCAGGCCGATCGCGCGGCAGGTGAGCACCTTCACGTTCGGCAGGGCCAGGGTGCGGCGGCGTACCAGCGCCTCCAGGAACGGCCTGCTGCTCGAAATCAGCCCCATCGCGCCGTCGCTGACCTTCGGCACGCCGTCCGCGTAGGCCCGGATGGTGTACGGCGACGACACGATCGCGCCGCTCGCCCTCGCCTCTTCCTCGAAGCCCGGGAACAGCCGCTGGAGTTGCATCCGGCCGCCGTGCATCAGGGTGTGCAACTGCCCGTCGTGCGGGGTGCCCGGCCGTGCGGCGGCGGCCGGGGGCAGCGAGTCCCGCTCGATGATCACCACGCTCTCGGCATGGTCGGAGAGCACCCGTGCGGCCAGCAGCCCGGCGAGACTCCCGCCGAGCACCACGGCCTTGCCCATCAACGTCCGGGTTCTCGTGGGGGGTTCGTCGGTACTGAGGCGGGCGAACACTCGGGCGGCAGACTCCAACACGAGGACCTCCAGACAGTTCGCCGGCCTCATCCGGCCGCTTCGGGGCGCGCACGCATGTGTACGGGGAGGGAGTGAGGTGTGCCCGTCCGCCCGAATCCGACGCTCAGTTCCGACGTTCCGCGGCAGCCCGGTCATCCATGCTTCATCGCGCCTCGGAAGTGCGCAAGAACCATCTGCCGCAGGCGAAGCACGACTTCCTTTTGGCGGAAAAACATCTTCCTGACCGGCTGCTGCTTGACGAACGGGCACAGCGGATCTCGGCCACAGCGATGCCACACGGATGACCTCCCGCACCGCCTCTTCCGGCGTCGGGCGTTCCCGGTGCTCCGCGCTCTCGACGAGAGGCGAGGCGGTCAGTGGCCCCCTCGGTTCTCGACACAGGGGCCTGTTCCGGGCTGAGGCTCCGCGTAGGCGCCGTGCACCTCGCTGGTCAACTCGTCCTTCGTCACATGACCGGACACGCACACGACTCCGGTGTGGACGCTGTAGAACCCGTTCCCGATGTAGACACCGTGCTCCTTGCCGCAGCCGAGACGCTTCAGCGCCGCCGCGATCCGCTGCTCGCTGAAGACGCCGTACGCGCCGGAACCGCCCTCCTCCCGGACTTTCTCCAGTTCCCTCCGGATGAGCCCGGCCGAGGCTTCTCCTTGGGCGCGCTTGCCTTCGGACAGAGACCCTTGCATGCGGTAGGCGTGATTCTCGGCGTAGTGGGGAGGGCGGTCCTCGTTCTCTCCCGACCGCTCTCCCGAACGATCGCCATCCCCACTCGGACGGGGCGAGGACGGCAGCGCGGTGGGGGGATCCGCGGGCTCTTCCGCAGGCTGCGCGCACTTCGGCCGAGGAGGATACGAGACTTGGGGGCTGGCCGACTGCGACTGACCGCTCTGCTGGGTGCCGCACGCGGTCATGGTGGCCGCGACGAGGGCTGCCGCGGCGGCCGACCGCCTGAGAAGCCTGGACCTGGAGATGGGCATGGAGATGGGCATGGGCATGGAGGAATTCTGAGGCCTTCGGCAGTGGGTGTCATGAGTGGAGGTACTCATGCGGCGGCGCGCTTCACGAAGGACGGCAACACGCCGGCCCACGCTCCCGATCGGGAACGTGGGCCGGCGAAGGTACGGAGTCCTACCTGGCCTACCTGAGACGGAGTCCTACTTGAGAGTGATCGCGTAGAACTGCACCCGAGGATCGTTCTGCAGGCCGATGGAACGCACCGTCTTCGACGCGTCGAGGTCCGCCGAGGCACCGAACAGACGCACCGGCGGCCCGTCCACACCCTGCCCGCGCTTGATCCGGTGCGGCATCTCCAGCACCACGGAACTGCCCTGCGGAGTCGATCCCGCCCAGTCGCCCACAGGGACGGGCACCTCGGCGGTGGTTCCGTCGGTGTAGCGGACGGTCAGCGCGGTCGTCACCGGGCCGTGGTGGGCCACGGCGACCACGCGCAGCGCGCCGTACGACCCGGCGGGGAGCAGCATGGACTGACCGCGGGCCTCGACGAAGTTCTCGGCCGTGCCGGACGGATCGGGAGCGTCGTAGGTCACGCCGCCCCAGACGACCGGACCCGCCGCGGGCAGCAGATCACCGTCGAAGCTCCAGCCGCCTCCGTCGAAGTCGCCCTGGTCGGACGCCGCGACGGTCGCGGTTCCGTCGTGGTTCACCTCCTTGCCGAGGTCCACGGCACACTGCCCGTCGATGTCCGGCGTGCAGCGGGCCGCGGCGCGCACCTCGATGGTCGCGACCCGTTCCACGCTCTTCACCCCCTTCGCCGCCGCCGTGATCCGCACGGTGTACGAACCCGGAGCGGTCCCGGCCGGCACGTTCACGTCCACTGTCGCGGTCCGCTGGACCGGAAGACGGCGGGACGTGAGGGAGAAGGGCTCCGAGGTCTTCGCGGTCCAGCCGCCGGGAGCCTTCGCGTCGACGCCCACCCGCAGGGTGCCGGGGGACTGGCCCAGCACGTCCAGCTTCAGACGGACGTTCTGCGCGCTGTCGGACGTCGGCAGAACGTCGGAAGCGGTACGCAGCGACGCGTCGAGGTTCCGGCGCGCATCGGCTGCGGCGCGGTTCACGGACGGCGGCTCGGCGCCCTTGCCCGTACCCCATGCCGACGGCTTGCCGGTCATCTCGAAGGCGAGGTTTCCGCCCTTGGCGACCGCGTCCCAGTCCAGCCAGGTGGCGCGCAGGTTCTTCCCGCCGAACTTCGCCTGCTTCACATAGCGTTGGGCGTCGCTCGTCCCCGGTGCCTTGACGGTCAGGGTGCCGCCCTGTTTGTTCCCGTAGGCGCCGACGCGGATGACCGCGGAGGGGAACTGCGGGCTGGAGACGGCGAGGAAGTCACCGCCGTTCGTCGTCGGATACAGGCCCAGCGAGGAGAAGACGTACCAGGCCGACATGGTGCCCAGGTCGTCGTTGCCGGTCATGCCGTCGGGCCCGTCCGTGAAGAGCGTCATCGCGGCGCGGACCACGGTGGCGGTCTTGGCGGGTGCGCCGGCCCACAGATACATGTACGGGGCGTGCAGGTCCGGTTCGTTGTTCGGGTTGTAGGTCGGCTTCCCGTAGTAGTCGTACGGTGCCGAGATCCAGTCCTCGCGAGCGGTCTTGGCAGGGTCGGCGAGGAGTTTGTCGTAGGCGAAGAAGGAGTCGAGCCGCTTCTCGGTCTCGCGCTTGCCGCCCATCAGGGAGACGAGCCCGGCCGGGTCCTGGGGCGCCAGCCACTGGTACTGGTAGGCGCCGCCCTCGTGGAACTGGTGACCCGCTTCGACGGGGTCATAGGGCGTCAGCCAGGTGCCGTCGGTCGTACGCGGCCGGAACTGCTGGATGGAGGAGTCCCACAGGTTCCGGTACCACTGGCCGCGCGCCGCGAACATCCGGGCGTCCGCACCGTGTCCCAGTCCCTTGGCCATCAGCGCCAGCGACGCGTCCGCGGCCGCGTACTCCATGGTCGCCGAGGCGGGATGGCGGCAGTCGTTGTCACCGCCCTTGTCCGCGCAGTCCTTCCCCGGTTCCAGCCCGCTGGGTATGTAGCCGCGCTTCTGGTACGCGTCCACTCCCGCACGGCCGTTGTAGGGGGAGTCGGCCGGTGGCGTACTGACCGCGTTCTTCCTCAGCAGCGCGTACGCCTCCTTCTCGTGGCCCGCGAGCAGGCCCTTGGACCACGCCTCGACCAGGAAGGGTGTCACCGGGTCGCCGGTCATGATGTTGGTCTCGCTGTTGGCGAGCGACCAGCGCGGCAGCCAGCCGCCGTCCCGCCCGATCGCGACGACCGACAGCGCGACATCACGGGCGACCTTCGGCTGCAGCATCTGCAGCAGCTGGTTCTGCGGCCGGTGGGTGTCCCACAGCGACAGGTTCTGGTAGGGCGTGAACCCCGACGCCAGATGGTTCTTCCCGTCGAAGCCCGCGTAGTGGCCGTCGACGTCTCCGGCCAGGTTCGGGTGCAACTGCGCGTGGTAGAGGGCGGTGTAGAACGCGCGTTGCCGCTCGGCCGACCCACCGCCGATCCTGACCGCGTCGAGCTGCCGCTCCCAGGTCGTGTGCAGCGCCGCACGCGTGGCGTCGAAGTCGTACGAGTCCTGCGTCTCCGCGGTCAGGTTCTTGCGGGCGCCCTCGACGCCCGTGTAGGAGAGCCCCACCTTGACGACGACGTCACGGTCGGCGTCGGCGTCGAAGGTCACCCAGGCGCCGTTCTCGCCCTCGCCGGCCGCGTCGCGTTCACCGGGGGTGGGAGTGGTCCCGCGCCAGGCGCCGTGCGAGGCGAACGGCCTGTCGAAGGTCGCGGTGAAGTAGACGGTGTGCTTGTCCTTGCCCGCGCAGAAGTTGCCCGCCTCGACACGGCCCTCGACGGTCCGGTCGCCGACGACGTGCACTTCCGAGCTGTAGACCTTCTGGTTGGCCCTGCCCGTGTTGAAGAGGACGTTGGCGCGGTCCGTCGACGGGAAGGTGTAGCGCTGCCATCCCGTGCGGGAGGTGGCGGTCAGCTCTGCGTCGATGTCGTACGACTTCAACCCGACGCGGTAGTAACCGGGTTCGGCGTCCTCGTCGTCGTGCGAGAACGACGACCGGTAGGAGTCCGGGTCGACGCTGTCGACCGCCCCGGTCGTCGGCATGATCGGCAGCTCACCCATGACGGAGCAGCCGACACCGGAGAGGTGGGTCTGGCTGAATCCGTGGATCTTGTCCTGCTGGTAGTCGTAGCCGCCCTGGCCGCCGGTGTCGGGGCTGACCTGGACCATGCCGAAGGGGGCGCTCGCGCCGGGGAAGGTGTTGCCGAAGTTCTGGGTGCCGATGAACGGGTTGACCAGGGAGGTCGGTTGAGCGGCGGCCGCGGGTGCCTGGGCGACGGCCGGCACGGGAGCCAGCGCGCCGCCGGCCACGAGCAGTGCGGCGAGGACTGTTGATGCGCGGTTACGCAATCGGTGGAGGGGTCTGTGCATGGAAGCGGTCTCCTGTTCCTCACTCTTCAGGTGCTGCGCACGGAAAGAAGCGCCGGCCCGATGGGGCCGGCGCTCATGTATGTGTGTGCCTCGGGCGCGGGAATTCGGCACGGGAAGGAAGCGGTGCGCAGGTCATCGCGTTGAGCCCCCCTCGCAGCGCAATCGACGGCATCCGGCTGGCTGGAAGCGGACTAGATCACGCGTCTGACATCGTTGTCAAGGGTTCTGGCAGGGACCGCCGGCGGTACGTCGGATTGCGGTCACCCGCGACCGGATGTCGACCCGTGGCCGACCCGTGGCCGAGCGGATGTCGACCGGCGGGCGGCTGGCCGCGGCCTGCCCGTCGAGCACCTTGAGACGGGCGGCGGGCCGCAGGCGACGGGCCGTGGCTGGGCGCGGTGGCTGGGTGCGGCGGGCGCCGGGGGCAGCGTCTTGCTCGTACCACCCCCCCCATGGGGTCACGTCTGCGGGCAGGTGACGCGTTCGGGGGTGCGACGGGAGCGGAGCCACTGGGCGAGCAGTGCGAGGGCGGCTAGGAAGGCGACCGTGGCGGCGTAGGCGACGGACGTCTCGTGGAGTCCCGTATGGGTGGCGGCGATTCCGGCGACGACTGCGGGCACGCTGAAGGACAGGTAGGAGATCACGAAGGCGACGGAGAACAGTTCGCCGCGTTCGGAGGGCGCGGCCATACGGGCCAGTGTGCCGAAAGTGGCGAGGGAGGAGGCGCCGAACCCGACCCCGGCGACCACGGTGCCGAGTGCCGCGGTGAGCAGCGAGTCCTCCTCGACCCCGGTCAGGGCGACGACCGTGCCGGTGAGCAGGAGGCCGGCGCCGAGTGCGAGGGTGCGGGCGACGGGCCAGCCGCGCAGCGCGATCGCGGTCAGGCAGGCCGGTACGGTCAGCAGGGTGACCACGAGGCCGCCGACGACGTGACTGGAGAGGCCGAACAGGCCCACGGCGACCGACGGTCCGAGCGAGAGGTACAGGCCGCCCAGTGCCCAGCTCGCGACGAGGATCGGCACCAGGCGCAGCAGGTCCGCCCGCAGGTGGGGTGCGACTTTGAGGCGGGGCTGGAGCGAGCGGGCGGCTCCGGGCCGCCGCAGCGACGTCTCGGGCAGCGCGGTGACCACGGCCGCGGCCAGGACGAGACCCGCCAGCAGCAGCACGTACACGAGCCGGGTGGGTGTGGCCCGTACTCGACGAGGAAGCCGCATCCCAGAGCGCCGAGCCCCAGCCCGAAGGTGGGTGCCGCGCCGGTGACGACGCCGGCGCGGTGCGGCGCGTGGGCGGGGTTGAGGTCGGCCAGGGCCGCGCCGAGGGCCGTCATGGCGGCCCCGGTGGCGATGCCCTGGACCAGGCGTGCGGTCAGCAGCAGGGAGACGCTGTCCGCGACGAGGAAGAGCGCCATCGACGCGGCTTCCAGCGTGATCGCGGAGAGCAGTACAGGGCGGCGGCCGAGATGGTCGGACAGGGAGCCGAGCACCAGCAGTGCCGCGATCATCCCGAGCACGTAGACGGCGAACACCGTGGTGAGGGTGGTCGCGGAGAAGTCCCAGCGCTGCTGGTAGACGACGTAGAGGGGGGACGGCGCGCTGGACGCGGCCATGAAGAGCACGAAGACGACGGCGATGGCGGCGAAGGCGGTCGGACGGTTGAGTTCGCGGCGGCTTCGACGGGGCGGGGCGGTATCGGGCGGGGGCGGTATCGGGTTGTCGTTGTCGGGCAGGGCGGAGACGGACACGACTCTCTCCAAACGCAGTGATCGATGCGTTAAGGACGCTACCACTAACGCAACGATCAGTGCGATAATTTCCCCATGGTTGACGCTCAAGCTCAGGTACGCCCCGGCGGTCGCTCCGCGAAGGTCCGTGCGGCCGTACACCACGCCGTCGCGCAGCTCCTCGCGGAGGAGCCCGCGGAAGCCCTGACGATTCCCGCCATCGCCGCCCGCGCGGGCGTGCACCCGACCACGGTGTACCGGCGCTGGGGCTCACCCGCTCAGCTTCTGGGCGATGTGGCCACCAGCCGGTTCAGCGGGGACGTCGTCGTGCCCGACACCGGGACGCTCGCCGGTGACCTGGAACGCTGGCTGGGGGACGTGGCCACGGACCTCCGGGACCCCGACACCCTCGCCCTCATGCGCGCCACCATCGGCTCCGGGCCGGACGGCGGCTGCGCCTGCATCGGGGACCGCCACGAGCAGCTGAGCGCCATGATCGAGCGCGAACGCTCCCGCGGCGGCCGTGCCCCCGCGGTGGAGAACGCCGTCGACTTCCTGCTCGGACCGCTGTACTACCGCGCCATCTTCAGTGCCCAGCCGGCTTCCAGCGACTGGGCGCGAGAACTGGTGGCCACCTTCCTGGCGGCGTCCAGAGCGTTGGCCTGAACCCGCTTCGAGCGGGCCGCCCACCCTCCGGCGACCGGCGGCGAGCAGGCACGTCCGGGCAACTCCTGTGCAACCTCCGTAGCGCCGAAGCCACCAGCACCTACATCCTCAAGGACGCCTCGGGTGGCGAGACGCACCAGGACTCCCTGACTGTCCACGGCCTCCGCGAAGGCATGGAGCGCGTGAGGCGACGAGCTGCATCACGAGGCGGTCGTGCGGGCCCATACGGAAGCGACCTCGTACATCCCCTCGGTTTCGGCTGCCGCGGTACGCGAAGGACGCACCCCGCTCGCGGAAGTGGACGGCGTCGCGCTCGACGGCTTCAAGGGCGGCACGGCGACATTCCGGCTGCTGTCGGGCCACTTCGTCATCAAGTCGACGCTGCGCTGACAGCCGACCTGGAATCGGTCCCGTTTTTACCGGTGAGGTGATGTTTTCGGGGTAAGCGACATCCCGTAAGAGCGCTTCGGCAGTGAGGCGGAACGGATGAATCTGGCTGAGCAGGACAAAGGCCGGCAGCAATTGACGGGCATTTCCGCAGCGGTCACCGTTGTGGTGGAGGACGCCGCGGGGATCGGTGATTCCCGTGACGCGGCCCGCGAATTTTTGAAGACCTTGCAGGTCAAGCATGGGGTTCCGGTGTCCTCGCGGGCGATCGGAACGGTTCAGCTGGTGGTGTCCGAGCTGGTGACCAACGCCCGTAAACACGCTCCGGGTCCCTGCGTGATGACCCTGGAAGCCGGCGAAGAGGCCGTCGCCGTGACGGTCTGGGACAGCGGCGCCACGCTGCCGCAGATCTTGCCGCCGAACCCCGCTCGGGTCGGGCAGCACGGTCTGGAGATCGTCATGGCGGTGTGCCGGAGCTTCGAGATCCATCGCGAGCCGGTCGGCAAGCGCATCCGGGCCTCGGTCGTCCTCGCCGACGACCCGGGCGGTGACGCGGCCGGCCACTAGCCGGTGTGAGCCCAGCCGTGTGTGGGTGCCCGCCGCCCGGTCAGGGGCTCGCCGCGTGGCCGGAGACGCACGTCTGCGGATCGCGCGGCGGTACTGACTGACGACGGGCCGCGCATCCGCCCGTCACTCGCAGCCCCCGTCACTCTCAGCGGGGTGCCACCTCTGCGATCAGTTCGCGAACGCGCTTCTCGATCGCGTCGCGGATGGGGCGGACGGCCTCGACGCCTTGGCCGGCGGGGTCGTCGAGCCGCCAGTCGAGGTACCGCTTGCCGGGGAAGACGGGGCACGCGTCGCCGCACCCCATGGTGATCACGACGTCGGACGCCTGGACGGCCTCCACCGTGAGGATCTTCGGAGATGCGGCGGAGACGTCGATGCCGACTTCCTCCATCGCCTCGACCACGGCCGGGTTGACGGCGTCGGCGGGCGCGGATCCGGCCGAGCGGACCTCGACGCGGTCGCCCGCGAGGTGGGCGAGGAAGGCGGCGGCCATCTGGGAGCGGCCGGCGTTGTGGACGCAGACGAACAGCACCGACGGGCGTGCGGCGGAAGTGTCCATGGAGGGCTTTCTCCGGGTGGGGTCAGGAGGAGACGGGCTGGGGTTCGCTGCCGGGGACGCCGGTCCCGCGGCGGGCCGGGGTGGTTCGCGGGCCGTGGACGACGGCCACGATGCCGAGCCCCAGCACGGCGCCGACCAGTTGTGCGGCGATGAACGGGGCGACGGACGCGGGCGCGATCCCGGCGAAGGTGTCGGTGAAGGTTCGGCCGACGGTCACCGCCGGGTTCGCGAACGACGTGGACGAGGTGAACCAGTAGGCGGCCCCGATGTAGGAGGCCACCGCGGTCGGCGCGAGCGCGGCGCGGCCGGTTCGGCCCAGGCCGAGAACCAGCAGGACCAGCCCCGCCGTGGCGACGACCTCGCCCAGCCACAGGTGTCCGGCGAAGCGGTCGTGGGCCGAGAACCTCGCCAGTGGTTCGCCGAACATGGCGTCGGCCAGGACCGCTCCGCCGATCGCCCCCGCGATCTGCGCGGGCACGTACGCGGCGACATCCCGCGCGGTCGGCCCGTCCGGGGTGCGGCGCCCGGTGAACCAGACGGCGAGGGTGACGGCCGGATTGAAGTGCGCGCCGGACACCGGCCCGAACGCGATGATCAGCACGTACAGGCCGAAGACGGTGGCCAGGGAGTTGGCGAGCAACTGCACGCCGACGTCGCGCGACAGGCCGGTCGCCTGGATGCCGGAGCCGACCACCACCGTCACCAGCAGCCCGGTCCCGATCGCCTCCGCGGCGACACGGCGGCCGAGCGGGGCCTTCACGCGCCGACTGCTGCGGGCCGCGCGGTGGCCAGGAACGCGGCGAGCCGATCCAGTACGCCGGGCAGCACCCAGTAGTACACCCACGTCCCGCGACGCTCGCAGTCGATGAGGCCGGCCTGTCGCAGCAGCTTGAGGTGGTGGGAGATCGTCGGCTGGGACAGGTCGAAGGCCGGGGTCAACTCGCACACGCAGACCTCGCCGCGCTCACTGCCCTCGCCGCGCGAGGCGATCATCGACATCAGGCGCAGGCGGACCGGGTCACCCAGGGCCTTGAAGAACGTCGCCAGGTCGGCCGCCCGGTCCTCGTCCAGCGGCGCGGCGGCCAGGCCGGGGCAGCAGGCACTGTCCTGGCCGATCACCCGAATCTCTTGTTTCGACATGCTTCTATGTTGACGTCTTTCGATCCAAGGCGCAAGCTTGCATCAATGAACGTCAATACAGACTGTTCCGGGCCGTGCTGCGGTCCTCGATCGGGGAGTGAGACATGAGCGAGCAGCCCACCGACCTGCGTGAGATCGTCCGTCAGCGGTACGCCGCGGCGGCCCTCAAGGTCACGACGCCCCTGGACGTCACCGACGGCGGTACCGGCTGTTGCGGACCGCAGCCGGTCGAGGCCGACGACAACTTCGGCTCGGCCCTGTACGGCGCCGACGAGCGCGACACCCTGCCCGCCGAGGCGGTCGCGGCCTCGCTCGGCTGCGGAAACCCGACCGCCGTAGCCGAACTGCGCGAGGGCGAACGTGTGCTCGACCTCGGCTCCGGCGGCGGAATCGACGTCCTGCTGTCCGCTCGCAGGGTGGGCCCGACCGGCAAAGCGTACGGACTGGACATGACGGAGGAGATGCTGGCACTGGCCCTGGCCAACGCCGAGAACGCGGGCGCGACGAACGTCGAGTTCCTCAAGGGCGCCATCGAGGCGATCCCGCTGCCCGCGGACACGGTCGACGTCGTCATCTCCAACTGCGTGATCAACCTGTCCACCGACAAGTCCGCCGTCTTCGCCGAGACCTTCCGCGTGCTCAGGCCCGGCGGGCGCATGGGCGTCTCGGACGTCGTCGCCGACGACACCCTCACCCCCGGGCAGCGGGCCGAGCGCGGAGACTACGTCGGCTGCATCGCCGGAGCGCTGTCCTTCGCCGAGTACCGCCAAGGGCTGGAAGCGGCCGGTTTCACGGACATCGAGATCACCCCGACCCACTCGGTCGCCGACGGAATGCACTCCGCCATCGTCCGCGCCGGCAAGCCGGCGACCGCCGCTGGGCTGGTACGGGGACGCCGCCAGGGGCGCCCTGGGGTCAGTCCCACCAGAAGCGCCACGTGTGACGCCTCATGAGGTCCTCCGGGTAGGTGGACCAGTCCATATCGGGGTCCTCGTAGAAGACGTCCGGGCAGGTGAGGTAGTGCTCCGCGGCCAGGATGCGGGCCTGGTCGAGCCGGGTCGGCCGGGCCGCGACCGAGACGTACAGGCTGCCGTGCCCGAGGCCCACGACGCGCAGGCCGAAGCGGTCTTCCCAGGAGCGCAGCACTGCCGACAGCTCCTGGGCGTTCAGGTGGTTCGCCATCCCGCGCCAGTTCAGGGCGGCGGGCGCGTCAGCGCCTCGCGCGATCTGTACCAGTGCGAGACAGCGGGCCCGTCCCTCGCGGACGACTGCGGACGCCACGTCAACCGCGTGCACGTCGATGCCCGATATCACCGAGGCCGGCGCGGCGAGACCGGGCCACCGCGGGAGGGGCGGCCAGGAGTCGTCGTGTCGCCACGCGCTCCGGAAGTAGGTGGCCGCGTCGGCATCGGCTCCGTAGCCGCCGCCCCCGGGTTCGAAGGAGTCGTCAGGGTATTCGAGCAAGAGCGGGTACAGGCCGGTCTCACGGCGGCGGGCGTACAACCGCTTCCACCAGTCGGCCGCGTCCCCGCGCGGCCCGTTGCTCAGCCAGACCAGCGGACAGGGGGCGCGGCACGGACCCAGCAGCCGACCGGGTGGCAGGCTGTCCAACAGCTCTCTGAGGTCTGCGCGCAAGGGCTCGGCCATGACCGGAATCTACGCGGTACCTCTGACAGCACCTGCCGACGAACCCGGTCGAGCCGCTCAGCGGACGCGGATGAAGACCACGTCGTACCCGCTGTTCGTGGCTCGGGACCTGACGTAGACGCCGTCGTTGTCGCCGTTGGGGTTGCCCGTGTTGCCCTCGACGGTGGTGAAGGACGATCCGGACACCGTACGCAGGATGCCTATGTGCTCGTTGCCGCCGGTGAAGTCGCTTCCGCCGTCCCAGTCGAAGGCCACGATGTCACCCGGCTGCGGGCTCGTCGTCACGGACAGGTGGTAGTTGCCGGCCCGTGCCTGCTTGACCCAGCCCGAGACATAGGAGTTGCGGTAGGAGCTGGCTCCGGTCTGCTTGGCCACCCAGCTCACGAAGGTCGCGCACCAGGCGTAGTTGCTGGTGGAGAGCGAAAGACCCACGGACGAGCCGTAGCTGTTCGCGCGGGCGCTGCCCTCGACCGTGCCGGCCTCGGCCTCGGCCACGTCGAGGATCTTGCCGTAGCCGCCGCCGGGCGGAGGCGACGACGGCGGGGTGACCGTGCCGTACAGCGCGGCCTTGGTGTTCGGTCCCGCATGGCCGTCGACCGACAGCCCCTTCTCGGCCTGGAAGTCCCTGACGGCGCTGTCGGTGAGCGCACCGAAGTCCCCGTCGACGGCGAGATCGGCACCGTGGTGGTTGAGCAGGCTCTGCAACTCGGTGACGCAGCCGCTGCGTTGCCCCTGCACGATCTCGTTCGGGCAGGAGGCGGAGTTCAGGTTGATCGGCGCGGGCGCGCCGTTGCCACCGCCACCGCCGATGTTCGCGTACAGGGCGGCCTTGGTGTTCGCGCCGACCGCGCCGTCGGCGGTGAGGCCGCTCGCGGACTGGAACGCCTTCACGGCCGCCAGGGTCTGGGGGCCGAAGCCGCCGTCGACGTCGAGGCTCTGACCTTTGCCGTTCAGCAGGGACTGCAGGGTGGCGACGCAACCGCCGCTCTGCCCCTCCACGATGTTCTCCGGGCAGGACGACGACCTCAGGTCCAGGCTCGTCGACGGTGACTCGTCCGTGTCGTACAGCGCCCGCTTGGTGTCCGCACCGACCTGGCCGTCGGCCGTGAGGCCGCGGGAGGACTGGAAGGCGCGGACGGCGCTCGCTGTCCCGGCCCCGAAGTCGCCGTCCACGTCCACGGCGTAGCCCTGGTGGCGCAGCAGTCGCTGGAGCTCGGTGACGCATCCGCTCTTGGCGCCCTGGACGATGTTCGCGGGGCAGGAGGCGGAGTTCAGGTTGACGGGGGAGGGCGCCGAGCCGCCGGTCGCGTACAGCTTGCTCTTGGTCGCCGCGCCCACCCGCCCGTCCACGGCGATGGCGGTGGCGGCCTGGTACTCACGGACCGCGTAGAGCGTGCCCGCCCCGAACTGACCGTCGACGACCAGACCGGCGCCGTGGGCGTTGAGCAGGTTCTGCAACTCCGTGACGCAGCCGCTCGTCTGGCCCTGCACGATCTCGGCGGGGCAGGACGCGGAGGTCAGCCTGATCGGGGCCGGTGCCGCCGCGGCGGGCTGGGCACCGAGCACGATGCCGGCCGCGACCATGGCCGCGGTGGCGGCGAAGGTCCCGACGCGCGTCCGCCATCCCGTCCCGGCGCGGTGCGTGTCCCGGCGTTGTGGACTTTCGTCCTCGGCGCGAACGACGAATGCGAGTCTTTCCATGGCGGGGTGGTTCTCCTTCGGTCGTCGGCGGGGCTTCTGACGCCCCGTCGGGCTACGGGCCCGGCTCGGGCCGGAGGGGCGGGAACACGCAACCCCGGCCCGTCCTTGCCGTTGCAGGACGGGCCGGGGCAGGTCATTCGACGGTCACCCGTAGGTCCGACGGGTCCGACGGGTCCGACGGGTCGGACGGGTCGGACGGGTCGGACCGGTGACCAGGTGCAGCGGTTGGACGGTCAGGCGGCGAAGCGCTTGAACGCCGCGCGGGTGCCCGAACCGGCGATGCCGTCGATGTCACCGGTGTAGCCGTAGCTGTCCTTCAGCAGACGCTGCAGCGCCTTGATGGTGTTCGTGCCGGGGTCCCCGTCGATGGCGCCCGTGTAGCCCCAGTACCGCGCGAGGCAGCGCTGGAAGGCCTTCCAGCTGTTGGTGCCCAACTGACCGTCGACGGTGTCCGTGTAGCCCCAGTTGTCCGCGAGGAACTCCTGGACGTTCTTGGCCTCGGCCGTGGTCAGACCGAAGTTCTGCGTCGCGGCCACGGCGGCGGGCTGTGCGACCGCCGCTGTCTGCGCGGTGGTCGCGGTCGCCGCGAAGCTGGTGCCCGCGGTCGCCACACTGCCGGCGGCGAGGCCGACGACGGTGACGAGTCCGGCGATGGTCGTGCCCAGAGCGTTCGGTCGCATGCTTTCCTCTTTCGGTCGTGGAATCCGCACCTGTCCCGCCCGGCGGGATCAGGTGGCGAGGTCAAAGGTGCAGGGCGCCGGGGCGTCGTGGCCACGGCTGTGGCGCAGGTGGCGGCTGCTCGGGACGACCACCCTGATGACCTGCGACGACAGGGTCCCGGAGGACGGTTGTGTGGGACAGCTGTGACAGATGTGACGGGCTCATGCAGAATGCGAAGCAGCGGGGGAGGTCGCCGCTCACGCTCATGACCGCATTGGGGAAACATGTCGCGCTACAAGGCGCTGTCCGATGAACTCGATCCGTGTGTCCGGCAGTTGGTGGAACGGTTACGCCAACTGAAGGATCACGGCGAGCTGACGATGCGGCACCTCGCGGCAAAGACCGGTTACAGCGTCAAGTCGTGGGAGCGGTACCTGGGAGGTACCTCGCTGCCGCCCCGGGAGGCGTTGGAGGCACTGGCGCGGATCACCGGCACCGACCCCGTCCCTCTGCTCGCGCTGCACGAGATCGCCGCCGACACCTGGGTCGGCCGCCGTGCCGGTGCGGTCGTGGAGCCGCGGCCCACGACGCAGGGACAGGAGCAGGAACAGGAACCGGTCACACTGATCGGGCCCACGACCCTGCCTGCCATCGCGCCCACCCCCGGCCGCTTTCCGCACATCGCTCTCACAACAGGCGTCGTAGCCCTGGCCGTTGCCCTGGTGGCGGCACTGCTGCTCATGCTGCGCCTCGACGAGGACATGACCCAGGCGGCCGTCGCCGCCCCGCCCTCCACCGCCGCAGCCTCGCCGTCGCCCTCCTACACGTGCCGCATCACCCGCATCGACGGCAGTTGGTCGGCAGGAATCAACAGAGGCCGGAACGACGAGATCGTCTACGGGGCCACGGGCGCCGACGTCGCCGAAGCGCAGTGTCTGCTGCGCCGGGCGGGCATCTCACCCGGCGGGATCGACGGCATGTTCGGCCCGCTGACACTGCGGGCCGTCAAAACGTTCCAGCAGCGCGCGGGCCTGGTCGTCGACGGCATGCTGGGGCCGCGCTCCTGGAAGGCGCTGCGCGGATGACACGGGCTGCACCCTCACCGCCGGGCGCCCGACTGGCCGTCGTACTCCGGCAGTTGAAGCAGCGCACCGGCCTGAGCCTGGCGCAGCTCGCGAACGTGACCACCTTCAGCAAGTCGTCCTGGGAGCGCTACCTCAACGGCAAGAGCCTGCCACCCCGCAGCGCGGTCGTCGAGCTGTGCCGTCTCGTCGGCGAACCGGCCGACCATCCGTTGGCGCTCTTGGACCTCGCGAGGACGCACCGGACGCACCGTACGCCCGCGACGCCTCGGACCGATGACAGTGCGCCGACGCGGGGGACACCGACTCGACAGCGCACCGGCCCCCGGCCGGACACGCCGCCCCCGGCCCCGGCCGCCGCCCCGTCCGACACCGGCGAGAACGCGACGGCACCGGACAGCGTCGGCCCGCCCCGGACACACCTGCCCGGGACCGGCCTGACCTGTTCGGCGCTGGAGGACGCAGACCTCGCCCGCCCCCGCCCCGCCGTCCCCCGGCCCGTAACGGTGCTCACCGCCCTGGTGTCGGTCTGTGCCGTGGCCATAGGGACGCTCGTGCTCCTCAACCTTCCCCCCTCGCGCCGCGGAGAGGCGCCACCTTCCCCCACGCCGTCACCCGCCACCGGGGCGCTCTGCCGGCACAACGCCTGTCAGGACAAGGACCCGATCACGATGAAATGCGGCGCCGAGCCCATGACGCTCGCCGAGCACGAGACTGCCACGGGGGCCTGGATCCAGATCCGCTACAGCCAGGAATGCGGAGCGAGTTGGGCCCGGATGTGGGGCGCGGTCGTGGACGACCGCGTCGAGATCCGCACGGGCGGCCGGGACGGCTCCCTCCACGGCGCGCGGGTCACCAGCCGCGACGAGGCGGACACCTACGTCCACACGCTGATGACGGTGGTGAGCCCAGGGGCGTCGGTGCGGGCCTGTTTCAGCCCCGCGACGGGCGGCGCGAAAGAATGCGTCAGAACGCGCGCGGACCAGGCCGTCGCCACCCCGCACAACGGCTGAGCCAATCCTCGGTGGCCCTGACCGCGCCTGTCGGCGTCGCCAGTCTCTAAACCCCGAACCCCGAACCCCGAACCAGGCGACCGGACGAGTCGACTGCCCCTGCAGACCTGCACGGTGTGCTTCGGATATCGCGATCGCGCGGCTGACCGCCGCCCATACCAGAGACGGAGGCACTGCCCTTGACGGCATGGGTGAGGAGAGAGTGTCTCAGCCGGTGCAGGGTCCAGTATCTCAAGTCCACGCGAGCGCACAGGAGTTGGCCGGTCGCTGGGGGCTCTGCGGGCCGGAAACCAGGGTGCGTCGGATCCATGATCATGTGATGATCCTGCCGGGGCGCCGGGGATACCGGCGCGTCAGTCACGTCACCACACCACATCACACCCTGGGGGTAGCAATGCGACTGTTCTCTGCTGGACACCCGTTACGTGTCAGATCCGGTGCCGCCGTAGCGGTCGCGGCCGGTCTGCTGACTGCGGGCCTCGTCTCGCCCGCGTTCGCCGAGGACGACCCGCCACAGACCGATCAGCTGTGGATCAACTCGCCGTACGAGCAGACGCTGCCGCTCGCCACCGACGGCGGCCGGCCACAGTCGCGCACCCTCGGCGTCGGCATCTACCACGACAACGACAACTTCACGGTGACCGACGGCAGGCTCACCGTCGACGTCTCCGACCTCGCCGGGGTCGCCGAGGTGAGCTGGCCCGACAACTGCACGCCCACCGGATCCGGCGCGGTGTGCGACATTCCCGTGGTTCCCGCGATCTGGGGCGACTACGAGGACCAGGTGTTCCTGACGGTGCACGCGGCCGACGGCGCCGAAGTCGGCGCGCGGGGAAAGATCACCTACGAGGCGACGGCCACCGGCGGCCCCGACGGCACGCTCACCGCGCCGCACGAGAGCTTCGACAGCACGCTCACCGTCGGCGCCGGGCCCGACCTCGCCATCGGCCCCGTCGACGACATGGAGGAGGGGCGGCCGGGCGACGAGCGGACGGTCCCGTTCAAGGTCACCAACAACGGCAACGAGAGCGCTGACGGGTTCACGCTCAAGTTGTACGCCTCCTACGGGCTGACGGATCTGACCCGGTACGACGCCTGCACGTACACCACGACGACCGGCAGCGACTACGCGCCGTCCAACAAGGCGCTCTGCACGTTCGACCAGGTGCTCGCGCCCGGCGACTCCTTCGAGCTGCCCGAGCCGCTGACCGTGCGACTCGCCCCGCACGCGCTGAACGAGCGTCTGGACATCGATGTCGAGCCGGGCAACGGGGCCCGGGACCTCGACTCCGAGAACGACTACACAGTCGTTCCGATCGGCGTGGACAACACCGCGGACTTCTCCGTGACGGGTGACACGATCTCCGGCGCGGCGGGCGAGACGGCCACGGCCGAGTTCACGTTCAAGAACAACGGCCCGGCCTGGTTCGGCAATCTCGGATCCGGCGAACCGGCCGCCAAGGTCCGGCTGATCGTGCCCCAGGGCACCAAGGTCACCGGCGTGCCGTCCGGCTGCTCCCCGCGCACCCTCGCCGGCGGCTACTACGAGAACAAGACGGGCGCCCCGCGCTACGACTGCGCCCTGCCGTACTGGGTGCTGGAAGACACCCGGCGCACGTTCGCGTTCTCGGTGCGCGTCGACACCGTGGTGCCTGGCGCGACCGGTGCCGTGAGCGTCCACCCCACGTCCGGCGAGTTCGGGGAGTACCCGTTCGACTTCGACCCGGATCTCACGAACAACACGGGGGTCCTGGCGGTCAACTGACCGGCCCGGGACTTCGCCGGGCGGGCGCCGCCGACCTCAGCGGCGCCCCTCACCCGGTCGACGGCGGCACCGCGTGATGAGCGGGCCGGTGTGCGCAGGCCGCCGGTCCGCCCTTTCGTCCGTCGACCGGGCCCGGCGCCCCCAATGGACGAGACGCTGTCGTAAATAGTAGCCATGGATATTATGTCTATGTACTCTATTTGGTATGAGCAAGGGTTCACCGGGCCCCACGCCCGGCTTCTTGGTGTGGCGGCTCGCCAACAAGTGGCGCGTCGCCGTAGATCGCGCGGTCGCTCCGCTGGGTCTCACCCACGCGCAGTACTCACTGGTCGCGTCGCTGCTCGGCATGCAGCGCACCGGCGAGCGGCCCAGCCAGCGCCGCCTCGCCGACCACACCGGCCTGGAGGCGCTGTACGTCTCGAAGCTGGCACGCGCACTGGAGTCGGCCGGCCTGGTCGAGCGCACCCGCGATCCCCGCGACCCGCGCGCCGTCCAACTGGCGCTCACTGAGCGGGGTGAGGCCGTCACGCGGCAGGCCGTCGAGGTGGTCCAGGACCTGCTCCAGCAGTTGCTGGAGCCGCTCGGTGGTCTCGACGCCCCGCGAACGCGTGCGTTCACCGACGAGCTGACGGCCCTGCTCGGCGTACCTCTCGCTGCATCCGTACCGAACGACGAGAGCAATTGACGTAAGCGTTGACGAGAGAAATCAGGGGGACGACAACATGACCGCCACCGCATCCACCACCGCATCCACCACCGCATCCACCTCTGCGGACACCACCACCGCGCCCGCCGCCAACGCCCGCGACCTCGCCCTGGCCCACTACGCCGCGCGCGGAGTCCTGGAGCACGTCCTGGCCCGGCACGGCGCCACGTTCCAGCAGCAGGTCGTCCTGCGCGCCGCCCTCACCTCCGACACCCCGCAGACGCCGGACGATCTCCTCCATCAGGTCCGGGGGTTCCTCAAGGCGGATCCGGCCGACATCCGTACCGCGCTCGACGAGCTGCTGGCCAAGCGACTGCTCGTCGCCGACGGCGCGTACCTTCGCCCCACGGACGCGGGGCGCGAGTTGCTCGCCGCCGTCGGCGCGGAGACCGCGCCCGTCTCCGCCCGCATCTGGGGCGGGATACCCGCAGAGGACCTGGCCGCCGCCGGCCGCGTCCTGGCACTCGTCACCGAGCGCGCCGACGCGGAGCTGTCGACGCTGACGGCCTGACCGTTCGACACCGTGAGCACACCGCCGAAGGGCCGAGTCGTACGCTGGTCCTGATATTGGTTCGGACTTCTCGTTGTCGTCTGCCGAGCATCCATCCGTATCCGTCCCGGATGGCGGGACCGGCCTTGCGGGATCGGTCCGGCGGCGTCGGTCCGGCGGGGTCGGCCTCGCGGGACCGGCCTGGCGGAAGCGAGCCGTCCCTGTTCGGCAGGTGATCGGCATGACTTCGTACGAGGACCGCGCCCGTATGCTGCACGCCCTGTTGCGGGCCAGCCACCTGTCCGCCTTCGAGGAACTGCCGGATCTGGTGGCACGGCACGCGGGTGCGGCAGGGCTGCACGAGGCGCGTATCCATGTGGCCGACATCCAGGAGCTGATGCTGCGGGAAGTGACCGGCCGGGGTCCGGACGCCGGAGCGGGCGGACAGGAGTTGCGGGTCGACGCCACGCTGGCGGGCCGGGTCTTCCGCAGCGCGCACCACCACTCCGTACCTGTGAACGGGCGCGTGCAGCACTGGCTGCCCGTCCTGGACGGCACCGAACGCCTGGGCGCCCTGCGGGTCGAGACCGATGGCGAACCGGATGAGACGACGCGGGCGGCGATGGACGATCTCGCGTCGGTGGTGGGCCTGTTCCTGATCTCCAAACGCCATCACAGCGACTCCTACGCCCGGCTGACCCGCGTACGCCCGATGTCGGTGTCCGCGGAGATGCAGTGGACGCTGATGCCACCGCGGACGTTCGCCAACAAGCGGGTGACCATCGCCGCGGCGATGGAACCGGCCTACGTCACCGCGGGCGACGCCTTCGACTACGCCCTGGCCGGTGACACCGCCCATCTGGCGGTCTTCGACGCCATGGGCCACGACACCTCGGCCGGGCTGACGGCGAACCTCGCCATGGCCACGTGCCGCAACCAGCGGCGCCGGGGCAAGAGCCTCATCGAGGCCCGCGACGCCATAGAGGCCACGCTGATCGAGCAGTTCGCGCGGTCCCGGTACACGACCGCGATACTGGCCGACCTGGACCTGGAGACAGGGGTGCTGACCTGGATCAACTGCGGCCACCATCTCCCCGTCCTGATCCGCGGCAGGCGCTGGACCACCCACCTCGGCTGTGCCCCGACCCATCCGATGGGGACGGACCTGGGCCTTCCCGCGACCCTGTGCCGTGAACAGCTGGAGCCGGGTGACCAGTTGCTGCTGTACACCGACGGCATCGTGGAGGCCCAGGACACCGGAGGCAACGAGTTCGGCCGCGAGCGCTTCGTCGACTTCGTCATCCGGCACCAGGCCGACGGCCTGGCCGCTCCCGAAACGCTTCGCAGGCTCGTGCGCGCCGTGCTGAAGCACCACGACGGGCGCCTCACCGACGACGCCACCGTGCTGCTGTGCGCGTGGCACGGCGGAACCGGGACAGCCCCGCCGCTGCCGGACGAAGGCGTGTCGGGTCCGCGGTCGCCGGTGAGCGCGGGCTGACGACCGGACGATCACCATCGACACGGCGAACCGACCCGCCGCCCGATCCATGGACCCTCCATTCGCCACGTCACAAACCCGCCGCACCGGGTACCCGGCGCTCCGTGCACACTCCCCAATCCGCGCCCCGGACGCCGGAAGCTCCCACGGCGCTCAAGAAAGCTCTGACCACCCCGCTGCTCTACTTCTTCATCCTCGGCGACATTCTCGGCGCAGGCGTCTACGTCCTGGTCGGGCAGGTCGCGGCCGATGCCGGCGGCGCCGTGTGGGCGCCGCTCCTCGCGGCCCTGTGCCTGGCGCTGCTGACGGCCGCCTCGTACGCGGAACTGGTCACCAAGTATCCGCGCGCCGGCGGGGCCTCCCACTACGCCACGTTGGCCTACGGGCCCTTCGCCGGGTTCCTCGCCGGTTTCTGCATGCTCGCCGCGGGCGTCGTGTCGGTGGGCGCCCTGGCCCGCGGATTCGGCGGCGACTACCTGTCCGAGTTCGTCTCGCTCCCGGTGGTGCTCGTCACGATCGTCTTCCTGGCCGCGCTGGCGCTGTTGAACGCGCGGGGCATCAGTGAGTCGACAAGGGCCAACGCTGTCGCGACGGTCGTCGAGGTCGGCGGACTGTTGCTGGTGATCGGGCTCGGTGCCTGGATCGTGCTCCGCGGCGACGGAGACGTGGGACGGCTCACCGATCTGGGGACCACGAGCAAGGGCCCTGCCGCCGCCGTGCTCAGCGGGGCCGTGCTCGCCTACTACTCGTTCGTCGGGTTCGAGACGTCCGTCAACGTCGCCGAGGAGACCCGCGATCCGCGGCACGCGTATCCCAGGGCGCTCTTCGGCGCGCTGGTCACCGCGGGCGCGGTGTACGTCCTGGTCGGAGCCGCCGCCGCGGCGGCCGTGCCGACAGGGAAACTGGCCGAGTCCAGCGGGCCGCTCCTCGAAGTCGTCCGTGCGGCCGGCGGGGTCCCCACGAAGTTCTTCAGCGCCATCGCCCTGGTGGCTGTCGCCAATGGCGCGCTGCTCACCGGCATCATGTCGTCGCGGCTGGCCTACGGCATGGCCCGGGACGGCCTGCTGCCCGGCTTCCTGACGAAGGTGCTGCCCGGCCGACGTACGCCGTGGGCCGCGATCGCCACCACCACGGCGCTCTCGCTGCTGCTCGCGCTGACCGGCGACGTGAGCACCCTCGCCTCGACCCTGGTCCTGCTCCTTCTCGTGGTGTTCTTCCTCGTCAACACCTCTGTCCTCGTGCTGCGCCGCGACGTCACCGCCCACGATCACTTCCGGACTCCCTCCGTGGTGCCGGTCCTGGGGGCGGCCTCCTGCGTCGTGCTCGCGACCCAGATCGAACGCGATGTCTGGCTGAAGGGGCTGGCCGTACTCGCGGTGGGTGCGGTGTTCGGCATCGTCGCCGCGGTGCGGTTGCGGCGCACCCGCTGAACCGGGCCGGCCCGGCATCGACGGGTGGACGGCGCCCGGCCCGCCGGGGGAGGGGCCTCGCGCCTCCGGGCCCCGCGGGCGGCCCCGTCCGTCCGAACTGTCGCCTCCGGGCCTCAGGAGGTGGTTCCGTCACGGCCGCCACGGGCCTGGCGGAGTCGGTCCGTGCTGTCACTGATGGAGTCGATGCGCGCCGCGAGGTCGGGGTGACCGGCTGCGAGGTGTGTGTGCGTCTCGGTCAGGGGGCCGATGAGGTGGGTGGCGTCGTCGGCGGCGAGGGCGTCGGCGAGCCGGGCCAGGGGGGTGTGCGCCTGGGCGGGGAGGTCGGTGAGAGCGGTGATCTGCCCGGCGAGCTGGCGCAGTTCGGTGGCGTTGGCCCGTGCCCAGGCGGAGACCGTGCGGTCGGCGGCGCGGTGGTCCCGGGTCGCCTGTACGCGTTGTTCGCCGGTGCTGCCGGATGTACCGGGGCGTACGCGCAGGTAGCGGCGCTCGGCGGCCTGGCGGCTGGCGACGCCCATGGGCTGGGCGAGCTCCGCCCAGCTGGAACCCGCTGCCCGGGCTGCCTCGATCAGTCCCGGCTCCCATCCCGCGAGCTGTTCGCGCAGTTCACGCAACAGCACGAGGGCCGCCAACGCCTGCTCGGCGGCGGCCTGCCCGCCCTCGGGAGACGGCCCCGGCCGCGTGCTCCGGGCGGTACGGACGGCTTCGCCGATCGCGTCGAGCGCCGCCTTGGCGGCGAGGAGGGACGCGGGGTCGTGGGGTTCGGAAGCAGGGGGCATCGAGATCCTCTCGGACGTCATTCCCGAGTGTCATCACTTGGATGACATCGGAGTTGTCATCGTTTGGATGACATGCTACAACGGTGTCAGACGAAGCGCATTGGCAGTTACTGCCAGACCTGTGGAGGTGTTTTCGCGATGTTGATGCGCACTGACCCGTTCCGCGAACTCGACCGGCTCGCCCAGCAGCTGACCGGCGTGACGGGCACCCGGTCCAGGCCCTCGCTGATGCCGATGGACGCCTATCGGGAAGGCGAGGAGTACGTGATCGCTCTCGACCTGCCCGGTGTGGACAAGGACGAGGTCGAGATCGATGTCGAGCGGAACATGCTCACCGTCAAGGCCGAGCGCCGCCCGGCCGCGGAGACCGACCATGTGCAGATGGAGCTCTCCGAGCGGCCCGTCGGCGTCTTCTCGCGCCAGTTGGTGCTGGCCGACACCCTTGACACCGAGCGCATCACGGCCGACTACGAGGCGGGGGTGCTGACCCTGCGCATCCCGATCGCCGAGCGCGCCAAGCCGCGCAAGGTCGCGATCGGCGGCGGGTCCGCACGCCGGCAGATCCGCGGCTGAGGACTCTTTCCCCGGCAGAGCCGCGGGCGGAGGACGGGATCGCGGGCTCCCGCTTCGATCCCGTCCCGCGCGCGGCACGCGGGGAGTGGGGGCGGCCACGCTGTGCAGGCCGGCCGCCCCGCGGGCTCACAGAAACAGCACGGCCGACCAGCGCCCACCCGGTGGTCGGCCCACCCACTGGCACCACGCCCGACGGGCGAGAAAGGCAATGATCTCCGATGATTCCGCTGCGTGAACCGGCTTCCGCTCGTCCTGGCACGACGTTTCACCGGATGCTGGAAAAGATCCGGTACGAGGGCGCGTACTCCACCAGGGAGCGGGCTGAGGAAGTCACGTACGCCGTGCTGGCGGCGCTGGGCCGTCAGCTCACCGGCGAGGAGCGAAGCGATCTCGCCGCCTGTCTGCCGGCCGAGGCCGCGCTCGTCCTCACCGGCCAGGATCCCGATCCCCGGCCCCTCACGGGCTGGGGCTTCGTCAAGGACCTCGCCACCCGCACGGGCGGCACGCCTGCCACCGCGCGCTGGGACACCGGAGCCGTCCTCGCCGCCGTCGCGGACCTCGCGGGCCCCGACCTCCTCGACCGCGTCCTCGCCCGCCTCCCGTCGGGATACGCGCTGCTGTTCGGGCGCGCGGAACTCATCCAGGCCGCCTGACCTTTCCAGGCCGGCACCGAGCGGGTGGACAGCGTCGCGGCGGCCCGAGTCGCAGCCCCGGCGCCCTTCCGGCACTCGGCCGAATTCCATGGGCGTACGAGTCCGCTGCCCGGGTACGCGCGGGCAGGATCGTAAACGGCAGCCATGCTTGAGGCACAAGGAGCGAGACCCCATGACCATCGTGACGGCGCAGGAACAGACCGGGGCCGGTGTCCGGGCCACCGGGGTGGAGCAGGACCTCGTCGAGCGCGCATACGCGGACCCTTCCTCCATCGCGCCCAGGGACGCGCGGGAGGTCGGCAAGCGGTTCTTCGACCGCCTCACGCAGCTTGAGGAGGGCACGCACGAGTACCAGTACGTGCGCAACTGTCTGATAGAGATGAACCTCTCCCTCGTGCAGTACGCGGCTTCCCGGTTCAAGCACCGCGGCCCGCAGGAGATGGAGGACATAGTCCAGGTCGGAACCATCGGTCTGATCAAGGCGATCGACCGGTTCGAACTGTCCCGCGAGGTCGAGTTCACGTCCTTCGCCGTTCCCTACATCACCGGCGAGATCAAGCGGTTCTTCCGCGACACGAGCTGGGCCGTACACGTTCCGCGCCGTCTTCAGGAAGCACGGCTGGAACTGTCGAAGGCCACCGAGGAGTTGCGGACCCGCCTCGGGCGCCGTCCCTCGACGGCGGAGCTCGCGGAGCTGATGCAACTGGAGCCCTCCGAGGTCGTCCAGGCGCAGATGGCGTCCAACGGCTACAACGCCGCCTCGCTGGACGCCGCGGTGATGAACCAGGACGAGGAGTCCGAGACCGCGCTCGCCGATTTCATCGGCTTCGAGGAGAACTCCTACGACCTCATCGACAACTTCCACTCCCTGGCCCCGCTGGTCGCCGAACTCGACGAGCGCGACCGCAGGATCATCCACCTCCGCTTCGTCGACGAACTCACCCAGCAGCAGATCGCCGACGAACTGGGCTACTCGCAGATGCACGTGTCGCGGCTGATCACCCGGGTCCTCGGCAAGCTCCGCGCCGGCCTGCTGGCCACCGACTGACACCGCCGGGCCGGCCGGCCGCCACCGGCCCGACCGGCCACCGTCGGGAGGGTCGGCCGCCATGGGGAGAGTCGGCGCCGTGCCGAGCAGGGCGGCGCCGACCAGGACGAGCCTGGTTCCGGCAGCGAAGGGGGTTCATCAGGCCCTTGGCTCTGCCTCATGTGCGGAGCCTCATGTGCGGAGCAAGTCGCAGTAGCGCAGGGCGGATTCACGACTCGGCGGGCCTGTGGGCGGGGAGGGGTGGTGTTCCGGCACATGGCACGTGAGTGCCACGGCAGCCACCGGTAGGCCACGGCGTCCCCGCCCGACGGACCGCGAGTCCGAGCCGGACTCATGTCAGCGACGGCGCAGCATCATGACAACGGCGATGATGATGATAATGACGACGACGGTACCCAGGCCGATGTACATGATTTCTCTCTCTGTCGGAAGCGCGGCACCCGTTGGTGTCGCAGAGGCCGAGTGCCCCCGCTCGGGCCGTTCATCCCGTCCATGTGACCGAGGCCGACAACTGACCGCGTGACCGGGCGAAGTTCCGTGGCCCCGTAGCTGACGATCCGTGCGCAAAGGGTTTACAGCCCTCTTGCAACGATGTAAACACCTGCGTGCAGCAACCCCGTGTGTCACTTCTCGGCACCGCGCTCTCGACAACGTTGTCTGCCACCGTCAGCCTCACCCCCACGGAGGTTCTCGTGACTGTCCGTTCGACCGGGTTCGTCGCCAAGTCCTGGGCCACGCTGCTCGTCGGCGGCCTCGTGGCGATGTTCTCGCCGTCGGCCGCCGTCGCCGCGCCCGACCACTCGACCGCCGAGGCGGGCAACCCCTTCGTCGACGGCTGGTACGCGGACCCCGACATCGCGGTCTACGACGGCACGTTCTGGGTCTACCCCACGGCATCCAAGTCCTACGCCGAGCAGACCCACCTCGACGCCTTCTCCTCCACCGACCTGATCCACTGGACCAAGCACAGCGACGTCCTGAAGACGGCGGACGTCCCCTGGGCCAAGTACGCGGTGTGGGCCCCGGCGCCGGTCGAACGGAACGGCAAGTACTACCTGTACTTCGCCGCGAACGACATCCAGAACGACTCCGAGCCGGGCGGCATAGGCGTGGCCGTCGCCGACCGTCCCGGGGGCCCCTACAAGGACGCTCTCGGCAAGCCGCTGATCTCGCAGTTCCACAACGGGGCCCAGCCCATCGACCAGGACGTGTTCATCGACGACGACGGTCAGGCGTACATGTACTACGGCGGCTGGCACCACTCCAACGTCGTCAAGCTCAACCCGGACATGACCAGCCTGGGCACGTTCGACGACGGGTCCACCTACAAGGAGATCACCCCCGAGAACTTCACCGAGGGCTCCTACATGTTCAAGCGCGACGGCAAGTACTACTTCATGTGGTCGGAGGGCGGCTGGACCGGGCCCGACTACTCGGTGTCGTACGCGATGTCCGACTCACCCACCGGCCCCTTCAAGAAGATCGACAAAGTACTCGCCCAGGATCCGGCGGTCGCCAAGGGATCCGGCCACAACTCCGTCGTCAACGTGCCCGGCACCGACATCTGGTACATCGTCTACCACCGGCGTCCGCTCAGCGAGACGGACGGCAACCACCGCCAACTGGCGTACGACCGCCTCCACTTCAACGCCGACGGCACCATCCGGCCTATCGCCATGCAGGTGAAGGACAACTTCGCCGACGGCAACGCGCTGGGCTGGAAGACGTACGGCGGGGCATGGTCCGTCAGCGGCGGGCAGTACCGGGTGGGGCGGAACCTGGGCGGCAAGGCGCTGCTCGACACGAACTTCGCCGACTTCACCTACGACGCCGACGTCACCGTCACCTCGGGCGGCGGGGACGCGGGTCTGACGTTCAGAGTGAGCGGACCGTCGGTCGGCTGGGACAGCTACACGGGCTACTACGCGGGCATCAGCCCGAGCGGCAAGGTCGTCCTCGGCCGGGCGAACGGTTCCTGGACCGAGTTGGCTACCGCCCGCACGGCCGTCGGCTCCGGCTCCGCCCACCGGATGCGCGTCACCGCCGTCGGCTCATCGATCAAGGTGTTCGTCGACGACATGACGACCCCCAAGATCTCCGTCAGCGACGGCACCTACCGCAGCGGCGCGAACGGCGTCCGGGTCTTCGACACCGAGGCCGCCTTCGACAACGTGGCCGTAGCGCCCGCGGGGTGACGGCCCGACGGTCCGGCCGCTGACGGTCCCGCCCCCCGGCGCGGTCGTACATTGTGGCTTCAGCCGCGGGACGCGGCGTCGGCGGTCATCCGGCGGCCAGCGACACCAGCACCGTGGCGGCCAGCGCGGAGCGTGCGACCATGCCGGACACCGAGGTGTTCTCCGAGCGCGCGTGCGCGCCCGAACCGACCGCCCCGATGCCGTCCAGGACGGGCGTCCCCGCGGCCACCACGAAGTTGCCGTCGCTGGCCCCGCCGACGGACGCCTCCCGCAGGTCCTCCCCGAGCAGCGCCGCGCACCGGCGGGTCAGCTCCGCGAGCGCCGCGACCTCTTTGGTCCGCTCGAAGACGGGCCGGTTCCAGTCCCCGCCGATCTCCACGCGGGTGCGCGGATCCACCGGGCGCAACGCGGCGAGAGCACCGGTGATCCGCTGCTGCTCGGCAGCGGAGGCGACACGGATGTCGATGCGGCCGACGGCGCGTCCCGCGGTGACGTTGCTGCGGGTGCCGCCCTCCACCACGCCCACGTTGAGCGAGGTGCCCGCGTCCGGGGCGCGCAGTTCGGCCAGCCGCAGGATCTGGTGGGCGAGTTCGTCCACCGCGCTCGCCCCGGCGGTGGGGTCGAGCCCGGCGTGGGCCTCGCTGCCGGTGACCGTGAGGGTGAACAGTCCCACTCCCTTGCGGGCCGTCTTGATCGCGCCGTCCACGGCCGCCTCGAAGACCATGGCGAGCCTGCTGCCGTGCGACTCCGCGACGATGGCCTCGTGGGAGGCGAGGCTGCCGGTCTCCTCGTCACCGTTCAGCATCAGGGTGCAGGCAGGCCGGGGCAGGCCCAGGGCGTCGAGGGCGCGCAGGGCCCACACCGCCTGTACGAGACCGGCCTTCATGTCGAACACACCGGGCCCGGTGATGTGGTCGCCGTCCCGCCGGAAGGGCCAGGTGTCGAGGGTGCCGGTCGGCCAGACGGTGTCGTAGTGGCCGAGGAGCAGGACCGGCCGGCCGTCCTCGGCGGACGCGTCCCGGGCCGGATAGCGGCGAACGAGGATGTCCCCCGCCCTCAGTTGCTGATCCACTCCCGCTTGCGCTCCCGCGCGGGGAAGGATCTCCTCGGCGTCCGGTGCGCCCAGGCGCCGGTCGAGCCAGTCGCGCAGCCAGCCGAGGCAGGTACCGAGGGCGTCCAGGTCGTCGCTGGCGCTGCCCTGGGACGTGTACGCGTCGAGGTCGGCGACCATGTCCTCGCGGTGCTCGTCGAGCCAACGCCGGACCGCCGCGGCCTGCTCCACCTCCGGCAGCCGTCCGGGCACCGCGGACAGGGCAGGGCGGTCCGGTTCGTCCAGCCGCCCGGCTGCCGCCTGCCCGGCGAGGCGGTCCAGTTCCTCCAGCCGCGACTCCGACATCTTCTCCGGGGCGCCCTCCAGTGAGCGCAGGCCGTCCATGACGGTGCGCAGCAGCGGCGTGGGGAGTCCTTCGCGGTCCGCGTGGTCGAAGACGTCCGCGTAGTGGGTGGTCACCTCGACGGGCCGGTGCCGTACGGCGAGGTCCCGCCAGATCCCGCTGCGGTCCTTCGCCTGCGTACGCAGCCACGCGCTCAGGCGGTCGAAGGCCGCGTCGCGTGCCGCCGGATCCGTTCCCTGCCGGAAGGGGTGGGGGTCGAAGGCGTCGAAGGCCTCCAGTGTGACGCCGAGCCGGTCGGACACGGCGAAGATCTCCCCGGTCAGGCCGGACATGGCGGGACGGTGCCGGTCGATGAGGTCGGCCATGGGGGCGTCGGCGAGGGCGGTCGCGGCGAGCATCGCACCGAAGCCGGCCTTGGCCCACAGATACCCCTCGACGTTGTCGCTGGCCACCGCCGGACCCCAGCTCCGCAGGTCGGCCACGACCGAGTGGACGCGGGGGCTGACCGGGGCGCCGCCGGGTTCGCCGATGACGAGCGCCCCGGCGCCGCCGTCCAGGACGACACCCGGTTCGACCACGTCGGCGAAGATGTTCACGAACGCGGCGACGGTGCGAGGAGCGCCCACATGCTGTGCGATCAGGCCCTCGTTGAAGCCGTTCTGGAGGGAGACCACGAAGCCGTCCGGCGCCAGGCGGGGCGCGATCCATGCCGCCGCGGTGGCTGTCGCCTGTGCTTTCACGGCCAGCAGGACCCGTCCGAGGGTGCCGGAGAACTCGTCCGGCGTGGCGGCGGCGACCGGCACGCTCGTACGGGAGTCGCCGTGTGCGACGACGAGTCCGCGGGCGCGGATCGCGGCCACGTGGGCGGGGTCGGTGTCGACGACGGTGACGGGGTGGCCGGCCCGCGCGAGGGCGAAGGCGAGCGTGCCGCCGATCGCGCCCCCGCCGACGACGGTGTAGGCGGCCCGCTGAGGGGAGGGGGCGGTCATGAGGGGAGTCCTTCCGTGGAGGCGGTGGCGCCGGCGGCCGGGATCGCCGCGTGGGGGAGGGCGCGGGTGTCGCCAGGCTGCCAGATGCGGGGCAGGTGCAGTGCGCCCGTACTGGATCCGCCGTCCACCCGCAGGACCTCTCCGGTGATCCAGGAGGCGTCCGGGCCCGCGATCCAGCACACCGCGCGGGCGATGTCCCTCGGACTGCCCGGGCGCCCCAGCGGATTGCCGCCGATCGCCGCGGCGTACTCGGCGGAGACGGGATTGCAGTCGCTGGACACCTGGACGAACCCGGGGCTGACCGCGTTGACGCGGATGCCGTGCTCGCCCAGTTCCAGGGCGGCGGCCCGGGTGGCCATCTCCAGCGCGGCTTTGGAACTCGCGTACGGGCCGCCGCCGGGACGGGCCCGCAGCGCGGAACCGGAGGAGATGTTGACGACCGCGCCGGGCCGTCCGGCCGCCATGGCGAGCCGGGCGAACGCGGCGGTGGCTAGTACGGGGGCGCGCAGGTTCACGGCGAACAGCCGGTCCCAGGCGCCGGCGTCGACCTGAGCCATATCGAGTGACGGGTAGACGCCCGCCGCGTTGACCAGGACGTCCACGGGACCGTGCGCCGCCCATGCCTCCTCGACCAGGGCGGCGGGCGCGTCCGCGTCGGTGAGGTCCGCGGCGTGCGCCGACGTGGCGCCACCCAGCCGTGCCGCGGTCAGCTCCAGCGCCTCGGGATCGCGGTCGGCGAGCGTGAGCAGGGCGCCCCGCGCGGCGAACTCCTCGGCGATCGCCCCGCCGATACCGCCCGCCGCACCGGTGACGAGCACGTGCGCCATCAGTCGAACTCCTTGTCCTTGGTCTCCGGCATCGTGAGGTAGACGACGAGGGAGATGAGCGCGGCGCCGGAGACGTAGATCCACAGCAGGTCGCTGTGGCCGTTCTCGTGCATCCAGGTGGTCAGGTAGGGGGCCGTGCCACCGAAGACCGCGACCGCCAGCGCGTAGGGCAGGGCGATACCGGTGGCGCGTACCTCCGCCGGGAACTGCTCGGCCATGATGACGGCGCAGTTGGCGGAGTAGCCGAGGATCAGCAGCATGCCGACGAGCTGGACCAGGAACAGGCTCAGGAAACTGCCGCTGAGCAGGTGCAGCAGGGGCCAGGCCAGGACCACGAAGCCGCCGGCGAAGGCCGCCATGGTCGGCTTGCGGCCGATCCGGTCGGAGAGCAGCCCGACGAACGGTAGCGCGACGACGAACACGATCAGACACAGGGTCTGCGACAACAGGGCCGTCTTGAGCGGGATGCCGGTGGTCAGATTCGCGTACGTGGGAAGGTAGTTGACCCAGATGTAGTAGGTCAGCGTGCCCGCGATGGTGATGCCGGCGACGCGCAGGGTCGCGGCGGGGTGCTCGACGAACATCGTCTTGACGGGGTTGGTACGGGTGCGGCCCGTGTCCTGGGCCTGGGTGAAGGACTCGGTGTCCTCGACCGTGACGCGCAGCCACAGTCCGACCAGGCCGAGGAGTCCCCCGAAGACGAACGCGGCGCGCCAGCCCCAGGAGTGCACGGCGTCGTCGCTGAGCGTCGAGGTGGTGAGGGTGCCGAGGAGCGAGGCGATGAGGACACCGCCCGCGACCGACACCTGCTGCCACGACCCGGCGAACGCGCGCCTGCCGCGGGCGGCGGACTCCACGAGGAAGGCGGAGGACGAGCCGAACTCGCCACCCGCGGAGAAGCCCTGTACGAGCCGGGCGATCAGCAGGACGAGCGGCGAGAGGACGCCGATGGTGTCGTAGTTCGGGGTGATCGCGATCAGGAAGCCGGCGCCCGCCATCAGGGCCACCGTGAGGGTCATGCCCTTCTTGCGGCCGTGGCGGTCGGCGTAGGCGCCGAGGACCGCGGCACCGACCGGGCGCATCACGAAGCCGACGGCGAACACGGCGAGCGTGGACAGCAGGGCCACCGCTCCGTCGCCCTTGGGGAAGAACTCGTCAGCGATGATCTTCGCGAAGATGGAGTACAGGGCCCAGTCGACCCATTCGACGGTGTTGCCGATGGTGCCGGCGACGATGGCCTTGCGCTGTGCGCCGCTCAGTCTGCCCGGGGCTGGGGAGTCGCCGTCCTTGGACAGGGGACCTGCGGGTGGTGTGGCGGATCCGGTGGTCATGGCGTCTGCTCCGGGGCGTCGGGGACGGAACGGGTGGTCGTCTGGCCGTTCGACAGGGCCGTCTCACCCGTCAGCACGGTGCGGGCCGTGTCGGCGAGCTGGGCGTGTGTGGCGTACCAGACGTCGCTGTGGGCGGCGATGTGGTCGAGGAGTTCGCGCAGCGCCACCAGGCGCGAGCGGTGCCCGATGACGTGCGGGTGCAGGGTGAGCTGGAAGACACCGCCGGCGCGGTACGCGGCGTCGAATTCGTCGGTCCAGATCTCCAGCACGTCGCGCGGGCGGCTGTGCGGGCGGACGGAGCCGTAGCGGTCCATCGTGAAGTACGGGGCGTCGTCCCGGATCCAGTCCACGGGGATCTCGACCAGACCGGTGGGCCTGCCGTCGGCGAGGATCTCGTAGGGCTCGTCGTCGGCCATCAGCGAGGAGTCGTACGCGAAGCCGAGTTCGAGCATGATGTCGAGCGTCGAGGCGGAGAAGTCCCAGGACGGCGTGCGGATGCCGACGGGCCGTTGCCCGGTCAGCGTGTCGAGGGTGTCCAGGGCGCGGGCGGTCAGCTCCCGCTCGTCGTCGCGGCCCAGCAGCATGTTGCGCTCGTGGATCCAGCCGTGGACGGCCAGTTCGTGCCCGTCACGCGTGTACGCCCGGGCCTCCTCGGGGTGGACCAGGGCGGAGACCGCCGGCATGAAGAACGTGGCGGGTACGGCGTACCGGGCGAGGAGATCGAGAATCCGGGGCGCGCCGACGCGGGCGCCGTACTCGCCCTGGGCGAGGCGGCCGGGGCTGGTCTCACCGTCGCGCAGCGGGATCGTCTCGTGGTCGGAGTCGAAGGAGATCGCGACGGCGGCGCGGGCGCCGCCGGGCCAGCGGTCGGGGACCAGCCGGCGTCCGGCGCGCACGGCGTCGAGGTGGCCGCGCCAGGTCTGTTCGGTCCAGCGCCAGCTCTCCGCGGGCAGGCCGGAGTCGTCTGTGGGCATGGTGACTCCACTGGGGTCGGGGACGGGACGGGAAAAGTGGGGGAGCGGGCCGTGGGGGAGGTCGCGGATGCGCGGCCGGGCGGGTGCCCGCTCAGGCGGCGGGACGGACCATGCGGTGCCAGGAGTACTTCATGGTGACGAGGTGCAGCGTCACGTCGGAGGCCAGCAGGCCGGGCAGCGCCCCGATGACGTCGCTGGTGTAGCGGAAGAGGTCGGTGCGGCGGGGGAGCACCATGTGCCCGACGAGGTTGAAGCGTCCGGTCGCCGCGCCCAGGAACTTGGTTCCCGGATGCCCGGCGAGCTGCCGTCCCGCCGCGTCGAGACGGTCGGGCTCGATCGACAGCCAGACCATGAACTCCGCGTCGTACCCGATCAGAGCCGGTTCGACGAGGGTGCGGAACTGGAGGATGCCGCGGGCGATGAGCCGGTCCATGGCCCGCGCGACGCTGGACTCGGTGTGCTCCAGGTTCCGGGCCAGAGTGCTGACCGGGGTGCGGCCGTCCTCCTTGAGGGCTGCCACGACCGCCTGCTCCAGGGTGGTGAGCGCCTGTGGGGTGACGTCCCAGTCGGCGCGGTCGCAGGACGACGCCAGGGAGTCGGGCCGCAGGTCGGCGGCTGCCTCGGCGGGCAGCAGTCCGGTGTCCCACATCGACGCCGAGGTGAACGCGCGGATGACCGGTACGGCCTCGGTGCTGGTGATGAGGTCGGCCGCGGGCAGGTCGGTGAAGAGCATCCGCATCATCTCCTCGTTGTCGCGGGCGACGAAGTCGACGATCAGGTCGGCGGCGCCGGTGACGACGGCGACGAAACGCACATCCGGACTGGCGGTGAGCCGGTCCGCCACGTCCAGTCCGCGGCCGGGCCTGGCCTGCACCCGGACGAGCATGGAGGATCCCTCCCGCGTCCGGTCCAGCTCCAGAGTGCCGACGACCCGCAGCAGCCCGCGCTCGCGCAGGGCCCGGTAGCGCCGCTGGGCGGTCGTCTCGCTGGCGTCCACCCACCGCGCCACCGCGCTCCACGGGGCACGACCGTTGAGCTGGAGCGCGGCGATGATGCGCCGGTCCAGTTCGTCGATGGTGTCCACGGGGGCTCGGTGGTTCATGGCGCCGACGCTAATGAGCACCGAGGCCGCCGTCAATGAAGGAATCCTGCATCACCCCTGGTCAAAGGCGTGTCATCCGGCACCCGGGGGATTACGGAGGTGTAAAGGACGCAGTTGGGGCCCGTGCCCGCGCGTGGCTGGAAGGCGACGGATTACGCCATCGCGTGTCCGAAAAAGTTCATCAGGAGTCTGCCTGCGCGCACCGATCCGCGCGCACCGGTCCGCACGCACCGACCCGCGCTCACCGCGGAGCGGAAGTCCCGTGGACGCGGGGGCAGGAGGCGTCCGGAGGGGCGAGACGATGACGGTTGCCTACTCTGGTGGCATGCGCATGCGCCCCACGTTGAGCTGGACCCCGTCCGAAGACCTGCCGCCCGGTACCACGGATCCGCAGCCGGTCGCCGACGCGCTGCGCTTCGGCGGTGTGCTGGTGCTCAGCGGAGCGGGCATCTCCACGGAATCGGGCATCCCCGACTACCGGGGCGAGGGCGGGAGCCTGAGCCGGCACACCCCGATGACCTACCAGGACTTCGTCGGTGGCGCGCAGGCGCGGCGCAGGTACTGGGCGCGCAGCCACCTCGGCTGGCGCACCTTCGGCCGTGCCCGCCCCAACGCCGGGCACCGGGCGGTCGCCGCTTTCGCGCGGCACGGCCTGCTCACGGGTGTGATCACGCAGAACGTCGACGGCCTGCACCAGGCCGCGGGCGCCGAGGACGTCGTGGAGCTGCACGGAAGTCTGGACCGGGTCGTCTGCCTGTCCTGCGGCACCTTCAGCCCGCGCCGCGAACTCGCCCGCCGACTGGAGGAGGCGAACGAGGGCTTCGCACCGGTGGCCGCCGCGATCAACCCGGACGGTGACGCCGACCTCACCGATGAGCAGGTCGGGGACTTCCAGGTGGTGCCCTGCACGTTCTGCGGTGGAGTTCTCAAGCCGGACGTGGTGTTCTTCGGTGAATCCGTGCCCGCTGCCCGGGTCGAGCAGTGCCGCGAACTGGTCCGTGCGGCGACCTCTCTGCTGGTCCTCGGCTCCTCGTTGACGGTGATGTCCGGGCTCCGCTTCGTCCGCCAGGCGGCCCAGGACGGAAAGCCGGTGCTGATCGTCAACCGGGACGCGACCCGAGGCGACGTCCACGCCGTCACCCGGATCGCGCTCCCTCTGGGGGCGACGCTGACCACCGTGGCCGACGGGCTGGGCATCCCGGTCGAGGGTGAGGCGGCGGCCGGGATCGGGTAGTGACCGCGCCCTGACGGCACACCTCGGTGAGTGGCGTCGACGGGTGGCACCCGGCCCGCACCCGGAACCGTGTCCGGCCCGCACCCGGAACCGTGTCCGGCCCGCACCCGGAACCGTGTCCGGCCCGCACCCGGAACCGTGTCCGGGGTCGGGCCCGGGTGCGGGCCCGGTCAGCCGGGCGAAGTTCGAAGTTCCAGCTCACCGAGGGGTTCCGTGTCCCCGCAGGTACGGGGACACGGGGCCAGGCTCAGCCTTCGTTCACCAGGGCGAGGATCTCGGCGGCCAGCTCGATCGAGTCCTCGACCGTGTCGGCGGTGTAGAGGGAGTCGATCATGAAGTGCGCGATTCCGGTGCGCTCGTGCACGGACTTGACGGTGTCGACGACGGCCGAGGTCGGGGTACCGGAGTCGATGTTGACGCGGAGGACCGTGTCGATGCCCGCCGGGTCGCGGCCGGCCTGCTGGGCCTGGCTGTCGATGAGGGCGCGCTGGGCGACGAGTCCGTCGATGTCGACGTAGCTCGGCACCACGCACAGCGGCAGCCAGCCGTCGCCTCGAAGGGCGACCCTGCGCAGGGCGCGCTCGGACATCGCTCCCAGATAGATGGGCGGACGCGGGCTCTGGTGGGGCTTGAGGGGGGAGTGGTGCAGGGGCACGGTGAGGTGGGCGCCCTTGTACTCGGCCGGGTCGTTGGTCCATATGGTGTCGAGGACGTCGAGCAGCTCCTCCATCCGCGCACCGCGCCGGTGGAAGTCCAGGCCGGCAGCCTCGTACTCCTCGGGGGACCAGCCGATGCCGAACCCGGGCAGCAGACGTCCTTCGCTCACCAGGTCGAGGGTGGTCAGCGAGCGAGCGAGCTGGACCGGCGGGTACAGCGGCGCGATCAGTACGTGCATACCCAGCTGAACGCGTTCGGTGACGCTCGCCGCCGCGCCCAGCAGGACGAACGGGTCGGCGGCCGGGTTGAGTTCGGCCGGGATGGTGTCGCCCTGGCCGCCGTAGCCGACCTTCGGGGAGACCGCGGCCAGGTTGCGGTCGCCGACCCACAGGCTCGCGGCACCGGCCTGCTCGACCTCACGGGCGAACCGGGCGATGCGGGAGATGCCGAAAGCCTGCTTGTGGAACTGCGGGAGCGCGAAGCCGATCTTCATGTTCTGTCTTTCCTTGCTGGGACACGGCCGGGCAGCCCATCGGCCGCCCGATACGGTCGGGCGGCCGGCTCATGACCACCGGACGCCCGTCGCCAAGTCGGCGCACTCACAGGGTAGTTGTGTGTGCAAGGTGACTTGGCCACAGCCGAGTCCTGGGCGCGCGCGCCGCTCGGCGTTCACCGTTCACCGTTCACCGCCGGAGGGTTACTCGGTCCGCCAGGACTCCAAGCGCTGCGCGATGGCGCGTAGGTCGGCTTCCTGGGTGCGGATCGTCTGAGCGAGTTCGTACAGGTCGTCGTCCTTGGCCTGGAGGGGCTGACCGGAGACGTGCATGTACTGGCTGGTGCAGGCCCAACCGATGACCAGGTTGTAGTCGGTGAAGGGGCGCAGCAGCAGCGCGGTGTGCAGGAAGGTCGCGGCCCGGGACGCGGGCTCCTCGTAGTAGAGGACGCCGCGCTCCCGCTCGAACTTGTGCCGGTCGGCCATGAATCCCAGGACGCCCCAGTCCGCGATGGGCACGTTCAGCGGGGAGATCGCCGACTGGATCTGCAGGACCCAGCCGACATCGACACGGATGACAGGGCTCACCGCTGTCCCACAGGGAAGCGGGCCTCGACACCGGGCAGCACCCGGGCGGCTTCCGCGACCGCCCCCTCCACGAAGGCCAGCCGGTCGGCCTCCTCCACGGTCACGTCGTGCACGTGCTGCTTCAGACTCCGCCCGGTCAGAGCCGCCCGGTGACGCAGGCGCGCCATCTCTTCCTCGCTGAATTCCACGTTGAGTGCAGGCATGGATCGAAGGTACCTCATTAGGTACCGGTTACGGTGCCGGACTGCCTTCAAGCAGGCCAGGGGCCCTTGGGACGCGCAGACTGCACACCGGTGCGTTCCCGCGCACAACGACAAGCCTGGCTACGACACGCACGATGGGCAGGTAAGGATGTTGCGGGCCATGCCGGGGGGCCGAGTCGGCTCCCCCTTCCGGTGGCCGACGGGACACCGGCTTCCGCACATGGTGGGCCGAACACCGTGTCAACCCTGGCCATGTCAGGTGTCGGGCGTCCCACTGGTCGTCGCGTCGGGGCAGCGGGCGCAGCACGACCGAGCCGGGCCGGGGTTCCGTTGGGAACCCCGGCCCGGCCCGCCACCATGTCTCGCCGGCTTCCAGCGCATCCCCAGCAGGGGGTCAGTCGTCCTGCGACGTCGTCTTCGGCTCTTCGTGGGCGGCGGGCTGCTCCGGCTCGGCATCTTCGTCGGCAAGGTCAGCCGGGTCCGTGGGATCGCTGTCCCACGCGACGGGAGGCGTCGGCACCGGGATCGTCTGCGGTTCATCGGAACCGGGGCGGACGCTCGGCTGGGATCCGGGAGCGTGGGGCGTGTGCGTGTCGTCATCATGCTTTGTCATACACCCCATGTTCCCGCTGTTCCCGGTCGAATGCCTGCGGGCCGGGTTGCGGGCCGGGTGAGTGACGACCTCGTGGTTCGGCAGGAGCAGGTGGTGGGTGGGCCACGGCTCCTGCCAGGAGTGATCGGCGGACGCGGGCGTGCACAGCGACTAGCAGCCTCGCCCGGCCCGGCAGGCGCGAGCCCGCGCCCTGGATCACCTGCATCACGCAATGCACCACCAGAACACCCCGTACCCGGCGACGGTGGCCGCCGCGCTCAGTACCGCGAGCGAGCCGTCGACGCTCTGCTGGCGGCGCCGTTTCAGGAGGGCTGGGGGCGGATGGTCAGGATCTGTTGGGCGTGGCCGACGGGGCCGGCGGTGTCGTGGAGGACGGTGCTCGTGACGCCCTGGCCCGTGGGGCCGAAGACGACGGTGGTGTCCAGGCCGGTCCAGCGGCCCTCGGGCCTGCGGTGGAGGTGGATGGTCAGGTCCACGTTGGGGAACATCCAGGCGGTGGGCGGCCGGCGTACGGCGATGCCGTTGGCGGTGTCGACCAGGGCGACGTACGAGGCGAGCGAGCTGACGGGCTCACCGGCTACCAGGTCCAGGTCGGTGGTGAGCCACGCGGTCGCCCGGCCCGGCTGCGGGGGCGCGACCGGCCGGACGTCGAGGGAGGCGATGTAACCGCCCGGCCACACCGAGGTCAGCGGCCAGGAGTCGAGCGTATCGGGCGGTGTGAGCGGTTCGCCCGCGCCGCCCGCGACGGCGGCGGTGTCGCCGGACGCAAGGAGCCAGGCGCGGGCCTGTACGACGGGGCGGCCGGCGATATGAGCGACGGCCTCGATGAGTTCGATGGTGCGGCCCGGCCGAAGGGTCCTGATCCGGATCTCGCATTCGTCGAGGGCGAGACGCCCGAGGATGTCGAAGCTGATCCGCGACAGGGTGAGGCCGTTGTCCCGGTCGCGGCCGAGATCGCGAACGAGGTGGCGGTCGAGGGCGTGGACGATGAGGCCGGCGAGCGGGCTGACGTGCATCTCGTCGGCATCCCACGCCCCGCCTGCGTGCGGGGTGGGTTTGTAGCGGTAGTCGTCGATGGGTTCGAAGTAGCTGCCGGTGTTCAACGGGCGGGTTCCTTACGGGCGCTGCGGACGGGGGAGAGGAAGGCGAAGGGCAGGGCCCGCAACGCCCAGGTGACGGCGGCGGTGACCCTCCCGGCTCAGTACACATGCAGGTAGCACTGCCTCCCCAGGATGCGGGACAGGGCCAGGAGCATGCTTGCTCGGTGGTGGTGGACGCATACGCCGTCCGCGACGCGCCGAGCGGCATCGTTTGCGGTTGACTTCGATTGGTTCCTGTCCGGCGCATCCATGGGCGGCCGGCTCACGGAACCACTGGTGTGAGAGGGGGCGAAGCCCCCTGCCTCGTGATCGGGAGTGAGACGTGCGAAGGAACGGCGCGCGGGTGCTGGTGGCCGGAGCCACCGGTGTCCTCGGCGGCGCGCTCATTGGACGGGATCAAGCCCGCGGAGCGGCGGCGGTCGGTGACGAGGTCGCCGCGTCCACCGGTGTGGTCGCGGAACACCCGCAAGCGGGCCTGGCCGACTACAGGGCTTCGAAAGCCGCGCCGAGTCTGAGTGCCTGGCTCGGCGCCGTGCGCCGCGAAGTACGGACCGCGGGCGTCCCGGTCCTGGAAGTCCGGCCCGGACAGCTGGACACCGGCTGCGCCGACCGCGTGGTCATGTGCACGGCCCCGCCGTCGCCCGCGGCCGGCGACCCGCGCGACGCCGTCAAAGCTGTCGCGGACGCGATGGCGGCGGACGCCGAGCTGCTGCGCACGGCTCCTGACGGAACACCGCTCATCGAACGGCGCGCCCGGTGAGCGGCCGCTCCGGCGCCCCGGACGAGATGTCCGACGTGGTCATCGTGGGCGGCGGCGCGTCCGGACTCAGCCTCGCGCAGTGCCTGGTGGCGACCGATCGCATGACCGTGACCCTGGTGGAAGCGCCGGACGGTCCGCTGCGCGCGCCCGAGCGGACCTGGTGCTTCTGGGACGCGGACAGCGACGAGCTCGATGAAGCGGTCGACGCGTCCTGGTCGCGGCTTCGCGTTCACGACACCGACGGCGGCGTCATCACCGTGGATCCCTCCCCGCTGCGCTACCGCATGCTCCGCTCCACGGCCTTCGAGCAGGTGGCCCATTCCAGGATCGTCCGGTCGCCCGGTGCGCGGATCGTGCGCGCGACGGCGGACACGGTGCGCGACATCCCTGGGGGAGCCGAAGTCAGGTGCACGGCGCCCGACGGCCGCACACTGACGCTCCATGCCCGCCATGTGTTCGACTCCCGCCCTCTCCGGGCCCTGCCGCCGGCCAGGACGCAACTGCTCCAGCACTTCCGCGGCTGGTTCGTGCGCACGGACACGGAACGGTTCGATCCGGCGGTCGCGGACCTGATGGACTTCCGGGTGCCACAGCCGCGCCACGGCCTCGCCTTCGGATACGTACTGCCGCTCGCGCCGGACCGTGCGCTCGTCGAGTACACCGAGTTCTCCCGGACCCCGCTGACCCGTGCGGCGTACGAGTCGGCGTTGGGGCATTACAGCCGGGAGATCCTCAAAATCGGTGCGTTCACCGTCGAGAGGGCGGAGCAGGGTGTGATCCCCATGACCGACGCGCGCTTCCCGCGCCGGATCGGCACAGCCGTCTTCCGGATCGGGACCGCCGGTGGCGCCACCCGCCCGGCGACCGGCTATACCTTCGCCGCGGTGCAGCGGCAGAGCCGGGCCATCGCCGCCGCCCTGCGGGAGGGCCACGCGATCGCGCCCCGACCGCATACGCGGCGCGTGCTGGCCATGGACGCGATCCTGCTGCGGGCTCTGGACACCGGGCGGATCGACGGCCCCGGCTTCTTCACCGGCCTGTTCCGCCGCGTTCCGCCGGAGCGGCTGCTGCGCTTCCTGGACGGCGGTACCTCACCCTGGGAGGAGTGGCGCATCGGCCTGCGCACCCCCGTGGGCCCCATGCTGCGGACCGCCGTCGAACTCCCCTTCCTGCGGCGCCGTACCCACCCAGCCCCACGAATCAAAGAGAGCCACCGATGACCCTGCTGCGTGACCACGACCTGGCACTCGCCTTCGACCACGCTTCGCACCGCTACGACCGCCTCACGGCCCTCAATCCCGGATACCGCACGGATCTCCTGCGTTCGGCGCGACGGCTTCGGCTGCCCCGGGCCGGCGCCGGCCTGCACGTGCTCGACCTGGGGTGCGGAACGGGAGCCTCCACCCGGGCCCTTCTCCGGGCCGCGCCCCGCGCCCGGATCACGGCCGTCGACGCGTCGTCCGGCATGCTGACTCGTGCGCGGGCCAAATCCTGGCCAGCGCAGGTGCGCTTCCGGCACCTGACGGCCGAGGCGCTGGCCGCCGCGGACGAGGGGCCCTACGACGCGGTGTTCGCCGCCTACCTGCTCCGCAACGTCACGGACCCGGACGACGTACTCAAGACCGTTCGGACTCTGCTGCGCCCGGGTGGACGGCTCGCCGTCCACGAGTACAGCCTTAGTGGTTCCGCCGTCCACCGAGCCGTGTGGACGGCTGTCTGTCGAGGCGTGATCATCCCCGCGGGGACTGTCGGCGGTGACCGCGACCTGTACCGCCACCTGTGGCGAAGCGTCCTCGACTTCGACACGGTTCCCGTCTTCGGCGACCGTCTGCGGGGCACCGGATTCTCGGCCGTACGCGCCTTGCCCGTCGCCGGGTGGCAGACCGGGATCGTGCACACCTTCCTTGCCCGCGAGGGCTCGGCGGCCACGACGGAGTACGCACGGTGAACGATCCGCGACCTGCCGCCCGGCGAGGCCGCGACCGCAAGGCCGAGGTCGTGATGCCCGCGCCCGGCGTGAAACGGTTCGCCTCCGCTGACACCCCGGGTGTCGCCGTGATCGGTGGGGGGATCGCGGGCCTCGCCGCGGCCACCCTGCTGGCCGAACGAGGCGCCCGCGTGACCCTCTACGAACAGGAGGAGTCGCTCGGCGGCCGGCTCGCCGGCTGGCGCACCCGTCTGGCCGACGGCGGGGAGGCCACCATGAGCCGTGGCTTCCACGCATTCTTCCGCCAGTACTACAACCTCCGTGGCCTGTTGCGGCGGACGGATCCGGCCCTCGACCGACTCCGGCAGCTGCCCGACTACCCTCTGCAGCACAGCGGCGGGCTGACCGACAGCTTCGCCCGCGTACCGCGCACACCACCGTTCAGCGCCCTCGGGTTCGTCGCGCTGAGCCCCACGTTCGGCTGGCGCGACCTCGCCGCGATGGACGCCCGAGCCGCGCTGCCCCTCCTCGACGTCCGCGTACCCGAGGTCTACGAGCGCTTCGACTCGGTCAGCGCGACCCACTTCCTCGAACGCGTCCGCTTCCCCGAAGCCGCGCATCATCTGGCGTTCGAGGTGTTCTCCCGCAGCTTCTTCGCCGACCCACGTGAACTGTCCGCCGCGGAACTGCTGCTGATGTTCCACATCTACTTCCTCGGTTCGTCCGAGGGCCTGCTCTTCGACGTACCGACCGCTCCCTTTCCCCAGGCGCTGTGGGACCCGCTCGGTGCGTACCTCCAGCGCCTCGGGACGCAGGTCCGCACCGGGACGCCGGTGCGCGCCGTCCAGCCGTGCGACGGAGGGGGCGGACGGGGAGTGGAAGTGCGGACGGACCTCGCCGTGGACCGTCATGACGCGGCGGTTCTCGCCCTCGACGTCGGCGCCCTGCGGGGTCTTGTCGCGGCGTCACCCGGTCTGGGCACCGCCGGTTGGCGCGATGACGTCGCCGGTCTGCGTACCGCTCCGCGGTTTCTTGTCTCGCGGCTCTGGCTCGACCGCCCGGTGCGTGCCGACCGCGCCGCGTTCCTCGGCACCAGCGGCTACGACGGCCTCGACAACGTCAGTGTCCTGGATCGCTACGAGGACGAGGCCGCCCGGTGGTCGGCCCGTTCCGGCGGCTCGGTGGTGGAACTGCACGCCTACGCCGTTCCGGAGGACGCGCGGCCCGAAGCCGTACAGTCCCGACTCGTCGAGCGGCTGCATCAGGTCTATCCGGAGACACGAAGGGCGCGCGCCGTGGACGCCCGACACGAGTGGCGCTCCGACTGCCCGCTCTTCCCGGTCGGTTCCTACGTCCGGCGGCCCACCGTGACCACCGCGCATCCGCAGGTGACACTGGCCGGTGACGCGATCCGCTGCGACCTGCCCGTCGCCCTCATGGAACGCGCCGCCACGACCGGCTTTCTGGCGGCCAACGCCCTGCTGGCCGGCTGGGGAGTCCAGGGCCAGGTGCTGTGGACGGTGCCCCGGGCGGGCCGCTCGCCGGTACTGCGGGCGCTCGGCACGGTCGGGAGCCGCTGAGTCCCGCCCGTCGGGCAGACGTCGAGAAAGGTGTGCCGGAAAGCGGTGCCGGCTCGGGATCAGCCCCGGTCCGTCGCCGGCACGCCCTCCGCTCAGCCCGGGAAGCGTCCCGTGCTGCGCAACGCCCAGCGCCGCTCCGCGTAGGCCAGGTCGTCCCGCCACAACCGGCCGGCCGTCCGGCGCATCAACGGGCGCAGCGCGGGCGCGGCAGCCCGTGCCAGGGCGAAACCCCGCCGGTCCGAGGCAGCCACGACCGCTTCGATCACGGCGGTCCGCGGCTGCTCCTCGGCCGCGCCGGTCAGCGGCGTGGCATGGGTCTCGACCACGGACGTGGTCCCCTCACCTTCGGTGATGCGCATCACCACGGTACGTGGCCCGGGAGCGGTGAACTCCGCCCGCACCGGCACCACCAGACGGTCGGTCAGGCGGAAGGAGACATCGACGACGAACGCGTCGTCCGTCTCGCCGAGCGGCGGGCGGGTCACGGTGAGGTCGACGAACGAGTAGGGGTGGAACCACGAACCGTGCCAGGGGTCCAGCCGGTTGGCGACCACGTCCTGTGGCTCGCACCGGCCGACGGCCGTGAAGACGGCGTCGACTCCGCTGCCCGCCGTCGGCCGTTCCGGAACCAAGGGCTGCTCGGACGGCTGCTCGCCGCCCACCGAGTCCAGCCGGACCCATACGAGTACACCGTCGTCGTGGGCGGGGAAGGGATCCCAACCCGCGAACGACCCTCCGTCCAGGGCCAGTCCGTGCCAGTGGCACACCAACGTGCCGCACACCACCCGGCTGTCGCGCAGAGGGGCGCCGAGGTGCGGGCAGACGCCCGGGCCGGCCCGCAGCCGGCCCGTGTCCGACCGCCACAGCACGACTTCGACGCCGCCGACCGTTCTGCCGTAGGGGCCGCCGCCCACGCGCACGTCCCGCGAGGCACCCACGACGAACCAGTTCCCGGACGCACGGGCGGACGCCCGTTTGAGTGCGTCGGAGATGACCGTCGGGCGTGCCTCCTGCCAAGTCGGCGGCTGTGCCGCCCAGTCCGACCGACGGCGCCGCCGCAACGGCGGCGTCCAGCCTGCTCGGTTCGCCCGGTCACTCACCGCACGGATCCCTTCCGCTGCAGGGGCGTGACGTCCGCCCGTGATGTCCGACGGGAGGCGCGAGCGCCCCAGCGCGCCCTCGCGATGCCGGCGATCCCCGCGGCGGCCGTCGCCGCACGGCGCCCGCGCGACACGACCGCGCGGCGGTGCAGCACTGTGTAGTCCTGGTCCGCGATCGCGTCGAGAATGCCGCCGTAGAGGGTGAACGCGGTGCGGATGCAGGGCCGCGTCCGAGGGTTCAGCATGGCGATGCCCGGTTCCGCCGCCCGGTAGACCTCCCTGGTCATGCCCTCGGCGGCGACGAGCGCCCTACGAATCCGCGCGTCGTGGCGTCCCGTGCGGCGGCTCCACTCCAGAAGCGAACGGTCCACGCCGTGGGCCGCGAGCAGGTCCGTGGGCAGGTAGACGCGGCCCCGGTCCAGGTCCTCGCCCACGTCGCGCAGGAAGTTGGTGAGCTGGAAGGCCACGCCCAGGTCGGCGGCGCGCGGTGCCGCTTCCTCGCGTGAGGTGACCGTGCCCAGCACGGGCAGCATCTGCAGCCCGATCACCGCGGCCGAGCCGTGCATGTAGGCGCGCAGGTCGGCGTAGGTCGGATAGTCCGTGATGTGCAGGTCGCTGCGCATCGACGCCAGGAAGTCGGCGAACAGCGTGTGCTCGATGGCGTACCGGCTTGCGGTGTCGGCCACGGCCCGCACCACCGGCTCGTCCCCGGATCCGGTACGCAGCCCGTGCGAGAGGTCGCTCTCCAGGCACCTCAGCAGCCGGTCGCGCTCGTCGGGAGTCCGGTGCCGGTCGAGGTCGTCCACGATGTCGTCCGCCCAGCGGGCGAAACCGTACAGCGCGTGGACCGCGGAGCGGCGTTCCACCGGGAGCAGTCGGGTGGCCAGGAAGTAGGTCCGGCCGTGGCGGGCGTTGAGCCGCCGGCAGTGGGCATAGGCCGCACGCAGGGCGGGATCGGTGATGTCTGCGGCGTCCAGCTCACGACGCGTCATGAGCGCCTTCCTCGGTGGGGACCGCGGCGCTACGTGCGGCGCGCGGTACGGGACGGATACGCGGGCCACTGCCTCGGACACCACCTGTGACACCGCTTGTGACACCGCCTGTGACGCCGCTTGTGACACCGCCTGTGACGCGTGCGGCGGCGAGCTTTCCGCTGATGAGCACCGTCGGCACACCGACGCCGGGTGTGGTGCCGCAGCCGGCCAGCACGACGTTCTCCAGGCCGCGCACCAGGTTGCGCGGGCGGAACGGCCCTGTCTGGGCGAAGGTGTGGGACACCGAGAACGGGCTGCCCGCCGCATGCCCCTGCGCCGCCCAGTCCAGCGGGGTCACCAGCAGTTCCTCCTGCACGCTGTCGGCGAATCCGTGCAGGCCCCGACGTTCCAGTTCGGCGACCAGACTGTCGCGGTAGCGGGGGCCGAGGTCCCGCCAGGCCTCGGCGGAGGGGCCGAGGTCGGTGTTCGGGCAGGGGGCCAGCACGTAGTGCAGGTGCTTGCCCGGCGGGGCGAGGGTGGGGTCGTGTGCCGTCGGCCGGGTGATCAGCAGGGACGGGTCGCTCATCAGCTTCCCCGACCGGGTCAGCTCTTCGAAGGTGCCCTCCCAGGCCCCGCCGAACGAGAGGGTGTGGTGGGCGAGACCGGGCCACGTACGGTCGGTCCCCGCGTGCAGCACCACGGCCGACGGTGAGTGCCGCAGCCCCACCGGGCGCCTGGGCGTCCGTCCGACGAGCCGGTGCGCCGTGGAGAGCTCGCAGGTCAGCACCACCGCGTCGCAGGGGATCCGCTCGCCCGAGGCGACATGTACGGCACGCACCCGACCGCCGCTGTGTTCGAGCGAGGTCACGTCGGCCGACCAGCGGAAGTCGGCGCCCGCGCCGGCCGCCGCGTTCGCCATGCCCCGGGGCAGCGCGTGGATGCCGTGCTTCGGGAACCAGACGCCGGCCACCGTGTCCATGTAGGCGATCACCGCGTACGCCGCGAGGGCCCTGGCCGGGGCGACTCCGGCGTACAGGGCCTGGAAGGAGAAGATGCGGCGCAGACGCGGGTCGGAGAGGAAGCGGCCGATACGGCGGTCCAGTCGTCCGAAGCCGCCCAGCGCCGCCAGCCGGGCCAGGTCCGGGTGGAGCAGCTGGAAGGGGGAGTCGAAGTTGGTGTCGATGAAGCGCCGCATCTGCGCCCGGTACAGCCGCTCCAGCCAGTCCCTCAGCTCGCGGTAGCCCGCTGCCTCGGCCGGTCCCGCGAACCGCCGCACCTCCGCCTCCATGGCCTCGCCGTCCGTGTGCACGTCGAGCGAAGTCCCGTCCGCGAAGGACGCCCGGTAGGCCGGGTGGAGGGCCGTCAGCTCGACGTGCCGGGCGAGGCTGTCACCGACGGCGGCGAAGGCTTCGTCGGCCAGGTGGGGCATGGTCAGCACCGTGGGGCCGGTGTCCACCTCGAAGCCGCCCATGCGTACGTGGCCGGCTCGGCCGCCCGGTCCGGCGTTCCGTTCGACGACGGTCACCCGGCGGCCGGAGCCCAGCAGGTGCAGCGCGCAGGCGAGGCCGGACAGCCCGGCGCCCACCACGACGACATGATCCGTCGGCCCCGGTACGGTTCTCATGCCGCCTCCCCGGTGTGTCCCGGTGCGACGCCCGAAGCGCGCTCGACCAACGTGGTGAACTCCCGCCGTACGACGGGGTCGGTGGTGGCCCCCGCGAAGTGCCGTACGCTCGTCGCCGCCAACTCCGAGATCTTGGACTCCACGACGTCCCTGGCGCCGGTCCGCTCCAGGGCCGCTCGCATCCGGTTCACCGCGTCGTCCGACCGGATGCCGGCGCCGACCTCGATGCTGGAGCCGGGGCCCAGGGCGTCGGCCGCCTCCTCGTCACCGGCGGCGTCAGCGAGCCACAAGCCGACCGCGAGGAGATAGGTGAGTTTGCGGGTCCGTAGATCGTCGTCGGCGGGTTTGCCGGTCTTGTTCGGGTTGCCGTAGGTGCCGAGGAGGTCGTCCCGCAGTTGGAAAGCCAGCCCGGCACAGCGCCCGGCGGAGCGGAGGGCGCGCAGGGTGTGTTCGTCGCCACCGGTCAGGGACGCGCCCAGCGCCAGGGGCCGCTCGACCGTGTACAGGGCGCTCTTGAGCGTGGCGATGCTCACTGCCTCGTCGACGCCGGACGATCCGGCGGCCTGCGCGTGGATGTCGCGGTACTGACCGGCGACCATCTCCGTGCGCATCGCCTGCCACTCGTGGAACAGCCGCGTGCCGTGCGGCGAACCGAGTGCCGTCTCGGTCAGCACGTCGTCCGCCCAGACCAGGGCGAGGTCGCCCGCGAGTATCGCGACGGAGGTCGAGAACGCTTCCGGTGAGCCGGTCATCCCGGTGTTGCGGTGCATGCGGGCCAGTTCCACATGGACAGCCGGTGCGCCCCGGCGGAGCGGTGATCCGTCCATGACGTCGTCGTGTATGAGAGCGCAGGCCTGTACGAGTTCGAGCGCGGCCGCGGTCCGCAGGAGCGGGGTGGGGTCACCCGAGCCGCCCGCGGCCCGCCAGCCGCACCATGCGAACGCCGAGCGCAGCCGCTTGCCGCCCCGGCGGACGAACGCGGTGACGCGGCCTGCGACGTCCTGCGCGAACACCTGGTCCACGTCGAAGGCCCCGCGCGCTTTGGTGTCGAGTACACGCCCGAGCTCCGCCTCGACGGCGCGGACGGCCTCCAGGGCCGTGAGCGGACTGTCGACGGGCACGGCAGCTTCGGCCACGGTGGGCCGGAGTCCCAGCATGCACAACTCCCCTTCACTCTCGGTCACCTGCACACCAGTGCTTCTCTCACGGGCCTGTTAACGGATGCGCTGATTCCTGCCCGCTGCGGGACCTGTCGCCGGTTGGAGTCACTCCACTGGCGCAGCGCCCCGCGTCTCGGGGCGGTGTGTCACCCCGGAGACGCTGCTCGCATCGCACCTGCGCCGGGCCTGCGAACGGGACGAGTTCCCGTACCGGCTGAGCGGCTCGGCGGTTGCCCGCGGCGGCCGGCTCGCAGCAGTGTGGTGTTCGCAGCGGCTGTGATCGCGAGACCGGAAGCGAGCGGTGCTTCGATGCTGGCTGAGGGGGAGTACGAGCCCGACTTGCTCGGGGACTGGCTGCGGCGGGCCGGCCGCGGTGGCCCAGGCCCAGCCCGCTGGCCCGGGCCGTGTCACTTCGTGGCTGGCCCGCTGGGAGATGAAGAAGGGTCCGATCGCCCGTACGCACCTGAACGAGAGCGCCCACCGGTGGTGGGAGGAGCTGGATTCGGGTGATTCGGTCATGGTGTGACGCGTCCCGCGGGTCCGGTCCGGGCGTTGGTGGCCCCAGAGTGACGCTGTGTGCGTGGCAGAGCGAGCACGTGTCCGTTCGGGACGTTCTTTCCCGGTCACTAGGCTGCGGTCATGGCTGAGGGCAGGCGCACAGTGGTTGTTGAACACGACGGCGGGGACACGGGCTGGGCCGCCACTCGTGCGTGGGCGGAGGAGCACCTCCCTTCCGGAGACCGCATTCGTGCTGTTGAAACGCTGCGCGGCGGGTGGACGTCACGGATGCGCCGCCTCGACATCGAGGGGAAGGACGAGCCGTACTCCCTCGTGCTCAGGTCGTTCACATAACCGTTCTTCGTGGAGCACGCGCCGGGGCTGCTGACGAGGGAAGCGGACGTCCTCCGGTTGCTCGCCGACACGACCGTGCCGGCCGCTCGTCTCCACCGTGTCGATGCGTCAGCCGAGCACTGTGATCATCCGTCGTTGCTGATGTCCATGTTGCCGGGAAGCCTCAGGCTGACGACAGAGGGCTTCGAGCGGCAGACGGAACTCCTGGCCCGGCAGCTCGCGGTGATACACGGATTGCCCGTCCCTGCGGGGGACCGGCCGCGCACGTATCAGGCATGGACGAGTCCGGAGCGGGTGCGGCTGCCCGACCGTCCGCGACGGTCGGACGTGTGGCGGCGGGCCGTCGACGTGATCCGCCGCCCTCCGCCTGCTCACCGGTCCTGTTTCCTGCACCGTGACTTCCACCCTGGGAACGTGCTCTTCAGCGGGGAGGGAGCCGCCATGACGATCACCGGTGTCGTGGACTGGGTGGAGACGTCCTGGGGGCCGGCTGACCTGGATGTCGCCCACTGCTCCACCGCACTTGCTCTGTTGCGGAGTGCCCGCGGGTATGCGGCTGGCCGAGCACTACGCCGCAGCCGGTGGAACGCTCGGCGACAACCCGGACCACCTGTACTGGCGTGTGCTGGACGCGCTGGCCTTCGCGCCGGACGCGGAGAAGGTCGCCGGGCCGTGGCGGGAACTAGGGAGAGAAGACCTGACGTCATCCGTCCTGGCAGAGCGCCTGGAGGACTATCTGGAAGCGCTCTTCACCGCGTACGGCTGAGCGGCTGTTGTCGCCCCAACGGGTGCCGGCGGCCCAGCTGTCTGTTGGCGTGGGGAGTATCAGGCGCGGTCGTGGAGGGTGACGTGGTAGCCGTCGGGGTCGGCGAAGGTGAAGGTCCGGCCGAAGGGGCCGTCGATCGGTGCGGAGACGATGGTGTGACCGTCGGCGACGAGAGCATCGTGGATGGCCTGGACGTCGGTGGCGTGGAGCCAGATCGCGGCACCGATGCCGGGCTGGGCAACGGATGCGAGATCGGTGCCGGGAACGACGGCGCGGAGTGCGAACGCGATCGGCTTCGTCTCGAAGACGACGGCGTGCGGGGGTCCGGCCGGCGAGCGGACGAAGCCGAGGTACTGCTCGTAGAACGCCTGTGACGCGTCGAGGTCGCGCGCTTGGAGCGAGATGAAGTCGGGTCCGGTGGCGGGCATGGTGATGCTCCTCATTCTCGTGTCAGTTTTCTGACACAGGTCAACCTATGTCAGAATGCTGACATGAATCAAGACGGTGTCGACCTGGAGTCGTCTCTCGGCTACCTGCTGAAAGAGGCGTCGAGCGTCCTGCGCGCGGCGATGGAGGAGGTGTTGCGGCCGCTCGGGATGAGCGTGACGCACTACTCCTGCCTTGAGCTGCTGGCGCAACGACCGGGCCTGTCGAACTCCGAGCTCGCACGGGGCGCGTTCGTCACGAGGCAGTCGATGAACGTGCTGCTCCAGACCCTGGAGCGAGAGGGTTACGTGACCAGGCCCGCGGAGGCGCCCGTCGGCAAGGTTCTTCCCACGCGGCTCACGCCTCGCGGCCGCCGGAGCCTGGAGAAGGCGACCTTGGCGGTCCGGTCGGTCGAGGTCAGAATGCTGGCCGGCATGACCGAGACCGAGCAGTCAGGCGCGTTCCGGATCTTGCGAAGCATGATTCATTCCCTGCGCGACGGCAACGACGGTGCCTAGCTCTTGAGCCCGTCGCACGTCAGGAAGCCGCAGGCAAGAAGGCTCACCGGCTTCGGCGGCGGACCGTCGGTAGGGAGCGATGTCAGGAACGCCCGCAGGCGCCTTGGGAAAGTACTGATCCGTCCCGGCCACAACTGCCCACCTACGTCACCGAGTTGACCGGCATTGCCCAGCAGGCGGTGGACCACAAAATGCCACATCCGGGCGGCACGCTGCCGGAACACCTGCTTCGCGACCTACGGCACCGGCGGCAGACCTCGGCGAAGGTGGCCGCACTGCACTGGGTGTCCTTGTCGATGTGAAGAACGACGCCGCGGACCTGGCGACTGCGGGCGGCTACGGCCTTCTTGATCGTGTCGGTGATCGGGAAAGTGCGTATGTGGCCGGCGTCATGGCGAAGCCCGACCGCGCACGGAAGCGGGCCGGGCTTACAGGGCGCAGAGTCAGGACACGTCGGCGCGGATCGATTCGCCGATGAGCCCGTCCGTGTATGTCACGGTCTTCGCGGTGAACTTGCCCTTGCCGGTGACCGCTCCGGTGACGTTCTCGCCGGGGGCCAACTTCACGGTGTCGATCTGGTTCTCGTCGGCGGCCAGCTCAGAGGCATGTTTCGTGCCCTTGCTGTCGGTGATCGCGAAGTAGAGCGGGTTCACGTCGATCGTGTCGTCACTGTTGTTCGTGATCGTCACGGACACGCTGGTGTAGTTGCCGTTCTGCGCCAGGATCGAGCCGTTGAAGGCGGTCTCCTTCGCGGTGACCTTGATGGGCGACTCGGGCGCCGCCTCTTCCTTCTTCTTCGATGTCTCGCTCTTCTCGTCCCCTGCACCACTGTCCTTGCTGGCGACCGCAGTTGTGTCTTTGCCGGTGCTGTCGTCGGAGTCGCCGCCGAGAGCGGCGCCGAAAATGCCCAGGATGACGAGCAGGCCGACGGCGCCGGCGCATCCGATGCCGATGTTGCGACCCGTGTTGCTCTTCCGCGGTGGCGGCGGGGGCGGGGCTCCCCACCCCGGCTGCTGCTGCGGTCCGCCCCACTGCGGTTGCTGCGGCTGCTGGCCCCAGTTCGGATTCTGCGGATTCTGTGGGTTCTGGTTCTGCGGGTCGTGCTGGTTCATGTCGCCCCCCATTGGTCGTTATATGCGCAAGAGACGTGAATCTATACCATGTGTGAGGTGCGTGAGGTCTGTTGCCCGCGTTCCTGCCACAACTGGCAGGGCACTGGCGGCCGATGGACCGGCGGTCCGGATTCGGAAAGGTACGCGGACGGCTGGTGGTCCGAGAACGGTGTCTTGGTGTTGGTCGGCACGCAGGATCTGCAGGGCGGATGACCTCCCTGTAATCGCAGCGCAAGTGATCCGTGCCAACAGGCCACTGATCCTGCTCAGTTGCACCAGGCCGTGCGGTCGGTCAGCGCAACGTATGCTGGCCGCACCCGATGCCGACGAGCCCTGAGTTCAGCATCGTCGGACCACAGGGGCGTCTCCTTCGCCAGATGGGCGGCGACTGTGGTTGCGACGGAACAGCGCTGGGACGTGGGCCCGAGAAGTCCTGGATGCCGCACGTGAGCCTCCAGCACTTCGAACGCCTGTGGGTAGTGGCGGAGAGACGTACCCATCCCTTCGCAATACGTCATTACGTGAAGGATCCGCCCTGTGTGTCCTGTGTGCGCTGTTGAGGAAGTCGCCGTCGGCGGCCCGGCGCAGTAGCCAGGGCCGGATGGCCGGGTGATCGTCCACGTGCCGACACAGCGTCTCCACCGCGTACACCCGGCCCCAGGCCACCCCCTGAAAGGGCTCGCTAAAAGACGACGAAGAGGATGAGCGTGGGCAGAGTGGTGGCCGCGAAGCTCAGCAGCCAGTAAGCCCTCGGTGCCAGCAGGGTGCGGCGTCGGAGCGGTCGGTTGACCAGCCACCACAGGAGGAAGAACAGGGTGAGGACCGGCCCGCCGACCAGTAGCCAGGGCAGGACACCGTCGTTCTCCGTGGGGTTGCTCCCAGCGAGGCCGAGTCCGGCCAGTGGCCAGTTCACGGCGAAGTAGAACACCAGCCAGTAGGGCACGATGCCCGGGATCCCGAGCAGGGCGTTGACCGCGAAGGGCGCGGGCCAGCTCTTGCCCATGTGTTCCGCCTCGTTTCTCACCGATCGTCACGAGGAGCGTGACGGCCGGTGGCAATTCCCAGGACGCCGTGCAGGCCGATCAGTTCACGCACGCCGTACTGATCGGCGTCTGCACCGGCATCGCCCACTGGTACCGGTACCGGTGATGATGCCCGGTCCTGGCCCCGTGCGTAGCGCTGGGGGTGCACACCGACGGTGTGCACCCCCAGCCGTGGTGATGGTCAGTTGACCCTGGTGATGCTGTACGGGGTCAGCGTGACCGGACCGGCGAGACCGTTGGCCTGTGCGGTGCGGGTGGACAGTGCGCTGGAGAGGGTGCGCAGCCGGTTGATGAGCGTGGTGGAGACCCGGACGCTGACGGTGTTCTTGCCGGCGTGCAGGTAGGCGCCGATGTCCGCCGTCGCGTTCAGCTGGTTGACGGTGGGTACCTCGGTGCCGTTGACGGTGAGGGTGTAGGAGTCGGTGACCTGTCCCAGGTCGAGCCGGGCGCCGCTGCCCTTCTTCCAGGTGGCGGGCAGGGTGACGGTCGTGTCGTAGGTCCCGGTGCCCGAGGTGTTCTTCAGCTTCGGGATGTCCGTCCAGGGCGTGAGTCGGTCGATGTCGACATGGACGGGCTCCTTGCTGGTCTTCGTTCCTGCCGTGCCGGTGGTGCCGTAGGCCGCGGCGGGTTGCCAGACGTATTTCCAAGGGGTGTGTGATAGCGGGATGCTCCGGGTCTGCAGGGCTGCGAAATTGAACCATTTCAATCGCAGTGCTCCGTACCCCCGGCCTCCATACGCGCGCCGTCGCCCGCACGGGGAGTCGCTCGATGGCTGACGGGACGGCCGACGGGATGGCAGGCTGCGCTGTGCCCGCCGACGTGCTGCCGTCGTGACGGGCCCCGTTCGGCGACGTGCCGGCGGAGAACCGGACGGGGAGTGTGCGGGTATCGCGATGCGCGGGGGTTGTCTGTTCAAGGGCTGTCTGGCGGTGCCGGTACTGGCGCTTGTGTGCGTAGTGGTCGTGATGGTGTCCTTCTGGAACACCGGCAGGGAGGCCGAAGTCGACGCCCGGGACCAGGTCAGGGAAGCCGCCGACGGTGCGCGCGCCCGGCTGGCGAGGTCGGCCGCCGATGGTGTGCTGCTGGACACGGAGATCCGGCGCGCGGTCCGGAACATGAGCAAAAGGACACCGCTGACCGAGCGGCGTGCAGGGCGGGTGACGGTCACCGCTCGATTCCTCGGCATGGTGAACGTCGGTTTCGGGGGCACGCACGCCACCGGCTGTTACCGCTTCGAGGTCGTCCCGGCCACGGCCGATCCGTCCGTCGGTGTACGCGAACTACCGGAGAAAGCCTGCCTGGTGCGGTCGGACCGGCTCTACCGTGAGCCCGCGGCCGTCAGTGAGGACATCGTCACCGAACTGCGTACCGCGGTTGCCGCCGGTGGTCCGGAGGGCGCCCGATCCGCCGAGGTCTGGAGCACCCTGGGCGTCGAACTCGCGGACAGCGAGATCAGGGGCGGTCAACTCATCGCTCCCGTATGGCTGTCGGGCGGCGTGGGCCCGCAGGGCAGGGACTGCTTCGAGTTTCGTGCGGAGAGGGAGCGGCGTGTTGACGTGTCCGCCGAGAAGCTGGAACCGGACGGTTGTTACCGCCTTCAGCGTAAGCGGGACGCCCAGGCGGAGAAGGACCGCCAGGCTGAACTCGGCCCGGACGCAGGGTGATCGCGGCGGACTTGACCGCGGGACGGGCATTCCGCACCGTGTACGCGTTCCCGCGGCCCGGTCAGTTCGTCGCGACGATCAGGGCGGACACGAATCCCACCAGGCACACAACCTCCGCCGGACCGAAGACCGTACGCACGCGGTACGTGCCATTGCCAGCCGACGGACTCCTCCTCGCCTCTTCGATGAACGCCAGTATTCTGCGGCGCTCCGCCTCGGGAACGACGACTCCTCTGAAAGCAGCGGAACCGACCGTGACGCCGTTCGCGCGTACGCGCAGGATTCGGCCCTCGATGCCCCTGCCCCATGCGACATGGCTCACCTCGGACCACGGGATCCGGTGCTCCAAGTACTCGTTCCTCACCACGAGGCCGTCCGGGCCGGCACCCACACCAGGACTGAGCCTGAATCGCCACACCATGTAGTGGACGAGGAGGTACATCGGCAGGAGGGAGACAGTCGTTTCGGCGGCCTCGTCGGCGCCGAAGTGCAGCACGGCAACCATCCACAACGTGCCGGCGCCGAGCAGCAGAACCAGAGAAGAAGCAACGCGGGTCCTGATCCTGTACAGGGCGAAGAAGCACCGCAACCGTCCCGATGTCTCGCTCCCGTTCACCATGGCAAGACCCTCCTCAAGCTCCCGTCGATCACGTCCTGCCTCCTGCGGTATGTCGGGCGGGCGGGGACGGGGGTGTCACTTCGTGTCCGCGCCTCGGTCGGCGGGCGTGCCTTGAGCGGACTCACGCCCGGGCGTCGCGCGGAATGGATCCTGTGAGATAGGTCAGCCGCCACTGGTCACCCTCAGAGGTCAGGTCGAGCGTGGCCACGGAGTGCCAGGTCCACACAGGTGAGCCGTCGATCCATGGCACGAGCGCAGCGTCGGGACGCAGCAGGCCGTGGACGTCCGCGACGCCCGCCGGCGCAAGCCGCAGAGCCTGCCGCTTCGTGGCTATCCGCAGGAGCATGGGCGCAGTCTCGTCCGGGTCGCCATCGGCCCGGTACAGCACCAAGTAGGCGTCTCCGTCGTGGGGTTCGCGCAGCAGCAGCCAGCGCATCGGGCGTACGTCCTCGCTGACGGCCACACGAGCGAGAGCGCGGGCGCGCCGTGCTTCGAACACCCCGACCACCGTGCAGCAGGCCGAGGCCACGAGGAAGACCCAGCCACGGCCGGCCCCGCCGAAGATGTGCAGCACACCACCGAGCCCCACGAGGGCTGTGCAGACGGCCGTGGCGGCGGTGCCGGGAAGGCGGAACGCGGTGAGCAGACCACGATCGCGCCACCAGACCAACTGCCCTCGGTCATCGGTCTCGGGCGCGAGAGGCTGCTGCCGTGGGGCTCCGCACGCGGAACTCATGGCAGCTTCGAGGAGAGTCGCGTAAGTGAGATCAGCGGTGGCCAGAGGAGCCCGCCGGGAAGCCAGGACGGCCGTTCTGCGCCGGCGCTCCCTTCGCGACTCGGGATCCAGCCTGCGCGCCAGGCCGGCCAAGGCCGTGAGACCCGTCAGCAGGCCGCCGATGGACATCATGACCAAGGCGAAGGCACCGGCCTCCGTTCCGTCCTCGAACCCCTCGAAGTAGCCGACCGCCACACCGGGGGTCGCAATGAACAGGCCCACGACACCGACGCGCAGCAACCACTTCTCGGGCCCGCGGCCCGGGCCCACGGGGGGAGTGTCCATGTCTCTCCTGTCCTGATGCAGTGTTCATCAGACACATGAGCGCGCCGGTTGGTTGCGCGGTCCGCCATAGGTTCCTGCGGCCATTCAGGCGGGGCCGTGTCCCGCCGCGGCGGCCGGACCCAGTTCGCCCACCCGAAGGTGACGAGGTGCGCCCGCCACAGCGCGCCCACTCCGGTCGAGGCACCACGGCCCGCCCCGGCCCGTCGGTGACGGGCTCAGGTCTTCTGCGACTCCGCGAAGGCCGCGAGCTTGGCGGGGCTCATCACCCACATGATCCGGTCGATACCCTCCGCCGAGGCGTCGACGCAGAGCAGGGCGACAGCGTTCCCGCCGGACAGGACGAGAACGGCCGTGCGCCCGTTGGCCTCGACCCAGCGGACGTCCGACTCCGGCCAGAAACGTGGTGCGAATGCGGCGAGGTACCGGGAGACATGCGCGAGCCCGACGACCGGGATCCGCGACGCGCCCCGCATTCCGGCCCCGTCCGTGTAGCTGACGACGTCCGCCGAGAGAACGTCCTCAAGCGCCTTGAGGTCGCCCGTCCGCGCCGCGGTGAGGAACACCGTCAGCAGCCGCCGGTGCTCCGTCCGGTCGACCTGTTCCCGCCGCTCGGTGGCCAGGTGCTTGCGCGCGCGGCTCACCAGCTGGCGGGTGTTGGCCTCGCTGGTCTCCAGGATGTCCGCGACCTGCCGGTAGGGGTAGTCGAACGCCTCCCGCAGCACGTAGGCGGTCCGTTCCACCGGGTTCAGTTTTTCGAGCAGGAGGAGCACGGCCATCTCGACCGCCTCGGCGCGCTCCGCTCCGACCTGCGGGTCCGGGCTGGTGTCGATGGGCTCCGGAAGCCACGGTCCGACGTACGCCTCGCGCCGCACGCGGGCGGACCGGGCCGTGTTGATCGCGAGTCGGGTGGCGATGGTGGTGAGGAAGGCCGCCGGTTCGACGATGTCCGAACGGTCGGCGTTCTGCCACCGCACCCATGTCTCCTGGCACACGTCCTCGGCCTCCGCGGCGCTGCCCAGTACGCGGTAGGCGATGCCGAAGAGCTGAGGACGCACCGCGACGAACTGCTCCGTCGCCCGCTCAAGCGAGTTGACGTCATCCCCGGTGCGCATCCGTGCTCCTTGTGTCCTGGAGATCGCTCATGCTACAGCGGCCCCCCGGAGGGTGCGCGGACTGCGCCGGGCCTCAGACGACGGTTCGTCGGCCATCGCGCAGCACCGCCGCGGTGCGCTCGCGGACCGTGTCGGCGTCGACGCCGGGGGCGGTTTCGCGCAGCGTGAGTCCGCCCGGCTCGACGTCGACGACGGCAAGGTCGGTGATGATGCGGTTGACCACGCCCTTCCCGGTCAGCGGCAGGCCGCAACGTTCGACGATCTTCGGTTCGCCGGTCCGGGTGGTGTGTTCCATCAGCACGAGGACGCGGCGCGCACCGTGGACGAGGTCCATGGCTCCGCCCATGCCCTTGATCATGCGACCGGGTACGGTCCAGTTGGCCAGGTCGCCGCCCGCGGAGACCTGCATGCCGCCGAGGACGGCGACATCGACCTTGCCGCCGCGAATCATCCCGAAGGACAGCGCGGAGTCGAAGACGGAAGCGGCGGGGCGCAGCGTCACCGTCTCCTTGCCGGCGTTTATCAGGTCGGGGTCGACATCCGCGCGCAGGGGATGGTCGCCCACGCCGAGCAGGCCGTTCTCCGAGTGCAGCACCACGTCGATGCCTTCGGGAACGTAGGCGGGGATCAGCGTCGGCATTCCGATGCCGAGGTTGACGTACTCGCCGTCGCGCAGTTCCGCCGCCGCGCGGGCCGCCATCTCCTCCCGGGTCCTCATGCGGCCACCTCTCGGACCGTCAGCTTCTCGATGTCTTTCGCCGCGGCCTGCGCCGCGGTCAGTACGACGACGCGATGGACGTAGATGCCGGGCAGATGCACCTCGTCGGGACCGAGTACGCCGGGCTCGACCAGCTCTTCGACCTCGGCGATCGTGACCCGTCCCGCCATCGCGGCCAGGGGGTTGAAGTTCCGCGCCGAGGAATGGAAGGCGAGGTTTCCGTAGCGATCGCCACGGGTCGCTCGGATCAGTGCGAAGTCCGTGGGGAGGCCGTGTTCGAGGACGTAGTCGCGCTCGACGCCTTCCGCGGTGAAGCGCCGGGTCTCCTTGGGGGGCGAGGACAGACGTACCCCGCCCTCCGGTCCGTAGCGCAGAGGCATGCCTCCGTCGGCGATCACCGTGCCGACCCCGGCGGGTGTGTAGAAGGCGGGGATGCCGCACCCGCCGGCGCGAAGCCGCTCGGCGAGGGTGCCCTGCGGAGTGAGTTCGACCTCGACCTCACCGGCGAGGTACTGCCGGGCGAACTCCTTGTTCTCGCCGATGTACGAGGCGGTGATCCGGCGGATCCGCCGCCGCTCCAGCAAGATGCCCAGCCCCCGCCCGTCAGTGCCGCAATTGTTGGACGCCACGTCGAGGTCCGTCGTGCCGGCCTCGGCGAGAGCTTCGATCAGTGCCGTCGGGATGCCGCAGTGCCCGAACCCCCCGACCGCGAGGCTGGCACCGTCGGCGATGTCGGCCACGGCCGCGGCGGCGCTCTCGGCGATCTTGTTGACAGGCATGCATTCGCTCTTTCCGGGTCGGCCTTCTGGGTCGGTCTTTCCGGGGCGGTCAGCCGCCGGCGAGGGCGCGGACGGTGTGGGAAGGGCTGGGCCGGCCGAGCAGAGCGGCCAGCCACGTACTCGTCTCGACGAGCTTGTCCAGATCCACTCCGGTGTCGATGCCGAGGCCCGCGAGCTGCCACAGCAGATCCTCTGTGGCCAGGTTGCCGGTGGCGGACTTCGCGTACGGGCAGCCGCCCAGGCCGCCGGCGGATGCGTCGACGGTGGTCACTCCGTGCCGCAGGGCGGTCAGGGTGTTGGAGAGCGCCTGACCGTAGGTGTCGTGGAAGTGCACCGCGATGCCCTCCACCGGTACGCCGGCCGCGGTGAGGGCGTCCAGCAGGGCTGCGACCCGGCCGGGAGTGGCGACCCCGATCGTGTCGCCGAGGGACAACTCGGTGCAGCCCAGCGCGAGCAGCCGGGTGGCCACCGACACCACCTGCGGAATCGGGACCTCGCCCTCCCAGGGGTCGCCCCAGCACATCGAGAGGTAGCCGCGTACCCGCATCCCGGTTTCGCGGGCCCGTCCGACGACCGGCGCGAACATCTCCAGGGACTGTGCGACCGTCCGGTTGAGGTTTGCCTTGGCGAAACTCTCCGTCGCCGAACCGAACACCGCGATGTCGTCCAGCCCGAGGCCGATGGCCCGGTCCAGCCCTCGCATGTTGGGGATCAGCACCGGGTACCGTACGCCCGGCCTGCGGTCGATGCGGCGCAGGACCTCCTCCGCGTCGGCGAGTTGGGGCACCCACTCGGGATGGACGAGACTGGTGGTCTCGACCACGGAGTGCCCGGCGTCGGCCAGGCGCTCCACCAACTCCGCCTTCACCGAGGCCGGTACGGTTCGGGACTCGTTCTGCAGCCCGTCGCGAGGGCCGACCTCGCAGACGGTGACCCGGGTGGGGAGTCCGGGCAGCTGATCGATGCCGTAGTGGGTCACTGGGAAACCTCCGGTACTGCGGGCGCTGTTGACAGGGCCGGTGCCATGCACCGCGGCCGTGCTGGGGTTGGCCGAACCTGGACCGAGCCGCCCGTCCGGGCACCCGGCGACCGTCGGTGTCAGCGGCCGGCCCGCAGTTCGGCGAGGACGCGCTGGGCGTGGTCGGCGCGGACCTGCTTGTCCGCCACGAGGCGGGCGACGAGGGCAGGTACTTCCTCCGGGCTCGCGCCCGCGGTGAGGGCGACGTTGCGGGCGTGCAGGGACATGTGTCCGCGTTGGATGCCCTCGGTGGCCAGTGCACGCACCGCGCCGAAGTTCTGTGCCAGCCCGACGGCGACGATGATCTCTGCCAGCTCGGTCGCGGTGGTGACACCGAGGAGGGCGATCGAGGCCTGCGCCACCGGGTGCAGTTTCGTCGCGCCGCCCACCAGACCGACCGGCATGGGCAGTTCCAGGGTGCCGACGACGTTTCCGTCGGCGTCCTTCTCGAACCGTGACATCGAGGTGTAGCGCCCGGTGGGAGAGATCGCGTGGGAATGGGCGCCGGCTTCGACCGCGCGGGTGTCGTTGCCGGTGGCGAGCACGACCGCGGAGATGCCGTTCATGATGCCCTTGTTGTGGGTGGCCGCACGGTACGGATCGGCCTCCGCGAGCGCCGCGGCGTGCACGATGTCGTCGACCACGGATTCGCCTCCCAGCGCCTCGGCGTCGAAGACCGCCCGTGCTCGGGATAGGCGCTGATCCGCCTTGTTGGTCAGGATCCGCAGCAGCGTACGGCCGCCCGCGATGTGGCCGGCCCGGGCGGCGACAGCCTCGGCCATGGTGTTCACCGCGTTGGCGCCCATCGCGTCACGGACGTCCACGTGCAGATGGGCGACGACATAGGTGCCGGCGCGGGAAGGGACCACCCGCACCGAGATGTCACGGACGCCGCCGCCGAACTCGACCAGCTTCGGGTCCTGCGCGTTGGCCAGTTCGACGAGTTCCTGGCGGGCCTCCAGCAGTCGGACCCGGCCCGCCTCGGGATCACGGACGCCGATGATCTGGACCTGGGCCTGCATGACCGGCTCGGTGGACGAGGTGAAGAAGCCGCCCTGCGTGCGGGCCACCTTGGCCGAGTTCGAGGCCGCGGCGACCACGGAGGCCTCCTCGCTGGCCATCGGCACGAGCACGTCACGGCCGTTGACGGTGAAGTTGGTCGCCACACCCACGGGCAGCTCCATGACCCCCACCACGTTCTCGATCATGTGGTCGGCCAAATCGATACCGAGGCCGTGCTGCGGGGCGAAGGCGGCGATGTGTGCCGGATCGAGGGTGGCGGACTCCGCCACGATCTGCCGGCGTGCGTCGACGGACAGGTCCCGTAGACCCTGGATACGGCTGGTGCGCGGCATGCGGCCCCTCCACTGCGATGTGGTCACCGAAAGGCTCGGTGCGGTAGGCGACGCTAGTTCCGTTCCGCCAGCACAGGTATGGCCGAATGGCCCATGCGCTCCGGCGGTCTACTGGACGATCAGTCCTGCCCGGCTCCATGGCCTGCTCTGTGAACAGGACCTCCTGGTGGTCGAGCCTCCCCGGTGCTGCGACCTTTCCAGCGGAGGTCAAGCACCCCTCGTGAGGTGGGCCAACTGGACCGCGACCGTGATCCTGAAGAGTCGGTCCGGCTCCTGCCAGTCCCCGCCGAGGAGTTCCGCCGTACGTTCCAACCGCTGCAGCACCGTGTTCTTGTGCAGGTGGAGGGCGCGGGCGGTGGCGACCGGACTCATCCGGTTGCCGAGATAGGCGGCCAGGGTGGGCACGAGCTTGCCGGCGTGGGCGGCGTCCCAGTCCAGGAGAGGGCCGATGACATGCCGCAGGTACGTCGCCACACGCGCCTCTCCGGGACCGAACAGCGCCGTGTAGGGGAGGTAGGCGTCGGCGGTGACGGCGGCATCGTCCAGCCCGAGGGCCGGCAGGACGCCCACACAGGCCGACGCAGCGTCGATCCGGGCGCGCAGATCGTGGTCCAGGTCCGAGAAGCCCGCGCCGACCGCGAGCACGGGCGCCCGCACGGTGCGGCCGACGGTGGCATGGACGAAGGCGCTCGCGGCGGCCGGGTCGGAGTCGGTGGTGAGTGCGATCACGTGGTCGGCGTACTCGCCGATCAGGGCGCTCTCGCGGCGCAGACCGCGGACGGCCTCGTGGCGGAGTTCGGCGGGCAGCGCGACGACGACCACGGAGCGCAGTTCGTCGAGCCGGACGCCCCGCGCGCGGGCCCGGGTGGTGAGGTCGGCGTGGCGTTCGGGGTCGTCGGAGAGCAGATCGGCCAGCAGATCGCTGCGCACCCGCTGCTCGGCCTCGATCATGGCGTCCTGCTTGAGATTGAGCAGTGCGGTGATCTGGGCGGCGCGTTCCGCGGTGCGCAGCTCGACCGGTCCGAACGGGACCTCGCCGGGTTCCAGCAGCAGCGCGCCCAGCAGGGTCGCGCCGGCCAGGACAGCGACCACGTACCCACCGTTCCCCGTCGGAGTGCACCGGCCGCTGCGGCGGCTGCCGTCGACCGCAGTGGCCACGGGCTCCTTGAGACGTCCGACATCGAGGAGCGTCACCCGGCACCGCAGGGCCCGGCCGAGCGCGGTGGCGACGTCGGGTGCCTCGCTGCCCTGGAGCACCAGGCCGGTGAGCTCGCTGTGCACCTCGCTGGCGCGCTCCATGGCCTCCACATGACGGGCGAGCTCGCCGTAGGCGTGGCGGGTCTCGTCGGCCGCGTCCTGGGTGCGGGCCAGCAGCCGCGCGGTCTGCAGCACGACGGCGGCATGGTCGGCGAAGGCCGACAGCAGGGAGATCTCCTCCGGGGTGAACTCGTGCTCGACCCGGTTGGCGGCGAACAGCACACCGATCACCTCCTCACCCGCGAGCAGCGGGACGCCGAGCATCGACACGAGGCCTTCCGCGGTCACGGCGGAATCGATGCCGGAGTCGTGGGGTGCCTGGGTCATCGTGGCGTAGGCGGACGTCCAGCAGGGCCGGCGTCCCTCGACCACCCGGCTGGCCAGGCCCATCCCCGGCGGCACCCGCAGACCCGGGAACGACGGCGCGACCGTCCCGAGGGTGGTACGCACCAGTAGCTCGCGGCTGTCCTCCTGGTACTCGGACAGGTAGGTGACGTCCGTGCCCATCAGGTCGTGCGCCCGCTCCACGAGCCGGCCCAGCAGCTCATCGACGTCGCGGAGCTGGGCGAGCTCACGCGCGGAGGAGAACAGTGCCGCCAGCTCCTGACCGCGGCGCCGCCAGCGGTCGGAGGTCGCGCGCAGCCGTCGCAGCTCCTGCCCGATGCGCACGCTGTCCTGCCGGGAGAGGGACACCGTCGCCAGCAGCTCGTCCACGTCCGCCTCCTGCTCGGCGGACGCGGCCTGCAGCAGGCTCACGACAACGTCGACCGGAAAAGTGTCCGCCATGTGCGGGCCTCGCCTTCTGTGCCGATGAGCCACCGGCGACTCGAACCCAGTGGACCGAACATACATAGCCGCGCGGTTACGGCGCACGTAGCGTCCACAGCAGCGCCGAGGCAGGTCCGAGGCAGGGAAGCCTGCGCGAGCCGCCCCGTGCGGGCCGGGCGCGCACAGCACCGACGCAGTCAAAGGAGACAGCGAGCATGACACTTCATGTGGGCATCGACGTCGGTGGCACCTTTACCGACGCCGTGGCGGTCGTCGACGGAGTCGCCGTACGGGGCAAGGCCTTCTCGACCAAGGACGTGACCACCGGAATCCTGGGCGCGCTGGCAGTGCTCCAGGAACGCGCGGCGATGACGGAGGCCGAGTTCTTCGCCGCCGTGGACCGCTTCGTGCTCGGCAACACCATCGTCACCAACGCGGTGGACGAACAGAAGTTCGCCCCCGTGGGACTGCTGACGACACAGGGCTTCCGCGACACCCTGCGCATCGCCCGGTCCGCCCGCACCGACGAGCGCGACCCGCACAAGATGGCGGCGCCGCCGGACATCGTGGAGCGCCGTCGCATCATCGAGGTCGCGGAGCGGGTCGACGCGCACGGCACGGTGCTGGCGCCGCTCACCGACGACGCGATCGCCACCGCGGTCGACGCGGTACTGGCGGCCGGCGCGGAGGCGATCGCCGTCTGCCTGCTCTGGTCGTTCCGCAACCCGGCGCACGAGAAGGCGATCGGGGAGTACCTGGACGCACACCACCCGGACGTCCCGTACACGCTCTCCAGCCGCCTCACTCCCGTGTACCGCGAGTACGAGCGCATGGTCACCACCGCGCTGGACGCCGCGGTCAAGCCGATCGTGGCGTCCCACTTCCAGCATCTCGCCGACGAACTGCGCGGCCGAGGGCTGCGGGCGCGGGTGCAGATCATGCAGGTGCACGGGGGATTCCTGTCGGTGGAGGAGACCAGCAAGGCCCCGATCCAGATGTTCAACTCCGGGCCGGTGGGCGGTGTCACCGGGGCCCGGCTGCTGGGCCGGCAGCTCGGCCGCCGTCGTGTGCTGACCGCGGACATGGGCGGCACCAGCCTCGACGCGGCGGCGATCATCGACGACGAGTTCCGGCTGCTGCCCAGGGCCGAGATCGGCGGTCTGCCCACGAGCCTGACCGCCGTGGACATCGAGACCATCGGGGCCGGCGGCGGCAGCCTCGCCTGGGTCGACGGCCGCAATCTCCTGCGTGTCGGCCCGCACAGCGCGGGCTCCACACCGGGCCCCGCGTGCTACGGCAAGGGCGGCGCCCGCCCGGCGGTCACCGACGCGGCGCTGGTGCTCGGGCTCATCAACCCGGACTACTACCTCGGCGGCACCGTCCCGCTCTACGAGGGTCAGGCACGCGCCGCCCTGCGCGAGCACGTGGCCGAACCGCTGGGCATCACCGAGGACGCCGCGGCCGAAGGCGTCTACCGGCTGGCGACGTCGCAGATGTCCAACGCACTGCGCAAGATCACCGTGAACCGGGGACACGATCCGCGCGAGTTCACCCTCGTCGGCTTCGGCGGCGCGTGCGGTCTGTTCGCCGCCGCCATCGCCGCCGAGGCGGGCGTGCGCGAAGTGGTCGTCCCGCGCAACGCCGCCGTGTTCTCCGCGCACGGCCTCATGCACGCCGACTCCGTGTTCTCCGCCGTACGGACGAGCCCCTGGACGATGGACCGGCCCGCCGCCGACCTGGACAAGGAGTTCACCGCCCTGGAGGAGCGCGCACAGGCCTGGTTCGAGGCCGAGGGTATCCCCGAGGACCGGCGTGAGCTCTTCCGCGAGGCCGACGTCAAGTTCATGGGCCAGATCTTCGAAGTCACCACCCGGCTGCCCGCGGGCACCTTCGGCGAAGCGGACAAGGCCGCGCTGCGGACACAGTTCGTCGCCGACTACGAGGAGGAGTTCGGCGCCGGGACCGCCTGGGCCGAGGCGGACATCCTGCTGGTCAACTCGCGGGTACGGGCCATCGGGCGCAGCGACGTACAGAAGGTCGAACGGGTCGCGGGCAGCGACGAGCGGCACGAGCTAAGCCGTCGCAAGGTCCTGGAGCCCCTCACCGGCAAGCGGCTGGAGATCGACGTGCACCGCGGCTTCGGAGCCCTCGGCCGGGCCGAAGGACCCTGCCTGCTGGAGGAGCCGGACACCACGGTGTACGTGCCCAGCGGTGCCACCGTCGCCCTGACCGACGGCGGCGATTTCCTGATGCGCCTCGCCGCCCGCTGACTCCCGCCCCGTCCGTCGAAGGAGACGACCATGAGTGGCACCCCGCACAACCTGCCCGAAGGCTTCGACCCCGTCACCCTCGAAGTGATCCGCATGCGGCTGGACTCCATCGTGGAGGAGATGGGCATCGCGATGATCCGCTCCTCGGGCTCTCCGGTCATCACCGAGGCCGGCGACTTCAACACCGCGCTGTTCGACCCCTCCGGCCGCATCTACGCCTACTCCGACTACGTCCAGTTCCACATCGGCTCCGGCAGCGTCGCGGTGCGCAACCTCGTGAAGGCGATCGAGGGTGAGCAGCTGTCACCCGGTGACGCGTTCATCAGCAACGACCCGCACACCGCCGGCGCCAGCCACCCGCCGGACACCAACGTCATCTCGCCGATCTTCCACGGCGACGAGCTGATCGGCTGGGCGCAGTCGCAGGCGCACCTCATCGACGTCGGTGGCATGACCCCCGGTGGCTTCGCGCCCGGCGCCCACGACTGCTACGCCGAGGCGCTGCGGCTGCCGCCGGGCGTCAAGATCTTCGAGCGTGGCGAACCCGTCGAGTGGGTACGCCGCATCCTCCTCAACAACGTCCGCGTACCGGCCCTGTTCTGGAACGACGTGCGCAGCCTGGTCGCCAGCAACAACACCGGCATCCGGCGGCTGCTGGCCACGACGGAGGAGTTCGGGCTCGACCGGTTCCGGGACTACACGAAGCTGTCCTTCGAGCTGGCCGAGCAGGTCGTGCGCGACCGCGTCCGCGAGATCCCCGACGGCACCTACACCGCCGAGGAGTGGACCGAGCACAACGGACACGTCGACGACCTCTACCGCGTCGCGTGCACGATGACCAAGCGCGACGACCAGGTCACCTTCGACTTCACCGGCTCCAGCGAGCAGACCGACGGCTTCGTCAACTGCAGCTACGGCGCGCTCGTCGGCAGTGTCGCCAGCGCCATCGTGCCGATCCTCGCGTGGGACGTTCCCTTCAACGAAGGGGTCATGACCGCGTTCGAGATCGTCGCCGAGCCCGGTTCGATCGTCAATCCGCGCCCTCCGGCACCCATCAGCAACGGACACCTGACGACCGGCGCCCGGGTGAGCCGCGTCATCACGAAACTCATGAACGAGGCGTGCCGTGGCAGCGGTGACGACGTCATCCGCGACCGCACCCAGGGTGTGTGGGGCGACTCGTGGACGGGTGGCATCTCCGCGGGCACCACCGACGACGGCGAGTACTTCGTGCTGTTCAACATGGACGGCGGCGGCATGGGCGCCGGCGCCCAGCCGGAGAGCGACGGGCTCGACTGCGCCGGGATGATGACGCAGGTCAACAACATGCTGCCGGACGTCGAGATGAACGAGATGCTCTACCCGGTGCTCTACCTGTGGAAGCAGCTCAACGTCGAGAGCGCCGGGCACGGTGCCCACCGCGGCGGCCTCGGTCTGCGCTTCGCGTGGACACTGCACGGTGCCCAGGAGGTCACCCAGACCGTGTTCGCCCCGAACGCCCAGGTGGTCGCCGACGGCTTCGGCGGGGGACTGCCCGGCGGGGGCAGCGGCCACGAGGTCTGGCACCGCAGCAACGTCGCCGACCTCCTCGCCGAAGGCCGCGTACCCGACCCCGGCACGCTGGACAGCGCGGAGCGGGAACTGCTCGCCATCAACCAGCAGTCCGTCAGCATCCGCGAGGGTGACGTGCTGGTGCAGTGGATCGCCGGCGGAGGCGGCTACGGCGACCCGCTGCTCCGGGAACCGCGGCTCGTCGCCGCCGACGTCCGCGACGGATACGTGACCGAGGAGACCGCGCGACACACCTACGGAGTGGTCGTCACCGACGGGATCGCCGACGAGGCCGCCACCGCGCAGGCGCGCGCCGCGCTGCGCCACGAACGTCTCGGCGGCAGCCCGGACCGGCCCGTTCCGGTGGACTCCACGGCCCGGGCCTCCGCACCGCGGCGCGACGCCGACGGCTGGCACGTGCCGGCCAGCGGCGCCCGCCTGGGGGACGGCGACGACTGGCACGACCTGGCACACAAGGTCACCCATGTCGCCGCCGACCGGCTCGCCGAGCACGGAGTGCGCGTCCGCCCCCGCACCGAAGGCTGGAAGATCGTCATCGACGAGTTCTACAGTCCCTCGTGCGGCACCCTCCTCGATGCCCGTGTCCGGGTGGACACCGGCGCGAGCTGACCGAGAACCAACAGCAAGGAACAACATGACCTTCAACGACACCGGGCCCCTCGCGGGCATGCTGCCGGGAGGACTGTCCGAGGGCGCGCTGCGCGGTGTGGTCGTCCTCGACATCACGCGGGTGGTGGCGGGACCGTTCTGCTCGATGCTGCTGGCGGATCTCGGCGCGACCGTGATCAAGATCGAGAACCCGAAGGACCCGGACTACGCCCGCGACTTCCCGCCCAAACTCAAGTCCGACTCCGGTGACGAGTTCAGCGGTTTCTTCGCACAGTTCAACCGCAACAAGTTCGGACTCACCATCGACCTGTCGACCGACGGCGGCAAGGAACTGCTCAAGAAGCTGGTGCGGCGCGCCGACGTCCTCGTCGAGAACTTCCGGCCCGGCACGATGGACAAGCTCGGCGTCGGCTACGACGTCCTGCGCCAGGAGAACCCGCGCCTGGTCTACACGGCGATCTCCGGCTACGGGCAGAACGGCCCGTACCGGCGTCGGCCCGCCTACGACAACAGCGCGCAGGCCACCGGCGGCCTGTGGTCGATGAACGGCTTCCCCGACCGGCCGCCCGCGCGGGTCGGCACCATCATCGGAGACCTCTCCGCGACGCTGTACGCCGTCATCGGCACCCTGGCCGCCCTGCGCCACGCGGAGAAGACGGGCCAGGGACAGATGGTCGACGTCTCCCAGCAGGACTCCGTGCTCAGCCTGACCGAGAACGCCGTCGTGTCCTACACGGTCGACGGCAAGGTCCCCGGCCCCCTGGGCAACGAGCACCCGTTCGTCAAACCCTACGAGCTCTACCCGTGCAAGGACGGATTCGTCTTCTTCGGCGGCTACACCGACAAGTTCTGGCGTCTGTCCTGTCAGCTCTTCGGGCAGCCCGAACTCGCCGACGACCCCGAGATCGACACCATGGCCAAGCGGTTCACGCCCGAGGTGTACGAACGCCGGGTCCGGCCGCTGCTGCACCGGTGGTTCGAGGACAGGACGAAGACCGAGCTTGAGGAGATCGTCGGAGACGCCGTACCGCTGAGCGCGATCAAGGACATCGCCGAGGTCGTCGCGGACCCGCAGATCGCCGCGCGCGACATGGTCGTCGACGTCGACTATCCCGACTTCGGCGAGCTGCGGATGTTCGGATCACCGATCAAGCTCGGAGACACGCCCACCCAGCCGCGCGGACTGGCGCCGAAGGTCGGCGAACACTCCGACACCATCCTGCGGGCACTTGCCGACCTCGACGGGAACGAGATCACGCGGCTGCGGCGAGAAGGGGCCGTCTGATGGGCGGCATCACCCTCGACAGGGACGGCGACATCGCGATCGTGCGCTTCGACCGCCCGGAAAAGCTCAACGCGCTCACCCTCACGATGTACGACGACCTCGGCGCGGCCTTCGCCGAGGTCCGCGACAACGACGCGTTCGCTGTCGCGGTCCTCACCGGCAGCGGCGACCGGGCGTTCTGCGTGGGCGCCGACCTCACCGAGTCCATCCCGGCGCTGGCGGAAGGCCGCTTCGACATCTCACGTTGGGACGCCGCGCACCAGAAGCACACCTCCCTGTTCAAGCCGGTGATCGCCGCGGTGAACGGCCTCTGCCTCGGCGGCGGATTCGAGATCATGCTGTCCACGGACATCAGGATCGCGGCCGACACGGCGGAGTTCGGCCTCCCCGAGAGCGGCGTCGGCGTCGTACCGGCCGGCGGTACGCTCACCAGGCTCACCCGCCAGATCCCCTACGCGTGGGCCATGGAACTGATGCTCCAGGGCGACCGCGTCACCGCTGAGCAGGCACTGCGCTACGGCGTACTCAACGAGGTCGTCCCCGCCCCCGATCTCCTCGAAGCCGCGCTGCGCCGCGCCCACCGGCTCGCCACGCGCAGCGGTACCGCCCTGCGGACCATCAAGGAGGCCGTGCTCCGTCTCGGCGACCTGCCGCAGGACCAGGCCTTCCACAGCGAAGCCCTCTACGGGCAGAAGGCGTTCACCTCACCGGACGCCCGTGAGGGGCTGAGCGCGTTCACCGCACGGCGCGAGCCGGACTTCCCCTCCCGCGCGCGCCCGTGACGTCCGTGGCCGGCGGTCTCGCGCCGGCCGGCAACGGCTGCGGTTCCCGCACCGACACGCACACACCCAGGAAGCCGCTGCCACCGGGTACCACCGGCAGCGGCTCTACCTGCGTGATGCCGGCCCGCTCGGCGGCGGCCGGCGACGCCCGCATGGCGGCGGCGTGCTCACCGGGCAGCAGTCTGGACGCACAGCGGTCGACGCAGGGGTCGGACAACTGCCCGCCACGGCGGTGAAGCCGACCCCCTTCGGCGAACGATCCTCGGGTGGCAACGCCCCCCGGCCGGAGACTCGAAGGGCGATCGCCGCGGTCGGTCAGCTCATCAGGGGCGAGGCGCTTGGGGAGCATCGCGAGGGCGGCTGCCGGGCTTTCTGCCGCCGTCGTTGGCCATGAGCCAGCTCGACAGCTGACGTACGGCCGCGTCGATCTCCTCGTGCGCGTAATGGTCGGGGTCCCAGCCGGCGTACAGGGAGATGGCCAGCGGACGGCCCTGGCCGGTCAGCGGGCGCACGCTCAGGTCGAACTGCGGGTGGTCGACGACGACGCAGACGCCGTGGCCCGCGGCGGCCAGGGCCTGGGCCATGGCCTCGGACTGCGGCTCGAAGGCGGGCCTGAGCGGCGTGCTCTGCTCGTACAGGGCGGTGTCGAGGGCGCGCCGCACGGCGCTGGCCCGGCTGCTGACGATGACCGGGTGATCGAGCAGGCTCGCCAGCTCCAGGTCGCCCCCGCCCTCCTGGGCGATGGGGTGAGCGGCCGGCATCTGCGCGCTGATCCGACGGCCGCCCAGACGCCGCGCCGCCATGCCGCCGGGCGGCGGGCCGGTGGAGATGCCGATGTCGACGTCCCCGGCCCGCAACCGCTCGTACACCTGGTCCGGCTCACAGCCCCGGGCGTCGGTGAAGGGGCCGCCGAGCTCCGCGACGTACGGGGCCATGAGGTGCGTGATGGTGGAGTTGGGGCAGGCCACGCGGAACTGAAGCGGGCTCTGCCCGGAGACGGCCTGAAGCAGCTCCGTGCCCTGGGCGGCGCGCAGGGTGAGGTCCCTGGCGACGGGTACGAAGCGGCGTCCGGCCGCCGTGAGCTGGACCCCCGTGCTGGTGCGCCGGAGCAGCTCCGCGCCCAGCTCGCGTTCGAGGGAGCGCAACTGCCGGGAGATGGAGGGCTGGGCGACATGGACGCGCGCGGCGGCGGCCGTCATAGAGCCGGTGTCGACCACCGCCAGGAAATACCGCAGGACCCGCAGTTCCATCATGCCTCCGTCGTGCCGCGCCCGTGTCGCTGCCGGGCCTTCACCGCTCGGCGCCCGCCACCGTATCCCCGCCGGGACACGGTCATGCCTTCGAGGTATGACCGTGCAGCTCAGAAGGTACTGGACCGTATGGCTGGTGGGCCACGAAACTATGGCCGACCGGACAACACCGTTCGAACGGGCACCCGCAGCGTCGCGGTCAACGCAGGACCTTCCGCCGCCTCGCGCCGCGCACAGGTCGAATCCCCGCCGGCACCGCCGCTTACTCCCGGAGTCAGCCATGCCCCAGGTCACATCCCCCGCTGGCCGCAAAGCCAGACGTGCCACCACCGCGTCCTTCATCGGGACCGCGGTCGAGTGGTACGACTTCTACATCTACGGCACCGCCACCGCCCTGGTGTTCGGCAAGCTGTTCTTCCCCACCGCCAGCCCCACCGCCGGCACCCTCGCGGCCTTCGCCACCTTCTGGGTCGGGTTCCTGGCCCGCCCGCTGGGTGGACTGATCTTCGGCCACATCGGTGACCGCGTGGGACGCAAGAACGTCCTCGTCACCACCCTGGTCCTGATGGGTTCCGCCACCACCCTCATCGGCCTGCTGCCCACCTACGCCACCATCGGCGCCGCCGCGCCGGTCCTGCTCGTCCTGCTCCGTGCCGTGCAGGGCATCGCGGTCGGGGGCGAATGGGGCGGCGCGGTGCTCATGGCGACCGAGAACGCCGAGCACAAGCGCCGCGGCCTCGCGGGCATGTGGGTCCAGCAGGGTTCGCCGGCCGGGTCCATCCTGGCCACCCTCGTCTTCATCGCCGTCGGAAACCTGTCCGACGACGCGTTCATGACGTGGGGCTGGCGCGTCCCGTTCCTGCTCTCCGCCCTGCTGGTGATCATCGGTCTGGTGATCCGGCTGAAGGTCACCGAGTCCACCGACTTCGAGAAGGCCAGGCACCAGCAGGACGCCGCCCCGAAGATTCCCGTGGTCGAGCTGTTCCGCACCTCCCGTGTGCTGGTCCTGCTAGGTGTGGGTGCCAGCGCCATGGGCATCTCGTCCGCCTACTTCACCAACACCTTCGTGCTGTCCTGGGCCACGAGCGACCTGGGCGTGCACCGGCAGACCATGCTCGACATCCTTCTGGTCCTCGCCATCCTGCAGTTCCTGTGGCAGCCCCTGGCGGCACTGCTCGCCCAGCGCGTGGGAACGGTGCGGGTGATGGCGGGCGCCCTGATCGCCAACATCGTCGTCGCGGTGCCGATGTTCCTCCTGATCGCCACCCGTAACAGCACGCTGATCGGGGTGGGGCTGGCCCTGGGCGTGCTCACCGGATGCAGCTACTACGCGCTGCTGGCCGGCTTCCTGTCCCAGGCGTTCCCGGTCAAGGTCCGCTACACCGGCGTCTCCCTGGCCTACCAGCTGTGCAGCACCGTCATCGGCGGCTCCACCCCCTTCGTCGCCCAGTGGCTGCTCACCCGGGGCGCCGGCCACTGGCCGGTGGTCGGCTACTACATCACGCTCCTGTTGCTGACCACGGTCTGCGTGCTGGCTCTGGCCCGGCACCGCTCGGGCCCCCGCGACGACGCCTCGGGGACCGAAGCCCGTGACCGGGAGAGTCTCCCCACCGTCGCGTAAGCCGGCCGCACACTCGAACCTCCCTTGCTAGGACCCAGTCATGCACTTGGACGCACTGTTCACCAACGGCCGCTTCACCACACTCGACACGGACCGGCCCACCGCACACACCCTCGGGGTCTTCGGGGGCCGTGTCGTCGGCCTCGACGAAGAAATCGCCGGATGCACCGCCGACCACGTCCACGACCTGCGCGGCGCCCCGGTGGTGCCCGGTTTCAACGACGCCCACCAGCACCTGAGCATGCGTGGCCGCCGCCTCCTCGAACTCGACCTGCACGCGCGGACCGTCCCCACCCTCGACGCCCTCTACGCCGCGGTCCGCGAAAGGGCGGCGCGGCTGGGCCCCGACGAATGGCTCTTCGGCGCCGGTTACGACCAGAACAAGATCGGCGCCCACCCCACGGCCGAAGCCCTGGACGAAGCGGCTCAGGGGCGCCCCGTGTGGCTGGAGCACGTCTCCTGCCACATGGGCGTGGGCAACACCGCGGCCTTCACCCGCGCCGGCTTCACCGACCGGCTCGGTGTCCCCGACATCGACGGCGGCCACATCGGACGCGACCCGGACGGCAGGGCGGTCGGCCTGCTCCAGGAGACCGCCCAGCACCTGGTGACCCGGGCGTTCCGCCCCTCGCCCGTCGACTCGGTCGTCGCCGCCATCAGGGCCGGCAACGACCAGGGCGTGAGCGAGGGCATCACCAGCCTCACCGAACCGGGGATCGCCGCCGCCGAACACGTCGGGCACGGCCCGGCCGACCTGCACGCCTTCCACCGGGCCGTACAGGAAGGCGCACTGAGCATCCGTACCACCGTCATGCCCTACATGACCGTCCTGCACGACCTGGGGGCCGTCGGTGACGGTGACACCTGGTTCGGGCTCGACCTGGGCCTGCGCAGCGGATTCGGCGACGACCGTCTGAAGATCGGCGCCACCAAGATAGCCACTGACGGCTCGCTCATCGGCCGCTCGGCGCACATGTGCTGCGGCTACCACGACGAACCCGAGAACGTCGGCTTCCTCCAGTTCGACGAGCGATGGCTGCACCGCACCATCGCCGAGGCGCACCGGTGCGGCTGGCAGATCGCCGCCCACGCCATCGGGGACGCCGCCATCGACGTCGTCCTGGACGCCTTCGAAGCCGCGCAGGCCGCCCACCCGCGCCGGGACGCGCGCCACCGTATCGAGCACTTCGCCGTCGCTTCCGACAAACAGGTCCGCCGTCTGGTGGACAACGGCGTCATCCCCGTACCGCAGGGACGCTTCGTCTCCGAGATCGGCGACGGCATGATCACCGCACTGGGCCCCGAACGCGCCGAACTCTGCTACCGCATGCGCAGCCTCCTGGACGCCGGAGCCGTCCTCCCCGGCAGCAGCGACGCCCCGGTCGCGCACGGCAGCCCGCTGCTCGGCATCCACGACATGGTCAACCGCCGCACCGCGGGCGGCGCCCCACTGGCCCCCGCCGAAGCGGTCACCCCCGAACAGGCCCTGTACGCCTACACCGTGGGCTCCGCCTACGCCGAACACGCCGACGACCGCAAGGGCCGCCTCTCCCGCGGCATGCTGGCGGATTTCGCCGTCCTCTCGGACGACCTGCTGACCGTCGACCCGCAGCGGATCGACACCCTGTCCGTCGGCGCCACGGTGATCGGCGGCGCCGTCGTCCACGACAGCGGCGCCCTGTCCGCGTAGTCCCGACATGGCTCAGTGCTCCCAGACGGTCGATGACCTGGCGAGGGATGACCCGGTGGTGTGCCCACGCCAGGCTGCAGCCGGCTTGCACAGGTCATCGCCACGCCTCTGATCGTTCCGTGCAGGATCAGCCACAGGATCGCAACGCCCACCCCTATGAGGATCGCAGGGCTCATCCCCACTCTCTGGCTCACCTGGTTCCTCGTCACCTGGCCCGGCATGCCGGGCTCCAGGTCGCCGACGGCACAGTGGAGGCCGCCCGCAGCGGTCCGGAACCGGCTCGTCACCTGGCCTGGCGACCAGTCATGTGACAGAAGCGGTTACGTCCCCGACTCGGCGACAATCCCCTGGTCAGGGAAAACGCACCGCCCCGGGAGTACGTGCATGACGGTCCACCCGCCCCAGCAGCCCATGACCGGCCACGAGGCCACCGTCCTGGGCCGGGACGGTGAGATCGCGCGGATCCTGCGATGCGTGACACGCGAGCCCGGCACTCCTCAGACCCTGCTGCTCCTCGGCGACGAGGGGATCGGGCGGACGACCGTGCTCCGGCACGTCGGGGAACGGGCCGCCGCCGACGGCGTACTGGTGCTGTCCGCGCAGGGCTGGGCCGAGGACCCGGGGCACGCGCAAGCCTGTCTCGGACAGTTGCTGACACCGCAGGTACGCGGCGAGCTGGCCGCGCTGCCCGCCGCGCAGCAACGGGTGCTGACGGCCGGGCCGGGAGCGGACGGCGGGAACAGGGCCGAACTGCACGCGGCCGTGACGGCGTTGCTGGACCGGCTCGCCGGGTCCCGGCCGGTGCTGGTGTGCGTGGACGACGCCGACCTGTGCGACCGCACCTTCCTGGAGGCGCTGTTCACCGCGGCCCGGCTGCTGCCCGGCCGCGCGCTGACAGTGCTGCTTGCCGCACGCCACGAGGCGGACCTGCCCGGCCCGCCGCCCGGCTCCGAGACCCTGCGACTGGGCCCGCTGAGCGACGCCCCGGCCGCCGCGCTCCTCGACAGGCAGCCGTCGGCGCCCACGGGCCGACACCGGCTGGAGATCCTGGCGGAGGCCGAGGGCAGTCCGCTGGCCCTCGTGGAACTGAGCCGTGGTGCGCCGGGGCCCACCGGAGTGACGCGACACCCGCCCACGGAGCACGTCTTCGGCATACGGCTCGACGCGCTTCCCGCGCGGACACGCCGGGCCCTGCTGTACGCGTCGGCCGCCGGGCCCGGCGAGACCGTCGGCGCCGTCATGGCCGCCCTGGGCACCGACGACCTCGCGGTGTGGGCACCGGCGGAGGCCGCCGCTCTGGTCGTCGTGGTCGAGGACCGGCTCGACTTCCGGCACCCGCTGGCGCGATCGGCCGCGTATCTGCGGCACTCGGCCGGCGAACGCCAGCAGGCACACCGTGACCTCGCCAAGATCGCCGTACTGCCCGAGGCCAGGGCCCGCCACCTGGCCGCCACCGCCGTGGGACCCAACGCGTTCGTCGCCGCCCTGCTGGCGGACTCCGCCTGGCGGCGCGGGGACGCGGTGGCGGCCGCCCACGCTCTGGAGCAGGCGGCCAGGCTCAGCCCACAACGGTCGAAACGGGCACGCCGGCTGGCCGAGGCCCTGACGGCGGCGCACATGGTGGGTGATCCCGGCTGGGTACGGGAGCTGCACGGACGGCTCGTCCAGGAGTCCGCCGACCCGGGAGCCCATCCGGGAGCCCAGCCGAGATCCCATCCGGAAGTTGACCCGGAAGTCGACCCGGGAGCCGATCCGGAACTCGTCTGTGTCGCGGCAGGCGCCCTGGCCTCCGTCCTCTCCCAGGAGTCCGCTCAGCGCGAGGCCTTCGAAGTGCTGGCCGACGTCGCGGAACACCTCCCCCTGATCCATCGGAGCCACGCGCTCGCACTCGCGGGCCTGGCGGCGGCCATCGCCGAGCAGTCCGGTCTGCCGGAGCACACGGCGGCCCTGTCCACACTGCTCGACCGCGCCCGCCAGGCCCGAGGGGCCGAGCGGTGGCACCCCACCGCGGCCGGCCCACTGCTCCGCCTGGACACACCGCATGCGTGGCGGGCACTGGAGGCGCTGGTCACCGTGGTGGCCCGGCCGCAGTCCGCCACCGGCTCGCACTCCGGCCTCGGCCGCCCGCACGGAGCCCCGCCGGCCGTACCCGGCCTGCCACCCGCCGTACCCGGCCAACCGCCCGCCGCCCCAGGCCTGCCGCCCGCCGGACCGGAGGCCCCGCCATCCGGACCCGACGGGCCGGTCGCCCGGGCGGTCCTCGCCGCGGTGGCCCGCCACGCGGACGAGGCGGACGTGGACCTGGGGCAGTCGCGTACCGCCGACGACCGGCTGCGGGCCGCCCGAGCCTTCGGGCTGCGCGGCTGGTCGGTTCTCCCTCTCATCGACACCCTCCTGGCCATCGGGCGGTTCCCGGAGACCGAAACCGTCATTCAGGACGCCCTGACCGAGGCGAACGTACTGCGCCTGCCCCGTCTCCAGGCCGACCTGGAGGCGCAGGCCCTGACCGTCCGGGCGCTGCGCGGAACCTCCGCGGAGGCACCCGGGCTCACCCCCGCCGTCTGGCGTGCCGTCTCCCTGGACGAGAACCGGGCCACCCACGCCCGCCTGCTGCGCGCCCGCGGACTCGCCGCCCTCGCGCAGGGAGACGTGGAAGGAGCCTGGCGGCACCTGCGCGAACTGTTCACCGCCGACGGAGCGCCTCTGCACCCCCACCTGTCCGCGCGGAGCATCGCCGAACTCGCGGTCGCCGCACAGCGCACCGGACGGTCCGCCGAAACCCTGCCGGTTCTGGAGCGGGTCCGTGCGGAACAGGGGGAGCGCCCGAGCACCAGGATGACCCTGCTCATGCACCACGCCGCCGCCATGGTCGGCCCGGACGGCGAGGCCGAGGAGCACTTCCAGCTCGCGCTCGTCAACCACGGGGGCGGCCGGTGGCCGTGGGAGCGTGGTCAAGTCCGCCTCGACTACGCCATCCGGCTGCGCCGTCGGCGCCGGACCCTGGAGGCGCGCCGACAGCTGACCTCGGTGCTGGAGACCGCGGAACGCCTCGGCGCCGGCGCCCTCGCAACCGCCGCCCGGATCGAACTGCGCGCCAGCGGTGCCGCGCCGGCCCCCGAAGGCGCGGGTCCGCTGCAGGAGCTGACGGCACAACAGCGGCAGATCGTCCAGTTCGCCGCACGCGGTCTGTCGAACCGTGAGATCGGGGAGCGGCTCTTCCTCTCGCCACGCACCGTAGGCTCGCATCTGTACAACGTGTATCCCAAGCTCGGCATCAGCAGCCGTCATCAGCTCCGTGACCTGGTACAGGACCGGTGACAGTGGCGGCCGAACGGTCGGAGGAGAGCCCATGAGACCCGGAGAACCGGGCACGGCCGTGACCCTCGACCATGTGGTGCAGCGCCTGATCACCGCCTCCGCCACCCCGCCCGCCCTCGACGACCTCGGCCCGGACACGGCGCGGCGGGCCCTGCGGGAGGCCCAGCCCGACCGGTTCGAGGACTTCGACGTGGAGGCGGTCTTCCGCGTGGCACCGGTCGGCCCGTCCGGGCTGCTCGGCTTCTGGACCGTCCGCCCGGCCGGGGTGTCCGGCCCGCTGCCGGCCCTCCTGTATCTGCACGGCGGCCGATGGGCGCTCGGCGACGCCCAGACCCACGCCCGTCTCATCAGCGAACTCGTCACCGGCGCGGGGATGTGCGCCGTGGTCCCGGAGTACAGCCGCGCCCCCGAGGCCCGCTACCCGGTGGCCCTGGAGGAGTGCTACTCCCTGTTGACCTGGGCGGTCTCCCGGGCCGGCGAGCTCGCGCTGGACCCGGACCGGCTGGCGGTGGCGGGGGACTGCGCCGGGGCCACGCTGGCGGCCGCCGTGACCATGCTGGCGAAGAACCGCAACGGTCCGCGGATCGGCGCGCAGTTGCTCTACTACCCGCTCACCGACGCCCGCTGCGACAGCGCCTCACAACGGCAGTTCGCCACCGGCTACCTCCTCACACGCCAGGCCCTGCGCGCCTACTGGGCGCGGTACGTCGCCGACCCCACGCGGCGGAGCGAACCCACCGCGGCACCGCTGCGGGCGCGCACGGAGGATCTGGCGGGGTTGCCGCCGGCCCTGGTCGTCACCGCCGAGGCAGACGTGGCCCGCGACGAGGGCGAACAGTACGCGCGCCGGCTGTCCGAGGCCGGGGTCGAGGCGGCGTCCCTGCGATTCCTCGGCACGATCCACGACTTCGTGGCGCTGCACGCCCTGGCAGACAGCGAGCCCACCCGGACGGCGATCCTGACCGGCTGCGCCTTCTTGCGTACGCGTACGAAATGACCAGCACCGCGGCGGCCGGTCTCCGCGTGGGCGTCGTTCACGACGACGAGCACTGCGACGACCGACTCTTCGCCTGCGAGTGTCTCCGCGTGCGCTTGTCTCCGCGTGCGCGTGCGCGGAGAGAGGTCGGCACTGCAATGACCGATCCCAGCCTGCGCCTTCCAGGTGTTGCGCGGCCCGACGGCCGCAGAGCAGTCGGCCGACTGATGCGTGGACCGGTACCGCCACGACATGCTGACGGCATGCCAACCGCGATCGACTCCCACGAGGAGAGACGCCCGCACCCGGCCGTTCCGGTGAGTGGGCGAAGCACCGTGCTGACCACCCGCTCGGTCGCGCCGAGCGAGAGCCTGGACTACTGGCACGACGCCGTGCTCGACACTCTGGTGGGGATGGACATCACCACGGAAGGCCGTACGTACGACGCCACCATGCGGACGGACCACCTGGGAAACCTGCAGATCACGACGGTGGAGTGCGACCCCGGCCACGTCCACCGGACACCGCGTTCCATCGCCCGCGGCGACGGACGGCAGGTCTTCGTGGCCGTTCAGGGTGCCGGCCGGGCCCAGGTCGAACAGGACGGCCGCACCACGGAACTGCGGACCGGGGACATCGGGTTCTTTGAGACCGTCCGCCCCTTCCACACCGTCTACCCGGAACGCTTCCGGATGAAGATCTTCGCGGTCCCGCGCGCGCTGCTGCAACTTCCCGACACGGGCCTGCGGCAGCTCACCGGCCGTTCGGTACGCCCGAGTGGCGGGCTCCCCGCCCTGCTCGGGCCGATGCTGGACCGGCTGGCGGACACCGCCGCGTCGTATGCGACGCCGACAGCCGACCGGCTGGCCGAGAGCGTCATCGCCCTGATGGCGGCGACCGCGGCGGACCAGCTGGGGGCGGACCCCGCCGAAGTGCCGGGCGCCGACGGCGTCCTGCTGCTGCGCGTTCGGACCTACATCCGCTGGCACCTGTCGGACCCCGGACTGACCCCGTCCGTCATCGCCGGGGCGCACGGCATCTCGGTCCGCTGTCTGCACCGGCTGTTCGAGGCCGAGGACAGCACCGTGAGCCGGTGGATCCGCGAACAGCGACTGCAGGAGTGCCGCAAGGAGCTCGCCGCCCGGCCGCCGGGCTCCGTCACCCTGGGCCAGGTCGCCCGGCGCTGGGGGTTCACCGGCCCGGCCGGGCTCGGCAAGGCCTTCCGTAACTCCTTCGGGCTGTCACCGTCGGAATGGCGGGACCGGGTATGGGCGGGAGCGGCGTCTTGCTGACCGGCCACGCCCCCTGGGTGTCCTGCTCCACCCGGGACCTGGTGCCCGGCGACCGTCTCCCCTCCTGGCAGCGCGCCCTCTCGCGGACCTTCGTGGACGTCGAGGTCACCGTGGAGCAGGACCGTCCGTGGGACGGCGAACTGAGCGCCGACCGACTCGGCGTGCTCCAGATCGCCACCCAGGCGTTCGGCCCCGGAACGGTTCTGCGCGGGGCCCGTTCGGTGGCCGCCGACCCGCGGACCCACCTCCTGGTCCGCCGCCAGCTGGAGGGCACAGCACGACTGCTCCAGGACGGCCGCACCGCCGAACTCCGCCCAGGCGACCTGGCCTTCCTCGACGCCCGGCGGCCCTTTCGGATCGTGCTCCCCGAGCGGCAGCGGGCGCGGATCCTCATGGTGCCCCGGGCCCTGCTGCGCCTGGAGGAACGGCAACTGCACGCCCTTACGGCCACGGTGGTGGACGAGAGGGCGGAGGGCGCGGCCGGCCTGCTGCTGCCGCTGCTCGACGCACTCGTCGACGAGGTCGCACGGGCCGGCCATGCTCGGCGTGAGCAACTCGCCCGTACCGTCGTGGACATCCTGGCGACCGTGGCCCTCGAACAGACCGGACGGCCGCCCGAACCGGCGGACCTGTGGGAACGCATCACCGAGTCCGTCCGCACCCGGCTGGGCGAGCCGGGCCTCGGCCCTCGGACCATCGCCGCCCAGCACGGCATCTCGCTGCGCTATCTGCACCAGCTCTTCCAGCGGCACGACACGACCGTGGGCACCTGGGTACGTACCCGGCGACTGGAAGCGGCCCACGGGGAACTCGTCCACCCCGCGACGGCCCATCGTCCCGTGGCCGAGGTGGCCGCCCGCTGGGGGTTCACCAGCCCTTCCCACTTCAGCCGGGCGTTCCGCGACATGTACGGGATGTCACCGGCGCAGTGGCGCAGGGCGGCGGGCGCGGTCCGGGCGGACTGACACCGCCGACCCAGCCGGCGATCCGACCACCACTACGCCTACGCCTACGCCTACGACCTCTACCCTTTCCGGACGACGGCCGGATCGAACCGAACGACCCCGACAACGATGGAGCGCACATGAGTGACGAGACGATGGGTGACGAGGTCTACCAGCCGGACGGTTCGGAGGTGCAGGACGACGCGGGTCTGCTGGACGCTTCGGACACCCTGGACTACCGGGCCGGCACGGAAGCCCTGGACGAGGGCTATTCGCCGCCGGAGCGCCCTTGGGCCGTGGAGCACACGGGCGTGACGGCGGCGGAGGCACGACGCGGGGAGACCCTGGACGAGCGTCTGGCCGAGGAAGTACCGGACATCGGGGTCCCGGAGGGCGACGATCTCGGCGACACCCCGGACACGGACGGCGAACTCCTCGACGAGGAGGTCGGCGACGCCCGTGCCGGACGGCTCCTCGCGCCGGACGAGGGAACGCACGAGGTCACCGAGTCCGACCTGTTCGCCTCCGACCGTGGCCTGGACGGCGCCGGGGCCTCGGCGGAGGAGGCGGCGATGCACGTCGTCCCCGAATCCGAGAGCTTCTGACCTTCCCGCCCTCGATGCCCGCCCTCGATTCCCGCCCTGGGTTGCAGCCCTGGGTTCGCGCTCGGGGGGATCAGGGCCGTACCGGTGGTCCCGCCGAGGTGTCGAAGGCGTGCGTCACCTCGGGCGTGCTGTCCGGGGTGAGCAGCGCCCGGGCCTCCTCCTCGAACCGGCGGTCGGTGGCCGTCAGCCGGACGTGGTGCTGGTCCAGGTGCTCGGCCCAGGAGGAGACCAGGTAGTTCTCGACGAACCGCTGCGGGACGTGGCCGTCCTGGTAGAGGCCCCATGACAGGGCTCCGGTACGGCGCCGGGAGCGGGCCACGCGGTGCATCCGGTCCGTGAACTCGGCCCAGTGCTCCGACGGGACCCGGTAGACGACGGAGACCAGGACCGGGCCTGTCGGGCCGTCGGCCTCTTCGGGCGCGAACACCAGGGGAGGGGCCGGCCAGTGGTCGGACGGCATGGGGTTGATGCCTTCGGCGTCCCGCAGCGGCCACCGCCGTACGCTGGCCGCGCTCAGCAGCATCGTGGCGCCGGCGATCAGCAGACAGGCGCTCAGCCCGAGCCAGTCGGCGACCGTGCCCCACAGGGGGGCGGCCAGAGCCTGTCCGCCCTGGAAGACCAGGAGGTAGACGGAGAGGCCGCGGGCCCTGACCCAGCCGGGGAGCCGGGTCTGCACGGCCGCGTTCAGCGTGGACAGGACCGCGATCCAGGCGAGGCCCGCGGGAAGCAGGGCGAGCGCGACCACCCACGGGGTGCGGACCGTGGCGAGCACCGTGAGCACCCCGGCGAACAGCAGGGCGCCGACCGCGAGGGTGCCGTTGGCGCCAAGCAGGCGATGGGCCCGGGGCAGCAGGAAGGCTCCGCCCACCGCACCCACGCCCACCGCCGCGAGAAGCAGTCCGTAGCCGCCGGAGCCGAGGCCGAGCGAGCGGCTCGCGGTCAGCGGCAGCAGGGCCCACAAGGCGGCGCCGCCGGGGATGAACAGCAGCGTGCGCAGCAGGACGCGGCGGATGCCGGGTGCGTTCCAGACGTAACGGCGGCCTGCGTACAGGGCGGCCAGCAGCCCTACGTTCGTGGCGGGCGGTGCGGTCGCCACGGCGGGGCGCCGCCACAGCAGCAGGACGGTCGCGATGCCCAGATAGGACGCGGCGTTGAAGGCGAAGACCCAGCCGGCGCCCGCCGCCGCGACCACCGCCCCACCGAGCGCCGGGCCCACGGCGCGGGCGAGGTTCATGTTCACCGCGCCGAGCGCCGCCGCCTGACCGAGCCGCTCCCGCGCCACCAACTCGGGCTGGATCGCCTGCCAGGCCGGGCCCATCAGCGCGGTACCGCAGCCCAGCAGAAACGTCAGGAGCAGCAGGACCGTCGGCGAGAGCGCGTCCAGGAACGCGAGTACGGCCAGCGCCCCGGATACCGCCAGCATCGCGAACTGCGCGGTCACCAGCACCACACGCCGGTCGAACCGGTCGGCGATCACCCCGGAGGGCAGTGCCAGCAGGACGACGGGCAGGCCGGCGGCCGTCTGTACCAGCGTCATCAGCGCGGCACTGTCCCCGACGAGGAGCCACTGTGCGCCCACCGTCTGCATCCAGGTGCCGATGTTGGAGACCAGCTGGGCGATCCACAGCGCCCGGAAGACACGTGCCGCGAGCGGCGCCCAGGGGGAGTCGGTGGTGGTGGCGTTCATGGTGCTCCCGAGTGGGTCCAGGCGGGGCTGTCGCCCGCCGAGCCGTCACGTTAGGACCGGTCCGAGCGGCGGAGTGTCCCGTGCGCGCACAGGCGCCGACCCCACAGCGCACAGCGCACGGGGCGCGGGGCGCGGGGCACAGCGTTCGCACACGAACAACGCACTCCGGGGACGACAGGAGTGCACTCGGGGACAACTGCCCGGCGCACCGCACTTCTACGGTGGCCTCAAGGGCGCCGGACCGACCGGGGTGCCCCTCGCAGTCCCAGGAGACGCGCATGTCCGAAGCCTTCACACCCGTCGAGCCCGTGCTCGAACCCGCCGCCGCGGCCTTCGCCGAGGCCACCGCCAACCCGCCCTACCTCTTCGACCTCGCCCCCGCGGACGGCCGCAAGGCCGTCGACGAGGTGCAGTCCGGCGAGATCGCCAAGCCGGCGATCGACGAGGAGTGGATCACGGTGTCGGGCGGCCCCACGGGCACCGTCCGGGCACGCATCGTCAAGCCCGCCGGCGCCACGGGCCCCCTGCCGGTCATCATCTACATCCACGGTGCCGGCTGGGTCTTCGGCAACGCCCACACCCACGACCGCCTGGTGCGCGAACTCGCCGTCGGCGCCGACGCCGCGGTCGTCTTCCCCGAGTACGACCTCTCGCCCGAGGCCCGCTACCCCGTCGCCATCGAGCAGAACTGGACCGTGGCGCGCTGGGTCGTGGAGCAGGGCGCGACCAAGGGCCTGGACGCCACCCGGATCGCGGTGACGGGTGACTCGGTCGGCGGCAACATGGCCGCCGCCCTCACCCTGATGGCGAAGGAGCGCGGCGGTGTCCCGCTGGTCCAGCAGGTGCTGTTCTACCCGGTGACCGACGCGAGCTTCGACACCAACTCCTACCGCCAGTTCGCCACCGGCTACTTCCTGCGCCGTGACGGCATGCAGTGGTTCTGGGACCAGTACACGACCGACGAGAAGCAGCGCGCCGAGATCACGGCCTCCCCGCTGCGGGCCACCACCGAGCAGCTCACGGGTCTGCCGCCGGCCCTCGTCGTCACCGGTGAGGCCGACGTCCTGCGCGACGAGGGCGAGGCCTACGCCAACAAGCTGCGCGAGGCCGGCGTGCCCGTCACCGCGGTCCGCTTCCAGGGCGTCATCCACGACTTCGTGATGCTCAACGCCCTGCGCGAGACCCACGCCGCCGACACCGCCATCTCCCTGGCCGTACGCACGCTCCGCGCGGCCCTGTACGCGGTCTGACCCGGGCGACGGCGTTCACCCCGAACGAACCGTCCGCGCCGCACGACGGCCACTCGCGCCCGAGGCATCTCAGACCGCACACGCCCGACCACGACCGCACACGACCGACAAGGAACTCCATGACCGACTCCACGCCCACCGTCGTCCTGGTGCACGGGGCCTTCGCCGACGCGTCCAGCTTCGCCCGGGTCGTCCCCGAGCTGCTGGCCGACGGCCTGAAGGTGCTCGCCCCGGCCGTGCCCAACCGCAGCCTGACCGGTGACGCCGCCTACATCGCCTCGGTCGTACGCGCCATCCCCGGCCCCGTCGTCCTGGTGGGGCACTCCTACGGCGGTGCCGTCATCACCGTCGCGGGCGTCGAGGACAACGTGAAGGCCCTGGTCTTCCTGGCCGGTTACGCCCTGGAGGAGGGCGAGAGCCTCGGCGAGCTGCAGGGCCGCTTCCCCGACTCCGACCTGGCCTCGGCCCTGGTGTACACGTCGTTCCCGGTCGAGGGCTCGGACGAGCCCGGCACGGATGTGACCGTCGAGCCCGACAAGTTCCCCGCCATCTTCGCCGCCGACGTGGACCCGGACCTGGCCCGGGTGCTCGCCGTCTCCCAGCGTCCGCTGGCCGGCGCGGCCTTCGCAGAGGCGGCCACGGCCGCGGCCTGGAAGACCAAGCCGTCCTGGGGCCTGGTGTCGTCCTCGGACCACACCATCAACCCCGACGTCGAGCGCTTCGGCTACGAGCGCGCCGGCATGACCACGACCGAGGTCGACTCGTCCCACCTGGTCATGCTCGCGCACCCCAAGAAGGTCGCGGACCTCATCCGCGAAGCGGTCCGGAGCGCCTCCGCCTGACCGGGCTGCCTCAGGACACGTGAGGGGGCGTTTGCTCCAGGAGACAGAGACCAGTCCTCCCAGAACAAAGGCCCTCCAACAGGCGCACAGCCGAGCGACAGACCGAACCAACCAACTCTCCGTCGACCGACACGGCGTAGTCGGACCTGGCCCGCAGGTCTACCAGCGGGACCTCATTAGTCGGCGTGACGGCGAATCATAAGCGTGCTCCGACAGCCCGGATCAAGGTCTCCGAAGGACCCCGGAGTCGGACACGGCTACCCGCACGGGGCTCATGGTTCGACGCGCCCCGAGACGGCCGGCTGGAGTATGTCGTTCCTAAGTCGGTCGTCGTTGTACGACGTCGGCGATGACCGCCGTCACGAGCTTGCTGACGACTGCCGTGTCCGGTGGGCCGGGGCCGCGGTCCGTGAACAGGAGATGCCCGCCACCGACGAGTGAGAGGGTGAGGGAGTCGATGTCGGCGTCGGCCGCGATGCGGCCCAGTTCACGCTCGTCGGCCAGATAGGCGGAGATCGCGGTCGAGGCCTCGGCAAGGATCGCGATGCCGCCTCCGGGCCTGGCCTGCCGCAGCCGTGCTCGCAGTTCATCCCGGAAGGTGATGAGCGGGATGATCGCCACCGGGATCGGTCCGAACAGGGTGGTCAGCGCGCTGGTGAGGTTGCCGGCCACCGTGCCGGTGCCGGCGGACCCGCGCAGTGCACCCGCCTGCGTCTCAAGCTGCGAGGCCCGGTCGAGCACGAGGTCGGTGAGGAAGGCGTCGAAGTCGGAGAAGTGCCGGTGCAGGACGCCCTTGGCGCAGCCCGCCTCGTCGGTGACGGCCCGGCTGGTCAGCCCGTTCGGCCCGTCCTGAAGCAGCACACGTTCCGCAGCGTCGAACAGTTGCTGCCGGGCGTCGCGAAGGTGCACTCCAGTCGGCATTCACAGATCCTCTCGTACTTCATCCCGCGGGCGGCCGTTGCCCAGTGGGCATGTGCCCACTAAGGTGGGCGCATGCCCACTTTACCGCGAGAGCAACCTGAATCATCCCCGGCGCAGCCGCACGACGTCCGGCGGATGGCCGAGTCGTTCGGCGTGGACGCGCAACGCTACGACCAGGCCCGGCCCGGCTACCCCGATACCCTGATCTCGCGGATCGTCGCCGCGAGCCCCGGGCCTGACGTGCTCGACGTCGGCTGCGGCACCGGCATCGCGGCCCGCCAGTTCCAGGCCGCCGGCCGCACCGTGCTCGGCATCGAGCCCGATGCGCGGATGGCCGACTTCGCGCGAGCCCGTGGCCTGCGGGTCGAGGTGGCGACCTTCGAAGCCTGGCAGCCGGCCGGCCGGACATTCGACGCGGTCGTCGCCGCCCAGTCCTGGCACTGGGTGGACCCGGTCGCCGGCGTGGTGAAGGCGGCCCGTGTACTGCGCCCAGGTGGGCTGCTGGCGATTTTCGGGCACGCGTACGAGCCGCCGGTCGAGGTGGCCGAACCGTTCGCCGCTGCTTACCGGCTGGCGGCGCCCGGCTCCCCGCTCAACGGCCAACCGGCTCGACGTCCGCTGGATTTCTACCAGGCGGGATACGCGAAGTTCGCCGACAAGATCCGCGAAACCGGACAGTTCAACGCACCCGAACAGTGGCAGTTCGACTGGGAGCAGTCCTACACGCGCGACCAATGGCTGGACCTGCTACCCACCACCGGCGGCCTCACCCAACTCCGCCCCGACCAGCTGGTCCGGATACTGGACGCGGTCGGGAGCGCCATCGACTCCCTGGGCGGACGCTTCACAATGAACTACACCACCCTGGCCACGACCGCCGTACGCGCCACCGCCTCCTGACCCCGTATGAGTTCACCGGGGCGACTTGGCGATCACCGCACTGGCGTCGTCGCGACGGGTCCCGGTCTGGCGCATCAGCGCGGTGGCGATCAGGGCTGGCGGGTGGTGCAGCAGTCCTGCCAGATCCGTGTGGCTCCAGCGGTCGCTGAGACCGTCGGAGTGCATCACCAGGACGGCGTCGGCGGGCAAGTGGTGCTCGTAGACGCGCAGTTGGTGCATCTGGTGGCCCGTGATGCCCGGGTGGGAAAGCAGCGTGGTGCGGGAGGTGCGGGTGACCAGTGCGGCGGTGATGTTCCCGACACCGCAGAACAACAGGCGGCCATCGGGCTCCAGGCGGGCGATGGCCACTGCCGCGCCGCGGGTGCCGCGGAGCGCCCGGTGCACCTGCTCCATCACCTGCTCGGGGGTGCGGGCCGTCCCTGTCCTGAAAGCACGGACAGCGGCTTGCGCTGCTGCGGCGGCCATCGGACCGTGGCCCAGCCCGTCACAGGACATGACCAGCATGCCAGCGCCCGGGCCGGCGACAGAGGCACGTACGGGCGCGGGACGCCCCGTTCTCTCCGCACGCAGGGAAGTGTTGTGCCCCAAGGCCGTCCGGGTCTGCGCTGCAGGCGGTCGAATTCCGGTCAGGGCAGCCCAGTCGGGGGCGCCGGTGGCCGACGAATATGGGTCGCCGGCCTTCTCTGTCGGGGCCGGCGGCGCAGCTACGCCGTTGTCTGTTCGCGCGGCCCAGGCATCGCCGCAGACCTCCTCGCCGCTGATCGGCCGGGTGATGCCTCCCACGGGGGGTTCTCCGGCCACGCGGGGATGCACAGGACGGGGCCAGAACCGGGCGAGCTGCACTGTGCCCAGACCGGGTCGGGAGTGTATGTGCAGGGAATCGGCCAGCCGATGGATCGCCCCCAGGCCGATGCCCAGGCTGCCGAGCGTCGACATGCCGTCCCGCAGTGCTGCCGGTACGTCCGCCATTCCCGGGCCCGCGTCCACGGCTACCACTTCCACCCCGGCCGTGGTGTCGTTGCGCAGGACGCGCAGCAGCAGAGAGCCGTCGATGGCGTGCTTGGTCAGGTTGGTGGCCAGTTCCGTCACGGCCAGTACCAGCTCCGCAGTGCGCTGCTCACCCAGACCGATGCGCCGCCCCAGAGCGGCGGCGGCACCACGGGCGCCTTCGGACCCGTCACGGAACCAGGCCACGTCCTCGCAGTCCACCACTTGTATGAGTCCCGGGCCGGTCATCGCGCCCACTTGGTGATGGTCACGGTGGTTCCCTGTCTCGGGGTGGTGTCCAGGACGAAATCATCGACCAGTCGCCTGGAGCCGGACAGCCCCAGGCCCATGCCGCCGCCAGATGTCCAGCCGTCGGTCAGGGCCAGTTCCACATCAGGGATGCCCGGACCGTCGTCGCTGAAAACGAGGCGTACTCCGCGACGGCCGCGTTCGTCCACCAGACGGGCCGTCATGGTGCCACCGCCGCCGTGAATCAGTGTGTTGCGGGCCAGCTCGCTGGCGGCGGTGATCAGCTTCGTCTGCTCCACCAGGGAGAAGCGGCACTCCTGGGCCAGGGCGCGCGCCAGCTGACGCGCCTGTACGACCCCCGCGCTGGCAGTGATCTCCAACAGCTGAGGAGCGCCGGGAGCGCCGTTCACCGTCCTGCCGCAGTATTCGGCACCGCACCCGCGGGGCCGGAAGCTCCCCACGACGCGACGTGGGCCCGCTCCAGCACCTTCAGGCCCTTTTCCAGGGTCAGCGCGGTCCGCACCCCGCCCAGCGAAAGGCCCAGCTCGACCAGGGTGATGGCCACCGCGGGGCGCATGCCCACCACGACGGTCTGCGCGTCCAGCAGACGCGAGAGCGAGGCGACCGTGGCCAGCATCCGGCCGACAAAGGAATCCACGATGTCCAGGGCCGTGATGTCGATGACCACCCCGTGCGCACCGGATTCGACGACCTTGGCCGCCAGATCGTCCTGCAGCGCCAGTACCGACTGATCGTCCAGATCGATCTGGATGGAGACCAGCAGTACCTGACCGATCTGCAGGACCGGGACGCGCTCAGTCATCGGGCACGCGCCTGCGGCGTGGCCGAGAGGGTGACGCCCGAGCGGCGCAGCGCGTGCCGCAGCGCATCGGCCAGCGTGGCTTTGGTGACGATGTCCCCGAAGTTGATTCCCAGGGCGACGACGGTCTGCGCGATCTGCGGGCGGATCCCGGAGATCGTGCATTCCGCGCCCATCAGCCGGGCGGCCACCACGGTCTTCAGCAGGTGCTGGGCCACCTCGGTGTCCACCGCCGGGACACCCGTGATGTCGATGATGGCGTGCTCGGAACCCGTGTCGATCAGCGCCTGGAGCATCTTCTCCATCACGACCATCGTGCGCGCCGAGTCCAGGGTCCCGACCAGCGGGACACCGATCACCCCGTCCCACAGCTTCACCACCGGCGTCGACAGCTCCAGAAGCTGCTCGGCCTGCGCCGCCACCAGCTCCTCCCGCGTGGCCGCGTAGACCTCGATGGTGAACAGGCCCAGCGTGTCCAGCAGCGCGGCGAACTGCAGATACGCCTGCAGGTCACCGCCCTTGCCCGACAAGGACGGCTCCAGGACCTCCTTGAGGGCGAACACACTCACCGCGGTCTCGGTCGGGGTGAAACCCTGCCGGGCCCGGTTGCGCGACAGCTCGGTGAGCAGAGCACGGATCTCGCCATATGCGTCGCCATGCCCGTCCAGGCTCCCACTGCCGAGCGCTGCCACCAGCGCCGTATAGATCTCCTGGAGCTCCTGGTGAACTTCCGCGCGGCTCACCCGCCCGCCCAGCCTGCCGGTGACCTTGTCCGCCCAGTTGGCGCCGAGGTTCTCCCCCTGCACGGACAACAACTCGACCAAACGGTCCGAAACGCCCCCACCAGCCACGAGCACATCCTTCTTCAGCAGACCAGACGGCCCTTCGGGAACCATAGGCCATCCCGGCGACCCCCGAGGGCGCCGCTTTCTTGCGCCAGCGGGGCTGTTGGTCCCTCTTCGCAGCGCAGATCGACTTCTCAGTTCCCCAGTCGGCGGGGCTGGGGCCGACCTCGCCCGGCGAGTGCGGGACGGCCGGTGCCGGGTACGGATCGGCTCGGTTCGACTCGTTTCGGCTGCCGACAGCAGCAGCCGCCGCATTCGCCCCGCACCAGCACGTCTCCGGCCGCACCGTCACCAGGATCACTGAGGACTGCCGTCAAAGAGTCAGTTGTCGTTGACGTCGCGTTCGAAGTCGTCTGAACACTGGTCACGTTCGGACTTGTTGTCCGCGTGCTGAACGCAGTCGTTGTAGTCCTTGAACGAGTCCGAGGTCAGGAAGGAGACCCCGATCGCGACGATGACGGAGGAGGCGATGACCGCGAGAGCGCTCAGGATTGCGCCCACGATGGCCATGACCCGGTGCGGAGCCCGTCCACCGCGGGCGCGCCGGGCGGCGATGATTCCGAGTACCAGCCCCACCAGGCCCAGGAGGATGCCCCCGAAGACTGTCCAGAAGAACACGCAGCCGGCGATGCCCAGCACCAATGACGCGATCGCCAGACCGTTGCCGGTCCTGGACCCGGGGTCCGCGTGATGTCCGGGATAGGGGTGGGCAGGTTGACCGTAGTGAGCCATCCGCGGGCCTCGCTTTCCGTTGACCGTGCGCGTACATGTCGTAGGTGTGCTGAGGCGTCTTCCCCGTGGCGTGCATCACATGCCGTCGCGCGAGCCGCACGACCTGTGCCCGGCGATGCCCGGCTCGGCAGTCAGGTCGAACAAGCGCGGCCACACCGGAAGCTACGACGTCGGCGACGAGCCGAGAATCGGTGACACACCGTCTACTGCGAGGAGAGGCACCGCAGGGAGCACAGCCGGTCAGCGATGTCGTACACGTAGAAAGGCACGGGTCGGCTTGCGGCGGGCGCCCGGTTCCAGTGGCGTGCTGTGCAGCGCAGCCGCACCTCGCGGCGTCGTACGCTGGCCGTATGCAGACTGTCGAGCTGCTGCCCGACGTGACGACCGAGCGGACCGTACGCGATGTGTGGCGCCGTCTGTCGGATGCCGGTCTGCCCAGTCAGGCCACTCACCGGCACCCGACAAACCGTCCCCACCTCACCCTCGCCACGGCCGACACGCTCGTGCCCGAGGTACGCGTCCGGCTCAAGGACGCCCTCGCGGTCCTGCCCGTCCCCCTGCGCCTCGACGGAACGGTGCGGTTCGCCAGCCGGACGCCTGTCCTGGCCTGGACAGTCCGGCCCGACGAAGCCCTGCTCCACCTGCACGAAGCGGTATGGCGCACCCTGCGGGACGCCCCGGCCTGCGGACGGCTCAATCCGATCCATGCCCCCGGGCGCTGGAAGCCGCACATCACTCTCGCCCGAGGCCGCGACGTCGCCTGCCCCGACACCCCGCTGTTCTCCGCGGCGCCCGGCGAACCGGACGACGTCCTGACGGGCCAGTGGGCCTGGGCCCGAACGTACGACTCCGTTGTTCGCTCTGCTACCCCGTTGGGGCCGTGTTCCTAGACCCGGACCGACGGTCCACGGCTACGGGAGGCGCGCTGCGCCATGTAACCCGGGGGCATGCCAGAAGGCCCCCGCCAGAGGGCCTGGCGGGCCCTGAGCAGCTGACCTCGGCTATTGCGAGATCCTGGACAGAGTCAAGCCGAGTCACGCTCGTCTCGGCGAGGTGGCTCTGCAACGCAGTCGGACGGCGGTGTACGGAGAGCTTCCTCGGCCGGTGGCAGTGCGTTGAGACGCTCGATGTTGACGGCGATGGCTGTCAGGACGGGCTGGACGTGGGCCATTCCCACGCGGTGCCCTGGTGGAACGCCCGGTGCCGCGCACCGCGCGCGCCCTCCATGCCCATCTCCTCGCGCTCGAAGAGCACGGGTTCGACGCGGCTCCGAAGCCGGTCGATCTCACCGCGAATGGCCGCGAGCGGCTGACCTTCATCCCCGGCGAGGTCGCTCTGCCACCGTTTCCGAGCTGGGCGATGACCGAGACCGCGCTGAGATCGGTGGGAAACCTGCTGCGGCGCCTGCACGACGCCGCCTCGGCCATCGCGGTTGACGCATGTGCCGAGTGGCCCCGAGCCTTGGCCGACCCTGCCGGAGGAACGATGCTGTGCACAACGATGTGTGCCCGTAGAACGTCGTTTTCCGCGACGGCCGTGCCGCAGCCTTGATCGATTTCGACATGGCAGCCCCTGGCCGAGCCGTGTGGGACGTTGCCATGACCGCTCGCTACCGGGTTCCCATGCTTGATCCCGTGTCCGCAGCGGCGGCGATCCCCTTTACACCCGGGCGCTGTCCGAACGCGGTGGTTGGCAGCGTTGGGACCACATCCAGGGGCGGCTGGCAGCTCACCACGAGGTATTTACGGCTGCTCTGTAGCACGGATGGGCTCAAAGGTTGCAGAACAAGCTCGGAGTCAGAGAGCGAAAATGCGGGCGATGAAGAAGGCCGCGACGATCACGGCGCCGAAAACGATCAGCCAGACCCAGACGCCGGGGTGTTCCCACATTCCTCCATCCGCGCGTTCCTCGTGCGCCTCGGCGATCGAGCCTTCAGCGGGGGGCGTTTCCTGTGGTGGTACGCGCTGATCTGTCATGACTTCAGGCTCACGCAGGTCACACGTGCGCGCATCCGCAGATTTTCTTTGCGTCCTGTGTCCTGCGTCCTGCGTCCTGCGCTGAGAACGCGCAGGCGTAACCCGGTCGAGCACGTCTCCCAGGATTTCTGCACAGTGGAGTCGCTCTGGCGCTGTCAGCAGGAAATGATCAAGCGTCCCGTCTCGTCGCGGAGCGGGGTCGAGTGACACGTCTACGTTCATGCCGGCGTCCCACGACGCGCTCAGGGGATCGTCTCGCCGCGTACCAGGGGCAGGCACACGGGCTGGATGCCTTGGGGTAGGTCATCGGGGCGGCACCAGCGGGCTTCCAGGATCTCGAAAGGATCGAGGCGCAGTTCACCGCCGAGGAGACGTGCCTCGTAGGCCACTTCCATGCGGGTGCGGAAGCCACTGTTCAGCATGACCAGGCGGCCCACTTCCACATCGAGACCGGTCTCCTCCTTGACCTCGCGAACCACGGTGTGCCGGAAGTCCTCACCCTTGTGCGCGAAACCGCTGGGCAGACCCCATGAGCGGTTCGGCGGCCACATACGGTGCCGGAGCAGCAGGACCCGGCCCTCGCCGTCGCGTACGACACCGATCACGCCGACCACGAACTTGGCGTTCAGGGACCACACAATGCGGTTCTGAACGGGGCGCAGGAGCCGCCAGAGGCGGGCAAATAGTCGTCGCACGGGGCCTCGGACGGTTGGAATCAGACGGGACGTCACCGGTGGGAACGGTACAGCCCCGTCTCCGTGCCCAGGACGGCGCGTTCCTTGTTGCTCTTCATCCGTTTCCAATTCGTCTGTACGCATTGATCGGTCCTTGCGACCGTCGTGGCGGTGTATGCCGTGTCTGCCGTATCGATGGGACCGGTCGCCCCTGTTGCCTCGGCTGTGACCGTCGTGGCGTTACACACCGACGGCGACCAGTAGCGGCCGTGCTCGCCGAACACACCGATGACGCCGATGACATCGAGGCGGCGACGACGGTCCGAATCGCACGCTGCTGGCCGGTGACAGGGTCGGTGAACCCACACATCCTGAGATCGGCCGATCAGCCGATCAGCGCCTCGGTGATCTGGCGGGTGGTCTGCGCGGCGACCTGGGGATCGACGGCGGCGTAGGAGGTGTAGGCGTTCAGGCCGGTGGCCAGGGCCCAGCCGCGGCCCCGGGTCCAGGTGGCGTCATCGACCCCCAGCGTGGCGCGGAAGGTGGCCCGGGGCCCGGCCGACATCAGAGTGAAGGCGATGATCAGGTCGCAGGCCGGGTCGCCGATGCCGAGCCCGCCGAAGTCGATGACCGCGCTGAGGCGGCCGTCGACGGTCAGCAGGTTGCCGGTGTGGAAGTCGCCGTGGAACCAGACCGGTGGGCCATCCCGTCCGGGGGTGCTCAGCACCGCATCCCACAGCCCGGTCAAGGCCACGGCGTCGAACGCGCCGTCGACCTCCGCGATAGCGGCCCGCGTCGCGCTGTCCAGTTCGGTCAGCGGCCGACCGGTGAGGTCCTCGCGAGCGTCCTCGGCCGGGAAGTCCTCGGGAACGAATGCCTGAAGAGCGGTGAGGAACTCCGCCAGTTGGACGGCCGCCCGGGACGAGTCGGACAGTGCCTCGGCGGTCGCCACCTCGCCGTCCAGCCAGCGGGACACCGCCCACTGCCACGGATAGCCGAAGTCGGGCTCACCCACCGCTGCCGGTACCGGGATGGCCAACGGCAGGTGCGGGGCGAGCCTGGGGAGCCACTCAGACTCCTTCACGGCCTGTCGAATCGCCCCTTCATGACGAGGCAGCCGGACGGACAGCTCCTGGCCCAGCCGGTAGATCACATGGTCCGAACCGGCCGGGCCGAACAGCTTGAGAGGCAGATCGGCCCACTGCGGGAACTGAGTATCGACCAGGCGCCTGGCCAGTGCGTCATCGATCGCGGGGCGGGGGGCGGCGGCTCTCCCGGCTTCCAAGAGCAACTCCTGCGCTGGGCCCGCTCCATGCGGCGGGCGGTCGGAGCCATCACAGTGCCTGTTGGACTCGTCTGTCGATCCATTTTCTTAACCGGCGGTCCTCTGCCACACTCGCTCAACGCGCCCGCCTGTCGCGGGTGTTTGAGGGGGTCGTGTCGAGTGCGGCGCCGCCCATGCCACCCACGGCCGGCTGATGTGAGCTTTCGTCGTCTCACGCACGGCCGGGGGCATGGCTGTGCCCCTTCGGCGAGGTCCGTTAGGTGACACCAGCGAGTTCACCGCTACGTTTTCCGCCGTGCGCAGAACGTGACTACCCAGTTACCAGGCCAAAAGCACTGGCGCCCATGAGAGCCCACAGGCCGTCTGCTGGCCACTGTGGTTACCGCAGGCCGGTGGGTTTCCGGCACTTGAGCAAGTGCCGGAAACCCACCGGCCACGTCAGGCTTGTGATTCCAGCAGCCAGCTGAGTGGGATGTCCTCGTTGCGGTCGACGGCGGTGGTTTTCATCCGGCCCACGCTCACCTTCTGGACACCGGATTCGATCTCGAAGCCGACCCTGTTGCCGCTGGAGGTCACATCCACTGTCCGGGCGGTCCAGGTGCCGCTCTTGAACACGGCCACCCGGACCTTGGCGTCACCGAAATCGGAGGCGAACGTCAGCCAGACGCGCTTCCAGCCGAAGCCCGTTCCCGACGGCGGGGGCGGGGCGATGATGCGGACGTAGCGGGGATGGATGACCTTGCCTGCCTCGTCGAAGGCGAAGCCGTGGGGGATGTCCTCGGTCTGGAAAGTGGGCACGGAAGGGTGTCCTTTCGTCGGCGCCGGCCGCCCGCACGGCGCGGACGAGCCCGACCCTCGAAACGATCAGCCATCCCGTGCGGACGGCACCAGCCTTGGCCCGAACCCACCAGACACCGCCGGTCATTCGTGTCGGCCAGCGTTTACCACCGGCGGCCCAGACGGCACGCGCCCGGAGGAGCTCCGCCTCACTGGTCCGCTGCGCTCGTACCCCGCCGCGTGTGCACAGTGGTGCACAGTGGTGCACAGTGGTGCACAGTGGTGCGCGCGAAATGACGCGATGTGCTCGGTTCGCCTTCACTCACACAGGTGCTCTCCGGCATGCAGGACCGGACAGTCGGCAGCGGCTGACATGCCATAGAGCGCTGATGCCATTGAGGGCTGACGGGGGTGGCAACCGCGGACGCCGGGTCTCGTCGACTGCCACGCGGCGGACCGTTCCGGTTCGGCGGCGCCCCCCCCGTGCGTCATGGCCTGCGCAGTTCGATGACTGTGATGTCGGGTGGCGCTCCGACTCTGATGGGTGGCAGGGATGCTCCGACTCCGCGGGTGACGTAGAGCTGCGTGTGGTCGATGGTGGCCAGTCCTGCTGTGACGGGCTGGGTCAGTGGCACGAGCAGGTTGCCGGGGAAGAAGGCTCCGCCGTGTGTGTGCCCGGACAGTTGGAGATCGACTTTGTGCCGGGCGGCTTCGTGCACCTGTACGGGTTGATGGGCGAGCAGGACGACAGGATGGGAGGAGTCGCGGTCGCCTAGAGCCCTGTCGTAGTCGGGCGCGTCGTGGTTCTGTTCGCCCGTGACGTCGGTGACGCCAGCGAGGTCGATGGCTCCGCCCCGATGTTCGATCAGTGTCCGGGTGTTGCGCAGCGTGGTGACGCGGAAGTCGGCGAGTGTGGCGATCCAGGCGTCGACATCGTGGCGGTAGTCGTGGTTGCCCGTCACGAAGAAGGCGCCGTGGGTCGAGGACAGCCGGGTGAGCGGCGCGGCGTGGGCGGCCAGGTCGTCGGCGCTGCCGTCGGAGAGATCTCCCACGATGGCGACGAGGTCGGGCGACGTGTCGTTGATCATGCGGACCATACGAGCGGTGTGGGCGCGGCCGAAGAACGGCCCGAGGTGGAGGTCGCCGGCCATGGTGATGCGCATGCCGTCGAGTGAGGGGTGCAGTCGGGGCAGAGCCACGGGCACGACTTTCACGTCGGGTGCTCCCAGACCGCGGTGAAAGCCGTAGCCCGTGGTGGCCGCGGCAGAACTGGTGGCGAGCAGCGCGACCGAGCGGGTCAGGACGAGACGCCGGTCCAGCATCCGAAATGCTGCGTCCTCAGGAGGTCCGGGATTCGTGTCGCCCGTGACCAGGGCCGCGGCGGAGTCGCCCTGCTGGACGACCGGCGCCCGAGGAGCCTGCGCGAGAACCACGGAGCTGGATCCGGCGCGACGCCGCAGCGCACGCGCCATGAGGCGTACGGGGATCTCCAGGACGACGAGTGTCATCAGCAGGTGCGCGGCCATGGCGACCCAGACGAAGGCCGGCCAGGCCAGCCATGCGATGCGCGTGGGGTTCGCGTACTGGGCGGTGAGGACACCTGCGGGGACCAGGATGGTGAGGGCGATCGCCGCGGCCCGGCCCGCGCGGCGCAGCCGGGCGGACACTGTGACGTCCTTGACCAGCCGCAGGTAGAGGTAGCGGTGTGCGGCGGCCGAGGCGACGATGCTCGCTGCGGCGACGGCGGCCTCCTGCGCGAGGGTGCTCACGCCGCCGCCTCAGCAGGTGCGAACGGGCTGGAGACGGATCGCCCGTCGTGGGTGCCGGGGTCGAGGTGTGGGTGCATGGCGGCGGGGTGCTCCGTGAGGGTTGTCGAACGGTCGAGGTTCTCGAACGGTCGGGGTCGGCGGCGCCCGGGCCGTGGGGCGGCCGTGTCGGACTACGGCATCCGGGGGTTCAGGTGCCTGCTTGCGCGAGTTCAGTGGGGGCGGGCCAAGCCGACGTCGTAGGCGAAGATGACGGCCTGTACGCGGTCGCGGACATCGATCTTGGCCAGGATGCGGCTGACGTGGGATTTGACCGTCGACTCGGCCAGGTGGAGGTGGGCGGCTATCTCGGTGTTGGACCAACCTGTGGCGATGGCGGCAAGCACTTCGCGTTCGCGTTCGGTCAGCGCGGCCAGGTGTCGTCGCTGTTCGGGGCTGAGGACAGGGGGGCCGGGCGCCCGTGACGGGCGCGAGGTGGTGAAGGCGTCGATGAGTCTGCGCGTCAGGCTCGGGGAGATGACGCTGTCACCGGCCGCCACCGCCCGGATGCCGACGACGAGTTCCTCGGGCCGTGCGTCCTTGAGGAAGAAGCCGGCCGCGCCGGCCCGCAGGGCGTCGTAGGCGTACTCGTCGAGGTCGAAGGTGGTCAGGACCAGGACCCGCGAACGGCCGCCGGACTCGACGATGCGGCGGGTGGCTTCGATGCCGTTGACGCCGGGCATCCGGACGTCCATCAGGACGACGTCCGGGCGGAGTTCCGCGGTCAGTCGGACGGCCTCCTGGCCCTGGGAGGCTTCGCCGACGACCGAGATGTCCGGCTGTGCTTCAAGGAGCATGCGAAAGCCCAGTCGTTGCAGGGTCTGGTCGTCGACGATGAGGACGGTGGTCATGTGCGGGGCTTCTCCGTGACGGCGCTGGGCAGGGTGCGGGAGGTGCTGAGGACGGTGTGGACCCGCCAGCCGCCGGCACGGGTCGGGCCGACGCTGACGCGCCCTTGGTAGAGGGCGGCGCGGTGGCGCATGCCGACCAGGCCCTGCCCGCTGTGCCTGCCGTGCCGTTCGCTGTCCGTCGCGCGGGCCGGGCCGGTGTCCTCCACCGTGATGTGCACCGATTCCTCGTCCCTGCGCAGGTCGACGGAGACGATGGTGTCGGCCGCGGCGTGTTTGAGGGTGTTGGTGAGGGCTTCCTGCACGATGCGGTAGACGGTGAGCTGGAGGCCGGGACTGAGCGGTGTCAGGTCCCCGTCGGTGTGCAGGTCGGCGGTGGGCCCGGCGGCGCGGACGCGCTGGAGCAGCGCGGGCAGGTCCTGAAGGGTCGGCTGCGGGGCGAGCGGGGTGGTGTCCCGCTGTGTCGCGGGGTTGTCGACCACGATGAGCAGGCGGCGTAGTTCCGCGAGGGCCTCGCGGCCGCTGTCGCCGATGAGGTCGAGGGAGTCGGCGGATCTCTCCGAGCGGGACCTGGCCTGGGCGGCCGCTCCGTCGGCCAGGCCGATGATCACGGCAAGGGTGTGGCCGAGGATGTCGTGCATCTCGTGGGAGACGCGGGTACGTTCCCAGGCCGCGGCCAGCCGGGTCTGCTGGTCCCTCTCGGTCTCCAGAGCCACGATGTAGGCCTTCGCCAGACGTCCGGTGAGGGCCAGTCCGGCACAGGCGGTCACGGCGAGCATGGTCAGCAGCGTGACGATTTCCGGGCGCTTGGCGTGTTGCAGCTGGCCGCTTCCCCAGAACGCCGCGACCCAGACGGCGAGTTGGGCGGCGGTGACCGCGCAGGCGATCACCAGCCTGCGGTGTGTGCCGTAGCGGCCGACGTTGTAGAGCGCGACGATCCGGGCCGCGTCGGCGCCGTTGAGGACGTTCAGCGGCAGTGCGAGTACGGAGGCGGCTGTGGTGATCGCGAACACCAGGCCGGGACGTCGTTCCCGCCACAGCAGCGGAACGGTGTACGCGAAGGTGAGGACGATCTCGCCGGGCAGGTGGGCGCGGTTGGCCGGGTTGAGCAGGGAGGGCAGTCCGAGGACGGCACAGAAGACGGGCACGGCCCACAGCCGCAGCCGGGGGTGGTCGCGGTCGAGCATCCGCCATGCGGCCAGCCCACTGATGATCGACACCGTGACGCGGTGGTCGGGGTCGCTGGTCAGTGACCGCGGAAGCCGGGAAGCATGGGGCGAGATGCCGCGTACGGGTTCTCGGGTGGTCGGATCGGGTTCTCGGGTGGTCGGCTCGCTCATGGCAGGTGGGGGCCTTCTCGCTGTCCGGGCAGGCTGCCCGCCGTTCCTCGGGGAGCGTGAACCGGTGGGCGGGGGCAACGGGGCCCGGACAGCCGATGTGCGGTGCACGGTGTGCTGTCCGGGCCCCCGGGGGACCGCCCGCCGCCCCTCGGGGGATGGGGGCCGGCGGGCGGGGTCGGGGTGTGCCGGGGGAGTGCCTACCTGAGGGGCGCGGGCGCCGTCGGCTCCTGTTCGCTCCGCACGGGGATGCGTGCGTGCCGGTCGCGTTCGGCCAGTACGCGGCGGAGCTTCTCGCCTTCCACGTCGACGTCGGGCAGGAGGCGGTCGAGCCGGCGGGGAAGCGCCCAGGCCCGTTCGCCGAGCAGGGTCATCACCGCGGGGACGAGGGTCATGCGGATGACGAAGGCGTCGAAGAGGACCGCCGTGGCAAGGCCCATGCCGATGGACTTCACCAGGGCGATGTCGTCGAGGAGGAACCCGGCGAACACGGAGATCATGATGATGGCGGCGGCGGTGACCACGCGGGCGCCGTGGCGGAACCCGGTGACGATCGCTTCGGTGGGGCCGGCACCGTGGACGTACGCCTCGCGCATGCCGGAGACGAGGAACACCTCGTAGTCCATGGCCAGGCCGAAGACCACGCCGATCAGCAGGATGGGCAGCAGGCTGACGATGGGGGCGGTCTCGTCGACGCCGAAGACATCCTTGAGCCAGCCCCACTGGAACACGGCGACCAGCACGCCGAGGGTGGCGGCGACGCTGAGCAGGAAGCCGGCCGCGGCCTTGATCGGGATCAGGACCGACCGGAACACGAGGAGCAGCAGGATCAGCGCGAGGCCGACGACGATGGCCAGGTAGGGCACCATCGCCTCGCCGAGCTTGGCGGAGACGTCGATGTTGAGCGCGGTCGTGCCGGTCACCATCACCTGCGTGCCGCTGTCCTTCTCCACCGCGCCGCTCCGGTCGCGTATGTCGGCGACCAGGTCGACGGTCTCCTGACTGGTGGGCGGGCTGCTCGGCACCGCGGTGATCAGGGCGACGTCACCGGCCTCGTTGAAGACCGGGGGCCGTACGGCGGCGACGTCGTCGAGGCCGTCCAGCATGGCGGAGGTGGCCGTGGCCGCGGTCTTCGCGCCGTCGCTGTCCCGAGCGTCGACGACGATGGTGAGCGGGCCGCTGAAGCCCGGCCCGAAGCCCCTGCTGAGCGTGTCGTAGGCCACGCGCTGGGTGCTGCCGGGGGCGGCCATGCTGTCATCGGGCAGGGTCAGCCGCAGCGACAGTGCCGGGATGGCCAGCACGCCCAGGCCGACGACCGACGCCAGCAGCATCTTCCAGGGATGGCGGGTGACGAAGCGGCCCCAGCGAACGCCCGTCGTGACACGCCGGCCGTGCTGCTCTGCCCGCACGCGGCGCGTGCTGAGGCGGCCGTTGGCCACGCGGGTACCGGTGAAGCCCAGCGTGGCAGGCAGGAGGGTGAGCGCGACCAGCACGGCGACGGTGATGGCGAAGGCCGCGGCGAGGCCCATGGTGGTGAGCATCGCGATACCGATGACGCTCAGACCGGCCAGCGCGATGACGACGGTCAGACCGGCGAAGACCACCGCCGAGCCCGCGGTCCCCAGAGCACGCCCGACGGCTTCCTCGGGCTCGTGGCCCTCGCGCAGCTCTGTCCGGTAGCGCGAGACGATGAACAGGGCGTAGTCGATGGCCACCGCCAGACCCAGCATGAGCGCCAGGGTCTGCGCGTTGGAGGCCATGTCGACGAACGACGAGGCGACGGTGATGGCACACAGGGCGATACCGACACCGACGATCGCGGACAACAGAGGCAGTCCGGCCGCGACCAGCGAACCGAAGGTGATGACCAGGACGAAGGCGGCGACCAGCAGACCGATCAGTTCGGCGGCGTTGCTCTCTTCCTCCTCCAGTACCGCGTTGCCGCCCAGACTGACGTGCAGGCCCGCCTTCTCACCCTTGTCCGCCACCTCGTGCAGGGCGTCCGACGCGGTGGGAGTGATGTCGGCCTGCGGGACGGCGTAGGTCACCTGGGCGTAGGCGATGCTGCCCGAGGAACTGACCAGGCCTGCGGTGAAGGGGTCGGTGACGCTCGCCACCTGCGGTGCCCTGCGCAGGTCGGAGACCAGGGACTCCACCTCCTGCTTGTGCGCGGCGGACGTCAGCTTCTGCCCGTCCGGAGCCTCGATGACCACGCGGGCCGCGGCGCCGGCGGCCGAGGCCTGCGGGAACTCCTTCTCCAGCAGGTCGATGGCCTGCTGCGACTGGGTTCCGGGAAGGGTGAAGTCGTCCGTCGTACTGCCCGACACGCTGCTGACGCCGATGACCGCGGCGACGAGCATCGCGATCCATGCCAGCAGCACCAGCCGGCGCCGCCGGAAGGCGAGCCGGCCGAGCCGGTAGAGAAGGGTGGCCACGAAAATTACTCCCACCAGGAGAAAGACGGATGTGTGAGGGCGAGCCCGACAGGCCCCGCCCATGAACGTAGGAGTCGGCTGCGGCCGAAAAGAGCTACTGGAGGACGAATCCGCGCCCGGGGCGGTACCCCGGTACCGGTCGGTGTCCTCCTTGAGGCGGGTGTCCGGGTCTCAGCCGGCCGGGTGGGCGGCGAGAAGCGCCGTGGTCGCGTCCCACAGTTCCCGCTGTACGCGCGGGTCCCGGCCGGGCTCGGGGCACTGCAGAGGGCGGGCGCCGCGGGCGGAGAAGTAGCCGCCGGTGGTGCCCGCGAGCGCCGGGTCGGTGGCGAGCCGCACGATGATGCCGGCGCCCTTGCGGGGATCGCCGATCCTCAGGGTGTTCAGCATCCGCTGCAGGACGGCGGAGCCGGGCAGGTCCCGGCCCAGGCCGGTGGCGTTGAAGCCGGGGTCGCAGCAGTTCACGGTGACCTTGTCCGCGTCCAGGCGGCGGGCGAGTTCCTGCGTCCACATGATGGTCATCAGCTTCGTGCGCCCGTACAGGGGCATCGACTCCCGGCGGGTGTAGGGCTCGGTGCGCCGCAGGTCCTCGGCCGGGGCGATCGTTTTCGCCTGCCGGGCCGCTTCGGAGGCGATGTTGACGATCCGGGCCGGCGCCGAGGCGCCGAGCTTCGCCGTCAGTGCCTCGGTCAGGAGGAACGGGCCGAGGTAGTTCACCGCCGTCATGTCCGCGAGGCCCTCGGCGGTGATGCGCTGGGCGAAGGCGTGGAGGCCGGCGTTGTTGACCAGGACGTCCAGACGCGGGTAGTACGCGGCGATCTCCTCGCCCGCGCGGCGGGCTTCGGAGAGCAGACCGAGGTCGGCGTGGAAGACGTCGACGGGCTCGTCGGTCACCGCCTTCAGGTCGGTGACGAGGGCTTGCGCCTTGCTGCGGGAACGGGCCACGGTGCCGATGCGGTAGCCCCGGCGGGCCAGCTCGAAGGCGGCGATGCGGCCCAGTCCGGAGGTGGCTCCGGTGATCACGGCGACGGGACGATCCATCTCGCCACTCCTTTCATGAGGTACCTCACGATTACATTGTGCGAGGATACCCGAACCATGGAGCAGCACGAATCAACGACTACGGGCAGCGCCCCGGAGCAGGTGGGGCTGTCCTTCCTCACCCTCGCGTACTCCCTGCGCGAACAGGTCGACCACCGCATGCTGGCCACCGCCGGCCTGTCCCTGTCCCGCACCAAGGTCCTTCAGGCCCTGGCCGGCCGCGGCGCGCTCCACCAGGCGGAGCTGGCCGCATCCCTCGGCCAGGCACCGCGCTCCGTCACGCAGATCGTCGAAGGCCTGGAGCGCCTCGGCATGGTCGCCCGGAGCGGCGACCCCGAGGACCGCCGCCGCAAGACCGTCTCCCTCACCGAGACGGGCCGCACGGCACTGGCAGCCGCGGAGGAAGCGGGCACGCACGTACTCCGCCAGTCCTTCGGCATGCTCGAACCGCAACAACTGGCCGTGCTCGACACGCTGCTCGCACACCTGGACGTCGCCCTGACCGCTGACAAGACCGGCTGACACGTACAGACAGACGCGAGGCGGGGGAGCGCGTCGTGCGGCGGGGGAGTACGAGGCGCGGCAGTCGCACTGACCGCTGGTTTCGCGGCCGGAACCCTCCTGTCCGGGCCGTTCGACTTCCCAGTGCTCGTGCAGACACCGAGCAGCCTGTGGAATCCGGAAGCCGTTCTCTGCTGTGGGCCCCGCGACACTTGGTTCGCGGCTGGGCGGGCGCAACGCGGTGAACGACCCTCGCGGGGCCAGGCGATGAAGATCGTGGCCATGGCGGTCGTCGCGATTTCGGCCCGGGCAAGGGCGGTCGACAGTCGCCCGGTGTCGGGGCCCGTTCGCCTGTCTTCGTGCCGCGCCGAGTCTCACTGCGCGTCCGCCCGCGCTTCGCGACGCCGCCTCGCGGTTCGTGCCAGGGACGTGCGGGCGGCCAGCAGCCCCGAAGTGGCAGCGCACATCGCGCACCACGGCGACAAGGGTCACAACTACGCTTATCTGTGGAAATGGCTCCGCGAACGAGGCATCCAGCACCGCAACGCCCGCAAGGGCATGGAGTCCTCCGAGTGGCTGGACAGTCACCGTTAAGTGATCGAGCGGACCATGGCCTGGCTCGCCGGACGCCGCCGCCTGCACCCAGTCTGGAAGGAGTGGACCGCTTACGACGTGGCCGCGACTTGCCTGATCGAGTGACCGTCGGTGGTTGATTCGAGGGTCTTGCGATCGGGCTGCCGGGCAGGCTCCGCCCGGTGGGCCCGGCAGGGATTACCAGTGGACCAGATTCATGGAGCTTCGAGCGAGCCAGTCCATGAACGACACGGGTTGGCCCCCCAGGTTCAGAGGAAGGATCCGGTCACAGGTGGCCCGGCCGTCGAACCACAGTGAGCCCCGGTGCGGACCGGTGACAACGAGCAGGGTCGAGAAACCACAGCCGTTGTCCTGGATGAATACAGCGCCGGACGTCTTGCGCTCCTGGAACACCCCGTACTCAGCGTCCCACTGCTCCCATGCCGCCTGGTAGGCGTTCTGGTCCGGGAAGTTCTGCGTCTGCGGCTCGCGCGCGTCCAGCTCATCCTCGTAAGCACGGTAGGAGTCGGGATGCGGGAAGTCAGTAGTGAGCAAGTCGTAGTTGGTGCTTGAGTCCCCATACCAGCCCCAACCTGCCGCGGATCGACACAGGCGGTTCACCGCGCCGCCGGCGCTTTGCCGGAGCAAGTGCTCTCGGTACTGGTCCGGGAACGCGATGCCCAACTCCGCCTCCGCTTCGCAGATATCCGCTTCGGACAGCGGCGGCGGGGAGGCGACCTGCCTCGCGGGCGGACGACTGGTTTCACCAAAGCGCCGCCCCCGAGCGATGCGTTGGTGTTCTGCCGTCCAATCGGTCGTCATGCAAGTGAGGGTAGACGCGAGCAGTCCGTCAGGGCTCTGCCGAACGTGTCGGGTTGCGGAACCGGCTCAGGAGCAAGGACCTGTCCGGGCCGCGTGTCCTGCTGAGGTAGTGCCGAGGCAGCGCCGTGGTAGGCGCGAAGCCTCCACCGGGCGTTCGTCGAAGCCGAGAGAGACGCCGTGGGCGCTTCACCATTCCCCGGTCGTGTCGTGGTGGGCGAGGGAGTCCTCCCGACACCCCTGTCGAAGACCCGGACACCGTTCGCGCCGCTGACCCCAAGGGCAGGCTGGTCACAGCGGCCTGGCGCAAGTTCCTCGACGCCGTCCGCGCCGTGGCGACCATACGAAGGGCTCGCCCGATTCCGCGGACAGGTGTCCGGTGGCAGTGCCGGACGGACCGGCGGTCACCCGGGAACCGGGACACGATCACTACGCGCCGTGCATGAACGCCCCGCCTCTCCCCGGCGCCGCCCGCATCCTGCGGCCGGAGCGTCAAGGCATCAGGGCATCAGGGCGTCATGCAACTTCGCGGCCCGCGCCCTGCCTGCGTGTGCTTTCGCGGGAGCCGGGCCGGCCGATGCTGCTGTGCACCAGTCGAAGATGCCTGCCGCGGGCGTGACGTCTAGTGGACGCCCCGCGCCGCATTCCGTCCTCCAGGCGGTCCATCGCGTACAGCAGCACGGCCACAGCCGGCAGTAGCAGAACAGCTACGGCGATCACCACAAAACCCTTCCAGCAGACGACACCGCATCGGGTCTCCGCCGCCGCACGCCTCAGCGCAGGTCGCGTGTGAAAGTGCTGTGGGTATCGCGCAACGACCGCATAACGCCCGGCCGGTGCTCGGCGGCCGAGCCTGGCCATGCAACTTCGTGGCCAACCCCTGGGACGGCCGCCTCGCTGCCCCGGCCATTGCCGGGCAGTCGGCTGCCCGGGTCCCTGCGGTGCGACCAGGCGGCCCTCTTGTCCGTCCGGGGGCGAGAGTCCGGCCCACTGGTGGCGCAGAGCATGTTGCCGGGCGGCCTCGACACACCCGGTCAGGGCCAGCGCGCGGGCTTGCCCGCCTTTCTCGGCGCCTTCGGTGACGGTCTCGCGGACAGCGGAGGCGCGGCCGCTGTGATCGCACCGCGGGAATGCGCGTGTACGCGGCTGCCCACGACTGGCTCACCATCATGCAACTGCCCTTGTACGCGCCAGACCTGAACGCGGTCGACGGCGTCTGGTCGCTGTCATGGCGTGGGCTGCCGACCAATACCGCCTCCAGCCAGGGGCGCAAGCTATCAGTGGCGACGGTGATGAGACCGAGAGTGTCCCTGCTGGACACCGGACTGGGGTGATTGTGCTGACCGCCGACAAGGGGGGCGGGCGATGCGCGGGACGAGACGGCGGTACGTGTACCACCGACGAGGAACGGCCTATCAGAGGCGAAAGCGCGGTCCAGCGCATCGAGGGCTGTCATGAACTGCTGATGGTGTGACATGGCAACCCGCCGGGGAACTCCGTCCGGATGACCGGCGAAGATCGCGGAGCATCGGGTAGCGCCGGGGCTGATACTGGGGCGTAGCTCGTCGGGATCGCACTTGCGGGGTCTCCGTGGCAGCGGGCGGGCAGGGTCGCATTCCCCGATGTCGGGATTTTGGTGGCCCGTTGCCGCTCGGAGGCTGGGGATGGTGCGCCGGCAGCCTGGTGCCGGTCTGCGGGATCAGGCGAGGGCGGCGACGAGCAGGGTGAAGGCGGCGATGATGACGGCGACGCGGATGTAGTGGAAGCGGAGCCAGCGGTTCATCTGCTCCTGCCAGTCGTCGGGCCGGTTTTCGGGGGTCCACGTCTTGTTCCGGTTGTTGATCGGGACGAGCAGCAGGAGCGACATGACCACGCTCAGGATCAGCAGCGCGGCCGCGATGACGACCAGGCCGGCGCCGTGCTGGTGCCATCCGGCGATGGCCCAGAGTGCGCTCAGGACGAGCGAGCCGATGTACCAGAACGGCATCAGGGCGCCGAGCATCCGGCCTCCGTGGGCGTGGCCGAGTTGGCGGCTGTCCTCTGGTAGGGCGTTGAGGATCGGGTTCATGACGAAGGCGACGGCGAACTCCACCCCCACCATCAGGCCGACGACCACGGTGGTGAAGACCTCAAGTGCGTTGAGCATTGCAACCCCTTCGAGAATCTAGTGTCGCTAGATGACAAAGCAACGCTAGACCTGCTGCCGCTTGATTGTCTAGCGGTGCTAGGATCGAGCCATGTCGGTACAAGAACGCAAGGAGCGCGAACGGGCGGCCCGCGAGCGCCTCATCGTGGCGACAGCCCGCGAACTCGCCGAGCAGCAGGGCTGGGACGCGGTCACCACACGTCGGCTCGCCGAGCGCATCGAATACAGTCAGCCCGTCCTCTACAGCCACTTCCGCGGCAAGCGCGAGATCATCGGCGCCGTTTCCCTCGAAGGCGCCACCGAGTTGGCCGCGGCGGTGCGGGCCGCGGCAGCCGCCGCGGACAGCCCGCGCGCGCGGGTCACCGCCCTCGCCCGCGCCTACCTCGACTTCGCCGCACGCAATCCGGCGGTCTATGACGCCCTGTTCCAGCTCGACGGCGGTCTGGCCTTCGCGCGCGAGGACACCCCGGAACCTCTCAAGGACGCTTTTGCCGCGTTGTTGGAGAGCCTGGGCGAGGTCGCCGGGGACGACGTACATCCGGGACTGTTCACCGAGGTGTTCTGGGCGGCCCTGCACGGGCTGGCGACGCTGACACGGGTGGGACGGCTGCCGTCGTCGGAAGCTGAGCGGAGGATGGAGTTGCTGGTTGACCGGCTCGCCATGGTCTGACACGCCGTCCCGGTGGGCGCGCAGACGCGGTCCTCGAAGCCCCGCCGCTTGCCTGCGGCATCGCTTCCGGTCGCTCGCGCCCATCGGATCGCCCGGGTGCCGGTTGATCTGGCCGGCCCCCGTCATCGCGAAGGCGCTCGGCTACCACGACAAGACAGCTACACGGCTGGTCACCGAAGCCGGAGGCACCTGGAGCCGCTACGTCCCGGTGACCACACGCGGTGAGTTGTCGCTTTACTCCAGCTGACATGGCTCGTCACTCGGGAAAATAAAAGCCCAGTTCACGCAGGCGTGGCAGGCAGGCTTCGAGGCACTGTTCCGCCGACGCGGCATCGGTACGCACGAGGATGTCGCCACGCAACGGGGCGCCACTGGCCACGAACGTCCAGGGCTTGCGCCTGTCTGCCATCCGCTCGGCATCAGCCTTGAACAGCACGGTTATCCCCTGTTCAGCCAGTGCTTCCATGATCGCGACGACGTCCACCGGTGCCCCCTCCAGAAGTGCCACGGACACACCAGCCACGGACACACCACGGTGAACTTATCCGCCTCCTACCGTCCGCAACGGATCTCACCGACCGTGGCGGTGTCGCCGGTACGGCCGAGAGATCTGGCCCAGTCCCGGGAATCAGGCCGCGACGAGCTCCTGCTCGCGGTCCGGCGTCTTGGCCTTGGGCTTCTTGTTCGGCAGCGAGAGCCGGAAGACCTTGTGCCATGCGGAGAACACCTGCTTGGGCAGCGGCCCGGTGACGTACTCCAGCTCGTACTTCTCGAACAGCGCGCGCACCTTCACCGCGACCTCGGCGTACCGGTTGCTCGGCAGGTCCGGGAACAGGTGGTGCTCGATCTGGTGGGAGAGGTTGCCGGTCATGAAGTGCATGGCCTTGCTGCCGCTGATGTTCGCCGAGCCCATCATCTGGCGCAGGTACCACTGGCCGCGCGTCTCGCCCTTGATCGACCGGCGCTCGAAGACCTGCACGCCCTCGGGGAAGTGCCCGCACATGATGACCGAGTGGGTCCAGATGTTGCGGACCAGGTTCGCGGTGAACGTGGCGGCGAGCGTGTTGAGGAACGACGGGCCCGACAGCAGCGGGTGGATCACGTAGTCCTTGAGCACCTGCTTGCGGATCTTGCGGCCCACGGCCCTGGCCCGTGCGCGGAACTCCGGGTTGTTGCGGCGGCGCTTGTGCAGGTTCTTACCGAGCTCCAGGTCGTACGCTGCGATGCCGTACTCGAAGAAGCAGGCGTTGAGGAAGTTCCACAGCGGCTGGCCGAGGTGGAACGGGTGCCACTTCTGGTCCTCGTCGACGCGCATGATGCCGTAGCCGAGGTCGTTGTCCTTGCCGATCACGTTGGTGTACGTGTGGTGCAGCTCGTTGTGCGAGTGCTTCCACTGCTCGGACGGCGAGACGTGATCCCACTCCCAGGTGGTGGAGTGGATCTTCGGGTCCCGCATCCAGTCCCACTGGCCGTGCAGGATGTTGTGGCCGATCTCCATGTTGTCCATGATCTTCGCCACGGACAGTCCGACGGTGCCGAGCAGCCACGCGGGCGGGAAGATCGAGAACAGCAGTACACCCCTGCTGGCAAGCTCAAGCTTGCGCTGCACCGAGATGACCTTGCGGATGTAGGCGGCGTCTTTCTCACCGCGGCCGGCGATCACCTCGTCGCGGATCGCGTCCAGCTCGCGGCCGAGCTCCTCGATCTGCTCCGCGGTCAGGTGGGCGGTGGGGTCGATGGCGGTCAAGGTGCTCCTACCGTTCGATGTCGCAGGGGCCCGCCGCGGCGGACACGCAGGTCTGGATGAGGACGCCCGGCTCGGCCTCGGTGATCTCGCCGGTGCGCAGGTCGCGGACGGCGCCCGCCTTGAGCGGCGTGACGCAGCCGAAGCAGATGCCCATGCGGCACCCGGAGGGCATGAGCACGCCGGCCTCCTCGCCGATGTCCAGCAACGGCGTGGCGCCGTCCGCGTCGACGGTCTTGCCGGTGGCGCTGAACGTGACCTCGCCGCCGTCGCCGGTGACGACGACGCTGGGGCGGAAACGTTCGGTGTGCAGGCGCTGTTGGACGCCGTGCTCGGTCCAGTGCTCTTCGGCGGCGTCGAGCAGGCCCGCGGGCCCGCAGGCCCAGGTCTCCCGCTCGGCCCAGTCGGGCACGAGCTCGTCGAGACGGGCGATGTCGAGCATGCCGTCCGTGTCGGTGTGCACCTCGGTGAGCCGCAGCTTCTCGTCCGCGACCAGCTCGTGCAGTTCGTTGCGGAAGATCACGTCGTGCGGCTGTGGCGCGCAGTGGACCATGACGACATCGTCGAACTCGGTGTCGCGCAGCATGCCCATCACGGGCGTGATGCCGCTGCCGGCCGTCAGATAGAGCACCTTTGCGGGCTTGGCCCGCGGCAGCACGAAGTCGCCTGTCGGCTGGTCGAGCTGGATCAGCGTGCCCGGCTTCGCTCTGCGGACCAGGTGGTTGCTGACCTTGCCGTTCGGGATCGCCTTCACGGTGATCGTGACGCGGCCGTCCTGACGGTCGGTCGGCGAGGTGATGGAGTAGGCACGCCACAGGCGCACCCCGTCGACGTCGACCCCGATCCGCACGTACTGACCGGCTGTGTGGCCGCGCCAGCCCCGTCCCGGCTTGATCACGACGGTCGCGGCGTCACGCGTCTCGGGGTGCACGGCCTCGATGCGCCCACGCAGGTCAGCGCCCGCACGCAGCGGGCTGACCAGGTCGAGGTAGTCCGACGGCAGCAGTGGCGTCGTGACCGTCTCCAGCATTTTCCACGCCCTGCTGCGAAGGGCTGCACTCGTCATGACTTCAGCTTGATGCGCCTCAAGGCGTAAAGTCCTGACCGCAGGACGTGAATCTGGTCGGCGGAATTGTTCGCAGGGAACAAAAAATGAGCTATGCAATCAGGAAGGCCAGCGAACTGGCCCTGGATGAGACGACGGTCACCGCGCTTCGGGGCGCGCTGAGGAGCACCGCCGACGAGGTCGTCCAGGCGATCATCGACGAGGTCCCTCCCTACGCCAACGCTCTGTCGGGCCGCATGGGCGCCACCATCCGCCGAGCCGTCCGCACCGCCCTGGGGCACTACCTGGACCTCGCGAGCGGGAACGCCACAGGCGGCGACGCCGGCGACGCGGCCTACGAGCTGGGCCGCGGCGAGGTGCGCGACGGCCGTTCGATGGACGCCCTGCTCAGCGCCTACCGCGTCGGCGCCCGCGTGGCCTGGCGATGCCTGGCAGCGGGTGCCGTACCCGCAGGTCTGCCCGCCGCCGACGTCGCCAAGTTCGCCGAGCTGACCTTCGCCTACATCGACGAGCTTTCCGCCGCGAGCGCGGCGGGCCACGCCGACGAACTGGCCGCTCGGGGCAGGGCCCACGAGCGCCACCTGGAACACCTGGCCCGCGACCTCCTCGCCGGCGCGGGCCCGGACGTGCTGCGGGCCTCTGGTCAACGGGCCGGCTGGCAGCCTCCGGTTGCACTGACCGCGGTCCTGCTGCCCGCCGCCCAGGCCCGGCCCGCCTACCGCGCGCTCGACCCGAACACCCTCGTCCTCGACGATCTGCCGGACGCCACCGGTGTGCTGCTCGTCCCCGACGCCGACCGACCACATCTTTTGCGGCAGCTGACCGACCGCACCGCCGTGGTCGGCCCGGCCCGGCCATGGACTCGTGCGTCCGCCTCGTACGCACGAGCCGTACGCGCGCGCTCCCTCTCCTCCGATATTCGCGACACCGAGGACCACCTGCCCGAGCTGGTGCTGAGCGCCGACGAGGAGGCGTACGCAGACCTGCGTGCCCGAGCTCTCGCACCGTTGCGGACCGTGCCCGTCGCGACCGGACAACGGCTGGAAGAGACATTGCGGGCGTGGCTGCTGCACCAGGGCAGACGGGACGAGGTGGCGGCGGCGTTGTTCGTCCATCCCCAGACCGTGCGGTACCGGATGTCGCAGCTGCGGGAGCTGTTTCCGGATCTCGCATCGCCACACCGGGTCCTTGAACTGACGCTCGCGGTAGGTCTCCGGGCCGGCTGATGCGTACGTCGACCGTCCATGACCGCGTCCACGAGCGGTCCAGGAAGCCCAGACAGAGTCCCGGGACGTGCCCTGCTTCCGACGGGTCGGCCGGGCGGCCGACCGGGCCGGCCTGGCACACCGCGCGAGGGATGATGGGGATGTAATGACGGACGCGAGGTCAGGAGTCTCCATGGCGCAGCGGGTTCACCGACCCCGTGAGGACGCCGAGTTCGACTTCATCCTCGGGATGAGCGTAGTTCCGGTCCTCGCATACTTCACCGGTACATGGCCCAAGGCAATCGAGCCCTGTCGGGCGATGGACCTCGTCGTGGGTGGCGTCGCCGACGACTACGCGGGCCTCCTGACGGCCGTCCGCGCCGACATCACACGTTGCCCGGCTGCGACCGAGCGATACCGGATCACCGGAGCCCCGTCCTACGTCCTGCTGAAGGAGGGAGAGGTGGTGGCGCACGGCACGGGGCCCATGACCACCACCGAGGTACGGAAGTTCCTGGACGGCCACCTCTGAGCGCCCGCTGCGGCACGTGGCCGCGCGAGTCTGCCACAGGGACAGGAGCAGGAGGACGCCTTCGGTGGGATGCCTCGTCGGTCAGTCGGCGTTGGCGTCGGTGTCGGCCCGGTCATGGTGAACTGCCACGTCCTGACCGACACAGACTCCGAGCTCAAGATCGTAATCATGACCGTCGTACCCGGCAGTGCGCAGGAGACCAAGGTTCAGCTCACTCGTCGCGGGCGTTGCTCGGTTCTGTGTTTCGCGGCCGTTCAAGGCGTCCCCCCGCCACCCCGCCCCCTCGGATGGTGGTGATACGGGTGACAGCGTCGAAGGTGAGTGCGCTGTCGTGGGGCGTTGTGAGCAACGAGCGGTGGAGGGCGAGTCCCTTGATGAGTGCGTCTAGTTGGCAGGCGGTATCCGGGTCGAAGTGCGCCTCCAGGCGGCTACGGGTGTGGGCCGTCCACCGCTGGACGAGTTCCCTGTAGTAGGCCTCGCGGGTGGCCAAGGTGTACAGCTCCTGGATGAGGACGAAGTCTCGGCGGGTTCCGTCGGACAGGACATGGATGAGGTCGACCACGGCAGTCCTCGCCTGATCCTGGTCTGCCAATTCCGTGAGGTGCGTATCAGTCAGCGCGACGATGTGGTCGGTGAAGTGTCGGAACGCCTCGCGCAGCACCTCGTCGATGCCGTGGAAGTGGTAAGTCATTGAGCCCAGCGGGACGCCTGCGCGTGCCGCGATCTTCCGGTGCGAGACGCCGGCGATGCCTTCCTGCGCGATGAGTTCGAGCGTCGTGGCGAGGATGCGTTCGCGACGCTGTGGATCGGTATATCCGGTTGCCATGGCCCGGCTTTCAGAGAAACGAACGGATCGGGCGGACTGACCGACGATCACGATGTTCGTTCGGTACGTGGTGGCAGGAGATGAGCAGGGCGACAACAGAACGGAGCTGACGGCCCTGGGGGAGGGGGCGATCAGCCGATTTCGAATATCCGGCCGCTTTCGCTGCCCTCGATCGACCGGATGTAGGCCTGGACAACGCGTTCCAGGGAGACTGACTCGTAGCCGGGAAAGAAGGTGGCGTACTTGTCCAGCGTCTCGGTGATGACGCTCGGACTTACCGCGTTCACCCGTATCGGGGCTGTTTCGAGGGCTGCCGCGCGCACGAACGCCTCCACCGCGCCGTTGGCTGCCGAGGCGGCCGCTGAGGTGACGATCGGTTCGCGTGACAGGATGCCGGTGACCAGGGTGAACGAGCCGCGCGGTGCGATCGCAGAGAGTCCCAGGCGGACGAGTTCGATCTGTCCGAGTGCTTTGTTGAGGAAGCCTGACAAGTAGTCGTCGCGAGTGAGCTGGATCAGCGGTTTGTACGGGGTACTGCCTGCTGCGCATGCCACCGCGTCGACGGGGCGGATTCGCTCGAAGAGCGATTGGATGCTGGCGGGATCAGTGAGATCCACCGGAGCGTCGGCGTGGGAACGGCTCGCTGCGATCACTTCGTGCCCGCGCTTCGCAAGCGTGGCGTGCAGGGCTGTGCCAAGGCTGCCGGTGGCACCGACGAGCAAGATTTTCACGGTGGGTCTCTTCCTTTTGCTGGCCGGGGTCGTCAGGTCTCGCGGGCGACAATCTGGTCGGTGAGCTCGGGAAGTACGGTGAACAGGTCGCCGACCACGCCGTAGTCGGCCAGGTCGAAGATCGGTGCTTCCGGGTCCTTGTTCACTGCCATGATGACCTTGGAGGTCTGCATACCGGCGCGGTGCTGGATCGCACCGGAGATGCCCGCGGCGAGGTAGAGCTGTGGTGACACCTGTTTGCCGGTCTGGCCGACTTGGTTGGCGTGCGGGTACCAGCCGGCGTCCACTGCGGCGCGGGAGGCCCCCACTGCTGCTCCGAGGGCATCGGCCAAGTCCTCGACAACCTTGAAGCCTTCCGGGCCGCCCACCCCGCGACCGCCGGAGATGACGATGGCGGCTTCGGTCAGTTCCGGACGACCAGAGGTGGTGCGCGGAGTGCGGGAGACGACCTTGGTGCCCGTGGCGGCGGGTGAGAACTCGACTGCCACGTGCTCGATCCGGCAGGTGGTGGCCGCGGGTTCGGGGACCGCGGCGTTCGGCTTCACGGTGATCACCGGGGTGCCCTGGGTGACTCGGGAGGCGACCGCGTAGGTGGCGGCGAAGACCGACTGGATGGCCAGCGGGCCGTTGTCGTCGGCCTCCAGGTTCACGGCGTCCGTGATCAGCCCGGCACTCAGGCGCACAGCCAGGCGCGCGGCGATTTCCTTGCCCTCCGGAGAGGAGGTGATCAGGATCGCGGTGGGGTCGGTGGTTCGGGCGATCTGAGCCACCGCGTCGGCGTGGGGAACGACCAGGTAGTCGGCGAACTCCGGGGCATCGGCCACGTACACCGTGGCGGCGCCGTATTCGCTCGCTGCGTCGGCGACCTCTGCGGCGGAGGACCCGGCGCCCAGCACTACGGCGATCGGGGTGCCCAGGCGCCGGGCCATGGTCAGCAGTTCGAGTGCCGGTTTACGGATCCGGCCGTCTGCGTGGTCGATGAGGACGAGGACTGTACCCATTGCGCTTGTCTCCGTGAGAGTGTCGTGGGGGCGGGTCAGATGAACCTGTTCGTCTGTAGGAACGTGACCAGTTGGCGGCTTGCGTCTTCGTCGTGCCTGATGACGGTGCCGGTCTGACGCGGGGGCCGGGCGGTGATCGTCTCCACGGCGCTCCAGGCGCCGACGCTCCCGACGTGGACGGCCTCGATGCCGAGGTCTGCGAGGTCCAGCGTCTGTATGGGCTTCTTCTTGGCCGCCAGGATGCCTTTGAACGACGGATAGCGGGCCTCGCCCGACTGGTCGGTCACCGAGACCACGGCCGGCAGGGACGTCTGGAGATGCTCGGTGGCGCTGTCACTGTCGCGGCGGCCGTTGACCGTGCCGTTCTCCACCGCCACCTCGGTCAGCAGGGTCATCTGGGGGATGCCGAGGCGCTCGGCGATGAGTGCGGGCATGACACCCATGGCGCCGTCGGTGGAGGCCATGCCGTGCAGGACGAGGTCGTAGCCGATCTGTTCGACCGCCTTGGCGAGGATCGCGGAGGTGGCCAGGGCGTCACTGCCGTGGATGGCCGTGTCCGTGACGTGCACGGCTTTGTCCGCTCCCATGGACAGTGCCTTGCGCAAGGCGGCCTCGGCGTCCTCCGGCCCCACCGTAAGGGCGGTGACCTCGGTGCCGGCGTCGGCCTCGGCGATCCGCAGCGCCTGTTCGACGGCGTACTCGTCCAGTTCCGACAGCAGCCCGTCCGCTGCCTCACGGTCGGTCGTCGCATCGTCGGCGAAGCTCCGGGGGCCCGCGGCATCGGGCACGTACTTCACCAGGACGATGATTCTCAGGCTCATGATGGCCCCTTTCAGATGCCTGCGAGAGTCACAGGGCACGCAGCCAGGTGTCGGACAGGGTGTAGCCCTCGGGAAAGGGATCGGTGGGGTCCAGGCCCAGCTGGCTGAGCGACGTGATCCACGCCCCACCGGCGACACTGGGTACGACAGCCTGGTACGGGCCGATGGTGGTGGTCCGTTCGACCCGGCTGTCGAAGACGGTGCCGATGATCGATTCGTGGAGGAAAGTCTGGCCGGGGGCGATCCGGCCCTTGGCGTGCAGCACGGCCAGTCGCGCCGAGGTGCCGGTACCGCAGGGCGACCGGTCGATGCGTCCGGGTGAGACCACCACGGCGTTGCGGGACCGCAGGACGGGAAGTCCGCCGTCCTTGCTCGGTTCCTTGTGTAGGTCTCCTGCGAACAGCGTCTGCGTGATGCCGGGAATCGCGCTGTTCTCAGGGTGTTCCACCGTGTACTGCTCGGCGGCGGCCTGTTTGACCGCCTGGCCGAGCCGGCACAGGTCGCGGGCCTCGTCGGGGACCAGTTGCAGCCCGAGAGCCTTGTGGTCGACCAGCACGTAGGTCATGCCGCCGTAGGCGATGTCTACGGTGAGGGTGCCCAACTCGGGTACCTCGACCGGGACTTGCAGATGGTAGACGAACGCCGGCTGGTTGGTCAGCCGGACGTTGAGCACCTTGCCGTCCCGGCATTCGCAACGCACCCTGATCAGTCCCGCCGGAGCTTCGAGGGTGAGTTCGGTGACCGGTTCGGTCATCGGCAGCATGCCGGTCTCCAGCAGCACGGTCGCCACGCACATGGTGTTGGAGCCGGACATCGCCGGATACTCGGTGGATTCCAGGATGACGAAACCCATGTCCGCCTCGGGGTGACGCGAGGGCAGGACGATGTTGGCGTTGTGCACCGCCGCACCGCGCGGCTCGAACAGCAGCAGCTTGCGCAGATGGTCCGCCTTGGTCTCCAGGTGGACCCTCTTGTCGAACATGGTCTCGCCGGGCACGTCACCGATGCCCCCGACGACAACCTTGCCCACCTCGCCCTCGGCGTGACAGTCGACGACGTTCAGGACTCTCTTCCAACGCATGGCGGCCTTCCTTGTCCTACTGCGGGTGGGCGGGAGAAGTCAGGCTCGACCGGTCTCCGAAGACCGTGCGATGCCAGTCCTTGCGGGCGACGCCGGTGATGTCGGACATCACGTGCTTGACGTTGGTGTATTCGTCGAAGGCGTAGGCGGACATGTCCTTGCCGTAGCCGGAGGCCTTGTAGCCGCCGTGGGGCATCTCGCTGAGGATCGGGATGTGATCGTTGATCCACACACATCCGGCCCGCAGCTCCCGCGTGGCGCGCTGGGCGCGGTACACGTCGGTTGTCCAGGCCGATGCGGCGAGCCCGTAGGGAGTGTCGTTGGCCAGGGCGAGGCCCTCGTCGTCGGTGTCGAAGGGCAGGACCACGAGGACGGGGCCGAAGATCTCGGACTGGACGATTTCGCTGTCCTGCGAGACGCCGGTGACCAGTGTGGGCCGGTAGTAGGGGGCGTGTGCCAGGTCACCGCCCGGAGCGGACCCACCGTGGAGGATCTTGGCGCCTGCGGAGCGTGCGCGGTCGACGAAACCTGCCACACGCTGTTGCTGGGCCACGTGGATGAGGGGCCCTTGGTCGGTGCCCGGATCGAGTGGGTCACCCAGCCGCACGCCTGCCATGAGGTCTGCGGTGTGACTGAGGAACTGTTCGAACAGGGGGCGCTGAATGTAGGCACGGGTGGCGGCGGTGCAGTCCTGGCCGGTGTTGATCAGCGCGCCCGCGACCGCTCCATGTACGGCTGCCTCCAGGTCCGCGTCGTCGAACACCAGGAATGGCGCCTTGCCGCCGAGTTCGAGGTGCAGCCGTTTGCCGGCGGCCGCGCGGGCGATACCCAGGCCCACCCCGGTGGAGCCGGTGAAGGACACCATGTCGACGCCTTCGTGGCTGACCAGTGCATGGCCTGCCGTTCTCCCCGACCCCGTAACGATGTTCACCACGCCCGGCGGAATACCGGCGCGAGTCGCGGCCTCGGCCAGCATCAAAGAGGTGAGGGGGGTGAGTTCGGAGGGCTTGAGCACGATGGTGTTTCCGGCGGCGATGGCCGGGAGGATCTTCCATACGGCCATCTGCAGGGGATAGTTCCAGGGCGCGATCGACCCGACCACGCCGATGGGCTCTCGGCGGATCGATGAGGTGTGGTCGGGTGAGTACTCCCCAGCGGCCTTGCCCTCCAGATGCCGTGCCGTCGCGGCGAAGAACTCGACGTTGTCGATGCTGCCCGGAACGTCGAACTCCTGACTCAGCTTGATCGGTTTCCCGGCTTGCCGAGTCTCGGTGTCCGCCAGCTCGTCAGCGACGGAGCGCAGTTCGGCCGCCAGCCGTCCGATGGCGCTCGCGCGCTCCGCCGGGCCGGCCTCGGCCCACTGGGGACAGGCGAGGCGTGCCGCGCGGACCGCGCTGTCCACGTCCTCGGCGGTGGCAGCGGGGAACGAGGTGAGGACAGCGCCCGAGGCGGGCTCGCTCACGACGAGTTGCTCGGTGCCGGTCCCGTCCTGGTAGCGGCCGCCGATGAACTGAGCCGGTTCGACCCACGTCACACTGCTCATGTCGGCCTCTCTTCGCGGGCATCGGGGGTCGGCCGGTAGCGCCGTTCGCCCGCCAGCATGGGAGCAATCAGTTCCTCTTCGAGGTCGTCGACCGCTTCGGTGAGGCTCGCGGGGTGAGGGATCTGTCCCGGATAGCCGATAGCGCCCCGCACCTCGGGTGCCATGTAGTAGGCCCCCGCCACGACGGTCGTGAGGGCGTCGAACTCGTCCGGGTGGTCCTCGGCCAGTGTCCGTAGGGCGGGCGCCGGGTCCTGACCGTGGAGGCGGTCGCAGAGCTGGGCGACCACCGCCTCGAAGCGGGGTTCGGCGGCGAAGGCACGGCCCAGCCAGTAGCCGTCGGCAAGGACCTTGTCGGCCGCCGGTTCCCGCTTTCCGGCGGGGATCAGGGTGCCGGCGAACGCCAGCAGCGTCGCGTGCTGTGGGGAGGTGAGACTCATCGCGGTACCTCCTGCTCGCGGGCCTGCTGCACCAGGTGCTCGACGCTGCGCAGGGCGATTGCGCAGATCGTCGCGGTGGGATTCACCGCTCCCGCCGTGGGGAATACGCTGCCGTCGACGACGAACAGGTTGGGGACGTCGTGGGCACGCCCGTACTGGTCGACGACCGAGCTCGCAGGGTCACTGCCCATGCGGGCAGTGCCCAACAGGTGACCGGGCTGGTCGCTCCACAGCGGGGTCTCCACCGTCCGTACGGCCCCGGCGGCCTGGTGAGCCTCGTGAGCGCGGTCGAGGTTGAAGCGCAGCAGCCGTCGGGTGTTCTCGGAGATGGTGTAGTTGATTTTCGGGGACGGGATTCCGTCGGAGTCCGTCAGCTTCTCGTCCAAGGTGACGGTGTTCGACTCCTCGGGGAGATCCTCGGAGTTGATGCCCCATTGCAGCGCTCGTCCCAAGGTCGAGCGCATGTTCTCGTGGACCGGCGCGCCCCAGTGCTCGTCGAAGTCGGCACCGCCGTGGATCGACAGGGCTCGTAGTGGTCCTCCGGTGGGCATGACCTGCCACTTGGCTCCGCGTACGAAGCCCCGTGTGACGTCGGTCTCGTAGAACTCAAGGGAATAGACCGACTGTCCTGCCGGGCCGAGCCAGCTGTCCATGTCCTCGTCGTAGATGCCGGTGACCTCTGCGTTGGGATGCAGCATGAGACGTTTGCCGACCAGGCCGGAGGAGTTGGCCAGACCGTTCGGAAACCGGCTGGAGGCCGAGAGCTGGAGCAGCCGGGGTGTGCCCACTCCGTTGGCGGCCACGATCACGACCTCGGCTCGCTGGAAGTGCTCCGCTCCCTCGCGGTCGAGATAGAAGGCTCCGTCCGCCAGTCCCTGCCGGTTGGTGTGGATCTCCCGTACCCGGGCCCCGGTGATGAGCCGGGCACCTCGGCGCAGGGCGATCGGCCAGTGGGTGAGGTCGAAAGATGCCTTGGCACCCTGCGGACAGCCCGTCTCGCACGAGCCGATCCGCGCACACTGGGCGAGATTTCCGTGCCGCTGGGAGGCGATGGCGTTGACCGCCGGCCACCAGTGCCAGCCCAGCTTGATCATGCCCCGCGCCGCTCGCTTGCCGATCTTGCCGATCGGGTGGGGCGGCAGCGGAGGGGCCCAGCCCGGCGGGTAGGCGGGGTCACCCTCCATGCCCGCGGCGCCCACCTGAGCGTCGACGCGGTCGTAGTACGGGGCGAGGTCCTCGTAGGTGAACGGCCAGTCGTCGCCTACGCCGTCGAGGGTGGCGGTGCGGAAATCGGAAGGCAGCAGCCGCATCCAGTGCCCTCCGTACAGCAGGGAGCTGCCGCCCACCCCTGAGAACATCACGGGATGGATGTCGGAGTCGCTGACCTCGCACGGATAGTCGGCGGGACGTCGGCGGACGTTCGGGTCGTGGTGCCACCGGCGCAGCGACAGCAACTCCCATTCAGGCTTGTCGCCGGGAAACTCGGTCGGGTTGACCCAGTCACCCTGCTCCAGGCAGACCACGCGGAAACCGTGTTCGGTCAGATGGCGGGCGGCCACGGCACCGGACGGGCCGGCGCCGATGATGAGGACGTCCGCGGGTTCGCTCGGACGGCCGGCGTGGGCCTCAGGGGACTCGTTCATGGTTTCTCTCCCTCTCGGGCGTCCCATTGGTCTCTAAGCGGACTGTGCGGCGACCGGACGGTCGAACTGCGCGACAGCTTCGTTCGCGAGCCTCAGAAGCTGCCGGAGTTCGTCGATGTCGGATTGTTCGACCGGCAGGGCCGGGAGGCGGGGTGATCCGACGTCGATGCCCCGCAGGTTGGTCGCCGTCTTGACGGCTTGCGCGTAGCCGTGGGTCTCGAAGAAATGGGTGAGGGGGTACAGGTGCTGCCAGAACTCGCGTGCCCGCTCGGCGTCCTGATCCACGACAGCCAGTTCCCACAACCGTACGCAGGCCTCGGGCGCGGCGTTGACAGCGCCCCATACGGTGGCCTGCGCTCCGCCGGCCAGGAAGCCGGCGAGGGCGACGGAGTCCTGCCCGCTGAGGATCTCGATGTTGTCCCCGCACAACTGCCGGATGCGGAACAGGCGGCCCACCTCGGGGGTGGTGTCCTTCAAGAACCGCACGCCGTCGATCGCCGCCAGTTCGGCGATGAACTCCGGTCGCATGGACCAGCCGGTGGCGCTGGGGTTGTTGTAGACCATCAGGGGAAGACCGACCTGCGCGACGGTCCGGAAGTACGCCTTCACCTCACGCTCGTCGATGGCTTCGTAATAGGGGGGCACCAGCATGCCCGCGACCGCGCCGGCCTTGAGGGCGTGCTCGGTGCTGGCTACGGCGTCCGCCGTGGTCATGGCTCCGACCTGGGCGGTGACCTGGGTGCGTTCCCCCACCGCCGCGATGACGGTCTCCAGGTTGAGTCGACGCTCCTGAGTGTTCAGCGAGGCGAATTCGCCGGTGGAGCCGTTGACGACCAGGCCGTGCACGCCGCGGTCGACGAGGTCGGTGGCAAGCGCCGCTGTGGCACGGGTGTCAAGCGCGCCGTCGGCGTCGAACGCAGTCAGCAGCGCGGCGTGGACGCCGGAGAAGACAGCCATGGAAATCGCATCCGTTTCTGTAGTGTCGCACCGTCGTTGCGCCCAGTGCTGTGTGCTGTCGGTCAGGTGTTGTTGACGGCGACATGCTTGATCTTGGTGAACTCGATGACGCCGAGGAGGTTGTTCTCGACGCCGTAGCCGGAATCTCCGTGACCGCTGACGGGAAGGTCGGGGCCGAACGCCAGGTGGTTGTTGATCCACACCGTTCCGGAGGTGAGCTGGTTGGTGATGCGGAACGCGCGTCCGACGTCCCGGGTCCACACCGAGGCGGCCAGGCCGTAGCGGGTGTCGTTGGCCATGCGCAGCGCGCCGTCGTCATCGTCGAAGGGCTGGACGGTGAACACCGGGCCGAAAATCTCTTCCTGGACCAGCTCGTCCTCCTGTTCCACCCCGACGACCACGGTCGGTTCCAGGAAGTACCCTGGTGCGTCCGTCCGTGTGCCACCTGTCGCGATCCGCGCGACGGTGCTGCGCCGGGAGAGGAAGCCCTCCACGCGTTCGCGCTGCGCCTGCGAGATCAAGGGACCGAGCTGCGTCGCCGGATCGAGCGAGTCACCGATGACTGTGGCGCGGGCCCGCTCGACAAGACCGTCCACGAACGATTCGTACATGGAGCGGTGTACGAGGATGCGGCTGGAAGCCATGCATTCCTGGCCGGCGTTGTAGAGCCCTCCGACCAGCAGGGCGTCCAGCGCCTGGTGGAGGTCGGCGTCCTCGAAGACGATGGCGGGAGCGTTGCCGCCCAGTTCCATCACGGTCTTCTTCAGACCGGTGGCCGCCGCTGCGGCGACCGCGGAGCCGGCCGCAACCGATCCGGTGAACGACACCATCCCTACCGCCCGGTCGGTCACCAGGGCCTGGCCGGCTTCTCGGCCGGTTCCGGTGACGACGTTGAGCACGCCCGGCGGCAGGACCTGGCCGGCGAGTTCCGCGAGCCGCAATGTCGTCAGCGGAGTGGCTTCGGCCGGCTTGAGGACGACCGTGTTGCCGACGGCGATCGCCGGAATCACCTTGGCGACGGCCTGGAGCAGCGGGTAGTTCCACGGGGTGATCCCGGCGACGACCCCGACCGGCTCCCGGCGGATGAACGAGGTGTTGCCCGGCACATACTCCGCGGCGGCGATGCCGGGGAGACTGCGCGCGGTGGCCGCGAAGAGCCGTACGGCATCGATGACACCAGGCAGTTCCTCATCGCGCACCGCCGAGATGGGCTTGCCCGCGTTGACCGACTCCAGTTCGGCCAGCTCGTCGAAGTGAGCCTGAAGGAGGTCGGCCACCTGATGCAGGGCCTGACAGCGCTCGGCGGGGCTGGTGGCCGCCCAGCTCGGGAACGCCTTTCTCGCCGCCGCGACGGCAAGGGCGACATCGGCGGGATTCGATGCTGCCACGGCCCCGAACTGCCGGCCGGTGGCCGGGTTCACCACGGGCAGGACGCCTTCGGCACTCGCCCGAGTCGGCTTGCCGCCAATGAAGTTCCAGGTGAGCTCGATGGTGGGGGTGCTCATGACTGCTGTACTCCCTCATTCGTACTGCTGGTGTGGTTGATCACGCGGAGTGTTCGGCGGCCGAGTCCGGCTCCACGGGTGCGGAGCGGGCTGTGTGACGCCCGCCGTGGCGTGCCGGGCCCAGCGCGTAGACGACGATTCCGGCGACGAAGGCGATCAGGAGTCCCAGCCCCACCTGCCGGGGGTTCTGGTAGATGAGGACGACGCACAGCAGCACCGACCAGGCGATGGTGAGCGGGAAGATGACCCGCCAGCCCCGCACGCGGAAGGCGGCGGTGGGCACGGTGCCGCGCAGTTTGCCCAGCCACATGACAGTGAGCAGAACGCCGTAGCCGGTCACCCACAGCACCACCGTCATGGCGATGAGCACCACGTACAGAGAGCTCCACAGCGTCGACAGAATCGCCAGGCCGGCCGTGACCCACACCGCGAAGGCGGGTACGTGCTCCTTGTTCAGCTTGCTGAAGCGCGAACCGAGGGGCAGCTTGTTGTCGCGGGCCTGGGCCCACAACACCCGCGCGCCGGCCAGTTGGAGGACCACCGCGCTGACGAACAGTCCCAGCACAGCCAGGCCCTCGAAGATCTTGGCGAGACCGTGGCCGAGCACCGGGTCGAGGATGAAGGTAACGGGTTGCACGCTGGCCAGCGTGTCGCCGACCCGGCCCATCGCCAGGATCAGCAGCAGGATGACGACCGTGCCGAAGCCGTAGGAGCCAAGGTTGGCTCGCACCATCGCCCGGGGGACGGTGCGCGCCGCGTCCTTGGTCTCCTCGCTGGCGTTGCCACTCACGTCGAAGCCGTTCAGCACGATGCAGGGCAGCAGCGCCGCATACATCAGGGGCAGGAGGATCGAGCCCTTGACCGTGCCCTCAGTGGTGAACAAGTAGTCGGCGCCATGGACAGGGTCGGCGCCGAAGACGAGCGCGGCCACGACTCCGACGGACACCAGAACGCAGGCGATCAGGGTGGCAACCACGCCGGCATTGACGAACCTGGTGCTGAACTTGACGCTGGCGACGTTGATCAGGGTGGAGATCAGAATCAGTCCCGCGGCGGCGCCCACCAGGCCCCAGTGCCCCACCGACGCACCGAACCAGGCGAGTATGACCGGCACCAGGGCGATGCAGGAGGACGCCAGCGAGAAGATGTGGGCCAGCTCGATCCACCATCCGGTCTGCCACCCCAGAAAGGCGCCGCCGAGCCGGGAGACGATGTTGTATGCCCCGCCTGCGATCGGGTAGGCGGAACACGCCTCCGCCACGCACAGGGCGATGAGCATCTGCAGGCCGCCCGCGACGACCCATGGCCAGAACATTGCGGGACCGACAGCGACCAGGCCGACGGCGAAGGTGAAGACGATGCCGCCTATGGGGGCGATCGTGCCAAACTGCAGAGCGAATGCGGAGAACTGTCCCAGCTTCCTGCTGAGCTGCGGTTTGTAGCCCAGTTCTGCCAGGTAGGCGTCGTCGGTGGTCTGGCGCGAGTCCAGTGCACCGTCACCGGTCACTTGTGTGGGACTGCTCGTGGGCGAGGTTCTGTCCCCGGAATGTGGAGTCATGGCAGATCTCCGATCGGTTCTGGTCGCGGCTGCTGACCTTGCAGAGAGGTCTGGCGGAGGCAGGGGCGACAAAAGACTGCGAGGAGTGGCCGAGTGGGGGAGGCGGCTCAACTCGACGTTAGCTATACTGACCATTAATGGCAAGGCCTTGTTACCAATAATGGAGTACTAGTGGACCAGTTTCTGCCCGTTCGGAGCCGCAGCGTCGTCGAGAGCGTGCTTCACCAGATCGTGGACCGCATTCACAGCGGCCAGCTGCGCGAGGGGGACACCCTTCCCTCGGAGCGGGCCCTGGCAGAGCAGATGGAAGTCTCCCGGCCCACCGTGCGCCAGGCCCTCGACCGCCTGAGTGAGGCGGAAGTACTGCGCAACGGCACCGGACGCGCGGGCCAGGCGAAGGTGACCTCCATCTGGATACCGGACGACCTGCTCAAAACCCCTGCCGAGGCCCCCGACGCCGACGAAGTGTTCCGCCTCCTGGAGGCCCGGCGGACGTTGGAGCCCCGGGTGGCACAGCTTGCCGCGCTCAGGGCAACGGCCAAGCACTATGCCGACATGCAGCATTCGATCGATCTGCTCAGGACGCACCGCGACGATCTGCTGAAGGCCTCACAGGCGGAGTCACGCTTCCATCGCGCCATGTGGAGCGCCGCGGACAACCCCTACCTGGAACGCACCCTCATCGGCCTCATGCGGCAACTGGAGGCCGTGCACGACATGATGCTCCGCACGCCGGACGACTACGCGGCCGGCATCGCATTACACGAGGAAACGCTCGCCGCGCTGCAGCGCGGCGAGCCGGAACAGATCGAGAGCACCATGCTCCGCCACCTCGGACACTTCGAATCCATCATCGAGGACGTGTACGGGCGCCGGGTTGTCCGCCAGACGCCGGACTTCCTCACCCGAGCGGCAGGCCGACGGGATTGACCTGCCTCTTGCCGTCGAGGGCGGCATGGAGGCCCTGCGTTCTGCGGGCCCGGCCAACTCCCCGACCGTCACTGATGTGGCGACTGTTGAAACGGCACGGCTGGCTGGTCATGGCAGGTGCCCGCCCGCAGAGCACTTGAACGCGACGAACACGCCGTCGAACTGTGGAAGGAGGAGGTGTGGCCGAGGGTAAAAGCCTCGCGGCGGCCCACGGGGCCCGGATCCCCTTCGAGGACGGGTCCGGATTCGCCGTCATGGAAAGCCGTCTTGTCCACCGGCCCCGCAACCACCTCCTCCTCAAAGGCGCACGCAACGCCGCCTTCGATGCACCCGATGACCTGGACCGTGTCCTCCGCCGGGAGTTGCGCAGGATCCAGCTCGGGCCCCATCCGATCGACGGCTGCCTCACCGCCACCGGCTTGACCCTCACACCACCGACTCCACCCTGGAAACCTCACTGATCGGTCATGGCTTTCTGTATGAGGTGTGTGTCTGCGAACTGCTCGAATCGAGTGATCTTTCCGTCGACGACATGCCACACGTGCGCGGCTCGGGAGCTGAAGGACTTGGCGGTGGTGCTGTGGGTACCGCGGTAGGTTCCGACTGCGACGATGCGTTCACCGGCATCAATGAGCTGTTCGAGCTGGTAGTCCCATCGGATCCAGTCACGCGCCAGAACGCTGAAGACATTGTCGACGATTTCTTCCTTGCTCCGGAACACTCCAGGGGTTGGAAAGCCCTCACATTCGACCCATACGAGATCGGAAGACAGATCCTTGTAGAAGGCGTCCAAGTCGCCTTCCGCGTAGGCCGTGTAGAGATCGTCGATAACCTTGAATGCCTGGGAATGGATCATTCAGTGCCTGCCATCTGTGAGGGGTGTCGATCAGTTGACGCTCGGTGGTCGTGCGTGATGAGCAGCTCAGCGGGGAGTACTCGCTGAGTCGAGACGCGAGCGGTGTCGCACCTCGGCCTGACGTCTGCGTCGAGCCACGGGTCTCCTGTGAGCCTTGATCGGTTGAGCGTTTGCGGGTGTTCCGAAGTGCGTCGGCACTGCGTGCAGCGACTTGTTGTGAGTCAGCATAGTCCAAAGTAGACCAGTCGTCTAATGGCTTGTTGGCTGCGAACCGAGGGAGAGGCTGCCGAAGGCACGAGACGTCGAGGGTTCCTCGGTGTGGACGTGGTGATACTCGTCGTTAACGGCATTTGACCCTGATGTCGAGCCATGACTCGCGGGGCGGCGGTTGGGGAGTGTGTGCCGGCCATGCGTACACCGGATACCGGCCCTTGGGGCGTGATCCTCATTTCCCTTGTCACCGGTCCCGGCCTCGCCGGAGGGGGTGCGCAGGTGTGCCGGGTTCAGCCTGAAGGGTGTGGCGCAAGGCCGTGAGCTGGTCATCTCCGTTGTATGGCTGAGGTGTTGAGGGCTGAGCGGTGTGGGTGGAGACGTTCACGGGGCTGCGGGTGACGCAATTTGCACGGCTGTTGAAGGCGGGGCGGGGCGGGGCGGGAGTGGGGCGGGTACGGCACCCTGCTTGGCCGGGACGGAGGGCTGGTCCCGGTCCGTGACCGGCACGTGGGTGCGTCCAGCCGCAACTGCCGCTACTACGCGAACGTGCAGGTCATTGTGGACGCGGAGAACCGACTCGTGATCGCGGCAGCTCTTCCGGTGAGGGCCCCGCCGCCGACGCCCTCATCCAGCTATCCTCCGCCCACGCCTGACGCACCCTGCATGCCAGGTTTCCTCGCCACCGCCGCCCCATCGCGCTCAGCTTGATGGGTACTCGGCGTTCAGGAGCCGCGGCGTATCCGGAACGCCCTTCAGTACGTCCTGCACGGTGAAGTGCCCAAGAGCGGTCGCCACAGCGCCGGCGACCGTACGGTCGATTAAGGCCAGTGACTTCTGGACCGATCGGCCTGTGGCACAGGTCGGGTCGGGTCCGTGCAGGCCGAGTACGGGTTCGGCGCCTTGGAGCACCTGCCAGACCTGCTGGAGCTTGATCTGAGCGGCGTCGGCTGCCAGTTCCCAGCCGCCATTGACGCCCGGTCGGGAGCGAACTAGCCCCGCGTTGCGCATGGGGCCGAGTACACGGCGTACGTAGACAGCGTTGACGTTGGCGCTCTTGGAGAGTTCCTCCGAACTCATGGCGCGGCCATCGGTGACACCTGCCAGCATCGTCAGCACGTGCACGGCAACGGCGAACTGGGTGTTTGTGGATCGGGCCATGCTCCCATCCTGCCATTTTGTAACCTTCATGGCTACGAGCAACCGTTCCGTGAGCGACTCCGGACCGGGTGTACCGGGCGGCACCGAACCCGAAGTGCGTGAACCGGCGGCGGGGGCGCCTCTATGTCTAGGCCAGGTGAGCGGCAGTGGGGGAGCTGGTGCCGTCATCGACGGTGACCAGCACGGCGGCGGCGGTCCTGACCGCGACCCGGCCGATGTCATGTTCGCCGCGCACCGGCAACGCTCGGACGTAGGCGCGACGTGCTGTGCATCGCCCGCCCGGTTCAGATGATGATCTTCAGGCAGCCGCCTCAACCTGCGTGGATACCGGTGGGGCTGGCGCCCCTGGGGCCCGGCGAGCTTGCCGGGCTGTGGCTGCCGCCTTGCGCTTCTGTAATCGGTATGGTTACGGTATCGGCAATACGTAGCTGAGATGATTACGAATTGCCGAGAGGTGCGATGTGGTGACGATTGGTGTTTCTGGTGCTTCGGGCCCGTTGGGGCGAGCTGTGGCCGAGGAGGTGCTGCGGAGTGTGGATCCTGGCGAAGTCGTGTTGTTGACGCGGGCGCCGGAAGCGCTCGCCGGGTTCGCCGCGCGGGGAGCGCGGGTGCGGCAGGCGGACTTCGACGACAGACCTGGTCTTGAGGGCGCCCTGGCAGGCGTGGACCGGCTGCTGCTGATCTCTACCGACAAGATCGGTTCCCGGCTGGATCAGCAGCGGGCTGCTGTTGCTGCGGCCGCTGCGACGGGGGTGTCGCACGTCGTCTACACCTCGGTTCCGCGGCCGGTGCCCGACAATCCGGCCGTGGTGGTCGATGACCATGCCGGCACGGAGCGGGCGCTGCGGGGGAGCGGTCTGGAGTGGACGGTGCTCCGCAACAACCTGTACATGCATCTCCAGGTGCCCGTGGTCGAGCAGGCCATCGCGTCTGGGCGGCTCTTCGCCAACAGCGGAAGCGGTGCTGCCGCCTATGTCACCAGGGAGGACTGCGCGGCCGTGGCAGCTGCGGTGCTCACACAGGGCGGCCACGTCGACGAGGTTGTCGACGTGACGGGTCCCGAGGCGGTGACCGCCTCCGACATGGCGGCCCTGGCTCGGGAGATCGGCGGCCGTGACGTCGAGCTTGTCGATGTAGAGGACCACGCCTTCGCCGAGGGCCTGCGTCACGCCGGTCTGCCGGAGCCGGCGGTACGGCTGATCACCTCGTTCGGCGCGTCCACGCGCCAGGGGTTCCTCTCCCACGTCACTCCGGCGGTGGCCGACCTGACAGGCCGCGAACCGACCGCCTTCGCCGACATGGTCCGCACCGCACTGAAGAACTGAAACACCTCGGCAAACCCCTGAAAGACACCGGCAAACCCTGTCCGATCAGCGGAGGCCGGGCGCTCAAGGAGATTCATCATGACCACGGAAACCATCACCGACACGATGCGCCTGCGCCGTCTGGGCTGGGCGGGCGTAGAGATCCAGCTCGGCGATACCCGGCTGCTGATCGACGCGCTGGAGAACGTCGCACCGCTCGAACCCGTCCTGGGACCGCCCAAGAGGCCGCTTCCCCCCATCGAGGCGCCTGCCGGAACGCATGCCTTGATCACCCACCTGCACCCCGACCACTACGACCGTGAACTGCTCACGGGCCTGGCAGTATCAGGGACCATCGGCTGCCACGCGTCCATCGCGCCGGACCTGGCCAAGGACGGCGTCGAGGCCGTCCCACAGGAACTGGGTGAGGCCCGCCGCATCGGCCCCCTGACGGTCACCCCCGTCACCTCGCTCGACTGGCGGGGCAGCGACTCCTACCAGGTCGCATGGATCGTGGAAGGCGCCGGAACGCGCATCATCCACTGCGGAGACACCATGTGGCACGGCAACTGGTGGCAGATCGCCCGCGATCACGGGCCGTTCGACGTCGCGTTCCTTCCGGTCAACGGAGTCATCGCCCGTTTCGAGGGCTACGACGCCGCTGTGCCCGTCACCCTCACCCCCGAACAGGCCATAGAAGCCGCAGCGGCCCTCGGTGCTTCCGCCGCCTGCGCCATCCACTACGAGCTGTTCAACAACCCTCCCGCCTACACCGAACAGAGCGACATCACCCAGCGCTTCAGCGCCGCAGCCCAGCTCAGGGGCATCACCGCCCACCTCGTCGCCGACGGGGAGGCCATTCCCCTCCCCACCCCCCGGGGCTTGGCCGACGACACCGGAGACACCCAGGGGCCGGCATGAAGTTCGCAACCGTCGAGCATCGGGGCAGCCCGGCGGCGGTGATCGCGGTCACCGACACGGAAGCAGCCGTACTGCCCGCTGGTTTCACCGACATCGAGAGCATCGCGCGGGTGTCGGACGAGGAACGGCTGTCAGCGGTCCACGAAGCACTGTGGGCCGGTGAACGCCTGCAGGTGAGCGGACTCGCCTGGCTGCCGCCGGTGCTGCGGCCGGGCAAGATCCTGTGTGTGGCGCTGAACAACAGCGCCAATCCAGACCGGATCATGTCCGGGCCGGACACACCCGCGATGTTCGTCAAGCCGTCGTCGTCCCTGGTCGGCCACGGTCGGGCCATCCGCCTCCGCAAGGAGGACGGGCGGGTGCATCCGGAGCCGGAGCTGGCCGTCGTCATCGGACGCACCGGCGCCGACATCGCGCAGGACGAGGCGCTGTCGCACGTGTTCGGCTACACCGTCCTGAACGACATCACGGCGCCGGGCCTGCGAAACGAGGACACCTTCCACTACCGGGCGATCCACCCCGACCCCGGGGCGGCCGACGGGGTGCGCTTCGTGGAGAGCTGGGTGAGTTACCCGGCCCGCTACAAGGGAGCGGACACCTTCGCTCCGCTCGGTCCGTGGGTGGTCACGGCGGACGACGTCGCCGATCCGCACGCCCTTCGGATCACCTGCTCGCACGACGGCCGGCTGATCACCGACGACAACACCGCGAACCTGCGCTTCGGCGTCGCCGAGGTCATCTCGTTCGCGTCCCGGTATCTGACGCTGGAGCAGGGGGACGTGATCGGGATGGGCACGGCGCTGAGAAGGTCGGGAGCCGGCGGTGCGGTGCAGAACCTGGACCTCAACCGGCTCGGCGGGCTGGTGGAGATCACCGTCGACGGCATCGGAGCGCTCGCCAACCACGTGGAGTGGCGATGAGCATCGATCCGACGACCCGAGCGGCCATCGCGGACCTCAACGCCCGGTTCTCCTGGGCTCTCGACCTGCACGACTGGGGCGGGCTGCGCGAGGTGCTCGCCCCGGACGTGCACTACGTGAGTACGGGACGTGAGTTCCACGATGCGGAATCAGTGATCGCGTCCTTCGAAGCCCGCTCCGGTGCCAGGACGACGCGGCACGGACTGGGCAATCTGCTGCTCAGCGAGGGCCCCGGCGGTACCGTCCTCGGCCGAAGCAGCTGGCACACCTTCGCGAGCAACACCGAGCCGGTTCAGGGCGTGCCCCTCTACATGGTCGCGGACTTCCACGACACCTATGCAGGTGACGCGGACGGGTCATGGAAGCTCGCGGAAAGGATCATCCTGCCTGTCTTCCGTGATGACGCCCTGGCACCGACGACCACGACGGGAGCGGGTCGATGACCGGTGAACCGATCCACGATCTGGCCCATCTCGGCCGGCACGCCCTGTTCACTCCCGACCCGGCAGGCACGCTGCGCTACTTCGTGGACCTGCTCGGCATGGACGTCGTGGCGGAGGGCGAGGACTGTACCTACCTGAGGGCCTTCGGCGACTACGAGACCTGGTCGCTCAAGGTGATCGCCTCCGACCGGGCAGGACCGGCCTGGGTTTCGTGGCGGACGGCGAGCGCGCAGGCGCTGCGGCGCCGGATCGACTGGCTGGAAGCACATGGGCACGCCGGCCGGTGGACACCGGCGGACCACGGGATGGGCCCCTCCTACGAGTTCACCGATCCGGACGGACACACCTTCCGCCTGTACTACGAAACCCGGCGCTACGAGGCCCCCGAGGGACAGCGGCCGGTCCTGCCGACCAACTTCCAGGCGTACGCCGGGCGGGGCGCGAACGTGCGGCGTCTCGACCACGTCAACCTTCTCGCCCGTGACGTGCGGGCATGCCGCGTGTTCTGGCAGGAGGGGTTCGGGCTGCGCACCTACGAAATCGTGCGCCAGGCGGACGGAGAGGGCGAGGTCGCCTCCTGGATGAGCAGCACCATCCAGGGCCACGAGCTGATCTATACGCAGGAGCACACCGAGGCACACGGACGCCTGCACCATCTCGCCTACGTGGTCGACAGCCGGGAAGAGGTGCTGCGCGCGGCGGATCTCTTCACCGACGCACGCGTCCGGATCGAGGCGGGCCCCTCCCGCCATACGGCGATCCAGGGGTTCTACCTCTATACCCGTGAGCCGGGAGGCAATCGCGTCGAGGTCGCGAACGGCGGATACCTGGTCTTCGACCCCGACGCCGAGCCGTACGTCTGGAACGCGGAGGACTGGAAGGCCAAGCCCGGTTGGGGAGCGCCGCTGCCGCCGGAGTTCCACGTCTACGGGACCCCCGATGCGGCCCGCTAGCACCGGCACGGGAGGAGCACCAGGACGCTTCGAACCGCTCCGGCCGTCGGAGCTGGACGCCGAGCAGCGAGCCTTTCACCACCGCATCACGGACGGACCCAGAGGACGCCGGGGCGACGTCCCGCTGGTCGGCGGCGACGGCTCCCTCCTCGGCCCGTTCGCCCTCATGGCCATCGTCCCGGCACTCGGCGACCCCGTTCAGGAACTGGGTGCGGCGGTGCGCTACAGAGGGGAACTCGATCCCCTCGTACGCGAGGCGGCCATCCTCCTCGTCGCCGCTCATCACGACTGCGTCTTCGAGTGGTTCGCGCACGAACCCGCCGCCCGGCGGCTCGGCCTCGACGACAGCCAGTTGGGAGAGCTGCGGGACGGCAGGCCGCCACAGGGCCTGTCACCGGAGCGTGGACAGGCCCTGCTCGCGGTGAACGCCATGCTGCGCACGGGATCCCTGGACGACGGCGCCTTCGCCGAGACACGCGCCGCACTCGGAGAACGCGGTCTGGCCGAGCTGGTCTGGCTCACCGGCTACTACTCGATGCTCGCCCTGGCACTCGCGGTCTTCGATCCGCCGGAGATCCCCGGCCCCGAGCGGTAGGAGGGGCGCCGCGGATCCGTATCAGGATCCGCATCCGCAGCAGGGAGAAAGGAGTGCACGCCATCCGTACACATTTCATCGTCCATGAGTCGTTCGAAGGCCCCGGAGCCTTCGAGGAATGGGCTGACGCCAGGGACCACGACATGAGCCACTCCAGGCTCTACGAGGGTGGCGAGCTGCCTTCCTCTGTCGACGGCATCGACCTGCTCATCGTGATGGGCGGCCCTCAGCGAACCGGCACGACCGTCGAGGAGTGCGGCCATTTCGACGCCGCCGCGGAACGGGCGCTGATCGCCTCCGCCGCCGCAGCGGACAAAGCGGTGGTCGGCGTCTGCCTCGGCGCACAGCTCATCGGCGAGGCGCTGGGGGCGGCCACGGAGCCCAGCCCGTACAAGGAGATAGGCGTCTTCCCCGCCACCCTCACCGCCGACGGGCAACGGCATCCCTTCTTCGCCGGCTTCGAGAAGACGTTCCCCGCCGGCCACTGGCACAACGAGATGCCCGGTCTCACGGACACCGCCCGCGTACTCGCCACCAGCGCCGGCTGCCCACGGCAGATCGTCGCCTACGGCAGACGCGTGTACGGACTGCAGTGCCACATGGAGTTCACCCCGAGCCTGGTCGAACAGCTGATCGGCTCTTCGGAAGGCGCGTGGGACGACACTTCCGCCGGCCGTCCGTTCGTCCAACAACCCGCCGAGCTGCGGGACAACGACTTCACCGGGATGAACGACAGGCTCGGGACCTTCCTCGACCGGCTCGTCTCGGACATCCCACCGCTCGGCTCCCGGGCCCGGCGGTGACAACCGCACCATCCGCAGGGGAGCCCGACATGTCAGCACTGCACTACCTGCCCGCGACCGAGGCGCTGAGGCTGTTCCGATCCCGGCAGCTGTCACCGGTGGACGTCATGCGCGCCGTCGTCGAACGCGCGGCACTCCTCGAACCGAGCGTCAACGCCTTCGCCGAGCAGATGTTCGACAAGGCCCTGCGGGCAGCCGCAGGGGCTGAACAGCGGTATCGGCCCGGCGCGAGCCCCCGGCCGCTGGAAGGCCTCCCCGTGGCGGCCAAGGAAGAGCAGCCCATCGCGGGACACACGGTCACCGACGGCACACTGCTGCGCCCGTCGTATCCCGCGCGCGAGACCTCGATGGGACTGGCACGGATCGAGGCCGCGGGAGGCATTCTGCACGCCCGCACCACGACCTCGGAGTTCTGCTGCATGCCGTTGTCCCACACGCGGCGCTGGGGGGTGACGCGCAATCCGTGGAACCTGGAGGCCGGTTGCGGCGGCTCGTCCGGAGGATCGGCGGCGAGCCTGGCCGCCGGCACCAGCATGCTGGCCACCGGATCGGACATCGGGGGTTCCCTCCGGGCACCCGCGTCCTTCACGGGGGTGGTCGGATTCAAGCCCCCGCACGGCCGCAACCCGATTCTCCCGCCCGCCGGACTGGACCCGTACTTCCATCACGGCCCGATGGCGAGGACCGTCGCCGACTGCGCCCTCCTCCAGAACGTGATGGCCGGACCGGACCAACGGGACCCCTCGTCCCTGACGGCGACGGTTCGCATCCCCTCGGACCTGGAGCGGGTGAGCGGTCTTCGGGTGGCGTTCTCCGTCTCCCCGGGAGACCTTCCCGTCGACCCCGAGATACGTGCCAACACCCGAGCCGCGGTGGATGCCCTGAGCGTGGACGGAGCCGTCGTCGAAGAGGTCGGGACCATCTGGCGCCTCGATGAGATCAAGCGGGCACTGTGGGCCCACTTCGGCAACGGCACAGCCGCGGAGATCCTCGCGATGGACCGGCGACAGCCCGGCAGGATCACCCCCTACACACTGGACTTCGCTCGCAGAAGCATGGCGGCGGCCCCACAGGCGGACACCGAAACCGGCCACACCCTCGAAGCCCCCGTCTGGGCACGCCTCGACGCCCTGTTCGACCGCTACGACGCCCTGGTCATCCCGACCGTCGCCGCCACGGCCTTCGCGGCCGGCGAGGACTACGTCGACACCGAACTCGTCGTGGACGGCAGCAAACTCGACCACTTCTCGGACGCCTCGCTGACACCCGCCTTCAACATCTACAGCGCGAGCCCCGTGATTTCGGTGCCCTCCGGATGGGCGTCCAACGGAGTGCCCACAGGCGTGCAGGTCGTCGCGGCCCCGTACGACGACGTCACAGCCTTCCGGGTCGCGTCCGCGATCGAGCAGAATCTCGGTGCCGGGTTCGGTGGTCGGCATGTGCCGGTCCTGTGAGTTCCGGGACGGGAATGCCACTCCCTCGAATACGCGGGCCGGATATTTGCCCTTATCCGTAAAGGCTAGGGAATAGGGTGCTGGTGCGACAACGGTCGGCGGAACCGTTCCCGTGCGGGTACTTTCCAACGGGACCTGGTGTAAGCGCAGTTGACAGCACTACCGTAATTTCGCTCTATAGTGTGTACATGGTCGATGTAACACTTCTTACTCAAATACGGGCCAGGGAATACGGCTACCTGGACGAGAAAAAGCACGTCTACCTGGATCACACGGGTGCGGGCCTGCCCTCCAGATGGCAGCTGAGGGCCCACACCACCCGGATCATGGGAAATGCCTTTGGTAATCCGCATTCGGATAACCCCACGTCGGCGGCGTCGGACGTCCTGGTGGCCAGCGCGCGACAAGCCGTTCTGCGGCATTTCGACGCCGACCCACGAGAGTATGCGGTCGTCTTCACACCGAACGCCACAGGTGCGATCCGCCTGGTGGGGGAGGCCTATCCGTTCGCCGAGCGCAGCAACCTGGTGCTCACCGCTGACAACCACAACTCCGTCAACGGCCTTCGTGAGTACGCGCGTTCGGGATTAGCCGATACGCGGTACGTACCGTTGGCCGGGCCGGACCTGAGGATTGCCGACAGTGCGCTGGATGAGGCCCTCGCCGCAGGGCACGGCGACAACGGCGGGTTGTTCGCATTTCCCGCGCAGAGCAACTTCACCGGTGTGCAGCACCCGTTGACGTGGATCGAGCACGCCCACGCCCGGGGCTACGATGTCCTGCTCGACGCGGCGGCCTTCGTGCCCACCAACCCCTTGAACCTGAGCGTGGTACGACCCGACTTCGTGGCTGTCAGCTGGTACAAGGTCTTTGGCTACCCCACCGGTATCGGGACCCTCATCGCCCGCCGTGAAGCCCTTGAGAGGCTTCGACGCCCCTGGTTCTCCGGGGGGACGGTCAAGGTCGCCAGCGCCGCAGGCGGGTGGTACCGCCCGGCCGACGACGAGACGGCCTTCGAGGATGGCACCCTCGACTTCCTTTCGATACCTGATGTCGAGGTGGGCCTGGACTGGATCCGGTCGATCGGTATGGCTACCGTCCATGACCATGTCACCGGCCTGACCCGCTACCTGCTCGACGGGCTGCGTACCCTGCGGCACGCCAACGGGCAGCCCCTGGCGCGTATATACGGCCCGCCCGGTACCGAAGGGCGCGGTGCGACCGTCAGTCTCAACCTGCTGGATCCCCACGGCGAGGTCATCGACGAACGCATCGTGAGCCGTGACAGCTCAGCCCTCGGCATCTCGTTGCGTACCGGCTGCTTCTGCAACCCCGGTGCGGGCGAGGCGGCGTTCTCCATCGACTCGTCAGCCCTGCGCGGCCTCGAACTCACCCGTGACGGCACCGTCGACGACTACCTCGCCCTGCTCGGGCTTCCCTCCGGAGGCGCTGTGCGCGTCTCGGTAGGTCTTTCGTCCAGCAGGGCCGATGTCGACGCCTTTCTCAACTTCGCGGCCGACGCCTACCGCGACCGGATTCCTGTGGCCGAGGGTCTCAGTCCTCGGCTGCGCTGCTGAGGGTCCCGTCGATCGAGAGTGAATTAGGTGGATTCGCCGACGGGTTGTCCCCAGGACACCGCGACGCCCGCCCGTGCAGCCAGATCCTCGGCTGCACGAGCGGGCGTCGCGGTGTGTTGCGAGGTGGGGGCGAGGTGGGGGCGAGGTGCCGGAGGAGGTGAGCCGCATGTCCTCGGATGCCCGTTGTGCGCGGGCGACGGGCGCGGGTTCTCTCAGAGGTGCTGTTCGGTGGCCCTGGTCCGCTGGTACTCGTCCTGCCGCTCGTCCGTGATGTACGCCGGCACCGGGAAGTCCCACCAGCCGGGCACCCAGGGGCCGGCGGCATCGCGGTCCGTCGGCACTTCGACCAGGGCGGGCTCGCCCGACTGGACGGCCTTGTGCAGGGTCGACTCCAGCGAGTCGGCGTCGGAGACCTTCCAGGACTCGATCCTGAAGGACCGGCCCATGGCCGCGAAGTCGGGGCTGTACGGCGTGCCGTCGGGGCGCGAGAACTCGACGCCGATGTGCCGCGATGTCTGCTTGCGCTGACCGCCGCGGATCGACATGTATCCCGCGTTGTTCTGGACGACGAAGATCACCGGCGCGTTCGCGGTGATACTCAGTGCGATTTCCTGGGCGGTCATGAGGAAGTCGCCGTCACCGAGAACGCACACCACCGGACTGTCCGGCCGTGCCAGCTTGGCGCCGACCGCGGCCGGAATGGCCCAGCCCATGGAGGAGAAACCACCGGAAGTGAGGTGGGTACGCGGTGAGTAGACAGGGAAAGTCTGCTTGACCGCCCCCTGGGTGTTGCCTGAGCCGGCAACGATGATCGCGTCGCGCGGAAGGACGTTACGGAGAGCCCCCAGCGGACGCTGCGAGGTGAATGGGAAGCGGTCACTGTCACGGCGGCCGGCCAGCTTGTCCTCCCAGTCCCGCTTGAGGGTGGCGAGTTCGGCCAGGTACTCGGAGCGGTCCACGCCCTTCGTGGGCAGGGAGTCGACAATCGCTGCCACGGCTCGCTGCGCATCGGCGACGATGCCCACCTCGGCGGGGTAGTTCTTGCCGATCTCGTGCGGATCGATGTCGATGTGGATGAGCTTGGCCGGCGGGATCGAGAAGGTGACGCCCTTCGCGTAGCTGGAGGCCGACCAGTCCGTGAAGCGGCAGCCGACGGAGACGACGACGTCGGCGGAGCTCGCGATCGCGTTGCCGACCAGCGTGCCGGTCTGGCCGACGCTGCCGGCGAACAGGTCGTGGTCCTCGGGGAAGGCGCTCTTGCCGTTCCACGTGGTGACGACCGGGATCTGCCAGCGCTCGGCGAGGGCGAGCACATCGTCGGACGCCTCGGACGTGATGGCACCACCGCCCACCACGATGACCGGTCGGGTAGCGGTGCGCAGTACGTCGGCGGCGCGTTCCACCGCTTCGGGGTCGGGATGCTGGCGGCCGACGGGGACGCGCCGGGCGAGGTCGTGGAGTTCCACATCCGCGGCCTCGGCCTGCACGTCCATCGGCACTTCGAGGTGCACAGGGCCCGGGCGGCCGGTGAGCATGGAGTTGAAACAGCGGTGCAGGACGAAGGGAAGCTCCTCGACACGGGTGACGACCCAGTGGCGTTTGCTGACGGCCTCGGCCACCTTGGGGAAGTCGTTGGCCGTGTAGCGGTCGAGTTCCTGGAGCAGCCCGTGGCCGCGCATGTGGGTGGGCGGGCCACCGGTGATCACGAGGACGCTGGTGGAGTCGGTGAACGCGGTGCCCATCCCGATCACGGTGTTGCTGGCGCCGGCGCCGATGGAGGTCACCGCGGCCTGAGGGCGGCCGGTGACGCGGTAGTAGCCGTCCGCGAGATGGACGGCGCTCTGCTCGTGGAAGGTCTGGATGAAGGGGATCCTGGATTCGTCGTCGAGGAAGGCGTCGGTCAGTGACCAGATGCCGTGGCCGGGGATGCCGGCGACGTAGTCGACCCCGTAGTTGCGGAGGGTCCGCGCGACGATCTGGCCTCCGGTGAGGACAGGCATGTGGTTGCTCCCACTCAGCTCGGTTCGGTTCTCGTGGTCACGGTCGTCAGCGGGCGGCCCAGGCGAAGCCCTGGGCGCACAGCCGGGTCACGTCCGGGTTCCGCAGGTCGTCGAGGTCGTGTCCGACCGCGCTGTAGAACACCCGGCCCTGTCCCCACGTCCGGGTCCATGCCTGAGGGATGGTCTTCCCCTCCAGCCACGGCAGGTGCTCGCCCGTGAAGGTGGTTTCGGCGAGGACGTGATTGTTGGGGTCGACCGACATGTAGTACTGCTCGGAGGCGACCGTGAAGTCGTTGACCCCTGCGGTGATCGGATGGCCGGTGCCCGTGACGGTGACCCGGTAGGGGTACTTCACCCCTTCGCCGGCGGGGTGTTCGAGGAAGCTGCCGCCGAGCAGCCAGTGGTACTTCAGGCTCGTGCGGAACGCGGCGGCGGCGCCGTGCCAGGCGGCGATCCCCGTACCGGCTTCGACCGCGGTCAACAGGCTCGTCTCCTGAGCGGCGGTGAGTCCTTCGGACAGCAGCGCGTTGTTCCAGTTGAGTGCGATCAGGTCGTAGCCGGTGAGGTCGCCGTCGAGCGTGAAGATGTCGTTCGTCTCGTCGACTTGGTATCCCAGATCCTTGAAGATCGGGAGAGCCCATTCCGCGGCGACCTGGTAGGGCTTGTGCCCCGGCCAGCCTCCGTACAGATACAGCACGCGGGTCATGCGTTCTCCTCTCCGATCGTGGATGTGATGAGTGCGGCGCGGCTGCGGAGACGCTCCGCCACCTCCAGCGCGTCCCCTTCCGGCGCTGTGGAATTGCGGTCCGGCTTCGCCGTCAAGAGGTACACGAGGCCCACGGCCGAGACGATGAGGAAGCCGATCAGCGCGATCCATCGGTCCACGACCGGGGTTCCGGAGTCGCCGGTGGGCCAGGCCAGCAGAACCATCCCGAGAAGGCCGTAGGCCAGGGCCGCCACGTTGACCACGATTCCCCAGCGGCCCAGCGTCCATGCCCCGGCGGGCCGCCAGCCCTTGAGGCGCATCCGCAGCGCGGCCAGTACGACCATCATGAACGCCGTGTATCCGGCCAGCATCTGGAAGGCCGCGATCTTGGTGAGGGAGTCGGGCGAGTAGTAGATGAACACGAAGATCAGCGCCGGGGCGATGTTCACGGCCAGCAGCGCGTTCAGGGGGACACGGTGCCTGTGGGAGATCTTCGAGAAGACACGGGCACCGGGGAACATGTTGTCGCGGGCGAAGGAGAAGACGATCCGGCTCGCCGCGGCCTGCTGGCTCATCACGCCCGCGATGAAGGAGGTCAGGGTGACCAGGAGCACCAGCTTGGTGCCGACGGTGCCCATCGAGCTCTGCAGGATCGAGGGGATCGGGTTGGAGTCCTCTCCCGACAGGATCGACGCGAGGTCCGGGGCGGCGAGAGCGTAGCCGACGAACGCGAGCACGGCTGCCAGTCCACCGACGGCCACGGTCAGCTGCATCGCACGCGGGATGCTGCGGGCCGGGTTCGGGACTTCCTCCGCGATCTCGCCGCACGCCTCGAACCCGTAGAAGAGGAAGAGCCCGACGAGTGAGGCAGCGATGAAGGCCGCGAAGTAGCTGTCGTGGTTGGAGCTGCTGGTGTGGAAGAAGATCGAGAGGGAGTTGTGCCGCTCGAAGATCAGGAGGTAGAAGCCCACGAGGACGATACCGATGAGTTCGGCGGCGAGCCCGATCTTGGAGATCAGAGCCAGTGTCCGGGTGCCGAAGCAGTTGCAGACCAGGCAGAAGACCGTCATGCCGAGCGCGATCCACAGGCGCTGAGCGGGCGTGGAACTGATCCCGGGCGCGTCGGCGGTGCCGGCGAAGAGACTGGCGACGAAGTCCGAACTGAACAGGGCCGTGCTGGTGATGCCGATGGTGATGCAGCAGATGTAGGTCCACGCGGTGAACCAGGCGTAGCGCCCGTTCCAGAGCCGTCGGACCCATTGGTAGAGGCCTCCGGCGAGCGGGAACTGTGAGACGACCTCGCCGAAGACCAGGGCGACCAGGAACATTCCGAGCCCGACGATGCCTATCCAGAAGATGGACGGCCCGCCCGCGGTGGCCAGCCCGACCGCGAAGAGGGACACGACGCCCACGAGGGGCGAGAGGTAGACGAACCCGAGGGCGAAGTTCGCCCACAGGCTGACCTTGCGGTCGAACTTCTGCTCGTAGCCGAGCGCCGCCAGGAGTTGTGCGTCCTCGGCCGAAGAGGCGGGTCCGGGGGACCTGCCCGAGGCTCTGCCATGAGGGGTTCCGGACGTCTGCGCGTCGTTCTCCGTAGCTGACATGACAATCTCCGTGGGTCGAAGGGTGAGTGCTCCTTGTCGAACGGTTGCCTCGCCGCGCGGGCGGTCCGGCCTAAGTCCTGATCTGCCATCGCAGTTCAGACCTGGTCGAAGGCGTGGTCGGTCCAGTCGAGCGTGGCCGACCCGAAGCGGGCGCTGCGGACGTCCCCCGAGCGCGCGTGACCTTCGAAGTTCTCGATGCGCGATGCCCTGCCGCAGATCTCGCCGAGCCGGGCGCTGGACGTGGCGTCCTTGATCTCCTGGTAGGTCACCGTCTTCAGGTACTTGCCGACCCAGAGCCCTCCGGTATAGCGGGCCGCCCCGAGGGTGGGCAGGACGTGGTTGGTGCCGATGACCTTGTCGCCGTAGGCGACGCAGGTCTTGTCCCCGAGGAACAGGGCACCGTAGTTCCGCATCCTGTGCAGCGCCTCGCGGGGCTCGTCCGTGAGGATCTGGACGTGCTCGCTGGCGTACTGGTCGGCGAGGTCGTAGGCGGCGTCGAGGGTGGGAACCACGATCACCTCGCCGTGGTCACGCCAGGCGCGCCCGGCGACCTCGCCGGTGGGCAGGCCCGGCAGCAGCTCGTCGACCCAGGAGATGGTGCGCGTGGCCACCTCCTGCGACGTCGTGATCAGGACCGCAGGGGAGTCCGGTCCGTGCTCGGCCTGGGACAGCAGGTCGGTCGCCACCACGAACGGGTCCGCGGTCCCGTCCGCGACGATCAGTACCTCCGTCGGGCCGGCGAAGAGGTCGATCCCGACCTCGCCGAAGAGCTGGCGCTTGGCCTCCGCCACGTAGGCGTTGCCGGGTCCGGCGAGCATGTCGACCGCGTCGATGGTCTCGGTGCCCAGCGCCAGTGCGGCGACGGCCTGGACACCGCCCATGACGAAGATCTCGTCGGCACCGGCCAGGTGCATCGCGGCGATGCTCACGGGCGGTGGGGCGCCGCGATCCGGCGGGGTCGTCGCGGCGACCCGCTCCACTCCGGCGACCTTGGCCGTCAGGACGGTCATGTGAGCCGACGCGGTGAGAGGGTAGCGGCCCCCGGGAACGTACGCCCCGGCCGCTCCGATGGGGAGGTTGCGCTGGCCCAGGAACACCCCGGGGAGCGTCTCGACCTCGAAGTCGGTCAGGGAGTCGCGCTGTGCCTGGGCGAAGCCACGCACCTGCTTCTGCACGAACCGCAGATCGTCGAGGACCGTCTCGGGTACCGAGGAGACCACGGCGGCGACCTGGTCCGGCGTCAACCGGAAGGATTCCGGACTCCACTCGTCGAACTTCTGCGACCACCGGCGTACGGCGGCATCGCCGTACTGCCGTACGTCGGCGATCACGTCGGCGACGGTTTCGACGATTTCCGGACGGCTGGTCCGCGATGGATCCGGCGTGATGGGAGCTTTAACGATCTTGCTTGTCGATGACACTCTGCACTCCTTGCAGGTGGTCGTGCCTGCGGGCTTGACATGAAGTCTGGGTAGATGAAGCCCTGCCGGAACAGGCACAGTGTGTGCAATATTGGTCTTGAATCCTGCACATACTGAGGAAAATGATCATGGCTGAAGTACTGACAGTCCGAGCCGCTCTCGAACTTGAGGTGTTCTCCCGCACCGAGGTGCGCGTCTACGCCGGGGAGAGGAATCTGGACCGCCCCGTGCGGTGGGTGCACACCGGGGAGATCCCTGACATCCACCGCTTCCTCACCGGTCAGGAGATGCTCCTGACGGCAGGACTCGGCATGGGCGAGACCGCTCTTCAGCAGCGCGCGTTCATCAGGCGTCTCGCGGATGCCCGGGCGTCCGTCCTGGTGGTCGAGCTCGCCGGCCGCATGTTCGACTCCATGCCCGAGGCCGCCGTCGAGGAAGCGGAGGCCGCCGGTCTGCCGCTGGTGGGACTCGCCGAAGAGATCCCCTTCGTCGAAACCTCCGCCCAGGTCCACGAGGTGCTGGTCGGTATGCGCGTCAAGCAGCTGATCGCCGAGGAGGCCACCAACCAGGCCTTCATGGACCTGCTGCTGGCCGGCGAGGACTACGTGGGTGTGGTCAGGGAACTGGCGCGTCGCACGGGGCGTCCCGTCGTGCTGGAAGACGTGGCTCATCAGATGCTCGCCTACGGAGGTGCCACGCCGGAGGCCGATGAGGTCGTGGACAGGTGGAGCGCGCACTCCCGAGCCATCCACGAACGCCACCACTCCCTGGTGGCACACGGCCCCGGGGCTCCCATGGCACCGGCGGCCTCGTTCCAGGAGGTCGTGCCCTGCGCGCGGCAGCATGTGGTCCTGCGGGGCGAGTCCTGGGGCTGGCTCCACCTCCTGCACGGAGGTGTGCAGCCGGCCCCGGCCGAACTACGGACGCTGGAACGCGCGGCCGCGACACTGGCTATCACCCTGCTGAGCGAGCGGGAGAGCGGCGCCCGCGCGTCCCAGCGCCAGACGGCCCTGCTGAACAGGCTGCTGCTCGGCGACATCACGGGCGAAAGGTTCCTCGGCCTCGCTCTGGCGCTCGGGCAGGACCTGCGCGGGCGGGAGCTGATCGTCGTCACAGCGTGCGCCGGGGACGGCGAAGCCTTCAGCGACCCCACTCTCGCCCGTCTCCTGCACAAGGCCGGCTGGCCCGCCGTCGTCGGTGACACCGGAGACTTCGACATGGCTGTCGTGGGCCTGCCCACGCGCGACGCCGCGCCCGACGTGCACACCGTGCTGAGCGAGCACGGTCTGCGGGGTGGCATCAGCCGTCTCGTGGAACCGACGGCGCTGCCACTGGCGCTGCGCCAGAGCCGGAGCGCGGCCTCCGTGGCAGCGGCCGCCGCCACCGCGGAGGTGCGCCACTTCGACGATCTGGGCGCTCTGCGTCTGCTCGTCGCGCTCTCCGAAGGCCCTGAACTCAGGCGCTATGTCGAGGACGAACTGGGTCCCCTCCTTGAGCACGACGCACTCGTGAAGAACAAGCTGCTCGCAACCCTGCGCACCTTCCTCGACTGCGGTGGGAACAAGGCGCGGGCAGCCGAGGAACTCTTCATCCAGCGGCGCACCCTCTACCACCGTCTCGACAGACTCTCCGAGATCCTCGGCCTCGACCTCACCCGGGTCGACAACCAGCAGCGGCTTCAATTGGCCGTACGCGGACATGACCTGCTGCGCAGGCCGACCCTGCGGCGCACCTGACGAAGGCACGCCACCAAGGTCTGCGGAGCACGCTCAGCCCTTGGTCGCCTTCGCAAGGGAGGGAGCGATGCGCAGGGCGTTCGCGCCGATCGTCAAAGCCGGGTTGAGCGCCGCGGAGGACGGGAAGAACGACGCGTCGGTCACCCAGAGGTTGTCGATGTCGTGGCTGCGGCACGACGGATCGAGGACGCTGTGTGCCGGGTCGTGACCCGCCACGGCCGTTCCGCACATGTGGGAGTTGGTCTCGATCCCCATGCGCTGGGTGAAGATGAGCGGATATCCCGCCTTGCGGACCGTCTTGGTCACCCGGCGCACGAGTTCATGGTGGGGTTCGAGGTTGTTCGGCGTCCAGTCGACGAGGATGCGGTCGCCCTCCACCCGGATCCGGTTGTCCCGCGAGGGGAGGTCCTCTGTCGTCAGGTAGATGTCGATGCTCCTGGCCGACATGAACCTCAGAGCCCACATCGGTGCCCACGGACGGGCCGGCTTGAGCATGGGCGCCTGGAGCTTGCCCAGCATCTGAAGGTTCCCGAGCGGGAAGGGGGTTCCAGGACCGGCTTCGTAGAAGTCGTTGATGCCGAGGGTCTTCTGCCACTTCGTGGGATTGGTCCGCAGCGGGTTGACCCCGACGAAGAACGTGCTGTTGTGGACCATGTAGTTGCGGCCCAGCAGGCCCGAGGAGTTACCGAGGCCCTGCGGATGTGCGTTGTTCGCCGAACGGAGCAGCAGGGCCGCCGAGTTCACCGCGCCCCCGGCGACGGCGAAGCTCTTGGCGTTGAGACGGACGACGCGGCCCGCGTGCCGGGCCTCGGCGGCGACGACCGTGCGTCCGTCCGGCGATGTGATCAGCCGGCTGATCTCCGTGCCGGTGAGGATCTTCACCCCGTCGCGCAGCGCGGGAAGAAGGATCCTGTTCTCCGCGTCGGACTTCATACCGGTCTCGTCCGGGCAGCCGTCGGCGGCCGTCACCGCGGCACGGTCGGCCTGGGTGTTCACGTTCAGGGCGTTCGGTGTGCGGAACGGATGCAGGCCCTGGCCGCGCAGCGAGCGGGCGAACCTCTCGATCTCCGGTTCGTGTTCGAGGGCGGGGTGGGGATAGGGCCTGGAGTGCGGCGGCTCGGTCGGGTCCTCATGGGTTTGCCCGTGCACCTGGAGCAGTTGCTCCATGGTGTCGTAATGGGGATCGAGATCGTCGTAGGTGAAGGGCCAGGCGCGGGAGACACCGTCGTGGTGTTCTACCTCGGTGAAGTCACTGCGCCGGAAACGCGGCAGCATGGCGCCGTAGAAGCGGGTGTTTCCGCCTACCCAGTAATAGACACCGGGCGCGAACGGCTCGCCCGTCCTGCCGTCGTACCAGTAACCGGCGTTCTTGTACCGCCCGTTGATGTACATCTCGGCCGGCTGCGAGTTCTCGGGCTCCCGTGGCAGAAAGTTTCCCCGCTCCACGACGAGCACGTCGAGGCCCGCGTCCTTGAGCGCCCAGGCCAGAGTCGATCCGCCCATGCCGGAGCCGATGATCAAAACATCCGTGCTGATCTCGTCGTCGGCACCGACCGACATCACGGAACCGGGCCGAAGCTCCGGGGGCACGTAATCCTGACTAACCTGGTTGGCCATGAAACGGAATTCCTTCGGCGCTCTGATGCGGACTCGGGGCGGGGAAATCGGTCCTCGTCTTGTCGGGTTCCAGGAGAGAGCCTAGACAGATCCGCCGAACAGGCACATGCACGAAATGAGAAATACTCGCCGAGTAAAATGCACATTGTGTGGCATGGGGGCTGGGCGGGGGAGTGGCCTTGACCTGGAGTCTTGGCCACGGTCCATCGCGGGCCCCATGAGGCAAAGCCATCCTGTCAGTAGCGGCCAGCGGCCAGTGGTTATCGGTCAATGGGTGGTGAACTGGTCCGGGGCGCGGAGTTCCTGCAGGTCGGAGAGGTGTCGCGGCCACATCGAGGACCGGTCCGTCATCGGGATCGGCGAATCGCCCACAGTCGCCGTGGGACAAGGACACAGGTTCCCGATGTAGCTACGTCCGCCACCAAACAGTGCCTCGAACAGCAGCGGCCCCGCCCCGCCTCGCGATGTGGAGGGGCCGCTGCGCTCATACGGCGCCCTCCACGGTCCTCAAGGAAGAGCGGAGAGGTGGGCGATTCGAACGAGGGGGCGGCTCTGGGTCGGGATGCTGGCCCGTGTATCCGTACAGGCAGCTACGGGAGGGCTACTCGGCGGGGCACATGGGCAGGCCGCCCGTGAACCCGGCGGTCAGAAGCAGTCCCCGAAGTTCTGGGAGACGCCGGGAACGGGCTGCATGTCCCCGCCGCCCCGTACGTACACGGCGCTGATCCAGCCGCGCGGGCCGCCCGCGTCCACCTGCACCCACCAGTCGTTGACGTGACCGGAATCGCGCACCACGTCACCTCGGTTCTGGCAGTACGCGGTGACGTGCATCCGGCTGATCCGTACGCGATCGTACGGCTCGCATTCGTAGCCGGCGCAGGAGCGCATGTGCACGTTCGTCGCCCACACGTACACCTGGGTGGTCTTCGGCTTGGCGTGCGCCGGAACCGTGGTGAGCAGGGACAGGACGGCTCCCGTCGCTGCCGCGCCGGCCAGGACGGCCCGGCGCAGTCGGGATCGGCGGAAGGGGCTGGTGATCGTCATGGAAGCCTCGGCTTTCCGTGCTGGGAAGACGGTGTTGTGCGCTGGACGCCGTCGGCGGCGCTCTCGTATGAGCGGACTGCAGAAGCGTCCGGTGGTGTCGCGGCGCCGCCGAGGACGGCAGGCCCGCCGGACACGATTCCTCTCTCCCCCTCCCCGCACTCCGGGACCCGCCCCGGCCCGCCAGAAGGACGGAGCCCGTCCGGTTCCTCCTTTCCTGTCCCGTTCCCGCCGGTAGGGTGGCCCCGTCGCTGACCTGCTCGGACGGGGAATCATGCTGGACGTGCGTCTTCTCGGCCCGGCCGAGGTGTGGTTCGAGGACCGGCGCCTTTCGTTGGGCGGTCCCAAACCGACTGCGCTCCTTGCCGCGCTCGTCACTCATCCGGGGGAAGTCGTCTCCACCGAGCGGCTGGTGGACCTCGTATGGGAAGAACACCCGCCCGTGACCGCCGGCGCCCTCGTGGCCTCGTATGTCGCGGCCCTGCGCCGGGCGCTGGCCTCGGTGGGCGCCGCCCGCGCTATCCAGACCCGTTCCCCGGGCTATCTGGCCGACTTCCCCGTCGAATGTGTCGACGCCCGCCGCTTCGAGGCCGCTGTCGTGCTGGGGCGTCGCTCCGCGGCTGAGGGCCACACCGCCGAGGCGGCGGACGCTTTACGGCAGGCGTTGGAACTGTGGCGTGGCCGGGACGCGCTGGAAGGTCTCTGGCAGCTCTTCGCGCGTACCGAGGCGTCCCGGCTCGTGGAGTTGCGGCTCGTCGCCCGGGAGGAGGTGTACGCCCTCGATCTGGTGTTGAACCGCGCGGATGAGGTGATTCCGGGGCTGTGGGCGCATGTGTGCGCCCATCCGCTGCGCGAGCGGGCGCGCGGACAGTTGATGAGCGCGTTGTTCCGTGTCGGCCGTGTCCCGGACGCCTTGCGTGTCTACCGGGAAGGACGCGAACTGTTCCGTGCCGAGCTGGGCATCGATCCGGGACCCGAGCTGCGCGCTCTGCACCAGGCGTTGCTGCGGGGTGACACCGCTGTGCTCGGCCTCCCGCGCCCCGCATCCGGCACTGCCCGCTTGCCCCGTACCGGCCCTCCCGCCTCAGCACCCGCCACTCCCGCTGCACAGGCTTCCGCCGCCCCCCTACCTGCCGGCGTCCCCCGCGCCATTGGTGCACCCGCGCGCGTTCCGTCGCAACTGCCGCCCGATGTCGCCGACTTCGTCGGGCGCGCGGAACAGATCGCCTGGGTGGTCGCTGTCCTGGCGGACAGCGGTGCCCCGGGGCGCACGGCCCCACCGGTCGGCGTCATCACGGGCCGCTCGGGTACCGGCAAGACCGCCCTCGCCGTGCACGCGGGCCACCGGACGGCCGACCGGTTCCCCGACGGCCGGCTCTTCCTCGACCTGCGGGCCGCGGACGCGGCACCGCTGGAAACCACCGCCGCACTGGCCCGGCTGCTGCGAGCCGTCGGTGTCGACCCCGAAGCGCTGCCCGCCGACGCCGAGGACCTGCTCGCCCTCTACCGTACGCACCTGACCGGCCGCCGCGTCCTGCTCATCCTGGACAATGCCACCGGCGAGGCACAACTGCGGCCTCTGTTACCGCCCGGGCCCGGCTCCGGCGTCCTCGTCACCAGCCGACGCCAACTCGTCGCCCTGGAGGGCGCGGTCCGCCTGAACCTGACGGCGCTCGCCGAGCCGGAAGCGATGGAACTGCTCGGCCGGGTCGCCGGACCCGAACGGACCGCGGACGAACCCGACACGGTCAAGGAGATCGTCCGGCTGTGCGGGCGGCTCCCGCTCGCGGTGCGGATCGCCGGCGCCCGGCTCGCCGCCCGCCCCCACTGGGCGCCCGCCCGGCTCGCCGTCCGGCTGCGCGACGAACGCCGCCGCCTGGACGAACTGCGCGCCGGGGACCTCGAACTGCGCACCGGCCTGGAACTCGGCTACGCCGAACTGGACCCGCAGGAACAGCGGGTGCTGCGCCGGCTCGCCCTGCTGGAACTGCCCGACTTCGCCGCCTGGACTGCCGCCCCCCTGCTGGACCTGAGTGTGGAGGACGCGGAGGACGCCGTCGAACGGCTCGTGGACTGCCACCTCATCGAACTCGTCGGTGTCGACGGGGTGGGCCAGCTCCGCTACCGCATCCACGACCTGGCCCGCGAACACGCCCGTGAGCGCTGCCTGGCGGAGGAGACCCCACAGGAACGCGGGGCCGCCGTGGAGCGGTTGGTCGCCTGCTGGCTGGCGCTGGCCCGGGAAGCTGCCGCCCGGGCCCCCGGCGGCGCCTCCCGCCTGATGTGCGGCCCGCATGCCGGACAGCCGATGGACGCCGCTGTGCGGGAGGCACTGCTCGCCCGCCCGGCCGACTGGTTCGCCGCCGAGCAGGCCAGTCTGACCGCGGGCGTGGTGTACTGCGCCGCCCACGGCCGGGCCCGGGCGGCCCGGGATCTGGCCGGCGTGTTGATAGCGAGTTCGGTGGCCCTCTACAACCGTTTCGACGCCTGGTCGCGCTCGCACACCCTCGCCCTGGAGGCCGTACGCCGCTGCGGGCAGACCGAGGACGAGGCCTGGCTGCTGAACGGGCTCGGCCAACTCCGTTACGAGGAGGACCAGTTCGACGATTCGTACACGTACTTCGCGGACGCCCTGCGGCTCTTCGAGCGGATCGGACCCGAACCGGCCGGCGCCGACGTGGCCCGGGGGCGGGCCGCCGCGCTCGCCGGCATGGGCTCGGCCCGCCGCGAACAGGCACGCTACGCCGAGGCCCTGGAAAGGCTGGAACCCGCGCTCGCCGCGTACGAACACCTCGGTGACCCGGTCGCCTGCGCCCACATCCGCTACGGCATCGGCTATGTCCACCGTGAGCAGGGCCGGCACGAGGAGGCATGGCGTGAACTCACCCGCGCCCTGGAGCTGTACCGGAAGGCCGCGGACCGGCACGGCGAGGCGCTCACCCTACGTTCGCTCGGCCTGTGCCACCGGGCGCTGGGCCGGCTCGCCGAGGCGGAAGACTTCTTCACGCAGGCCCTGAACCACTTCGAGGCGGACGACGACGTGTTCGGCGCGATGTACACCGGGCAGTCGCTGGCCAAGGTGTACATCCGCCAGGGCCGGCTCGCAGAGGCCCGGGAGCGGCTCGCGGGCTGCCTGGCGATCACCCGGGAACGGCAGGACACCTTCGGCGAAGCGCTCGTGCTGCGCACGCTGGGAGAATGCGGGCTCGCGGACCGGGACCCGGACGCCGCCGAGGAGGCACTGCACAGCGCGCTCGGCCTGTGGGAACGTCTGGACCTGCCGCTGTGGCGGGCCCGCACGCTGCGCGACATGGCCACCGTCGCCCGTATCCGCGGCGACGATGCGTCCGCCGAGGCCGCACGCGCAGACGCCCAGGAGGTCTTCCGCCGCCTGGGCAGCCGGGAGGCGACGGAGGACGGCCGACCGGGCGAAGGCCCGCCGGCCACAACCTGAGACGACGACCGGCCCACGGCGGCCGATCGACCCATGATTCCCACGGCGACCGACCGCTGCACGCGGCAGACCGGCGGCAGACCGGTCCGCGGCGGCCGACCGGCCCACCGCCCGCGGCCAGCCCGGCCCCGGCCCCCGCCCCCCAAGGCCCCCGGAGCTCTGCAGACGCCTGCACAGGGCCCTGTATACGCCTGCAAAGGACTCTGCAGAGGATGTGCATCATTTCTGCAGGCCCCCCGGACACCGTTGACGGCATGACAGACATCATCCTGCTCTCGGATCCCAGGGTGGCCCGTACTCCCGTCGAGGAGTGCGATGAGCCCCTGGCCGACCTGCGGACGGACGGCAGACTGCGGATGGATGCCCGGCAGGCCGACGGCGACGGCTCCTACGCCCATCTGCGCACGGGGGCGCTGGAGCGCCTGGTCGAAGCGCAACGCCGACTGCCCGACGGAGTCCGCTTCCTGGTGGTGGAGGGCTTTCGGCCCCCCGGACTGCAACGCCGTTACTACGAGGAGTACGAGGCCGTCATGCGGACCGCACACCCGGGCGCTTCGCAGGCGCGGGTTCGCGAGGTCACCAGCGCGTACATCGCGCCGCCGGACGTGGCGCCGCACGTCAGCGGAGGAGCGGTGGACCTGACCCTGTGCACCGACGACGGCACCGAACTGCCGCTCGGCACCGAAGTCAACGCCACCCCCGAGGAGAGCGCGGGCGCCTGCCGCACGGCCATGCCGGGCATCGGCACCGAGGCCCGTGCGCACAGGGAACTGATGGAGCGAGTCCTCACCGCAGCGGGGTTCGTCAACTACCCGACCGAGTGGTGGCACTGGTCCTACGGCGACCGCTACTGGGCCCTCGTCACCGGTCGGCCGGCCGCCCGCTACGGGCCCACCGACCTGGTTTGACCTACCCACGGAACCTGGACACCTGCGCGGACGGGGAACCCCATGAACAGCACAGGCACCGACATCAGCACCCGTGCCGACCACCCGGCCGGCACGGGCACCGGGACACCGGCCCGCAGCGACTGGATGACGCCCCAGGAGTTCGACACGGCGTTCACCGCCGCCATGCCGCGACTGCGGCGCCGGCTGCTCGCTCTGACCGGTGACCCGCACGACGCCGACGACCTCCTCCAGGAGACCTACCTGCGGCTCGCCCGGCGAGCCCACGCCCGCCGGCTCGCCCGTCAACGGCATGCCTACGCCTACACCTGCGCAGCCGCCCTCAATCTGCTGCGCGACGCCTGGCAGCAGACATCCCGCCGCGAAGTGTGCAGCGGACGGCTGCCCGACCGGGGCTGGGACGGAGGCCTAGCCCTCCGCGAGGCGGAGTCCGCAACCGTCGACCTGCTGCGCGGCCTGTCCGAGAAGGAGGCGGCGGCCGTCATCCTCGTCGATCTCGAAGGGCTCAGCCACGACAGCGCCGGGGAACGACTCGGCACGCACCGCGGCACCGTCCAGCGCAACCGGCAGCGGGCACTGGCCAAGATCCGTGCCGCACTCCACGCATACGGACCGCTCCCGCCCGCCGTCTCGTCCACACAGGCCCGCGGAGGCGAAGACCGGCCCGCCCAGGACCCGGCGGCGCAGCACGGCACCGATCCACCGACACACCACTCACCCACGCACCAGACACCCGCACAGCACGCACCCGCACACCGAGAGCAAAGGAAACCGGGGAACGACACATGCGCCGCATGAACCGGACGATGACCGCCGCAGGAGGCATCCTGCTCGCCGCGATGCTCGGCACGACCACTGCCACTGCCACTGCCACCGCCACCGCTACACCGGCAGCGCCACAGCGCCCGGCCGCAGCGGCCGACTGCCGGCCGCTCGCCGAGGCCTCAGCACAGGCCCAGGCAGTCGTCAACGCCGCGTGCAGCCAGCTGGGAGTCCCGTATTCCTGGGCCGGCGGCTCCATCCACGGCCCCACCTACGGGAAGGACTACCCGCATGGTGGTCCCGGATCGCACGACAGCCAGGTGAAGGGCTTCGACTGCTCCCATCTGGTGCAGTACGCGGCCTGGCAGGGCGCGGGCATCCGGCTGCCCGAGGGCTCCTGGAACCAGGCGCAGTGGCAGGGCGCCACCGCCCGTTTCGACCGCGGGCAGGGCACCGCACCGCTCCAGCCCGGCGACCTGGTCCTGTGGGCGCGGGACCCCGGCAACCTGGGCACCGTGCACCACATCGCCGTCTATCTGGGCGGCGGCAAGATGGTCGAGGCCCGCGAGTCCGGTACACGCGTAATGGTCAGCACCGTCCGCCTCAACGCGCAGTACGCGGGCGCCATCCGCATCACCGGCGGCGGGGGAGGGCCGGCCCCGGGAACCAAGCGGTACGTCACCTGGGGCACAGGCGTCAATCTGCGAGCCCAGCCCAGCACCCGGTCCGAGACCAAGGCCCGGTTGAACGGGCCCACGTCCGTCGACGTGCAGTGCCAAAAGCATGCCGAGCCGGTCGAGGCCGAGGGTCACCGCAACGACGCCTGGTCGTACCTGCCGGCGTACGGCGCCTGGATCTCCAACATCTTCATCGACGACCCGAAGGCCTGGCTGGACGTCCCGGTCTGCGACTTCTGACCCCACCCTCGGCTCCCGGCCAACCACCCGCGCACGTCTACCAGTTCGTGTGCCCGTACGAAGGACACCACCTCCATGTCGACATCCTCGTCCCGCCCCCGGCTCCGGTCCACGCCCGCTGCCGAGTCCGCCAAGGCCGCCGAGTCCGTCAAGGCCGCCGTACCGGCGGCCCGGCGTCCAAGGCGCGCCGTCCGCATCGCGGTCGCGCTGGCCGCCGTCGCGTCGGCCGTCGCGCTGGTCCCGCTGCCTGCGGCCCACGCCGTCGCCGCACCCGGATCCGTCCCGGCGGCCGTCGCCTACAGCGGTTCGTGTCCCGCCGCCGGGCGGGTCACCCAGGGCTACCACTCCGGCCACGACGGTGTGGACATCGCCAACACCCGGGGCACGCCCATCCACGCAGCCGGCCCCGGCACCGTCATCGTCTCCGGCCCCGCGAACGGATACGGCCAGTGGATCCGTATCCGCCACGACGACGGAACCGTCACCGAGTACGGCCACATGTACGAGCGGCTGGTCTCGGTCAACCAGCGGGTCGACAGCGGCCGGCTGATCGCCCGGATGGGCTCCGAGGGCCAGTCCACAGGACCGCACCTGCACTTCGAGGCACACACCTCGACATCCAGCACGCGGGGCACGAACCCGATCGACTACCTCGGCGCGCGCGGAGTGCGCCTGCCCTGCACGCCGGGCGGTGGCGGGACCCCGGGCACGAACTTCACCACCTGGGGCTCCGGCATCCGGGTCCGCGAGGACGTACGGCTGAACTCCCGCGTCGTCACCACGCTGTCCGGGCCGACCCCGGTCCACGTCGACTGCCAAAAGCGCGGCGACATGGTGGCGGCCGAGGGCCACCGCAACGACGCCTGGGCCCATGTACCGGCTCTCGGCGGCTATCTGTCCAACATCTACATCGACCACAAGGACGCCTGGCTGCCGGGCGTCCCCGAGTGCCGCTGACCCAGTCACCATGACTGTGCCCCGGACCCTCGTCAAAGGGCCCGGGGCACAGCCATGGTGACTGGGGTTCAGCAGTGGGGAAGGCCGCCGGCCACGACGCTTCCGGCCCAGGCCCAGACCCCGTAGTACTGGACGCCGCCGAAGTCGACGTTCAGCAGGTACCACTCGTTGGTGCCGTAGCCCCCGGACGAGACGTACTCGCCGCGGGTGTAGCACTTGGCCACGCCGCTGCCCCATTCGGAGCCCGTGCTCGCCACGATCCGGTACGACCTGGCGGGCCCGGAGCGGACGTTGCTGTGCGGCTGGAGGATCCTGCCGCTCGACGCCACGCGCTCTGACGACGGCAGCGACATGGATGACGTGGGCGACGCGGATGACGTGGACGGCCGAACGGTGTTCCCGGCCTGGGCCGGCACGGCGGCGGCCCCGGACAGGGCGGCGGCCGCGGCGGCCACCACGGCCATGGAAAGACGGAAGCGGTGCTGGGGCATGGTGAACTCCTTCGATGACGGAACTGAGGCAGTCGGAGCGAGCCGAACGCGCGAGGGCACCCCGCCGGTGTCGAGCCGGCGGCGTCTCCCGGTCAGCAGGGGCGCACCGAGTCGGAGGGGTCGCGGCCGATGGCGACGTTGCCGCCCCACACCCACACGTCGTTGTACGGACCCGTGGTGAGATCCACGCTGTCGTGGACGCTGCCTCGATACCAGACGTCGGTGCCGTAGCCGCCGGACTTGATGTACTGGCCGCGTGAATAGCAGACGCCGTCCAGGTAGAACCGGTCCTTGACCGAACCGGTGTTGACGACGGTGCCACTCTTGGTGTGAGGAGCCGAGCGGACGTTGCTGTGCGTCTGCAGCGAGACGTAGAAACCGGCATGGGCGGTGCCCGCCGAGCACAGGACGGCCAAGGCGGCGCCGGCCGCGACACAGGTCGCGGTCAGCCTACCGCGCCCCCTGGTCCGCGAGGTTGTGGTCATGAATGCTCCTTCGGCATCAGGTCACAGCGCGGGACGGAGACGGTGAATGCCCGCGCGTTGCTAGGACGGGACATGCAGGGCCGTCGTATGTCCGCGCACTCGATCTGGTCGTCCATCGCCGTCTCCGGCGCCGTCTCCGGGCACGGGGGAAGGGATCACACTCGGACGGGCGCGTGGCCGAAGCCGGCAGGGGCAGCTGAGGGGGAGGACGCGGTCGGTCAGCCGACCGATGAGGTGGGTCTCGGCGAGCTGGGCATCGGCGAGCCGGTCCGCTGCAGCCAGCCGGTCGACCAAGCGCTTCAGCCCGCCGGCCTCGACGGGGACCCAGGCAGTGAGGGCGTTCAGGGTGATGCCGTGGCCGCCGGGACCGTCCCGTCCTCGCGAGGGGGCCCCATGTTCTTCGTCAAGGGTCTGGGCAGTCTCTGCCCGGGGTTCGGTCTTCTTTGCGGGGCGTGAGACTGGAAGTCGCCGCATGGACGCGTGCGCGACCGCCGGGACGATCCGTAGTGACGTCCGGCCCACCGACATCGGCGCCGCCCTCGAAGGCATCGCCCTGACCTCGGCAGGCACCGAACACCGACAGCAAGAAGAACGCCTGCTCGACCTCACCCTGGACGGCCGCGCCGTTCGCCCATGAAATACCGGGTACGGTTCGCCGAAAGCTGTGATCTCTCAGAACTGCTCACTTGTGCGAGCACAGATGGGCGCGGATCAGCTGGGTGTGGTGGTGGGCTGGCCGGCGATGGCGGTGAGCCGGAGCCTGGTCTCGTCCTCGCTGCCGGGTACGGCGGTCATGATCACGATCTTGAGGTCGAAGTCGCCGTCGGTCAGGATGTCGCAGTCCACCGTGACAGGTCCCACTGCGGGATGATCGACCGTCTTCTGGTCCTCGCGGTGTGCGGCTACGCCTCCGGCCGCCCACAGCTCGGCGAACCTCGTGTTGGCGCTCAGCTCACGGATCAGCGTGGCAAGGCGTTTGTCCTGGGGGTAGCGGCCGGTGGCGCGGCGCAGGTCGGAGACGACGGCGGCGTCGGTGGCCCCCCAGTCCGCTTCGGTCACGGGCCACAGTGCGAGGTGGGTGGGTCCGTCATCCAGGGGGAACCTGTCGCGGGCGAAGTTGCGCAGACGCGCCGGTGAGGTGGATGGGTCGCCCACGAGGCCGGCCCATCCGCGGTTCCACCACACCAGCTGCCAGTCCGCCGCGAAGACGGCGACCGCGACGTCCCCGAGCCGGGCGAGTACCCGTTGCACGCCGGGCGTGAGGTGGTCGGAGATCGTGCCGCCCGCCGGAAGGGCGAGGCGCGCCAGCCGGTACAGGTGGTCGCGTTCGGCCGTGGACAGTTGCAGGGCGCGTGCCAGCGATGCCACCACCGGCGCCGAGGGGGTGGTGGCCCTTCCCTGCTCCAGGCGCACGACGTAGTCGACCGACATCCCGGCGAGGTCGGCCAGTTCCTCGCGCCGCAGCCCGGTGGCGCGGCGTCCCGAGGCCACTGGCAGTCCGGCGGCCGACGGAGGAAGCCGGCCGCGCCACGTGCGGATCATCGCGCCCAGGCCGATGTCGGGTGTCGTCGTCATGATGGCCATTCTTCCTGCATTCTGGGCCGCCCGTGTGATGCGAGGGTGGTACAGCTCTTCCTACCGTCGAAGCGTCTCTGGTTCGCATCTCCCGGCCGCGCCACCATAAGGGACATGACGTTTACCGGATCCGGGATCGGTCGAAACTCCCGGCCGGACCAGCAATTCACCGTGCAGGGAGAATACAATGACCAACGCTGAGAACGCACTGTCCCGTCTGCTGGACGAGGCAGCGGTCCGCGACACCGTCGCTCGTTTCGCCGACGCTGCCACCCGAGGTGACATCGACCGTTTCCGCGCGACCTGGGCCACGGACGCGGAGTGGACGATCGGGGAGAGGGTGCATGCCGTCGGTGTGGACGACATCGTCTCCACGTACCAGAAACTGCGGGAGGGGCGGGACTTCTTCGTGCAGTTCGCGGTGCAGGGACCCATCGAGATCTCCGGTGACGAGGCGACCACCAGCATCATCTGCCACGAGGCCGCGCGCGGACCGGGCGAGACGTATTACAGGAACCACTGTGTGACCGCGGACCGTCTGAGGCGCTCGGAGGACGGCTGGGTCTTCACCAGCCGCTCGTTCCAGTACCTCTGGCTCGACACGTCCGCATTCACAGGCGACGCCTTCAAGCTGCCTGCCGGTTTCTGACTCCGGTCGGCATCCGCTGCTCGGAGAGCGGAACTCGCGGTGCCTGAGAGGTCCTTTTCATCTGGCGACCTCCCTACAGCCCGGGCGGGTAAGCGTAGATGGTGTCGGACTTGAGATCCTTTTGTATTGGGTGGGGCCGGACTGATCGCCAGCCGATCTCTCGGAGCGACAACGGGAACTGTGTCGGTGAGCGCTTGACGCGGTTATGGACCGCGAGTCCCAACAGGTCGGGCTCGGTCACGCGGGAGAACATCTCGATGTACGTGCCGGTGGTCGTCAGGTCCTGGCCGGAAGAGCGGAACACCACCGAGTCGAGTGTGACGTTCAGCGCCTTCTCGAAGCGCTCCCCGGCCCTCCGTCCGCCCCGCGGGACACCTCACCCTCGAAGGACCTGGCCCGCCAAGCCCCCACCGGCGCCCTGCGCATCGCGATTCTCCGCCCCGCCGGCCCCGTCCTTCTCCTCACAGCATGGGCCATATGGCGGGCGAGGGCGATCACCTATCGGTCCGCCTCATGGGCCGTTTGATTCGCGGCGGGCAGAGAACCCGGAGCCCTCTCGCCCGGTCCCGCCGGAGCGCAGTACCCGGGACAGGCCGAGGGCCGCCGTCCGTACGGCAGGTGCCAGCTGGGCCGGGCGGAAGCGAGCCAGCGGCACGGCGACGGACAGCGCGGCCACCGCCGTCGGCCCGTCGAACACCGGTGAGGCGATGCAGCTGACCCCGAGGGCCGCCTCCTGCTCCTCATAGGCGAGCCCGGACACCTGGATCTGCTCGATCGCGGTGCGCAGCCGTGCCGGGTCCGTGACCGAGTGAGGGGTCAGCCGAGGCAGTGGTTCGCCCAGGACTTCCTCGGTCAGACCGGATCCGGAGAACGCCAGCAGCGCCTTTCCGACACCCGTGCACGTCAGCGGCAGTCGGCCACCGATCCGGGAGGGCAGCGCCAGCGCCTGATGACCGTGGATCCGCTCCACGTAGACCACATCCCGGCCCTCCCGCACCCCGAGGTGCACTGTCTCGTGCGTGGCCTCGAAGAGGTCCTGGAGAAAGGGCAGCGCCGTCTCCCGCAGGTCGTGCCGGCGCGGCACCAGCGATCCCAGCTCGAAGAGCTTGCCACCGAGCCGGTAGGTGTCCGCGTCGCGGTCGAGCAGCCCCAGGCGCACCAGGTCGGCGCACAGCCGGAACGCGGTCGCCTTGGCCAGTCCCGTACGGGCGGTGATTTCTGTCAGACGGAACGCCCCGCCGTCGGGTCGGTAGCAATCCAGGATCATCCCGGCCTTGTCGAGCATGTTCCCTTGGGTGCTGTTCCGCGTCATGGAACACATTTTGCCGGGTCTCCGCCCGTACTCCTATACCTGTCCTGTACCGGCGCGCCTGCCGTTGCCGCCTGACACCGACGCGTCTCCCCGTCCCGGAGGTACCCCGCATGTCCGATCCGCACCGCCGCCCCACCGCGCCCGGCAGGCCCGCATGAGCGTCCATGAGTCCGCTGACGCGGCGACGAAGGTGGCGGCCGTCCTCGCCGAGGCCGCTCGCACGGGAGTGCCGTGTCCGCCGGTACGCGCACTCCTTCGCGATCAGGACGTCGAGGCCGCCTACGCGGTGCAGCGGCTGTACGTCGACCGTGCTGTCGCCGAGGGCCGACGCCTGGTCGGCCGCAAGATCGGCCTGACCTCGCCCGCCGTCCAGCGGCAGCTCGGAGTCGACCAGCCGGACTTCGGGGCGCTCTTCGCCGACATGGCGGTACCGGAAGGGCAGCCGATCGCACCCGGCCGGCTGCTCCAACCGAAGGTGGAGGCCGAGGTCGCCCTGGTGCTGGGCACGGACCTGCCGCACCGGGACCCGACCGTCGCGGACCTGCTGCGGGCCACGGCCTTCGCGCTGCCCGCGCTGGAGATCGTCGACAGCCGTATCGCCGACTGGGACATCACCATCGTGGACACCGTCGCCGACAACGCCTCCTGCGGTCTGTACGTCCTCGGCGGCACCCCCGTCCCCCTGGACCGCGTCGACCTGCGCGCCGTGGCCATGACCCTGACCAAGAACGGCGAGACCGTCTCGCGGGGCACCGGCGCCGACTGCCTGGGCAGCCCGCTCACCGCGGCCCTCTGGCTGGCGTCCACCCTCGCCGGAATGGGTGACCCGCTGCGCGCCGGTGACATCGTCCTGACCGGTGCGCTCGGTCCCATGGCGGTCGCCGCCGAGGGCGACGCGTTCACCGCTCGGATCGAAGGACTCGGCACGGTGAGCACAGTGTTCGCGCCCGTCGCCGCGGAAGGACCGGACTCATGACCACGAAGGTAGCCGTCATCGGATCGGGCAACATCGGCACCGACCTGATGATCAAGGTACTGCGGCTCTCGGAGTCACTGGAGATCACCGCGATGGCGGGCATCGACCCGGACTCGGACGGTCTGGCTCGCGCCCGCCGCCTGAAGGTCGCAACCACCCACGGGGGCGTCGACGGCCTGGTGGAGCTGGACGAGTTCACGGACGTGTCGATGGTCTTCGACGCCACCTCCGCCGGCGCCCACCGCCGCCACGACGAGGTGCTGCGCGCCCTCGGCCGCACGGTCGTCGACCTCACCCCGGCCGCGCTCGGCCCCTACGTCGTCCCGCCGGTCAACGGGGACGCCCACCTGGACGCGCGCAACGTCAACATGGTCACCTGCGGCGGACAGGCCACCATCCCGGTCGTGGCCGCTGTCACCGCCGTGACCCCCGTCCACTACGGCGAGATCGTCGCCTCCATCTCGTCCCGCTCGGCCGGTCCTGGCACCCGCGCGAACATCGACGAGTTCACCGAGACCACCTCCTCCGCCATCGAGAAGGTCGGCGGCGCGGCCCGCGGCAAGGCGATCATCGTCCTCAACCCCGCCGAACCCCCGCTGATCATGCGGGACACCGTGCACTGTCTGGTCGGCGACTGCGACGACGCGGCCGTGACCACCTCCGTGGAGGCGATGGTCGCCCGTGTGCAGACCTACGTGCCCGGCTACCGCCTCAAGCAGAAGGTGCAGTTCGAGCGGGTCGCACCCGACGACCCGCTGCGCGCCCTGGCCCCCGGCGGGGCCGGCGCCGTCAAGGTGTCCGTCTTCCTCGAAGTGGAGGGCGCCGCCCACTACCTGCCCGCCTACGCCGGCAACCTCGACATCATGACCTCGGCCGCCCTGCGCACCGCCGAGCGCATGGCCGCACACCGCGCCACGGAGGTGGCATCCCGATGACCCCCCTCTACGTCCAGGACGTGACCCTGCGGGACGGCATGCACGCCGTCCGCCACCGGTACACCGTCGAGCAGGCCCGCACCATCGCCGGCGCGCTCGATGCCGCCGGGGTGGCCGCGATCGAGATCGCCCACGGCGACGGCCTGTCCGGCTCCAGCATCACCTACGGCGTCGGCGCCCACACCGACTGGGAGTGGATCGAAGCTGTCGTGGGCGCCGTCACGCAGGCGATTCCCACCACACTGCTGCTGCCCGGCATCGGCACCCTGCACGACCTGAAGCAGGCCCACTCCCTCGGCATCCGCTCGGTGCGCGTCGCCACGCACTGCACCGAGGCCGACATCTCCGCCCAGCACATCGCCGCGGCCCGCGAGATGGGCATGGACGTGGCCGGGTTCCTGATGATGTCCCACATGGGCGAGCCCGCCGAACTCGCCCGGCAGGCCAAGCTGATGGAGTCCTACGGCGCCCACGCGGTGTACGTCACCGACTCCGGGGGCCGGCTCACCATGGACGGCGTCCGTGACCGCGTCCGCGCCTACCGTGAGATCCTCGACCCGGCCACCGGCATCGGCATCCACGCCCACCACAATCTCGGCCTGGGCGTGGCCAACTCGGTCGTCGCCGTCGAGAACGGCGTCACCCGTGTCGACGCCTCCCTCGCGGGCCAGGGTGCCGGAGCGGGCAACTGCCCCCTGGAGGCGTTCGTCGCGGTCGCCGACCTGATGGGGTGGGACCACGGCTGCGACCTGTTCCCGCTCATGGACGCCGCCGACGACGTCGTACGCCCTCTCCAGGACCGCGAGGTCCGCGTCGACCGCGAGACCCTCACCCTCGGATACGCCGGCGTGTACTCCAGCTTTCTGCGCCACGCCGAGGCGGCGGCCCGCCGCTACGGCGTCGACACGCGGGCCGTCCTCGTGGAGGTTGGCCGACGCGGCATGGTCGGGGGGCAGGAGGACATGATCACCGACATCGCCCTGGACCTGGCAGCGGACCGTCCCACCAGCTGACACCCAGCCATGAGGCGGGGGTTGGCAGTCACGACCACGACTGCCAACCCCCTACAGGTCCCGCTGCGATCGGTGACGCTGTTGGATCGTTTTCTACGGGAGGTTGACACCCGCGGTGTACGTACCGGCGTTGTCGGCGGTGACCTGCACCTGATAACCGCTGACCGGTCCCACGTAGGAGAGCGTCTTGTCGGACCCACCGCTCGGCGCGGTAGCGACGGTTTCCTGGCCGCCCGGGACGAGTCGTACCAGCTTCAGGCCGTAGTCGGTGCCGTCCGGACCGTCGAGGCAGACGTCGATCGTGCCTGTCTGCAGGGATATGAGGTATCGCCAGGGCAGTGACGTTTCGCCGGCTGCCGCCGGGCGGGTCTGGACGTGCTCGTATCCGGAGCAGTCGGACGTCGATGCGACAGCCGGCTGTGCGAGAGCAACCGTTCCGGCCAGGATTCCTGCGGTCATGGCCATGGCCATGACGGGGTGCTTCTTCATTTCGTGCCTCCATACCCTGAGATCATTTTCGGATTCCGCGCATACGTGGTGCCGTCGATGTGGTTGAGCGTGAGGGCGCGCCGAACGTCGGCGGGGAGGAAGCCACTGGGAACCGGGATCAGTCCACGGGGAATGTCGTACCGATTCCCATACCTGTGATCCACTCCGGCACCGGCTCGTAGCTGGTCCACTGCAGTGGCTGTCCCACCGCCACCTGCCCGATCAGCCAGCACCGCACTTCGTGCCCTCCTCTGCCCGCGTTTTCCTCCAGTCCGTCGTCGTCCAGCGCGGCGACGGACTGCGCGTCGGCTGCGGAGAGGCGGTCGAGAAACCAGGCGTCCCAGGTCTCGTTGACCCGTGCGTCCGGATTTCCTCCCATGGCGCGTACGCGTGGCTCGCGAGCCACGGCGAAGGCCCGGACATCGGTCCGGCCATGGATCAGAGCCGTACGGCGCTCGCCCACCACTCCCACGTCGCGGGGGTCGTTCGTGGGCAGCCAATGGGACAACCCACCGCTGGCCGCGACCAGCACCCTGCCGGGATATTCCGCGTCTCGCAGCGCCGCCCCCAAGGCGTGGCCCAGGGCCACACAACGGTCCAGCGACGGCAGGGGAGGAGCGGCGGTGTTGACGACCAGCGGCACCAGCGGCACGGCGACGGCACCTGTGATCATCTCGTAGGTCTGCACAATGCCGTGGTCGACGGTGAGGGAGTACGACAGGGACAGATCGAAGCCGGCCCCGGTGAGGCTCGTGTGTGCGGACCAGGCGAGGTTGCCCGCGACGGGGAGCCGCCCCGCGGTACTGCCGTAGTCCCCGAAACCGGTGACTTCCTCGACACCCAGCATGAACGGTGGCATCACGTCGTAGAAGTTGGCGTGAAAGTGATCCGGTCCGATGACAACGACGGCGTCGGGTGCGAGTCGGTCGACCGCGACGCGCACCCGCTCCGCGTCGGCGAGGAACCGCGCACCGGGGCCATCGGCGCGATCCGGGGGCAGCAGACTTGCGAACGGGCTGTGGGACATCCCCACGAAGCCGATGACCTCGGCCATCAGGAGTGCTTCCTTCCCAGGCTGGCAGGGCTGGCAGGGCTTTCCGGGCTTTCCGGGCTTCCGGGACGGAGCCAGTCGCGGTGGGCGGCAAGGAATTGCTCCGGCTTCTCCCACTGCGGCCAGTGGCCCGCGTCGTCGATGACGTGCAGGTGGGCATCGGGCAGCCAGTCCAGAAGCATGTGCGCCTCGTCCAGGCCCCCGGTCGGGTCATGGCTGGTCCACAGCAGCAGCGTGGGCGCGGTCACCCGGGACACCCACGCGGGATCCCAGGCGAACCGGCGCCGCACCTCAGGATCCTGGAGGACCAGGGTGTTGCTGACGGCGTCGATGTACCCGGGCCGTGAGTAGATCTGTCGGCGCAGATTGACCAGCTCGTCGGTGACCATCTCCTTGTGGTGGAAGAGGAACTCCACCCTGCGACGGACCGTGGAGTCGCTCGGATCGCGTACGGCCGCCAAGGTGCTGTCCCGCAACCGGGCCATCACTTCGGGTTTGTTGGCGATGTTCCCGGGAGTGTTCAGCACCAGCCGTGCTACCCGCTCGGGATGGTGTGCAGCGCACCACGCGGCCACCCATCCGCCCAGCGACTCCCCGGACAGGTGAGCCCGGTCGATTTCGAGGACGTCCAGGAGAGAGACCAGATGCTCGGTGAGCACGTCGATGGTGTACGGCAGGTCCGGCAGGTCCGACCAGCCGTGGCCCACCATGTCATAGGCGGTGACGTGGAAGTCCTGGGCCAACCCCGCGATGTCACGGGCGTATGCCTCCAGGTGGCCCCCGGTGCCGTGCAGCAGCACCAACTCGGGTCCGGCGCCCGCCTGGAGGACGCGGGTGCGCACCGACCGGCCGGACAGCCGGACGTCGACGTGTCGCACAGTGTGGTCCAGGGCAGCCAGTTCAGCCCACACGCTGATGTGCTCGGGGACGGCGGATCCGGCGACAGGTGCGGTCGCCGGAGGCTCTGTCCGGCCTGCGGTGTCGATGCCTTCCATGGCGTTCAGGGCTCCTCACGGGGGTCGGATCGGTGGATGCGCGGTCGGCGCCGCTACTCGAAGTGGGCACGGGCCTCGGCGAGAGTGACGAGTCCCGCGCTCTCCCTGCGGGCCAGGCCGAACAGGGCGAGCAGCCGGGAGTTCTCGATCGTGAGGAACTCGACGGGGTGCTCGGCGGAATCGTTGAAGTGGCGGTGCCACGCCCACGGAGGGGTGTAGATGAAGGAGCCGGAGCGCCAGGTGATGGAGTCGGGTTCCGCGTCCGTTCCCCCGTGCGCGGAGTCGCGGTGGCTCCCCGCCGAACTGTCGGCTCGCTCGATCTCGCTGTGTCCTTCGCCTGCGATCACGAAGTGCACGGTCTCGTGGTAGTGCCGTTGCATGTCCGAGCTCTCGTTGGGCGGGATGACCTGGCGGAAGAGCTCGAAGGTGGAGGTGGGCAGCCTGCCCGCGACCCGCAGCTCCGTGGGGTTGGGCACGGTCCCGGGCGGAATGGTCTCCAGGTCCTCGTCGTGCACCACCAGCGGTCGCGCACCGCCAGGGCGTACTACAGGAGTGAGGGCGGCCAGGAAGTCACCCAACACGAAACCGGGGCCTGAAGTGCTCATCGGGTGTCGTCCTCTCGTGGTGCCAAGTCTGGGCTCATGCGGGGAACCTATCCGGGGACCTCGGTACGGCCGCCGTCCACGGTGAGGACCGTCCCGTTGACATAACCGGCTTCCGCGGAGGCCAGGAACGCGACCGCCGCGCCGATCTCGGCGGGGTGCGCGGCCCGTTGGGCAGGGATGTCGGCCTGGTCCTGCTGCATGACGGTGGTCAGGTCGAGGCCGGCCGCGTCGGCACGGCTCTGCAGCACCTCCAGGCGGCGGGAGGTGAGGGTGGCGCCGGGAGCGACACAGTTGACGGTGACGCCCTGGTGCGCGTACTCCCGGGAAGCCAGGTTGACCGCGGCCGTGACCGCCGGACGCAGCACGCTGGAGGAGGCGAGCTGCGGCTGGGGCTGGCGCACCGCCGTCGAGGTGAGCACCACGACGCGCCCGAAGCCACGCCGGGCCATCGCGGGCAGGGCGGCTCGCATCAGCGCCAGAGGCGCCAGGAGCAGCAGGTCGACATCGTGCTTCCACTGCGGCTCGGCGATGTCGAGAACCCTTCCCGGCGCCGGACCGCCCGAGGAGACGACAAGGATGTCGAGTGTGCCGTGCCGCCGCTGGACCTCGGCGACGGCGTCGGCCGCGGAGCCGGAGTCCGTCAGGTCACACACGAGGTGGTCGACGTCGTCACCCAGGGCGGCGGCGGTGTGGGCGAGCGTTTCGGCGGTGCGGCCGAGGAGCACGACGCGGTGTCCGGCGGCGCGCAGCGCGGCCGCGGCAGCCGCGCCGAT